>JBBSQH010000062.1:0-26699 GCA_038258055.1 Actinomycetales bacterium
CCCACGGGCCGAGGGCGCAGGCCACGTCCTCCCACGTCAGGGACCCGCCGGCGGCCAGGTCGACCCCGTCGTCGCGCGGGTCGAGGTCGACCTCGTCCAGCACCGCCCGGGCGAGCACGGCGCGGCGGAGCTCGGCCCGGGAGGCGGGAGACGAACCGGGTTCGGGCACGGCCTCAGCGTCCCCGGTGGGTGCCCGCACACGAACCCGCCGGGGCGGGGCGCGGCAGACGTCACCCGGATGCAGGGGAGCCGGTCACCGTCGGTGTCCCCGCGGTGACGGGGAGACCAGCGGTGACCGGCTCGGCCGGCGGAGCCCGGGGGCGCCAGGACGGTCCGGGGATCAGTCCGGCAGGCTGGCCGCCCCCGCCGGGAGGAACCGACGGCCGTTGACCCGCTCGCTGTACCCGTCGCGGTCCAGCAGCGGCGTGAGCCCACCCAGGTGGAACGGCCAGCCCGCACCGGTGATCATGCACAGGTCGATGTCGCGGGGGTCGGCGACGACGCCGTCGGCCAGCAGCAGCCCGGCCTCCTCCGCGAGGGCCGACAGGGCCCGGTCGCGGACCTGCTCGGGGGTGCCGGCCGTGCCGCCGGCCGGCAGCAGGGCCAGCGTCTCCTCGGCCAGGAACGGCTTACCGCGCTCGTCCCACGACCAGATGCCCGGCTGCTTGGCCTCGACGACCTTCTGCAGCGTGCTGGACACGGTGAACCGGTCGGGGAAGGCCTGGTGCAGGCTCTCCAGCACGTGCAGCGCGACGGCCGGGCCGACCAGCTGCAGCAGCACCAACGGCGACATGGGCAGGCCGAGCGGACGGAACGCGGTGTCGACGACATCGGGCGGGGTGCCCTCGTCGACGGCGGCGAACGCCTCGGACAGCATCCGGATCAGCAGCCGGTTGACGACGAACGCCGGCGCGTCCTGCACCGGCACGCACGACTTCTTGAGCTGCTTGCCGACCGCGAAGGCCGTCGCCACCGTGGCGTCGTCGGTGCGGGGGGCCCGGGCGATCTCCACCAGCGGCATGATCGCCACCGGGTTGAAGAAGTGGAACCCCACCATCCGCTCGGGGTGCTGCAGGTCGGCGGCCATCTCGGCCACGGACAGGCTCGAGGTGTTGGTGGCCAGCACGCAGTCCGGGCGTACGACCCGCTCGAGGCTGGCCAGGACCTGCTTCTTGACGCTCATCTCTTCGAAGACGGCCTCGACGACCAGGTCGCAGCCGGCGAAGACCGCGTGGTCGGTGCCGGCGGTGACCAGCGCCTTGAGCCGGTTGACCTCGTCGGGGCTGATCCGGCCCTTGCCGGCCAGGGTGTCGAGCTCGCCGTGGACCCGGGCCACGCCGGCGTCGGCACGCGACTGGTCGAGGTCCGTCATGACGACGGGCACCTTGAGGCGACGGACGAAGAGCAGCGCGAGCTGCGACGCCATCAGGCCCGCGCCGACGACGCCGACCGAGCCGACCGGACGCGCCAGGGCCTTGTCGGGCACCCCGACGGGACGCTTGGCCCGGCGCTGGACCAGGTCGAAGGCGTACATCCCGGCCCGGAACTGCGGGGACACGATGAGGTCGGCCAGCGCCTCGTCCTCGGCGGCGAACCCGGCGTCGCGGCCGTTGGTGCGGGCGGCCTCGACCAGGTCGAGGGCCCGCGGCGCGGCCGGGGCGGCACCCCCGAGGCGGGCCTTGACGCCCGCCCGGGCCGCGGCCACGGCGCCGTCCCAGGTGGCGGCGTCGGCCGTGTGGTCCGTGCGCTCGACCTGGGTGCGGCCGGCGATGACGTCGGCGGCCCAGGCGATCGACCGCTCCAGGAAGTCGGCCGGCTCGAGCATGACGTCGGCGATCCCGAGGCCGAACGCCTTGGGCCCGCTGAGCATCCGGTTCTGGTTGAGCGCGTTGTCGACCATGACGCTCAGCGCGCCCGGCACGCCGATCAGGCGCGGCAGCAGGTACGTGCCGCCCCAGCCGGGGACCAGGCCCAGGAAGCACTCGGGCAGCGCCACCGCGGGCACGCCGGAGGAGATGGTGCGGTGGGTGCAGTGCAGGGCGATCTCGAGCCCGCCGCCCATGACCGCGCCGTTGACGAAGGCGAAGGTGGGCACCCCGAGCTCGCCGAGGCGGCGGAACACGTCGTGGCCCAGCCGCGCGACGGCCAGGGCCTGCTCGCGGGTGACGACCTGCCCGGTGCCCTTGAGGTCGGCCCCGACGGCGAAGATGAACGGCTTGCCCGTGATCGCGACGCCACGGACGTCACCGGAAGCGATGCCGGCGGCCAGGCCGTCGAGCGCGTCGCCGATCCCGAACAGCCCGGCCGGGCCGAACGTCGTCGGCTTGGTGTGGTCGTGGCCGTTGTCGAGGGTCAGCAGCGCCAGGTGGCCACCGTCGGCCAGCGGGACGAGCTGGACGTGGCTGCTGGTGACGACCTCGTCGGCGAACAGCGTGGTCATCTCGTCACGGTCGTAGCGGGTGGTGCTCTCGGTCGTGGTGCTCACGCGGCGTCCTCCTGCTTCTGCTGGCCGGTCGGGCGGGCCCAGTCGCCGGCGTCGGCGTGGTGGGGGTTCTCCCAGATGACGGTGCCGCCCATGCCGATGCCGATGCACATCGTGGTCAGGCCGTAGCGGACCTCGGGGTGGGCCTCGCAGTGGTCGGCCAGCTGGCTCATCAGCCGCACCCCGGAGGACGCGAGCGGGTGCCCGACGGCGATGGCGCCGCCCCAGGGGTTGACGCGCTCGTCGTCGTCCGCGATGCCGAAGTGGTCCAGGAACGCCAGCACCTGCACCGCGAAGGCCTCGTTGATCTCGAACAGCCCGATGTCGTCGATGGTCAGGTCGGCGCGCTTCAGCGCCTTCTCGGTCGCGGGGACCGGACCGACGCCCATGACGGACGGGTCGACCCCGGCGAACGCGTAGCCGACCAGGCGCATCCGGGCGGTCAGGCCCAGCTCGCGGGCGGTGTCGGCGTCGGCCATCAGGCAGGCGGTGGCGCCGTCGTTGAGACCGGCGGCGTTGCCGGCTGTGACGCGCCCGTGCGGGCGGAACGGGGTCTTGAGGGCGGCGAGGTCCTCGACCGTGGTGCCGGGCCGCGGCGGCTCGTCGGCCGTGGCCAGGCCCCAGCCGCGCTCGGCGTGCCGGGTGGCCATGGTGACCAGGCCGTGCTGCACCTTGCCGGCCTGGTAGGCCGCGGCCAGCTTGGTCTGGCTGGCGACGGCGTAGGCGTCGGCGCGCTCCTTGGTGATGTGCGGGAACCGGTCGTGCAGGTTCTCGGCGGTCGCGCCCATGACCAGGGCGGACGGGTCGACGATCTGCTCGGCGACGAAGCGGGGGTTGGGGTCGACGCCGGAGCCCATGGGGTGGTGGCCCATGTGCTCGACCCCGCCGGCCACGGCCACGTCGTAGGCGCCGAACCCGATCCCGGAGGCCGTCGTGGTGACCGCCGTCATGGCCCCGGCACACATCCGGTCGATGGCGAAACCGGGCACCGACTTCGGCAGGCCGGCCAGCAGGGCCGCCGTGCGGCCGATCGTCAGGCCCTGGTCACCGGTCTGCGTGGTGGCGGCGACCGCCACCTCGTCGATCCGCTCCGGCGGCAGCGACGGGTTGCGCTCGAGCAGGCCGCGGATGCAGCGCACGACCATGTCGTCGGCGCGGGTCTGGGCGTACATCCCCTTGTCACCGGCCTTGCCGAAGGGGGTGCGGACGCCGTCCACGAAGACGACATCTCTGACGGTGGTGGGCACGGGGCCTCCCGGGTCGGTCTGGGTGCCCGCGTCCTCACGGGCCTGCCGACCTATGTTACTCGCTGGTAACTAGAGGGCAACTACGCGGGCGGAGCCGGCTCGGACCCCGACGTGCCGGTCGGGGACGCGGCCTGCTGCGGGGTCGCGGGCGTGCCGGCCACCAGGGCCGCTGCCAGCACGGGGGCCGTCAGCGTCACCTGCCACTCGCGGGCTCCCCGGCCGCGCAGGAACGCGGCGACGTCCTCGGGCCCGGTGCCGGGCGGGTCCCACGCCAGCCGCCGCGCGGTGTCCGGCGTCAGCAGGTTCTCCAGCGGGACGTCGTGCTCGGTGGCCAGGTCGGCCAGCGCGGCACGGACTGCGACCAGCCGGGCGGCGGCGGCCGGGTCACGGTCGGCCCAGGCGCGGATCGGCGGGGGGCCGTCGCTGCGGGGCGGCGGGCCGGGCAGCTCCTGCTCGGGCAGCGCCACGGCCTCGTCGATCGCGTCGAGCCAGTAGCGGCCCATCCTGCGGTTGGCGGGGCCGGAGAACACGGGCAGGCCCGCCAGCGCCTCCAGCGTGCGGGGTTGCGACGTGGCGGCGTTGATGATGGCGGCGTCCGGCAGCACCCGTCCGGGGGACACGTCGCGGCGGCGGGCCTGCTCCTCCCGGGCGTACCAGAGGGAGCGGACGACGGCCTGCGCTCGGCGGGAGCGGAGCTTGTGGACCCCGGAGGTCTTGCGCCACGGGTCGACCTTGGGGGCGGGCGGGCCGGCCGCGGCCACGGCTGCGAACTCCTCGCGCGCCCAGCCGAGCTTGCCCTGCTGCTCCAGGTCGGCGGCCAGGGCGTCGCGCACGTCGAGCAGGAGCTCGACGTCCAGCGCGGCGTAGGTCAGCCACGACGCGGGCATGGGGCGGGTGGACCAGTCGACGGCCGAGTGCTCCTTGGCCAGGCCGATGCCCAGGTAGTGCTCGGTGACGGCGGCCAGCCCGACCTTGGGCAGACCCGCGACCCGGGCGCCCAGCTCGGTGTCGAAGACGGTCCGGGGGCGCAGGCCCAGCTCGGCCAGGCACGGCAGGTCCTGCGAGGCCGCGTGGAGCACCCACTCGGGTCCGTCCAGGACGGCGGCCAGGCCGGTCAGGTCCAGCTTGGCCACCGGGTCCAGCAGGACGATGGGGCCGTCTGCACGACGCAGCTGCACGAGGTAGGCCGCCTGGCCGTAGCGGTAGCCGGAGGCCCGCTCGGCGTCGACCGCGACAGGTCCGTCGGTCGCCGAGAGGTGCCCGACGGCGGCGTCGAGGGCGGCCTGGGTGGTGATGACGTCCGGGGTGCCGTCACGGGGGGCGCTGAGCACGGGCACGGCGGGCGGGTCGGGGGTGACCTGGTCGGGGTCGGCCCCGCTGCCCGGGGCCTCGGCCTCGCCGCCCGGGGCCGCGGCCTCGCCGTCCGGCGTCGGCGACCCGGCCGTCGGGGCGGCAGGTCGGTCGGCCGGCGCGGGGGTCACGAAGGCGTCGGGCACGCGGAACGGGTCGGCGAGAGGATCGGGCACCTGGCCACAGTAGGGGAGCCGGTCCAGCCGGGGTCCGGGCGCAGCAGCCCCAGGAGCACGGGGACGAGGGGACACGGCACACCCGGGGCACGGGGGCACGGTCGCGTGACGACCGGGACCGGTCCTGTGTCGCCGGCGCGACAGACGCGACGGTCGGCGTCGCGCAGGATCGGTGCCAGGAGCACCGCAGGGGCTGGTGCGCAGGAGGCTGGGATGCGGACGATTCGGACACGACGCGCCACTCACGGCGCCCAGGACGGCCCGGGCGCAGCCCGGACCACCGTCGCGAGACCCCTGTGGCTCCCGGTCCGGACGGGGCTCAGCCGCCGTCGGGGGACCTGTGCTGCTGCGCCACCTCGGTCGCCCGCGCCGAGCGGCCCTGGTGGCGCAGCAGCGCGCCCAGCTCGTCGGCGACCAGGAGTCGCAGGCCCGCTGCGCCGCGCTCGGGCAGCGTGAGCAGGAGGTCCTCCAGCTCTCCCGCCGCTCGTCGGCGGGCCGGCAGGGCGTGCCGGACGACGAAGCCCGGGTGCCGCAGCAGCGCGGCGACCGGCACGGCCGTGGCGCCGGTGACCGACCGCGCCCGCACCCCGGCCCGGTAGACCCGCGCCAGGCAGGCCAGGAACCGGCTGCCGTCGCGGTCGGCGCGGACCACCGACGCCTCCAGGCGGCGCATCCCCGCGTCCAGGTCGCCCTCCATCACCTGCAGGACGCCGTGCGCCGACGCCACCGCCAGCAGCAGCCCGTCCAGGCGCAGCTCGGTGCAGGAGGCGACCATGTCGGCCAGCACGGCCCGCGCGGCGTCGAGGTGACCGGCCGCCACCATCCCGTGCACCGCCATCAGCCGGGCCATGTCGGTGTAGATGGGGTCGCTCGCCGCCGCGACGGCCCGCGCCCCGGTGCGGGCCCCTTCCTCCGGGTCGCCGCCGACGGTCGCGGCCAGGCTCAGCACCGACAGCCCCATCGACGTCGCCCGGCTGCTGCCGGTGCGGGCGCCGGTGTCGACCAGCCAGCCGGCCACACGGCGGGCCTCGGTCAGCTCACCCAGCCCGATGTGGGCCAGGCCGAGGGCACCGGCGGACTTGGTCCGGGGGAAGCGGGCGTCGACCAGCCGGCCGCTGACCGCGTCCACCGTGCGGGCGTCCGCGATCGCGTCGGCGTGCCGACCCGCCAGGAACAGGGCCCAGGCGCGCCAGGTGCAGGCGTGCGCCAGCAGCTCCGCGTGGTCCAGGTCGTGGCCCACGGCGACCGCCTCGTCGAGCAGCTCGAGCGCCTCGGTGACGGCGGACCGGGCGATCGCGGCGGAGAACCCGCGCCAGGCCAGCGAGAGGCCGGCGACCGCCCGGTCGGGGCAGGCCCGGATCTCCGCGTCGTGCCGCTCGAGCAGGTCCGTGGCCACCCGCCACGAGCCGCGGTAGTAGTGCACGAGGGCCCACCGCACCAGCAGCGGGCCCAGCAGCCCGACCCGCTGCGCCGCGTCGCCCCGGCGGACGAGCAGGCGGTAGGCGTCGCCGTACAGTGCGTCCGCCTCGGCCACGGCGTAGGTGTCCAGGGCGGCGTCGGCCGCCACCGACAGGTGGTGCACGGCCGGGGCGACCGCGCCCGCCTCGCGGTAGTGCGCGCCCAGCCGTTCGGCCAGCTCGGTGCGGCGGTGCCCGGCCCGGGACTCCAGGGAGCGGGCGGCGGCCAGGTGCAGGTCACGACGCTCCTGCTTGGTCAGGCCCGAGCCGGCCACGTCGAGGATGAGGCTGTGCTTGTACCGGTAGCGGTGCTCGTCCACACGCTGCAGCAGGTCGGCCTCGACCAGCGCCGCCAGGGCCGGGCGGGGGTCACCGGGCCCGAGCCCCTCGACGTCCTCCACGGTGAGGTCACGGCCGTACACCGACGCGCGTCTCGCGCACGCCCGCACCGCGGGCGGCAGCAGGTCCAGGCGAGCGGCGACCACGCCGTGCACCGTGGCCGGCACCTGGCCGGCGGCCGCGGCGTCCAGCAGGTGCCAGCCGGCGGGGGAGTCGGCCACCACGTCGGCGTCGAGCAGCCCGTTGAGCAGCTCCTCGGCGAAGAACGGGTTGCCGCCGCTGCGCTCGCCGACGAGCTCGACGAGGTCCGGGCGGACGACGGAGCCCAGACGTGAGCGCAGCAGCTCGCCGACGTCGGTCGTCGTCAGGTCGCCGAGCCGGAGCGTCCGCGCCCAGAGGGGATCGGTCGGTGCGGCACCGACCTCGGGTGCGCCGGGCCGGCGGCTGGCCAGGACCAGGACGTGGCGCCGGACCCGGTCCACCAGGGGCGCGAGCACGGCGGTCGTGGACGGGTCCGCCCAGTGCAGGTCCTGCAGGCAGACCACGACCGGCCCCCTCGCGGCTGCCGCGAGCAGCAGCGACCCCACGGCCGGGCCGAGCCGGACCCGGAACCCCTCCCGGTCCTGCTCGGCCTCGTCGTCGTCCTGCGCCGCGAACAGCCGTTGCAGCGGCCCCAGGACGTCCTCGCCCGCGAGCCCCAGGTCGGTGACGAGGTCGCCCAGACGCTGCCGTACGGCGGGCTCGTCGTCGCCGGCGCCGATGCCCGCCGCGGCCGCAACCACCTGCCGCACCGGGTCGTGGGCGCTGGGCACGCCCGTGGCCCTGGCGGCGCCCTCCCACCAGCGCAGCCGGGACGCGTCGGCGCCGGCGAGGGTCCGCAGCTCGTCCAGGATCCGGGACTTGCCGACGCCCGCCTCGCCGACCACCTCGACCGCGTCACCCCGCCCCTCGACCAGCAGCCTCCGCCAGGCGGTCACGAGCACGGCCAGGTCGGCGTCCCGGCCGACGAAGCGGCTGCGCCTGGGCCCGGAGCCCGGGAGCAGGGTGCCGGGCGTGGCCGAGACCGTCTCGGCCACGAACACCTCGACGGGCCGGTCCCGTCCGCGCAGCCGGTGCGGGCCGATCGGCGCCGCGCCGACCCTGCCGCCCAGCAGCGCGCGGGTGGTGCCGCACAGCAGCACCTGGCCGTCCCGGGCGAGCGTCTGCAGCCGTGCGGCCACGTTGACGGCGTCCCCCAGGGGCGAGGTGACGCCGCTGGGCCAGGCCTGGCTGGCCGTCACCGTCATCCCGGTCGCGACCCCGACGTGCGCCGACAGCGTGGTCACGGCGCCGTCGTCGGTCACCAGGTCCACCGTCGCGGCCGCGTCCCTGACCCCCAGCGCGGCCTGGACGGCCCGTTCGGCGTCGTCCTCGTGGACGTCCCGGTCGCCGAAGACCGCCATGACGGCGTCCCCGGCGAACTGGTCGACCCGGCCGCCCCATTCCCGCACGACGGCCCCGGCCCGGGCGAAGAACTGCTCGACGGCGGCCCGCACGTCCTCGGGGTCGTGGGTCTCGGTCAGCCCGGTGAAGCCGGACAGGTCGGCGAACACGACGGTGACCCGGCGCCGCTCGGGGACCGGGTCGTCCTCGACGGGCCGGCCGCAGCGGCTGCAGTACCGGGCTGCGTTCGGCAGCGCCGCGGCGCAGCCGCGGCACGACGGGCCGGCCGGCGCCCTGCTGCGGTCGAGCGGCACGTCGGTCTCGCGCGTCAGGCGTTCGCGAGCCGGTCGCGGTCCAGGACCACCGTGCGGCCGCGGCCCAGCCGCAGGATCCCGTCGACCTCCAGCCGGCGCGCCAACCGGTTGACGGTGGGTCGGCTGGTCCCCGCCATGGCGGCGACGTCCTCCTGGCGGATCGGGATGACGACGGGGCCGTCGCCCTCGGCGTACAGGTCGGCCAGGCGCACCAGCGTGGCCACGATGCGCTCGTCGACCGGCAGGTGGAGCGCCTCGAGGACCTGCTCGCTGAGCCGCTGGACCTGCGCGGCGAGCACCAGCAGCAGACCGCGGTCGACCCTGGGGTGCTGCGTCCGCACCAGCTCCAGGTCCTTGCGGTGCAGCACCTGCGTGCGCACGTCGTCCAGCGCGACGACGTCGGCGGTCCGGGTGGCGTCGGGCACGAGCAGGCTCAGCTCGCCGAAGGAGTCCCCCCGCCCGAGCACCGCCAGCGTGACCAGGTCACCGTCGCGCGTGGTCCGGCGCACCACGACGTGGCCGCGCGCGAGCACGTGCAGACCGTCACCGCGGTCGCCCTCGCGGAAGATCGTGGACCCGGCGGGGTAGCTGCGTGGTTGCATCCGCGCCAGCACGGACGTGCGCTCGTCGTCGGCGAGCCCCGAGAACGGGTCCTGCGGCACGAGTGGACTGTAACCCCGCTGACAACCCCGGCGACGGGGTCGTCGCTGCGGCGACGGGGTCGTCGCTCAGGCGACGGCGCCCGCGCGCATCGCCATGGCCACCATCTCGGCCCGGTCACCGGTGCCCAGCTTGCGGGCGATCCGCGCCAGGTGGCTCTTGACGGTCAGGGCGGACAGGCCCAGCGACTCCCCGACCTCCTTGTTGGAGCGGCCGTCGGCGACCAGGGCCAGGACCTCGACCTCGCGCGCCGACAGCTGGTCGACGCCGGGGTCCGACGCACCGGTGGGGCCGGGGTGGTTGCTGGGGCGGTTGGTGACCAGGAAGCAGCGGGCGCCGGCCATCAGCGCGCCACGCACGGTGAAGGGGTCCGTGGACTGCGACAGCAGCACGGTGCGGGTCCAGCCCATCGATCGCAGCGTCTCCACGGCGGTGATGCCGGAGCCGTCGGGCAGCTGGCACTCGACGACGGCCAGCGAGGTCGGGGTGCCGCGGCCGAGCAGCCTGGCCTCCTCGAGAAGACCCGCCGTGGCGACGTCGGCCGCACCGAGGGAGGTCAGGACACGCACCAGCGAGTCGCGCAGGCCGGGTGAGCCGGCGACGACGGCCGCGTGGAACCGACCACGGCTCAGGGGGATCCGAGCCCGCTCGTGGACCAGGGTGGACATGGGTGCCTCCTCCTCAGGTGGGGAGACGTCTCCTCACCTGACTGCTCATCGGCCGGGGCACCTCGGACCTTGAGCCGTGCGGCGGTGCAGGGCTCAGCGGCGACGCGGCAGGGCGCTGACCCCGGCCGGCAGCGGCGGCAGCCCGGCCAGCCGGCACAGCACGTCCGCCCAGGCGCCGAGCTGGGCGTCGAGCGGGCCGAGCGGCGTCCAGGACGCGCGCAGCTCGACCTGGATCGCGGCCGGCCGGTCGGCCAGCGACCCGAAGCTCTCCGACACCACCCGGGTCACGGTCCCGCCGAGGCGGTGCGCGGGGACGTCCGGGGCCACGAGGGCCTCGCCCAACCAGGCCCACACCACGTCGGCCAGCATCGGGTCCGCGGCGAGCTCGGGCTCCACCACGGCCTTGACCAGCGCGATCACCCGGAGGTCGCTGTCCCAGGCGTCGGGGCGGTCGGGGTCGTGGAGCAGGACGAAGCGGCCGCCCGCCTCCTCGACGTCGTCCTCCAGGCCCGCCGTGGGCGGCATGGCGGACAGGTCGACGTGACCCTCCACCGCGTGCGCGTAGGGGGCCACCCGGCGCGGCGGCGGGATCTCGCCCAGGCGGACCTCGGGGCGGACCTGCACGGAGCGCAGCACGGCCACGGCCTCGTCGAAGACGGCGGACGACGGCGCCGAGGACCGGATGGTGGTCACCAGCCGAGGGTAGGTCGCGACCACGACGGTGGTGCGCTACGGCCCGGGCGTGTCCGGCGCCGGTCGGTGCGGATGAGGTCGGTGCGGATGACACCATCGGCGGGTGAGCACCCCCGACCTGGTCCGCGCCGCCCGAGGCGAGCCCGTCGACCGCACCCCGGTGTGGTTCATGCGTCAGGCCGGCCGCTCGTTGCCGGAGTACAAGCAGGCGCGTGGCTCCACGGCCATGCTGCAGGCCTGCCGCACCCCGGAGCTGGTCGCCGAGATCACCCTGCAGCCGGTGCGCCGCTACGGCGTCGACGCCGCGGTGCTCTACAGCGACATCGTCGTACCGCTGCACGCCGCCGGCGTCGACGTCGACATCGTGCCGGGGACGGGTCCGGTGATGGGGGCGCCCGTGCGGACGGCGGGCGACGTCGACGCGCTGGCGGCGCTCCCGCCCGCGGACCTGGGCTTCCTGGCCGAGGCCGTCCGGCTGACCCGGGCCGAGCTGGGCGCCACGCCGCTGCTCGGCTTCGCCGGTGCGCCGTTCACCCTGGCCAGCTACCTGGTGGAGGGCGGGCCCAGCAAGGACCACGCGGCGACCAAGGCGCTGATGCACGCGGACCCGGGCCTGTTCCACGCCCTGCTCGACGTCGTCGCCGACATCACCGCACGGTTCCTGCGGGTGCAGGTGGACAACGGGGCGGCCGCCGTCCAGCTGTTCGACTCCTGGGCCGGGGCGCTGTCGCGCCCGGACTACGAGCGCCTGGTCGCGCCGCACTCCGCCCGTGTGCTGGCCTCGGTGACCGACGTACCGCGCATCCACTTCGGCGTCGGCACCCAGGACCTGCTGCCGTCGATGGCGCGGGCCGGGGCCGACGTCGTGGGCGTCGACTTCCACCTGCCGCTGGACGAGGCCGTCGAGCGCCTCGCCGCGGCGGGCACGCCCCGCCCGGTCCAGGGCAACCTCGACCCGGCCCTGCTGCTGGCGCCCTGGCCCGTGGTGGCCGAGCGTGCCACCGAGGTGCTGCGCGCAGGGCTGCGGGCCCCCGGGCACATCTTCAACCTGGGCCACGGGGTCCTGCCGCCCACCGACCCGGACCAGCTGGCCCGGCTGGTGGACCTGGTGCACGGGTTCGACCGCGCGGCGGAGCTGGAGGCCCTGGACGCCGGCCGCGAAGCCTCCGTACCGACGCCATGACGCCATGACGTCTCGGCACGTGCTCGTCGTCGGGGGCGGCGTGAGCGGGCTCGCTGCGGCGCTGGACCTGCTGGACGCGGGCGCCGAGGTGACCCTGGTCGAGGCCAGGCCGGTGGTCGGGGGGCTGGTTCGCCGGGCGGACCTGGACGACCTCCCGCTGGACGTCGGGGTCGAGGCGCTGCTGGCGCGGCGGCCCGAGGGGGTCGAGCTGGTGGGGCGGCTGGGCCTGGCGGACCGGCTGGTGAGCCCGTCCTCGGCCCGGCCCGCCGTCTGGCGCACCGACGGCGCCCGGTCGCTGCCGACCGGCACGGTCATGGGCGTGCCGGGCCACGCGACCGACCTGTCGGTGGCGCTGCGCCCGGACGAGGTCGAGCAGACCCGCGCCGCGCTGGCGGTGGCCCGGCCCCGCCCGGAGGTGTCCGCGCAGGGCCGGGGCCCCGACGTCAGCGTGGCCGAGGCCGTGCTCGCGGAGTCCGGGCGCCCTGTGCTCGACCTGCTGGTGGAGCCCCTGCTCGGCGGGGTCCACGCCGGCCGGGCCGACGAGCTGTCCCTGCGCTCCACCGTCCCGGCCCTGTGGCGGGCCTGGACGCGGGGCGAGCCGTTCGCGGACGCCGTCGCGGCGGCCGGGGCGGCGACTACGCCGGGTGCGCCGGTGTTCACGGGGCTGCGGGGCGGGATGAGCCTGCTGGTGGACACCGCGGTCGAGCAGCTCCGGGCCCGGGGGGCGCGGGTGCTGACCGGCACGCTGGTGCACGACCTGCGACGCGAGGCCCGCGGCTGGGTCGTCCGCACCTCGCCCGCGCAGCCGTCGACCGGCCCCGGCGCACCTGCGGCCACCGCCGCCGCGCAGGTCACCGAGCTGACCGCCGACGCCGTGGTCCTCGCCCTGCCCACCACCCCGGCGCACCGGCTGCTGGTCGACGTCGCGCCGGACGCGGCGCACGTGCTGGCCCAGGTCCCGGTGGTCTCGGTGGCGGTCGTCGCGCTCGCGCTGCGCTCGCCGGTGCCGGAGCGCTCGGGGCTGCTGGTGCCGCCGCGCGAGGCCGCCGCGGCGGGGGTGCGCGCCAAGGCGGTGACGTTCAGCACCCGCAAGTGGGACTGGCTCGCCGACGCCGCCGACGGTCGGGAGCTCGTCCGGGTCTCCTACGGCCGGCGAGGTGAGCAGGACGTGCTGCAGCGCACCGACGCCGACCTCGTCGACCTGGCGCGGGAGGACCTGCGCACGCTGCTCGCGGTGGACGGGCTCGACGGCCCCCCGGACGTCGACGGCGCCCAGGTCGTCCGCTGGGGCGGCGCGCTGCCGCAGCAGACCGTGGGCCACCACGAACGGGTGGCGGTCGTCCGCGACGCGGTGTCACGCGTCGGTGGGCTCGCGGTGGCCGGCGCCTGGCTCGACGGGGTCGGGGTGCCGGCCTGCATCGGGTCCGGCCGCGCGGCCGCGGCGTCGCTGCAGGGCTGAGGGCCCTCGGCGCGGGGGAGCGGAGCCGGTCGGGATACTGGGGGCATGAGCCACCACGACACCCCCGAGGCCCAGGCCGCCGCCGACACGATCAACTCCACCATCCGGTACACGGCGTGGTCGGTGTTCGCCTCGACGGAGGCCCTGCCCGACGGCGACCGGGCCGCTCTGGTGGCCGAGGTGGAGAAGGCGCTCGCGCCGCTGCAGGCCGAGAAGGACCTGCAGGTGCGCGGCTGGTACGACCTGGGCGGGATGAGCGCGGACGCCGACCTGATGGTCTGGTGGCACGCCCCCGACGTCGAGACCGTCCAGGCGGCATACCACGCGCTGCGCCGCAGCGAGCTGGGCCGGCACCTGTCCCCGGTGTGGTCGGTCATGGGTCTGCACCGGCCGGCGGAGTTCAACCGCGGGCACGTGCCGGCGTTCATGGCCGGCGAGGACCCGCGCGGCTACTGCTGCGTCTACCCGTTCGTGCGCAGCTACGAGTGGTACCTGCTGCCGGAGGACGAGCGCCGCACCATGCTCGTCGACCACGGCAAGGCCGCACGGCCCTACCCGGACGTCCGGGCCAACACCGTCTCGGCCTTCGCGCTGGGCGACTACGAGTGGCTGCTGGCGTTCGAGGCCGACGAGCTGCACCGCATCGTCGACCTGATGCGTGACCTGCGGAACACCGAGGCCCGTCGCCACGTCCGCGAGGAGCTGCCGTTCTTCACCGGCCCGCGGGTGGCGCTCGACGCGCTGGTGCAGACCCTGCCCTGAGGGCTCAGCCGGCCGGCCGGGCCATCGGGGTGTGGGGGATGCCGTCCTCGACGAAGTCCTCGCCGTCGCGCACGAACCCGAACCGGGCGTACCAGTGGGCCAGGTGGCTCTGCGCGTCCAGGACGATCGCGCCCGAGCCCCCCAGCTCGACGACGACGTCGGAGACCAGCCGCGCGGCCAGCCCTCGGCCACGGGCGGCGGGGGCGGTGACGACACGCCCGATCCGGCGTCGCGGCCCGTCCACGAGTACCCGCAGGTAGGCGAGCACGCGGGTCGGGTCGTCGGGGTCGGGCACCCCGCGTTGCTGGTGCCCCGGCTCCGTGTCGCGCCCGTCCAGGTCGGGGTAGACGCAGTCCTGCTCGACGACGAAGACGTCGCTGCGCAGCCGCATCAGGGCGTACGCGACGAAGACGTCGACGTCGGCCCAGGTCGCGGTGCGGGCGCTGGGCGGCTCCGGCTGGCTCACGGGCAGGATCGTAGGACCTGCCCGTGGGTGCCGGCGCCCAGCCTGCTCTGCTGGTGCGCCCTGCTCAGCCCGTGGTGCCGGGGCGGAAGTCCATGCTGATCGAGTTGATGCAGTAGCGCAGGTCCGTGGGGGTGTCGTAGCCCTCGCCGGCGAACACGTGACCCAGGTGGGACCCGCAGGCCGCGCACCGGACCTCGGTCCGGGACATGCCCATGGACGTGTCCGTGATCTCCTCCACGGCGTCGCCGGCCAGGGCGGAGTAGAACGACGGCCAGCCGCAGTGGCTCTCGAACTTCTGCTCGCTGCGGAACAGCTCGGTGCCGCACGCGCGGCAGGAGTAGACGCCGACGTCCTTCGTGTCGGTGTACTCGCCGGTGTACGCGCGCTCGGTGCCGGCCAGGCGCAGCACCTGGTACTCCTGCGGCGACAGCTTCTCCCGCCACTCCGCGTCGGTCCGGGCCTTGGGGTAGCGAGGGGCGTCGGCGGGGGCGTCGACCCCGGTCGGCGTGTCGGCGGCACCCGTGCTGCTGGTGCCCGTGCTGGTGGTGGTGCTGCTGGTGTTGCGGTCGGACGACTTCGAGAAACCGAGCATGTGGACCCCTCTCCATGGCGCGCACCGGTCCGGTGACGCTCCTGCCCGGGTCAACGAGGTCCGTCCGTGCGATGTTCCGCACCCCTGCGGTCCCGGTCCTGCCAGACTCTGGCCGTGCCCCGCCGTCGCCACCACGAGCCCTCTACCCCCGACGTCCAGCCCGCGGCCGTCGCCCGCCCGCTGGCCGCGGTCCTGGCCATCGGGGGCACCGCCCTGGCCGCCGGTCTGCTGTTCTCGGCGCTGGTGAGCGCCGTGGCGGCCTACTTCGTCCGGCGGGTCCTCACCCCGGAGCGGCTCAAGCCGGACGACACCGAGGTGCTGAGCGTCGGCCCGGGCAACATCACGGTGCGGGCCACCGACGAGACCGTCGCCCGGGGCCGCTTCGGGCTGCGGCTGGCCGGCGGCTCCAGCCACGCCCTGCTGGGCGAGGTCATCCGCGCGGACGGGCCGACCGTGACCCGTGAGCTGATCGAGGTCGACGGCCCCATGAAGGTCGGACCTGCGCGCTGGAACCCGTACTACTACGCGGGCACGCCGACCACGGCCCTCGGGCTCGAGCACGAGGACGTCGTCCTGGACGGCGAGGTGGGCCCGCTGCCCGCGTGGGTGGTGCCGCCCGCCGAGGGGTTCACCGGCGGCGACACCTGGGCGGTGCTGGTCCACGGTCGGGGCGCCACCCGTGAGGAGTGCCTTCGCGCGGTGCCCGTGCTGCACCGGATGGGCATCCCCACCGTCGTGCCCAGCTACCGCAACGACGCCGACGCGCCCGCGCTGCCCGGCGGGCGCTACCACCTGGGCGACACCGAGTGGGCCGACGTCGAGCACGCGATCCGCCTCGCGCTGCGCCGCGGGGCGAGCCACGTGGTGCTGTTCGGGTGGTCCATGGGCGGGGCCATCGTCCTGCAGCTGCTGTCCCGGTCCCGGCTGCTGCACGTGGTCAGCACCGTGGTGCTGGACGCCCCCGTGGTGTCGTGGGCCGACGTCCTCGACCACCAGGCCAAGGTCAACCGGGTGCCTGTCTGGATGGCCCGACTGGGCCTGGAGCTGCTCGGCCGCAAGCAGGCCGACCGGCTGTTCGGGGTCGAGGGACCCGTCGAGCTGGACCGCTTCGACTGGGTGGCCCGGGCGAACGAGCTGCGTCACCGGATGCTCGTCATCCACTCCGACGACGACGAGTTCGTGCCGTCGGGCCCCTCGCGCGCCCTGGCGCAGGCGCGCCCGGACCTCGTCACCCACGTCGCGTTCCGCGGGGCCCGGCACTGCCAGGAGTGGAACGTGGACCCGGACCGGTGGGAGCGCGTGGTGCAGGAGTACCTGGTGGCGACCGTGGGGGCCTCGCTGCCCACCCGGGACGTCGCGGCCGGCTGAGGCCGTCGTCGCTCCCGGCTCAGGTGACCGGGCTGAGCGCAGCCAGGACGCGTCCGCGGACCCGCGCGGTGGCGCCGTCACCCAGCAACGGCTCGACGGGCCCACCCTCCAGCCGCAGCAGCCCGAGCAGCAGGTGCTCGGTCCCGACGCGACCGCTGCGCAGGGCCACCGCCTCGCGCAGCGCCAGCACGAGGGTCTGCTTGGCCGCGGGCTCGAAGGCCAGGTGGGACCCCTTGAGCCGCTGCACCAGCCCGCCGCGGCGCGGGGAGTCCTCCTGCAGGGCCGACGGCCCGAACGTGGTCTCCACCTGGTCGCGGACGGCGTCCAGGTCGATGCCGATGGCGCGCAGGGCCTCGGCGTCGGCCTCGTGGGCGGCCTGCCCGCGGGCCCGGTCGCGGGCGACGACGCGCTCGTGCACCGTGGCCTCGTCGAGACCCTCGGCCGCCAGCGCCCGGGCGGCCGGGCCGGCCGTGTCCGCCAGCACGCCCAGGAGCAGGTGCTCCGGGCCGATGCTGCCGTGGCCGAGCTCGCGCGCCCGGACCTGGGCCTGCACGACCGTCTCGCGCGCGGCCGCCGTGAACCGTTCGCACATCAGCTGCTCCCCGTCCCGTCGGCGCGACGGCCGGCGTGCTTGCGGTGGACCGCCTGCTTGGAGACCCCGAGCGAGGCGGCGACGTCGGCCCAGGACCAGCCGAGCCGTCGGGCGTTGTCGACCTGCAGGACCTCCAGGCGCTCGACCAGGCGGCGGAGCGCGGCCACGGCCCGCAGGCCGACCGCGGGGTCCTGGCTGGTGCCACCGGCGACCAGGTCGCTGCTCTCCGTCACCGCGTCAACATATGCTGACGGTAGCCCGGTCGTCAACAGTTGTTGACGAAGTGGCGGTGCCGGCGCCCAGCCCGACCGCCTGCAGCGAGGGTCCCCGAACTCGGTCAGCTGTTCGACTCGACCGAGCGACCTAGAACTGATGTGCACACTCCACGACCGCCAGACGGCTGCGGGTGTCGGGTGTCTGCGGGCGTGCGGGGCGTCAGCGGTCCCGCACCCAGCGCGCCAGGAGGGTCGAGCCCTCGTGCAGCAGACCGGCCAGCCGGTAGCCGCGTGGGTCGACCGCGGCCCCGGTGACCGCCCGGGCGGCGTCGCCGGCGACCACGGCGGGGCTGGTGGTCAGGCACAGCTCGTCGAGCAGGTTCGCCTGCGCCAGCGCCCCGAGCAGCGTCGGACCCCCTTCGCACAGCACCCGGGTCAGGCCCCGGGCGGCCAGCTGCTCGAGCGCGTCGGCCAGGTCCATGCCGCCGGAGCGGACGTGCCCGGCCAGCAGGACCTGATCCGCGCCGGCGGCCTCACGCGCCCGGGTCAGCGCGTCGGGGTCGCCGTCGGCCAGCACGACCAGGCCCGGACGGGGCGGGTCGAACATGCCGCGTCCGGTCTCGACCCGTCCGGACCGGGTCACCTGCACGACGACGGCGGCATCGGCGGCACCCCGTTCGCGTCGCCGTGCGAGCAGGTCCTGGTTGACCTTCGCAGGGCCGTAGCCCTCGGTGCGGGCGGTCCCGGCCCCGACCAGCACGACGTCGGCCAGCCCGCGGAGCACCCGGAAGACCTCGCGGTCCACCGGGCTGCTCACGGTGCCGGAGCGGCCGTCGTCGCCCGCGGTGGCCCCGTCGACGGTGGCCACCATGTTGGCCCGCACCCAGGTGCCACGACCCGGCGACGGCTCCGGCCACTCGTAGGCCGCGGCGATGGCCGCGACGTCGGAGGAGCCGGCCGTCACCGGGTCGTGGGCCCCCGGGCCGAGCAGGACGTCCAGGTCAGACCCCGGCCTTCTCGCGCACCTGGCGCTGGATCCGGCCGAGCATCCCGGACATGCCGCGCAGCCGGAGCAGGCTGACGGCCCGGTCCAGGCCCAGCCGGTCCGGCACGTCGTCCGGCACGCTCAGCACGCCCGCGGCGTCCAGCCCGGTCATCCCCTCGGCGAGGATGGCCGCGAAGCCCCGGGTCGTCGGTGCCTCGCGCGGTGCGCTGAGGAACACCCGGACCGGCGCCTGCGGGCCCGTCCCCTCGACCTCGACGTGGACGTACACCGGGGACTGGCACTCCGGCACGGCCTCCATCAGGTCCTTGTGCTCGGCCAGGTGCGGCGGCAGGTCCGGCAGGCCGTTCGCGAAGTCCAGGAGCAGCTCGAGCCGCTCCCGCTCCTCGAGCGACTCGAAGTCCTCCACCACCGCGTCGAAGCGGCCGGGCAGCCCGCTCACGCGGTCCCCGGCTCCTCGCCCTTGACGATCGGGACCCGGACGGCGTTGCCCCACTCGGTCCACGAGCCGTCGTAGTTGCGGACCTTCTCGAAGCCCAGCAGGTGCGTGAGCACGAACCACGAGTGGCTGGAGCGCTCGCCGATGCGGCAGTAGGCCACGACGTCGTCGGTGGGGGAGAGGCCCTTCTCGCCCTGGTAGATCGCCTCGAGCTCCTCGCGGGTCCTGAAGCCGCCGTCGTCGGCGACCGCGCGGGCCCACGGCACGGACTGCGCGCCGGGGATGTGGCCGCCGCGCAGCGCCCCCTCCTCGGGGTAGGCCGGCATGTGGGTCCGCTTGCCCGTGTACTCCTCCGGCGAGCGGACGTCGACCATGGGCTTGCCGATGTGCTCGACCACGTCGGGCATGAACGCCCGCAGGGTGCTGTCGTCGCGCTCGACGACCGGGTAGTCGACGGTGGGGACCTCGGGCTTGTCGGTCGTGTACTCGCGGCCCTCCGACTCCCACTTGGTGCGCCCGCCGTCGAGCAGGCGGACGTCGGAGTGCCCGAACAGCGAGAACACCCAGAGCGCGTAGGCGGCCCACCAGTTGTTCTTGTCGCCGTAGATGACGACGGTGTCGTCGCGGCCGATGCCCTTGGCCTTCATCAGCTCGGCGAACCCGGCCCCGTCGACGAAGTCACGCGTCACCGGGTCGTTGAGCTCGGTGTGCCAGTCGATCTTGACGGCGCCGGCGATGTGCCCGGTCTCGTAGAGCAGGACGTCCTCGCTGGACTCCAGCACGACCAGGCCGGGCGTGCCGATCCGGTCGGCGAGCCACTCGGTGGTCACGAGGCGGTCGGGGTGGGCGTATGCGGTGAGCCTGGCTGCGGTGTCGTGCTCGATGGGCACTGCGTCTCCTTCGTCGGGTGCGTGGCCACGGGATGACGGGGGCGTCCGGCCGCGGGGCGGTGTCCATCCTGCCAACACCGGACCCCGTCGGGCATTCCCGGTGGGCCGGGCCGTAGCCTGCTGCCCCGTGGACGGACGGGTGCGACGGCTGGTGGACCGCAACCCCTCGGCCGACCGCTCCCGGCTGATCGACGACCTCGTCCCGCCGCCCCGGTTCGGCGCCGCGCGCTTCTCGACCTACCTGCCCGACCCCGCCCAGCCGTCCCAGGCACGGGCCCGCGACCGGCTGCAGCGCTTCGCCTCGACGGACGGTCGCGACGGCTCGCGCGGTGGCGGGCTGGCCCGGCTGCTCGGCCGGCGCGATCCGGCGGAGGCCGCCCCCCAGGGCGTGTACCTGGACGGCGGGTTCGGCGTCGGCAAGACCCACCTGCTGGCCGCGGCCTGGCACGAGGCGTCCGGGCGCCGGCACTACGGCACGTTCATGGAGTACACGCACCTGGCCGGGGCGCTCGGGTTCCGGGGGGCGGTGGACGCGCTGGCGGGCGCCAACCTGGTCTGCATCGACGAGTTCGAGCTGGACGACCCGGGCGACACCGTCCTCATGGCCCGTCTGCTGCGCGAGCTGGCCGACTCCGGGACCCGGTTGGCGGCGACGTCGAACACCCTGCCCGGCGCGCTGGGCACGGGGCGGTTCGCCGCGGACGACTTCCTGCGCGAGATCCAGGCGCTGGGACGGCAGTTCGAGGTGGTCACGGTCGACGGGGAGGACTACCGGCACCGGGGGTCGCCCGAGGCCCCGCGACCGGCGACCACAGAGGACCTGGACGCGCTGGCGACCAGGGACGGGGCCGTGGTGGACGACTTCACCGCGCTGTGCGAGCACCTGGCCACGGTGCACCCCAGCCGGTACGGCACCTTGCTGGACGGCGTCGGCGAGGTCGGCTGGGCGGACGTGCGGCCGTTGCCGGACCAGAACGTCGCGCTCCGGCTGGTGGTGCTGGCCGACCGGCTCTACGACCGTGGTCTGCCGCTGGTGGCCTCCGGCGTGCCGCTGCCGGAGCTGTTCACCGAGGAGATGCTGCGCGGCGGGTACCGCAAGAAGTACCTGCGCGCGCTGAGTCGCCTGACGGCCCTGGCGCGGGAGCCCCGCGCCGCCTGAGGGGTGGCGCCGGTCAGGCGTGCAGGCGGACGAGGGCCACGCCGGGGCCGTCGAGGACGACGGTCTGCCCGTCGGCCCGAGCCGGGCCCCAGTGGCGCTCGACGTGGCCGCCGCTGTGCAGCGGCACGACGGACTCGCCGGTGGCCAGCGCCACCACGACGCGCCAGCTGCCGCGGTGCACGACCAGCCACTCGGGTCGGCCGTCGTCCCGGCCCTCGTCCGGCGGGCCGGTCTCGACGTCGACCGAGGCCAGGTCGTCGTCGCGCAGGTCGGGCTCGCGGCGGCGCAGCGCCGCCAGGTCGCGCGTCCAGGCCAGCAACCCGGCGTGGGCGCCGTGCTGCTCCTCGCCCCAGGGCAGGACCGAGGCCGCGCGGGTGGCGGGGTCCTGCGGGTCGGGCACCTCGTCGGCGTCCCAGCCGTGGGACGCGAACTCCCGGCGGCGGCCCTCGCTGACCGACCGCGCCAGGTCGGGGTCGCCGTGGTCGGTGAAGAACTGGAACGGGGTGCTCGCACCCCACTCCTCGCCCATGAACAGCATGGGCGTGAACGGCGAGGTGAGGACGAGCGCCAGCGACGCCGCGACCTCGCCGTCGGACAGCGACGCCGACGGCCGGTCCCCGACGGCCCGGTTGCCGACCTGGTCGTGGTTGGACGCGAAGGCCAGGAACCGGTGCCCGGACGTTCCCTCGGGCACCCGTCGGCCCCACGGCGCGCCCCGGAACGTGGAGTGCCGCTCGGCGTGCCAGAAGGCCTCGCGCCACACCGTCCGCAGCACCTCGGCGCTGCCGAAGTCGGCGTAGTAGCCCTGCCGCTCGCCGGTGAGGAGGGCGTGCAGCGCGTGGTGGACGTCGTCGTCCCACTGCGCGGTCATCCCCAGACCGCCGTCGGCGGTGGGGGTGACCATCGCCGCGTCGTTGAGGTCGGACTCCGCCACCAGGGCCAGCGGTCGGCGCAGGCCGTCGGCCAGGGCCGCGGTCTCGTCGGCCAGCTGGGCCAGGATGTGGCGCGGGCTGTCGTCGACCAGCGCGTGCACGGCGTCCAGGCGCAGCGCGTCGAGGTGGAAGTCCCGGAACCAGCGCAGCGCGTTGTCGCAGATCCAGCGTCGGACCTCGGCCGCGTGGTCGGTGTCCAGGTTGACGGCCTGGCCCCAGGGGGTCTCGTGCGCGTCGGTGAAGTAGGGCCCGAAGACCGAGGTGTAGTTGCCGGCCGGGCCCAGGTGGTTGTAGACGACGTCCAGGCTCACCGCGAGACCCCGGGCGTGGCAGGCGTCGACGAAGCGCTGCAGCGCCGCCGGGCCGCCGTAGGGGTCGTGCACCGCGAACAGGTGCACCCCGTCGTAGCCCCAGCCCCACCGGCCCGGGAACGCGGCCAGCGGCATCAGGGCCACCACCTCGACGCCCAGGTGCGCCAGGTGGTCCAGCTGCCCGACGGCGGCGTCGAGAGTTCCCTCGGGGGTGAAGGTGCCGACGTGCAGCTCGTAGTGAAGGGCACCGCGCACGTCGCGGCCGCGCCAGCCGTCGTCACCCCAGCCGTGCAGCGAGGGGTCGAACAGCCGGCTCGGCCCGTGCACCCCGAACGGCTGCCAGGCCGAGCGGGGGTCGGGGACCGGGTCGGCGCCGTCGACGGAGAACAGGTAGTCGCTGCCGTGCCCGGTGCCGCCGACGGCCAGGTGCCACCAGCCGCCGTCGGCCCGGTTCATCGGCCGCGCAGCCCGCTGACCGTCGTCGGGACCGGAGGCGTCGCGGACCAGGAGGAGGTCGACGGCACCGGCCGAGGGCGCCCAGACGGCGAAGGTATGACTCATCGGTCACGACCATGCCACGGGGGCGTGAGGTCTGCGAAACCCCCGCGGGGCGTGGTGACAGGGGTCACGCGCGCCGCAGCAGCGCCACGGGCAGCCCCGCGAGCAGGTCCACCAGTGCCGTCCCGCCGCCGGGCCACGACGTCCCGGTCAGCACGTCGGTCCACTCCCCGTCGGGCAGGTGGACCGTGTGACGGCCCCAGCCGCCGAGACGGTCCAGCTCGCCGGGGCGACGGGTGGCGACGAGGACCACGTCGGGGGACCCCGGACGACCGCGCCCGAACGCCAGCGCGTTGCCGCTGGACGTGGCGACCGGCTCGTAGCCGGAGCCCTCGCCGACGAAGCTGTCGGGCAGCTCGCGGCGAAGCCGCAGGGCCCGGGAGGTGACCAGCAGCTTCTCGTCGTCCAGGTCACGCGGGGTGCCGCCGGAGTCCAGGTGCGCGAGCCGCGCCCGACGGTCGTCGTAGTCCACCGGCCGCCGGTTGTCGGGGTCGACCAGGGAGCGGTCGACGACCTCGGTGCCCTGGTAGACGTCGGGCACGCCCGGCAGCACCAGCTGGAGGGCCTTCTGGGCCAGCGTGACGGCCCGGGTCCACGGGTCGATACCCTCGACGAACGAGCTGATGTCGCCCGACAGCGCCTCGTCGCCCAGCACGCCCCGGGCCAGGTCGGCCACGGCCTGCTCGTAGGTCTCGTCGGGTGCGGTCCAGGTCGTCCGGGTCTTGGCCTCGCGGGTGGCCTTGGTCAGGTACCCGAGCAGCCGCTCCTCGCTGATGGGCCAGGTGGCGACCAGGGTCTGCCACAGCAGCAGCTCGGTGTCGCCGTCCACGACGTCACCCGCCCGGTGCGGCGCGGCCGCCTCGTGCCAGCCCTTGACGGCCTCGACCCAGCGCTCGGGGTCCTCCACCGCCGCGACCAGGCGGGCGCGGGCGTCCTCGCTGCGCTTGGTGTCGTGGGTGGACAGCGTCGTCATGGTCGAGGGCCAGGTGGCGGCCTGCCGCTCGGCGAACGCGTGTAGCTCCTCCGGGGTCAGGCCGAACCGCGACGGGTCCCCGCCGACCTCGTTGAGCGCGATGAAGCGCTGCCAGCGGTAGAACGCGGTGTCCTCGACGCCCTTGGCCATGACGGGGCCGCAGGTCTGCTGGAACCGGACGACCAGCTCCCGGCGGCGCGCCAGGCCGGCGACCCCGCCCCGGTCGTCACCGTCGGTGCCCTCGGCGCCGCCGGCCCCGGGGACCAGGTCCCGGCCCAGGACCAGGTCGACGACCAGGTCCA
Source organism: Actinomycetales bacterium (assembly GCA_038258055.1). Classification (GTDB taxonomy): domain Bacteria; phylum Actinomycetota; class Actinomycetes; order Actinomycetales; family JBBAYJ01; genus Aquipuribacter. Next base: position 24,013 of record JBBSQH010000062.1, read on the forward strand.
ACGTGGCCTGCCGGTCCTCGGTGAGGTTCTCGCTCGCCCGGTGGGCGGCCTCGGAGACCACGGCCACCGCCTCGGCGTCCGGCGCCTCGCCCGGCACGACGTAGGCCCGGTAGCGGTCCATCGTCACCAGCAGCTCGGTGACCGCGTCCTCGAGCGCGCGGCGGGTGTGGTCGCGCAGGTGCACGTCGTCGGCGCAGATCTCGACCAGCAGGTCGACGAGCCGGTGCACCTCGGCGTACTGGCCGCCGTGCACGACCTCGCGCTTGGCGGTGTCCATCAGCTGGTGGAAGTCGTCGCCCAGCGAGCCCTCGCCCAGCTCGGCGTGCAGCAGGGTGAGCGGCGCCTCCGCCGACGGGTTGACCAGCACGCCCGTGATGCGGCGCAGCGTGTCGTAGCCCGTGGTGCCGTCGCAGGGCCAGTCGGTGGGCAGCTGCTCCTCGCCCTCCAGGATCTTCTCGACCACGACCCAGGGCCGGCGTCCCTCGGGCCCGCGGGCCTCGGCCAGGCGGCGCAGGTAGCCGCGAGGGTCGGCCAGGCCGTCCGGGTGGTCGATCCGGAAGCCGTCCAGCACGCCCTCGGCGTGCAGGTCCAGCAGCACCCGGTGGGTGGCCTCGAACACCTCGGGGTCCTCGACGCGCACCGCGGCGAGGGTGTCCACGTCGAAGAACCGGCGGTAGTTGAGCTCCTCGTCGGCCACGCGCCAGTAGGCCAGGCGGTACCACTGCCGGTCGACCAGCTCGGCCATCGGCAGGTCCTCGGTGCCGGCGCGGACCGGCATGACGTGGTCGTAGTAGCGCAGGACCGTCTCGGTCTGCACCGCCCCGTCCTCGCCCACGGGCACCTCGGCGGTGTCCAGGCTCAGCTCGCCCGCGTCCAGCACGTCGCCGATGCGGGCGCCGAGCAGCGGCATCAGCACCGCCCGGGCCGGCACGGTCCAGTCCACGTCGAGCCAGCGGGCGAACGGCGAGCCCGGCCCGTCCCGCAGGACCGACCACATGGCGCGGTTGTGCCACAGCGGGCTGGGCACGTCCATGTGGTTGGGGACCACGTCGGCGATGACGCCGATGCCCCGGGCGTGCAGCGCGTCGGCCAGCGCCCGCAACCGCTCCTGCCCGCCGAGCTCGGTGTTGATGCGGGAGTGGTCGACCACGTCGTAGCCGTGGGCGCTGCCGGGGGAGGCCTGCAGGACCGGGCTCAGGTAGGCGTGGGACACCCCGAGCGAGTCGAGGTGGTCCACGACCGCCAGGGCGTCGTCGAAGCCGAACTCCGGCCGCACCTGCAGCCGGTAGGTGCTCAGCACCGGGCGGGCCGGCGGGCCACCGGCAGCGGTCACGCGTCGGCTCGCTTGTCGCTGCGCAGGACCACGACCGCGCGGGCCTTGACGTCGCGCGTCGCCCCCGGCTCCAGGTGGGGCAGGGTCTCGGAGTCGCGCTCGCTGGACAGCCGCGCCGACTCCGCCGACCCGGTGTAGGAGTGGGTGCGCGGCGGCAGGTGCTCGAGGTCACCTGTGTCGACGACCACGTGCCAGCTGTGCCCGTACTCCTGCCCCGGCAGCGTGAACGGCAGGTCGTGCGGGGAGGCGTTGAACAGCATCAGGAAGCTGTCGTCGACGATGCGCTCGCCGCGGGCGTCCGGCTCGTGGATGGCGTCGCCGTTGAGGAAGACCATGACCGACTGGGCGTAGCCGTTGTCCCAGTCGCCGTCGTCCATCTGACGCCCGTCCATCTTGAGCCAGGCGATGTCGTCGGTCACGTGGCCGTGGCCGTCGTCGGTCACGATGCTGTGCTGGCCGGTGCCGGAGAAGAACCGTCGGCGGCGGAACACGGGGTGGCCGTGGCGCATGGCCACCAGCCGCCGGGTCCACTCCAGCAGCATCTCCTGGGCGCCGTCGAGCTCCCAGTCCATCCAGGTGATCTCGCTGTCCTGGGCGTAGCCGTTGTTGTTGCCGCCCTGGCTGCGGGCGATCTCGTCGCCATGGGCGATCATCGGCACGCCCTGGCTCAGCAGCAGCGTCACCAGGAAGTTGCGGTGCTGGCGCTCGCGCAGGTCGACGATCGCCGGGTCGTCGGTGGGGCCCTCGGCGCCGCAGTTCCAGCTGCGGTTGTGGCTCTCGCCGTCGTTGTTGCCCTCGTTGTTGGCCTCGTTGTGCCGCTCGTTGTACGACACCAGGTCGCGCATGGTGAAGCCGTCGTGGGCGGTGACGAAGTTGATGCTGGCGATCGGCTTGCGCCCGGAGTGCGCGTACAGGTCCGACGAACCGGTGATCCGGCTCGCGAACTCCCCGAGCGAGCCCGCCTCGCCGCGCCAGAAGTCGCGGACGGTGTCGCGGTAGATGCCGTTCCACTCCGTCCACAGCGGGGGGAAGTTGCCGACCTGGTAGCCGCCCTCGCCCAGGTCCCACGGCTCGGCGATGAGCTTGACCTGGCTGACGACCGGGTCCTGCTGGATCAGGTCGAAGAAGCTGGACAGCCGGTCGACCTCGTGGAACTGCCGGGCCAGGGTGGAGGCAAGGTCGAACCGGAAGCCGTCGACGTGCATCTCGGTCACCCAGTAGCGCAGCGAGTCCATGATGAGCTGCAGGACGTGCGGGCTGCGCATGAGCAGGCTGTTGCCGGTGCCCGTCGTGTCGTAGTAGTAGGACAGGTCGTCGCTGACGAGGCGGTAGTAGTTGTCGTTGTCCAGACCCC
>JBBSQH010000063.1:0-26393 GCA_038258055.1 Actinomycetales bacterium
CTCGGCCTGACGGGCCCGGCGGGCCCGCTCCTGCAGACCGGTGACGTCGCGGGGGTCGACCCGGTCGTCCTGGTCGGTGCCGTCAGAGCCGTCGCTGCCGTACGTGGCGTGCGGGCCGTCGCTGCCGTGCGCGCCGAGGCTTCCGGTGGCGTCGTCCTGGTCGGCCCCGGCGGGGCCGTCCTGGCCGTCGCCGCCCGCCTCGGCCGCGATCTCCTCGGCCTCGGCCTGCGCCAGGGCCTGCTCGGCCGTGGCCAGCTCGGCCCCGTACCCGGCGCGGCGCGCGGCGATCTGCTCGGCCATGGTGCGGGCGCGGTCGGCCTCGTCGGCCGCGGCCCGCACCTGCGCGGACACCGCCCCCAGCTGCTCGGCCAGGGCGCTCATCCGGGCGTCCAGCGCCGACCGGTCGGCCTCGGCCCCGTCGAGCGCGGCCTTGGCCGCGTCGGCGACCTCGAGGGCGGCGCGGACGCCCTCGCGAGCCCGGGCCAGCACCTTGTCCGCCTCGACCAGCTCCCGCTCGGCGTCGTCGAGCACGGCCTGCCGCTCGATCAGCGACGGCGCCGCGCCGGACCCGCCCCGCAGCGCGTCCACCGTGAGCACGTCGCCGATCATCGTGACGACGACGAGGGCGTCCGCGGCTCCACCGGCCGCCTCGAGCAGCGAGCGACCCTGGGCCAGGTCGGCCACGACGACCGTGCGGGCCAGGCGGCGCCGGGCCCAGACCGCGACCGGCCCGTCGCCGACCACCAGGTCGGCCGCGGGCCGGGCCCCCTCGGGCAGCCGGACGTCGTCCAGCTCCCCCAGTCCCGGCAGCGTGCTGTCCTGCGCGTGAGGGGTGTCGCCGGGGACGACCAGGGCCACCCGGCCGCCGTCGACGTCGTGCAGCCGCTCGACCGCAGCCGTCGCGTCGGCCAGCGAGGTCATGGCGACCGCGTCGGCGTCCGGTCCCAGCGCCGCGGCGAGCGCGTGCTCGTGACCGGGCTCGACCCGCAGCAGCGAGGACAGCAGCCCGACCACGCCCTCGCCCCGCTCCAGCACGCCGGCGGTGGCGTCGACCGGCACCGTCGTGGAGGCGAGCGCGTCGCGGCGGGCCAGCAGCGCGGCCCGCTCCCGCTCGGCCACCCGCTCGCCGGACTCGGCCTCGCGCAGGGTCTCGGCCGCGACGGAGTGCACGGCCACGGCCCGCTCGTGCGCGGCCACGGCCCAGGCCACCGGGTCCTGCTCGACGGGCCCCTCGTCCGCGGAGCCGTCGTCCACGGACCGGTCGACGCCGGACGTCTCGCCCGCAGCCGTCTCGCCCGCAGCCGTCTCGCCCGCGCCCTCGCGGCGCAGCTCCTCGAAGCGGGCCGCGGCGTCCTGTCGGCGCTGCTCCGCCTCCGCCAGGGTGCGGGCGACCCGCTCGGCCTCGGCGTCGGCGGACTCGCAGCGACCTCGCAGCGTGGACACCGTCCCCCGCAGCCGGGCGATCGCCTCGGAACGGCGGGCCCGCTCGGCGGCGTTCTCACGCGCGGCCCGCTCGGCCTGCTCGTGGGCCTTCTCCGCCCTGGCCCGGCGTTCCCCGGCGAGCTCCAGCGCCGTGTGGGCGCCGGCCACCTCGCCGCTCAGCCCCTGGGCCTCGGCCACGGCCCGCTCGGCCACGGCGGCCAGCTCGTCGAGGTCGACCCCGCCCGTGTGCCCCGGCTCGGCCAGCAGCCGGGCCCGCTCGTCGGCGACGCGGGCGATGGCCCGCAGCCGGTCGTTGACGGTGCGGGCGCGACCCAGCTGGTCCGCCCAGGCGTAGGCCCGGGGGCGGACCCGGGACTCCTCGGCCGCGGCCGTGGCCGCTGCCTGCTCGGCCTGCGCGAGCCGGGCGGCGACGTCGGCGAGCCGCTGCGCGGCCGGACCGGGCCCGTCGTGACCGCCCAGCGCCCCGCGTGCGGTGGCCACGTCGGCGGCCAGCAGACGGAGCCGGGCGTCCCGCGCGTCGGCCGCGATCCGGCGGGCACGCCGTGCCGTCTCGGCCTGCCGGCCCAACGGCCGGAGCTGGCGCGAGATCTCGGTGGTCAGGTCGGACAGCCGGACGAGGTTGCCGTCCATCGCCGCGAGCTTCCGCAGCGCCTTCTCCTTGCGCTTGCGGTGCTTGAGGACGCCGGCCGCCTCCTCGACGAAGGCACGGCGCTCCTCGGGCGTGGCCTGCAGGACGGCGTCGACCCGACCCTGGCCCACCACGACGTGCAGCTCGCGTCCGATCCCGGCGTCGCCCAGCATCTCCTGCACGTCCAGCAGGCGGCACGACCGGCCGTTGATGGCGTACTCGCTGCCCCCGGCGCGGAACATCGTCCGGGTCACCGACACCTCGGCCGTGCCCTCGCCGATGGCGCCGTCGGAGTTGTCGAACGTCAGCACCACCTCGGCGCGGCCCAGGGGGGCCCGGGTCGCGGTCCCGGCGAAGATGACGTCGGCCATGCTGCCGCCTCGCAGCGTGCGGGCGCCCTGCTCGCCGAGGACCCAGGCGATCGCGTCCACCACGTTGGACTTGCCCGAGCCGTTCGGCCCCACCACGCAGGTGATGCCGGGCTCCAGGCGCAGCGTCGTCGCCGACGCGAACGACTTGAACCCGCGCAGGGTCAGCGAGGACAGGTACACCGGGGCGAGGGTAGTGGGCCCGTGGCGAGCCGCGCCGTGGACGTGCCGGGTGCCGCGGTGACGAAGGTCCCGGTACCCCCCGACCGGCCGCGACATAGGGTCGTCCCGTGGTCCCCGACGAGCTCGTGCGCGTGGTCGCGCAGATCGCCGAGGGGTTGGACCTCCCGGTGGTGCTCGACCGCCTGATCGAGGCCGCCCGCGAGACCACGGGCGCCCGCTACGCCGCGATCGGCGTGCTGGGCCCCGACGGCCTGCACGAGGAGTTCCGCCACGTCGGGCTGACGCCGGAGCAGGTCGACTCGATGGGCGAGCTGCCCCGCGGGCACGGGGTGCTGGGGCTCATCACCCGCGAGCGCAAGCCCGTCGTCGCGGAGGACATCAAGTCGCACCCGGCGTCGGTGGGTTTCCCGCCCGGCCACCCGCCGATGGGCTCGTTCCTCGGGGTGCCGCTGCGGGTCCGCGGGACCACGTTCGGCAACCTCTACCTGACCGACAAGGCCGGTGGGTTCGACGACGACGACCGAGCGACCGTCGAGGCCCTGGCCGCGGCCGCGTCGGTGGCCGTGGACAACGCCCGGCTCTACCGCAGCGCCCGCAACCGCGAGGAGTGGGCCGAGGCGTCGGGCGCGGTGACCGCCGCGCTGCTCGGCGGGATCGACGAGGAGGAGGCCCTCGTGGTCGTCGTCCGCCACGCCCGCCAGGTCGCCCACGCCGACGCGGCCCTGCTGGCGCTGCCCGGTCGTGACGGGGCGCTGGTCACCGAGGTCGTCGACGGCGGCATAGGCGGCCACGACCTGGTCGGGATGGGTCTGGCGTCGGTCCGGGCGCTGGGCGACACCGTGTCCTGCCCGATGGCCGACGGCGAGGGCGAGGCCGGCGTGCTGGTGCTGGTCCGCGCCGACGGGCACCGTCGCTTCGGCCCGGACGACATCGCCGGGGCCGAGGCGTTCGCGGCGCAGTCGTCGCTGTCGCTGCGGCTGGCCTCGGAGCGGCACCGGGGGGAGGACCGCGTGCTGCTGGACGAGCGGGCCCGGATCGGCCGCGACCTCCACGACCTCGCGGTCCAGCAGCTGTTCGCGGTCGGTATCGAGCTCGGCCGGCTCAAGGTGATGCTGCCCGGCGGTGACGGCATGGTCGGCCACGTCGACCTGGCGCTCGACGGCCTGGACGCGGCGGTCGGGCACATCCGCGCGACGCTGCGGCCGCTGCGGCCGACCCCGGCCGCGAGCCCGGGGCAGCAGGTCGCCCGCACGGTGGACGAGGCCGCGGTCGTGCTGGGCTTCCTGCCCGCCCTGCACGACCGCACCGACCCGGTGGACTCCCTGGGCTGGGACCCGTCCCTGGTCCACGACCTGGTCGCCGTGCTGGGCGAGGCGCTGGCCAACGTCGCGCGGCACTCCCGTGCGTCCGCGGTGTCGGTCGACCTGGACGTCGACGACGGCCGGCTCCGGCTGGTGGTGCGGGACGACGGCGTCGGGGTGCCGGCCGTCCCGGCCCGCACCAGCGGGCTGGAGAACCTGCGGGAGCGGGCCCGCCAGCACGGGGGGAGCTGCACCGTGCTCCCCCGCCCGTCCGGCGGGACCCGGGTCGAGTGGTCGGTGCCGCTGCCCTGAAGGAGCCGCCCTCAGCCGCGGCGTGCGTGCGAGGCCACCCAGGCCGCGGCCTGGGTGCGGCGCTTGAAGCCCAGCTTGGCCATGACCGCGGTGACGTGGTTCTTCACCGTCTTCTCGCTCACCCCGAGCCGCTCCCCGCTCTCGCGGTTGCTGAGGCCGTCGCCGATGCACTCCAGCACCAGCTTCTCGGTCGGGGTGAGGACCGACAACGGGTCGTCGGTCTGCGCGCGCCGGCGCTCGAGCACACGTTGGTCCAGCAGCACCCGCCCGGCCGCGACGGACAGCACCGTCTCGGCGATCTGGGCCCCCCGGACCGTCTTGAGCACGAAGGCCGCCGCCCCGACCGCGAGCGCCTCGGCGGCGTAGTCGTCGTCGTCGAAGCTGGTCAGCACCACGAACCGGGTGTCCGGGCTGACCTCCACCAGCCCGCGCATCAGGTCGATGCCGGTGCCGTCCGGCAGGTGCAGGTCGACCAGGGCCACGTCGGGCCGGACCGCCGCCCCCCGGCGGAGCCCCTCGGCCACCCCGGCGGCCTCGGCGACCACCTGCAGCAGCGGGTCCGCGTCGCAGACGTCCACCACACCCCGACGGACCACCTCGTGGTCGTCCACGACCATGACCCGGACGGGTGGCGTCGGCATGCGCGTCAGGGTAGCGACCGCACCCGCACGCGGCTCAGACCCGGGCGCGGCGGGGGCGGGGCTGGCACGAGGGGCAGCGGAACGAGGACCGGTTGGTCCAGGCCTCCCGGACCACCGGCGTTCCGCAGCGCGGGCACGGCCGGCCCTCCTGCCCGTAGGCCGACAGGGCCCGGTCGTAGTAGCCGGACTCGCCGTTGACGTCGACGTAGAGCGCGTCGAAGGACGTGCCGCCGGACGCCATCGACGAGGCCATGACGTCCCGGACGTGACCCAGCAGCTCCAGCGCCTTCGCGCGGGGCAGGGTCTCGGTCGGCCGGGCCCAGTGCAGCCGGGACCGCCACAGCGCCTCGTCGGCGTAGATGTTGCCGATCCCCGAGGCCAGGGTCTGGTCCAGCAGCGCGCGCTTGAGACCGGTCCGACGCGAGCGCAGCCGCGCGGCCCAGGCCACCTCGTCGAAGTCCGGGTCGAGCGGGTCGCGGCCGATGTGGACCGCGAGCGCCGGGACCGTGTCGCCCACCACGTCCACGGTGGCCACGAGCTCGTCGACCTCGAGCCGGCCGAACATCCGCATGTCCACGAAGCGGAGGTCGCGGCCGTCGTCGAGACGGGCCACGACGCGGGTGTGCGGGTGGACCGGCTCGTCGCGGTCCAGGACCCTGACCTGACCGGACATGCCCAGGTGGACCACCAGCGCGTCGTGGCGGGCCTCGGCGGCATGCGCGACGGCGGGCTGGACGGCGGGCCCGACGGCCGAGGGCGGCTCGACGGCCACGAGGTCGTGCTCCAGCGGCAGCCACAGGAACTTGCCGCGGCGCCGCGGCGTCTGCAGCCGGGCCCCGGTCAGCATCCCGGCGAACCCGGTCGGCCCCTCCGGCTGGTGCCGCAGCAGCCTCGGGTGGATGACCCGGACGGACTCCACGCGCGCCCCGACGACCAGGTCGGCGAGGCCGCGACGGACGCTCTCGACCTCGGGCAGCTCGGGCACTAGCCCTCCGTGGTCTGGTGCACGGAGACCGTTCGCGCCGGCTCGGCCGCATCGCTCGTGCCGGTCGTACCGGTCGTACCGGTCGTACCGGTCGTGCCGGTGCGCAGGGCCAGCACCAGGTCGGCGGCTGCGGCCTGCTCGGCCAGCTTCTTGCTGCGCCCGGTCCCCCGCCCGACCACGGCGTGCTGCCCCCCGACCGACCCCGGCCCCAGCTCGACGACGGCGGTGAACTCGGGGTCGTGGGGCGGGCCGGAGTGGCTCAGCTGGTAGCTGGGCGGCGTGAGGCCCCGCTCGGCGGCCATGACCTGCAGGACCGTCTTGTGGTCGTGGTCGACGCCCTCACCGGGCGCGGCGGCCAGCAGGTCGGCGGTGATCCGCAGCACCAGGTCGCGGGCGGCCTCGGGTCCGCGCTCGATGTGCACGGCCCCGATCAGGGCCTCGACGGTGTCGGCGAGCAGGGAGTCGCGGTCGCGACCGCCCGTCAGCTCCTCGCCGCGGCCCAGCAGCATGGCGTCGCCGACACCCAGGGTCCGGGCGATCGAGGCGAGCGCGGGCTTGCTCACGACCGCGATCCGCATCCGCGACAACAGGCCCTCGTCGGCGTCGGGGTGCCGGTCGAACAGCTCCTCGGTGACGGCCAGCTGCAGCACGGCGTCGCCCAGGAACTCCAGGCGCTCGTTGGTCGGCACCTGCCCGTTCTCGTAGGCGAACGAGCGGTGCACCAGGGCGTGCTGGAGCCCCTCGGGGGACAGCGAGACCCCGAGCGCCTCCGCCAGGGCGGCGCGCTCGGGGTGGGTCGGACTCACGCCCGACGTGGGCTCAGGCCTGCTCGTTGTCGTTGCGCAGCGCCTCGGTGTAGCGACGCTGGTCGTAGGCGCCGCAGGTGGGGCACGCCATGTGGGGGCGACGCACCGCGCGGCACTGCGGGCAGGTGGTCAGGGTCAGCGGGGCAGCCTTCCAGTTGGCCCGACGGGACCGGGTGTTGCTGCGGGACATCTTCCGCTTCGGGACGGCCATCTCAGTTCGTCTCTTCCTGTGTGCGGTCGGGGTCGGCGGGGGTCGCCGTCCCGTCGTTCTGGTCGGTCAGCGTGAGGGCCTGCAGGGCGGACCAGCGCGGGTCCGACTCCTCGTGGCTGTGGTCCGGGTCGTCCATCAGCCGCGCGCCGCACCGGGAGCAGAGCCCCGGGCAGTCGGGGTCGCAGACGGGCTGGAAGGGCAGCGAGGGCACCACCGCGTCGCGGACGGCGGGCTCCAGGTCGAGCAGGTCACCGTCCAGCAGCGGCAGCTCCGCGTCGTCCTCGCCCTCGGCCGGCTTCTCGTGCAGGAAGAGCTCCTGCACGTCCACCAGGACGTCCTCGGTCACGGGGTCGAGGCACCGGACGCACTCGCCCGTCGCGGTGGCGGACACCGTCCCGGAGACCAGGACGCCCTCCATGACGGCCTCCAGGCGCAGGTCGAGCTCCATCGGCGACTCGGGCGTCACGGCGATCACGCCGTTGCCGAGGTCCACGGGCGCAGGCACGGACCGCTGGACCCGGAGCATCGTCCCCGGCCGTCGGCCGAGCTCGTGCGCGTCGAGGACCAGCGGCTTGCGCGGGTCTAGCCGCGCCGGCCGCACCGTCGGAGTCACTGCGGAACCTTCCTGGGTGGGCGTACGTGCATCCGTCAACCCTTCGGGCGACGCTCGACCACTGCCGGGACGAGGTCACCGCAGGGCCAGCCGCCAAAGGTACCGCCAGCAGCGGCGCCTCCCAAACCGGGACGGCCGAGGACGGCGGCGTCAGCGCCCCAGCCGGGCCAGCATCGGCGCCAGCACGGCCGGGGGCACGAGGTCGGAGACGTCGCCGCCGTTGCGGGCGACCTCCTTCACCAACGAGGACGAGACGTGCTCGAAGCGGGGCTCCCCCGGCAGGAACACGGTCTCCAGGCCGCTGAGGTGGCGGTTCATCAGGGCCATCGGCCGCTCGTAGGCCAGGTCCGTCCCGCTGCGCAGGCCCTTCACCACCGCCTGCGCGCCGACGTCCCGGCAGTAGTCCACCAGCAGGCCGCCGGCGACCACGTCCACCCGGACCCCCGTGGTCCGCGGGTCCGCCGCCAGCACCTCGCGCAGCAGGTCGGCCCGCTCGTCGGTGGCGAACAGCCCCGCCTTGCCCGGGTTGTGCACCACGGCCGCGACCACCTGGTCGAACAGGGCCGCGCTGCGGGCGATGACGTCGACGTGGCCCAGGGTCACGGGGTCGTAGCTGCCGGGGCACACGGCCACCCGGGGGGCGCGGACGGGCTCGGAGGGGGTCTCGCTCACGGCCGTCACGCTACGCGCGCTCCGCGAACCAGACGCGGGTCTCGCCGTAGGTGCGAGGCTCCAGCGGGCTGAGACCGGCCGGCCAGGTCGGTGCGGGGCTGCGGGCGGAGCGCTCCACGACGACCACTGCGTCGTCGGCGCAGCAGGCCGCCACGCCCGTGAGCACCGCGTCCAGGGTCCCCGCGGGCACGTCGTACGGCGGGTCGAGGAGGACGAGGTCGAAGGGTTCGACACCGTACCCCCCCGCACCGGTGCCGTCATGGCCGTCGCCCGCCCCGGTGCCGCCCGGGCCGTCTGCGGCCCCGGTGGCGCTCCGGCGCCGGCCGCTGCGGCCGTCGAGCCAGCGCTGGACCTTCTCGTGCACGACCGTCAGGGGAAGGTCCAGGGTGGCGGCGTTGTCTACCGCGGTCCGGGCCGCCGAACGGTCGGCGTCCACCCCGACGGCGGAGTCCGCACCCCGGCTCAACGCCTCCAGGGCCAGGGCGCCCGAGCCGCAGTACAGGTCCAGGACGTGCGCCCCCTGCACCGCCCCCCACGCGTCGAGACGACCGAAGACGGCCTCGCGGGTGCGGTCGCTGGTGGGTCGGGTGGTGGTCCCGCGGGGCACCGCCAGACGACGACCGCGAGCGCTGCCGGCCACGATCCTCATCCGCTCATCCTCGCGCCAGGTACGCCTCGCGGCCGCCGGCCAGCGCGACCTCCACCGCCTCGGCCAGCTCCGGGTGCGCGGTCAGGTCCGGGTCCTCGCCCAGCACGGCCTCGGCCTCGGCGCGGGCCGCGGTGATGACGTCCAGGTCGTCGACCACCCGCAGCAGCCGCAGCGACGACCGCGCCCCGGACTGCGCCGCGCCGAGCACGTCGCCCTCGCGCCGGGTCCGCAGGTCGAACCGGGCCAGCTCGAAACCGTCGACCGTCGAGGCCACGGCGTCGAGGCGTTCGCGCGCCTCCGACGGACCTCGCAGCGACGTGACCAGCAGGCACAGACCGGCGTGCCCGCCGCGCCCGATCCGGCCCCGCAGCTGGTGCAGCTGGGACACCCCGAACCGGTCGGCGTCCATCACCACCATCACGGTCGCGTTGGGCACGTCGACGCCCACCTCGACCACGGTGGTCGCGACCAGGACGTCGACCTCCCCCGCGACGACGGCGCGCATCACGGCGTCCTTGTCCTCCGGCGCCATCCGGCCGTGGAGCATCTCGACCCGGCAGCCGTCCAGGGCGGGCTCGACGCGCAGCTGGTCGAGCACGTCGAGGACGGCCGCGGCCGCCGGGCGCTGGTCCTCGCCCACGAACTCGTTCTCCATCTCGGCCAGGACGGCGTCCTCGTCGGTGCCGTCGGCGCCGATCCGTCCGCAGACGACGAACGCCTGCCGGCCGGCGTCCACCTCCTCGCGGACCCGTTGCCACACCCGCTGCGCCCAGGCCGGCTTCTCGGCCAGCGCGACCACGTGGGTGGTGATCGGCCTGCGGCCCGCCGGGAGCTCGTCGAGCACGCAGGTGTCGAGGTCACCGAAGACCGTCATGGCCACCGTGCGCGGGATCGGGGTCGCGGTCATCACCAGCACGTGCACCCCCACGCCGCGAGCCCGCAGCGCGTCCCGCTGCTCGACGCCGAAGCGGTGCTGCTCGTCGACCACCACCAGACCCAGGTCGTGGAACTCGACCCGGTCCGACAGCAGGGCGTGCGTGCCGACGACGATGCCCGCCTCCCCCGTGACGATGTCGAGCATCGCCTTGCGCCGGACCGCGGTGGGGGCCGACCCCGTCAGCAGCGTGACCGACGTGCCGTCGGGGTCGCCGTCCAGGGTCCCGCCGCGTCCCAGCGGTCCCAGGACCGACAGCAGCGAGCGGTGGTGCTGCGCCGCGAGGACCTCGGTCGGGGCGAGCAGGACGGCCTGACCGCCGGCCTCGACCACCGCCAGCATCGCCCGTAGCGCGACGAGCGTCTTGCCCGAGCCGACCTCGCCCTGCAGCAGCCGCTGCATCGGGGTGCCGGAGGCCAGGTCGGCGGACAGCTGCCGACCGACCTCCTGCTGGCCGTCGGTGAGCGTGAACGGCAGGACGGCGTCGAAACGATCCAGCAGACCGCCCGGGCGGGGCACGTAGGCGGTGGCGGGCACGGTCCTGATCCGGTTGCGGGTGCGGACGAGGCCGGTCTGCAGGACGAAGGCCTCGGCGAACCGCAGCGTGTGCTCGGCCTCGTCCCGTTCGGCCTCGTCGGCGGGGCGGTGAAGCCGGCGCAGCGCCTCCAGCCGGGGCAGCAGGTCGTGCCGGGCCCGGACCTCGGCCGGTACCGGGTCGGGCACCTCGTCCTCGCCCAGCGTGTCGAGCACCTGCTCCAGGGCGGCGGCCACGTGCCAGGTCTGGGCCTTGGAGGTGGCGGGGTAGACCGGCTGGAGCCGCCCCGCCCACTCGTCCACGTACCCCTCGGCCACCACCCGGCTGAACTCGCCGTCCAGCTCGTCGTGGCCGGGCGAGCCGTGCAGCTGCATGTCGGGCTGGAGCAGCTGCAGCCGACCGCCGCGTCGGCTCACCTTGCCGGAGAAGAACCCGCCGCGGCCCGGCACCAGCTGCTTCTCACGGAACTGCTGGTTGAAGAACACCAGGTCGAGCCGGCCCCTGCCGTCGGTGACGACCACCTCGGTGATGAAGCCCTTGCGCTGCCGCATCCGCCGGGTGGTGGAGCTGAGGACCTGCGCCTGCACGGTGACGTGCTCGCCCTCGCGCAGCCCGTCGAACGACGTCATGTCCCCGCGGGCGGTCCACCGTCGTGGGTAGTGCTCGAGCAGGTCCGCGACGGTGTGCAGCCCCAGGCTCTCCAGCCGCTCGGCGGTGCGGGGCCCGAGCTCCCGGTCCAGCGGGGTGTCCAGCCGGGAGGGCGGCCCGGGGGCGGCCGGACGGTCGGGGCTCACTCGGCCCCCAGCAGCAGCAGGTACCGCGGCTGGCCGCCGCCGACCACGTCGACCTGGGGACCGGCGCCACCGGTCTCCAGCCGTTCCCGCAGCCGCTGCAGCAGGTCGGCGTCGGCGTCGCGGCCCGGGAGGACGGTGAGCAGCTCCGCCTCCGACCCGCCGAGGGCGGTCACCACCTGGGCGGCGACGTCGACCGGGTCGGACCCCACCGCCACCACGTCACGTCCCAGGGTGCCCACGAGGTCACCGGTCCGGCACGGCCCGACCGCGGTCACGCAGTCCCTCACGGCGACGGCCACCGCGCCGTGCCGGCAGCCGTCGACCGTCGTGGCGACCGACTGCATGGCCGCGAGCACGTCCCCGCCACCCGGGGTCCCGGGACCGATCACGGCGAGCGCGGCCAGCACCTGGACCTGCGAGCGCGAGCGGGCCACGACGGCCGTCACCCCCTGCTCCTCGGCGGCCAGCACCGCCTGGTGCGCCACGGCGGCCGTCTCGGCGTCGTTGGGGAGCACCAGCACCCGCTCGGCGACGGCTCCGGCGGCCAGCACCGCGTCCAGGACGTCGCCGGTGCTGGCGCGCTCCCCCGGGGCGCTGGTCACCACGACGGCCCCGGTCTCGCGGCAGAGGTCCACCGTCCCCGCCCCTCCCGCGCAGGCCACCACCGCGAGCGCAGCGCGCTCGGGAGCAGCCACGCGAGCACACGACTCGTCCGCAGCAGCCGGTCGAGGGGCAACGCCCGCCGCCGCGAAGTGGGTGATCCGGATGGCGTGCGGAGAGCCCACCGCCAGGCCGGCCTCCACGGCCGCCCCGGGGTCGTCGGTGTGCACGTGGACGTGCCACAGCTGCTCGCCACCGACGACCAGGACGCTGTCGCCCAGGCGCACCAGGGCCTCGCGCAACCGCCCCACCGGGCCGTCGGCCTCCTCGTCGGGACCGTCCACCCCCAGCAGGTACATCACCTCGTACGCCGGGCCGTCGGGCGACAGGTCGGTCCCCGCGAGCCCTCGCATCGACAGGTCGCCCTCGACGGGTTCGGCACCGGTCCCGGGGGACCACGCGGGCGAGTCCCCGGCCGCACCCCCCTCCCCGGACCCACCCGCCGAGCCGGACCCACCGGCCCGGTCGACCCCACCGGCCCCGTCCAGGACCCCGCCGGCCGACACCACGTCCCGCAGCGCGCGCAGCGCCAGCACCAGGCCTGCTCCGCCGGCGTCCACGACACCGGCCGCGGCCAGGGCGGGCAGCTGCAGGGGTGTCCGGTCCAGGGCTCGCCCGGCCGCGTCCAGCACGGCGTCGACCAGGGCGGGCAGACCGGCGCCGGCCGAGGCCAGCCGCTCCGCGGCGTCGGCCGCGGCACGCGACACGCTGAGGACCGTGCCCTCGACGGGGTCCGTGACCGCGGCCCAGGCCAGGTCGTCGCCACGTCGCAGCGCCTTGGCCACCACGGGGGCACCCATCCCCTCGGGCAGGCCGTGGTCACGCACGCCCAGCACGTCCGCCCAGCCGCGCACCAGCTGGCTGGCGATCACGCCGGAGTTGCCCCGGGCGTTGACCAGGAGGGCCCGGGCCAGGTCACCCCCGTGGTCGGCCAGCGCCCCGCTCACCGTCAGGTGCAGGTTGGTCCCCGTGTCCCCGTCGGGCACGGGGAACACGTTGAGCGCGTCCAGCTCCGCCCGGGCGTCGTGCAGCCGACGCGCCACCAGGTGGGCCCAGCGGCGCAGCGCCCCGGCGTCCAGCGAGGTCAGGGGACCGCCGTCGGGCGCCCGGACCCCCTGGGTCGATGCGTCCCCGGTCATCCCGGGAGGATACGAGCCCCCCGGGACACCTGCGGCAGGCGACGCGGCCCGTCGTGCCGGGGACCTGGCCCCTGGGGCACCCGAGAGGTCAGGAGCCACCGGCCGGATCGGGTACCCTGTCGTGGTTGCTCACCGGGAGTCCCCGGGACGCACCTGGCGGGTCCGCACCCGGACACGCCGCCCGAACGGGCCCCGTCAGTGGGCCCAGACATCGACTTCCTAGGAGATACCCCGTGGCTGCCAACTGCGACGTCTGCGGCAAGGGCCCCGGCTTCGGCAACAGCATCTCCCACTCGCACCGCCGCACCAAGCGGCGCTGGAACCCCAACATCCAGCGGGTTCGCGCGATGGTGGGCGCGACGCCGAAGCGGGTCAACGTCTGCACCTCCTGCCTCAAGGCGGGCAAGGTCTCTCGCTGAGCCCTCGGTCGCGCCCACGGGCGTGACCCCTCGCACCACCTACGGCCGCCGGACCCGATCAGGGTCGGCGGCCGTAGTGCGTCCATCCCCCGGCGTCGCGGCGGGCCGTGCCGTCCACCCGCACGAGCGGCCCCTCCTCCCCCGCGGGCGCGACCTCACCGACCGGGACGAACCCGGCCGGCAGAGACGCGTCCGGCGGGAAGCAGGCCAGCATGGCGTGCTCCTCCCCGCTGGTCAGGACCCACTCCTGGGCCCGGTCCGACGGCAGGCCGAGCAGCGCGGCGACCTGCCTCAGGTCCTCACCGGGGGCCAGGTCCGCGCTCCGCAGCCGGAGCTCTACCCCCGACGCCCGGGCCAGCCGGGTGGCGTCGCGGACCAGCCCGTCGCTGACGTCGATCAAGGCCCTCGCCCCGGCGTCGCGGGCACGGGGACCGGCCGTGTGGTCCGGTCGCGGTGCCCGGTGCACGGCGAGGACGCGCTCGACGGCGGCGGCCGTGCCCTCCGGGAGGCCGTCGACCGAGGCCCGGCCCTGCTGCAGGAGCTCCAGCCCTGCCGCCGACGCCCCCACGGCGCCCCCCAGGGCCACGACGTCACCGGCCCGGGCCCCGTCGCGGCAGGTGGCAGGCAGGGAACCGGTGAGGACGCCGAACGACGTACCGGTGACCACCAGCGCCGCGCCGTCGGCCACGTCGCCCCCGAGCACGGCCACCCCCGCCCGGGCGGCCTCGGCGGCGATGCCGTCCGCCAGCCCCAGGCACCAGCCCACCGACGTGCGCCCCGGGACGACCAGCGACACCAGCAGGCCGACCCCGACCGCGCCCATGGCCTCGACGTCGG
Organism: Actinomycetales bacterium; assembly: GCA_038258055.1. Lineage (GTDB taxonomy): Bacteria > Actinomycetota > Actinomycetes > Actinomycetales > JBBAYJ01 > Aquipuribacter. The sequence goes on from JBBSQH010000063.1 coordinate 14,131, forward strand.
CCATGACCTGGACGGCGGCCTTGGCGCCCACCTGCTCGGCGCCCGACCAGTCGGTGCGGAAGTCGACCCCCTCGACCAGCGTGTCGGTGCTGGTGACCAGCGGGCCGGTCAGCTCCAGCACGGCCGCGTCGTCCCCGGGCCCCACCAGCACCCGGGCGGGGCCGCCGCCCCCGGCGGCGGGACGCAGCCGGGCCACGACCGCGCGGACGAGGGCGTCCTCGCCGACCTCGGCGACGCTCCGCCGGGCCAGCTCGTCGCCCTCACCGTCGCTCGCGGGTCGCGGACGTCCAGCAGTCGCGGGGGCGGGGTCCTTGCGTGTCGGCACTGGGCTCCTCGTCGGCGACGCGGGTCATGCGCGGTGACCGTCGTCGCGGTACGGTCGGCGCGTGGTTCAGGCCTACATCCTCGTGCAGACAGAGGTCGGCAAGGCGGGCGCCGTCTCCGACGCCATCCGGAGCATGACCGAGACCGTGTCGGTGGAGAACGTCACCGGCCCCTACGACGTCGTCGCCAAGGTGCAGGCCGAGACGCTCGACGAGCTGGGTCGCCTGGTGATCGCCCGGATCCAGGAGCTGTCGGGCATCACCCGCACCCTGACGTGCCCCGTCGTCAACTTCTGACCCCCCGGCGCGTCGCCCTCCTGCTGGGGGTCCCGGTCACCGCTGCGGCGGTGTCCTCGTGCAGCGCTCCGGTGCCCGTGGACGCCGCCGAGGACGGCGGCTCCGCCGCGTGCGCCGACGTGGTGGCCCTGCTGCCCACGACCCTCGCCGACTCCCCCCGCCGCGACACCACCGGCGGGCCGGGCACGGCCGCGTGGGGTGACCCGGCGATCCTGCTGCGTTGCGGCGTGGAACCGGTGGCCGCGTCCACCCAGCCGTGCGTGGGCGTGCCCGGGTCCGACGGGGAGGTCGACTGGGTGGTGCTGGCCAACGACGGGACCGGGTCGATAGTCCGCACGTTCGGCCGCGACCCCGCGGTCGAGGTCGAGGTACCGGCGAGCTACGGCCCGGCCCCGGTCAGCGTGCTCCCGGACCTGGGTGAGGCGGTGTCGGTCATGGACCCGACGGCCGTCTGCGTGGACTGACCGGCGAGCGTCAGGCGACCGGCGGGGCGTCGGCGACGGACTCCTCCGGGCGCGGGGGCACGTCCTCGTCGTCCTCCAGCACCTCCAGCGGGACGTCGGCGTGGACGGGGGTCGGCTCCGTGTCGGGCTCGTCCTGCGGGGTGCTGCTGTCGCTCATGAGTGCCTCCTGGTCGGTACGGGTGTGCCGAGGGCCATCCTGCCCAACGCGGGTCCGGGCGCTCAGCGCAGCCCGACCCCGCGGGACAGGGCCAGCCGGAGCAGCCGGTCCACCAGCTCGGGGTACCCCACGCCCGACTCGTCCCACAGCCGCGGGTACATCGACGTGGCCGTGAAGCCCGGCATGGTGTTGACCTCGTTGACCACAGCGCGCGGTCCGTCGGGCCCGCCCTCCTCGACGAACCAGTCGACCCGGGCCAGGCCCTCGCACCCGAGCACGTCGAACGCCCGGACGGACTGCGACCGGAGCGCCTCCGACACCTCCGGCGGCAGCGAGGCCGGGGTGTCCAGCCGCACGGAGCCGCCGTCCAGGTACTTGGCGTCGAAGTCGTAGAACCCGTCGGTGAGAACGACGATCTCGCCGCACACGCTCGCCGTCGCCGAGGCACCGTCCAGGCCGCCCAGCACCCCGCACTCGACCTCCCGGCCGCTGACGGCCCGCTCCACCAGCACCCTGGGGTCGTGGCGGGCGGCCTCCTCGAGGGCGGCGACCAGCGCGGTCTCGTCACCCGGGTCCTGCAGCCGGGTGATGCCGAAGCTGGAGCCCGCTCGCGACGGCTTGACGAACACGGGCGAGCCGAGCCTGCGCACCCGCTCCACGACCGCCGCCGGGTCCGCCCGCCACTCCCGGGGCTGCACGAGCTCCCACTCGGCCACCGCGAAGCCCGCGTGCTGCAGCAGCACCTTCATCGTGTGCTTGTCCATGCACGCGGCCGAGGCCAGGACGCCCGAGCCCACGTACCGGGTGCCGGCCAGCTCGAGAAGGCCCTGCACCGTGCCGTCCTCGCCGTAGGGCCCGTGCAGCAGCGGCAGCACCACGTCGACGGCACCGAGCGGCACGGGCGCCTCGCCGGACCGCACCCGCACGAGCCCGGGGTCCGTGGTGTCGGTGGCCGGCAGGAGGCGACCGGGCTCGACCGCGCTCGCGGCCGTCACCTCGGGCAGGTCCCGGCCCCGCAGCGCCCAGGCCTGGGGGTCGTCGGCCACCCGCAGCCACGCACCGTCGCGGGTGATGCCGATGGCGACCACGTCGTAGCGGTCACGGTCGACGGCGGCCAGCACGCCCGAGGCGGTGACGCAGGAGATCCCGTGCTCCTCGGAGCGCCCGCCGAACAGGACGGCGACGCGGGGACGGGCGGACGGATCGGTGGTCATGGACGGCGAGGCTAGCCGCGAGACCTACCCTGTGGCCGTGGACCAGACCCCCGACGCGCCGCTGTCACCTGCAACCCGCCTGGTGCACACCGGTCGGCCCGCCCGCACCCCCGGCGGACCGCTCAACCCCTCCGTCGAGCTGTCCACCACCCTGCACGCCGCCACCGACGAGGTGGGCGGGGCCGACGCCGGCGTCGTCAACTACGCCCGCTCCGGCGTCGACACCTGGCGGGCCCTGGAGGACGCGCTGGGCGACCTCGAGGGCGGCACCGCCCTGGTGTTCGGGTCCGGCCTCGCCGCCGTCGGCGCCGCCGTCGAGGTCGTCCTGTCCGAGCGGGCCCTGGCCGGGGCCACCGGGCCCGCCCGGGTCGTGGCCCCGGTGCACGGCTACGCGGGCACGCTGGGCCTGCTGGGCCACCTGCAGGACACCGGACGCGTCGAGCTCGTCACGGTCGACCCCGCCGACACGGCGGCACTGGTGGCCGCGACCGCCGGGGCGCACCTGGTGTGGGCCGAGAGCCCGGTCAACCCGACCATGGAGATCACCGACCTGGCGGCGGTGGCCGCGGCGGCCCGGGTGGCCGGGGCCCGGACCGTCGTCGACGGGACCTACGCCACCCCGCTGCTGCAGCACCCGCTCGCGCTGGGCGTCGACGTCGTCGTCCACTCGGTGACCAAGGCCATCGCCGGGCACTCCGACGTCCTGATGGGCGCCACGGTCACCACCGACCCCGCCCTCGCCGCCGCCCTGCACGCCCACCGGACCCGTTCCGGCGCCGTCCCCGGCCCGTTCGAGGCGTGGCTGGCGCTGCGCGGCCTGCGGACGCTGGACGTGCGCATGGAGCGGGCGCAGGCCACGGCCCGCCTGCTCGCCGAGCGGCTGGGTGAGCACCCGGCGGTGTCACGGGTCCGCTACCCCGGTCTGCCCGGCGATCCCGGCCACGACGTCGCGTCGCGTCAGATGAGCGGCTTCGGGTCCGTGCTGGCCGTCGACCTGGCCGGCGCCCGGGAGGCCGAGCTGCTGGCCGCGTCGACCCGGCTGTGGACGCACGCGACCAGCCTGGGCGGCGTGGAGTCGCTGCTGGAGCGCCGTCGGCGCCACCCCGGTGAGGTCAGCAGCGTCCCCGAGGGGCTGGTGCGGCTGTCCGTGGGCATCGAGGCCGCCGAGGACCTGTGGGCGGACCTGCGCCAGGCCCTGGACCGGGTGGTCGAGGGCTGACCGTCCGCGGGGCGGCAGGAGCCGGGACCGGCCCTCAGCCGCCCTCGGCGCGCCGCGCGCGGGACAGCAGCAGACGGGCCAGCTCGGCCGGGCGGAGGACCCCGGTCACCACGGCGGCCACGGCCTCGGTGATGGGCACGTCGACGTCCAGCGAACGGGCCAGCGCCAGCAGGGACCGGCACGAGCCGACCCCCTCGGCCGTCTGCCGCGTCACCTCGACCGCCTGCTCGACCGTGTGCCCCAGGCCCAGCTGCTCCCCGAAGGTCCGGTTGCGGCTCAGGGGTGAGGTGCAGGTGGCGACCAGGTCCCCCATCCCGGCCAGGCCCGCGAAGGTCTGAGGGTCCGCCCCCAACGCCGCCCCGAGGCGCGCGGTCTCGGCGAGGCCGCGGGTGATGAGCGAGGCCTTGGAGTTGTCGCCCATCCCGAGCCCCACCGCCATGCCCACCGCCAGGGCGATGACGTTCTTCATGGCGCCCGCGATCTCGACCCCGACGACGTCGGTGTTGGTGTAGGGCCGGAAGTAGTCCGTCGAGCAGGCCGCCGCGACCCGGTCCGCCACCGTCTCGGTGGTCGCCGCCACCACGGTCGCCGTGGGTTGGTGCAGGGCGATCTCGAGGGCCAGGTTGGGCCCGGACACCACCGCGACCCGGTCGGCGTGCACCCCGGCCACCTCGGCGACGACCTCGCTCACCCGCCGGTTCGTGCCGAGCTCGACGCCCTTGGACAGGCTGACGACCAGCGTGTCAGGGCGCAGCGACGCGGTGAGCGGGCCGAGGGTGTCCCGGATGACCTTGGACGGCAGCGCCAGGACCAGCAGGTCGGCGGTGGCGACGGCGGCCACGGCGTCAGCGGTGGCCCGCAGCCCGACGGGCAGGTCGACGCCCGGCAGGTAGCCGTGGTTGCGGTGGTGCTGGTCGACCTCGGCGACGACCGCGGGGTCGCGGCCCCAGAGGGTCGTGTCGCACCCGGCGTCGGCGGTGACCGCGGCGAAGGTCGTCCCCCACGACCCGCTGCCGAGCACCGTGACCCGGGTGGCGCCGGTCACGCGGCGGGCCGGTCGTCGTGCCCGGGCTCGTACCTGCCGGTCTCCGGGATCCCCGCCTGCTTGGGGTCGAAGAGAGTGGCGGGCGGCGTCTCGCCGCGCTGCTCGGCGACTATCGCCACCAGGGCCGCCATGATGCGGTCGGTCGCCTCGCGCAGGACCTCGGAGTCGACCTGGCGGTCGCGGAGGTCGTCCAGGTCGACCGGCGGCCCGGCCCAGACGTGGACCGTCTTGGGCGGGAACGGGTGGATCCGCTTGCTGTAGCGCGGCAGCACGCGGTGGGCGCCCCACTGCCCGATGGGCACGACCGGCGCACCGGTCTCCAGCGCGATCCTGGCCGCACCGGTCTTGCCCCGCATCGGCCACATGTCGGGGTCGCGGGTCAGCGTGCCCTCGGGGAACACGGCCACCAGCTGGCCCTTGCGCACCGCCTCGACGGCGGAGCGGAACGCGTCGGCGGCGTCGCCGGTGTTGCGGTGCACCGGGATCTGCTCCGCGCTGCGCAGCAGGGCGCCCAACCCGGGCACCCGGAACAGGCTCGCCTTGGCCAGGAACCGCATGACGCGCCCGTTGCCGTGGATGTAGTGGCCGAACGTGAGCGGGTCGAGGTTGGACGCGTGCACCGTGACCACGACGACACCGCCGCTGCGCGGGAGGTTCTCCGTGCCCCGCCAGTCGCGTCGGGTGACCAGCCGCAGCAGCGGGAGGCACACCAGCAACGTCAGGCGGTAGCCCCACCCGAGCCGCTGGCTCGTCTCGGCCCGATCGGCCACAGGAACCTCCATCGGTCGCAGCATCGCGGTCGTCCGGCGACGTCGGACGACGCCGCCGTCCAGCACCCTAACGCCGGTGACAGGATGGGCACGATGGCCGCTGCCCGCTCCCCGGAGACCACCACCCGTCCGGGCCCCCTGGCCTCCGACGACGCGGCGAGGTGGTCGCTGGTGATGCCCGTCAAGGGTGGTCCCGGGGCCAAGTCGCGGCTGGTCCGGGACGACCGCGAGGCCTTGGCGCGGGCCATCGCGCTCGACGCGGTGGCGGCCGCCCTCGCCTGCCCGGACGTGGTCGAGGTGGTGGTGGTGACGGGGGACGAGAGGTCCGCCCGTGAGCACGCCGAGCTGGGCGCCCGCGTCGTCGCCGACCCCGGCGTCGGGCTGCTCGCCGCCCTGCTCGCCGGCGCCGCCACCTGCGCCCCGTCGGGACCCTGCGGCCTGCTGCTGGCGGACCTGCCGTCGCTGCGACCGGACGACCTGTCGGCCACGCTGACGGTCTGCCTCGACCTGCTCCGCGACGACGCCGTCCCCGGCCCCGGCGTCGGCCCCGGCATCGGCCCCGTCCCCGGCGTCGGCCCCGACCCCGGCCCCGGCGCCGCCCGGCTGGGACCCGCCCACCTGGTCATGGTGACCGTGCCGGACGCCGACGGGGACGGCACGGTGCTGCTGTGCGGGGCCCGCCCCGGCGACCTGGAGCCGCACTTCGGGTCGGGCTCGGCGGCCGCGCACGCCGCTGTCGCGCACGTGCTGACCGACGTGCCCGCGGGGGTCCGGCGTGACGTGGACACCGACGAGCACCTGCGGGGCGCGGTCGCCCTGGGGGTGGGACCGCGCACCGCGCAGGTGCTGGCGGGTCAGCCCCGCTCGACCATCGCGCCGAGCGCCGCCAGCTTCTCGCCGAAGCGCTCGTAGCCGCGGTCGATGAGCCCGATGCCGTGGACCTTGGAGGTCCCCTCGGCCGCGAGCGCCGCGATCAGGTGGCTGAAACCGCCGCGGAGGTCGGGGACGGTGATCTCGGCGCTGTGCAGCTTGGACGGACCGGAGACGACCGCCGAGTGCTGGAAGTTGCGCTGGCCGAAACGGCAGGCGGCGCCACCGAGGCACTCCCGGTAGACCTGGATCGTCGCGCCCATCTCGCGGAGCGCCTCGGTGAAGCCGAAGCGGTTCTCGTACACCGTCTCGTGGACGATGCTGATGCCGCTGGCCTGCGTGAGGGCCACCACGAGCGGCTGCTGCCAGTCAGTCATGAACCCGGGGTGGACGTCGGTCTCCAGCACGATGGAGCTCAGGTCGCCGCCCGGGTGCCAGAACCGGATGCCGTCGTCGCGGACGTCGAAGCGGCCCCCGACCTTCCGGAACACGTTGAGGAACGTCATCATCTCGGGCTGCGTGGCGCCCTCGAGGAACACGTCGCCCTTCGTGGCCAGCGCCGCGCAGGCCCAGGACGCGGCCTCGATCCGGTCGGTCAGGGCGTGGTGGTCGTAGCCCTCGAGCCGGTCGACGCCCTCGATGCGGATCACCCGGTCGGTGTCGACGCTGATGATGGCGCCCATCTTCTGCAGCACGGCGATCAGGTCGGCGATCTCCGGCTCGATGGCGGCGTTCTTGAGCTCGGTCACGCCCTCGGCGCGGACGGCGGTCAGCAGGACCTGCTCGGTCGCACCGACCGACGGGAACTCGAGCTCGATCTTGGTGCCCTTGAGCCCGTTGGGGGCGCTGATCATGATGCCGCTGGGGAGCTTGTCCACCACGGCGCCGAAGCGACGCAGGCTCTCCAGGTGGTAGTTGATCGGGCGGTCGCCGATGCGGCAGCCACCCAGGTCGGGGATGAACGCCTCGCCGAGGCGGTGCAGCAGCGGCCCGCACAGCAGGATCGGGATCCGGCTGGTCCCCGCGTGGGCGTCGATGTCTGCGCTGTGGGCGCTCTCGACGTCGCTGGGGTCCATCAGCAGGGTGTCGCCGTCCTGCGTGACGCGGACGCCGTGCAGCTCCAGCAGGCCGGTCACCACGCCCACGTCACGGATCTCGGGGACGTTGCGCAGCCGGCTGGGGGTCTCGCCGAGCAGCGAGGCCACCATGGCCTTGGACACGAAGTTCTTGGCGCCCCTGAGCTTGATGCGGCCGTGCAGCGGGGAGCCACCGTGGACGATGAGGGTGTCGGTCACCCCACCATGGTGGCCCATGCCGGGCGGTACCCCGTCACGCCCGGCCCGGCTCGGCGCATCTGCGGTGGTCAGGATCCCGAGGTCGTGCCGGTCGTCTCCTGGGGCGAGACCGCGGGAGCCGAGGGAGCCGGCGGTGCCGTCGCACCCGTGGTGCCCGAGGACCCGGTGGTGGGCCCGGACGAGGGCGCGGGAGCCGCCGGGCTCGAGGCCGACCCGGGGGTCGCAGCAGCCGAGGTACCCGCGCCGGTGGACGACGAGGAGCCGGTGCGCACGGCCGGGCGTCGAGCCGGTGTGCGGCTGCCCCGCGGGGCGGTGGTCTTGGCGGCGGTGGTCTTGGCGGCGGTGGCGCCCGACGGCGACGCCGTCTTCTTCGCGGGCGTGGTGCTCGCGGCGGTGGCCTTCTTCGCCGGGCTGGCCTTGCGCGCGGTGGTGGTCTTGCGCGCAGAAGTCTTGCGCGCGGTGGTGGTCTTGCGCGCGGGGCTGGTCTTGCTCGCGGTGGTGGCGCCCGCCGCGTTCGTGCTCGGTGCCGTGGTGGACGACGAGCTGCTGGCCGGCGACGTACCGGCGGTCGTGGCCGCACGCGTCGAGCCGGCCGACCTCGCCCCCGCGGCGCTCGACGACGCCGCCTTCCTAGCGGTGGTCGAGCCGGCGGTCCGCTTCGCGGGCGTCGAGCTCGCCGCGGTCCGCTTCGCCGCCGGGCTCGGCGTCGTCTTCTTCGCGGCCGTCTTCTTCGCGGCGGTCTTCTTCGCGGCGGTCCGCTTCGCGGGCGTCGAGCTCGCCGTGGTCTTCTTCGCCGCCGGGCTCGGGGTCGTCTTCTTCGCGGCCGTCGTCGAGCTCGCGGTCGTCTTCCTGGTCGCGGTGGTCCGCTTCGCGGTGGCCTTCTTGGCCGTCGACGGGCTGGTGGACGTCGCCGTCTTCGCGGCGGCCGTCTTCTTCGCCGCAGTCGGGCTCGCCGCAGTCGGGCTCGCGGCGGTCTTCTTCGCGGCGGTCTTCTTCGCGGCGGTCTTCTTCGCGCCGGACTTCTTCACGCCGGACTTCCTGGCGCCGGCCTTCTCGGCGGCGGCCCCCGTCACGGTGGACGTGGCGGCGGGCGCCGGGTCGACGACCTCGGGCGGGGCCGGCGGTGTCGTCGGGCGGGCCTTCTTGCCGTACTTCTTCTCGGCCTTGACCTGCGCCTTCTTGGCCACCTTGCTGACCTGCGCGGCCTTCTTGCCCTCCGCCACGGCGGCGGCCGCGGCCGCGATGGCCTGCTCCCCGAGGCCCTTGGCCTCGTCGACCAGGACCTTGAAGCCCTTGGCGGGCTCGAACTTGGGGACGGTCACCCCGGCCACGTGCGCCTTCTCGTCACCGCTGGCGGCGCGGTAGGCCCGCTCGAACGTCCCCAGGCCGCTGACGGCGACCTTCTCACCACGAGCCACGGCGTCGGTGATCGACTCCACGAGCGCGTCGACCGCCTGCTTGGCCTTCTTGCGGTCGCCGATGCGCTCGGCGATCGCGTCGATGAGATCGGACCTGTTCACGGTGCCTCCTGGCGACGTCGGCGTGCTCGGTCTGCCCACGCTACGACCCACCGGCCGTCGGGTCCACGCGGCGGGCCGCAGCGCCCGGCGCTCGACCACCGTCCACCGACCACCTCGGCCGTGGTCAGACCGTCCGGCCGTCAGGACCGGACGGGCAGCGTCCTCGGTCGCCACGACGCCCGCGACGTCTCGAACTCGTCGATGGCCGCCGCGTGCTGCAACGTGATGCCGATGTCGTCCAGACCCTCCAGCAGCCGGTAGCGCGTGTAGTCGTCCACCCCCACCGCGAACACGAACTCCTGGCACCGGCCCTCGCGGGCCTGCAGGTCCACGGTCACCTGGGTGCCGGGCTCGGTCTCGAGCATCTTCCACAGGATCTCGACGTCGTCCTGGGACACCTGTCCGGCGAGCAGGCCCTGCTTGCCGGCGTTGCCGCGGAAGATGTCGGCGAAGCGCGAGGACAGCACGACCCGGAAGCCGTAGTCCTTGAGCGCCCACACGGCGTGCTCGCGCGAGGAGCCCGTGCCGAAGTCAGGACCGGCGACGAGCACGCTGCCGGTCGAGAAGGCCTGCTGGTTGAGCACGAACGACGGGTCGTTGCGCCAGGCCGAGAACAGCCCGTCCTCGAAGCCGGTGCGGGAGACCCGCTTCAGGTAGACGGCGGGGATGATCTGGTCGGTGTCGACGTTGCTGGCGCGCAGCGGGACGCCGACGCCGGTGTGGGTGGTGAACGGTTCCACGGTCGGTCTCCTCTCAGGCCTGGACGGGCTCGAGGTCGGCGGGGCTGGACAGCGTGCCGCGCACCGCGGTCGCGGCGGCGACGAGCGGGCTCACCAGGTGGGTGCGCCCCCCCTTGCCCTGGCGGCCCTCGAAGTTGCGGTTCGACGTCGACGCGCTCCGCTCACCGGGGGCGAGCTGGTCGGGGTTCATGCCCAGGCACATCGAGCAGCCCGCGTTGCGCCACTCCGCGCCGAAGTCCTTGAACACGACGTCCAGGCCCTCGGCCTCGGCGTCGAGCCGGACCCGCGCCGAGCCGGGGACGACCATGACCCGGACGTCCGGGTGCTTGGTCCGCCCCCGGACGACCTCGGCCGCCGCGCGCAGGTCCTCGATCCGGCCGTTGGTGCACGAGCCGATGAAGACCGTGTCCACGGCGATGTCCCGCAGCGGGGTGCCCGGCGTCAGGTCCATGTAGGCCAGCGCCTTCTCGGCGTTGGCGCGCACGCCGGCATCCGCGATGGCGGCGGGGTCCGGGACCGACGCCGACAGCGGAAGGCCCTGGCCGGGGTTCGTGCCCCAGGTGACGAACGGCTCGATGTCCGCGGCGTCGAGGAAGACCTCGGCGTCGAAGGTGGCGTCGTCATCGGTGCGCAGCGTCCGCCAGTACTCGACCGCGGCGTCCCAGTCGGCACCCTCGGGCGCGTGGGGACGGCCCTCGAGGTAGTCGAAGGTCGTGTCGTCGGGGGCGATCATCCCGGCGCGCGCGCCCGCCTCGATCGACATGTTGCAGATCGTCATCCGCGACTCCATCGACAGCGTGCGGATGGCCTCGCCGCGGTACTCCAGGACGTAGCCCTGCCCGCCGCCGGTCCCGATCTTGGCGATGACGGCCAGGATGATGTCCTTGGACGTCGACCCGACGGGGAGCTCGCCGTCGATCGTGATGGCCATGGTCCGGAACGGGCGCAGCGGCAAGGTCTGCGTGGCGAGGACGTGCTCGACCTCACTGGTCCCGATGCCGAACGCCAGCGCGCCGAACGCGCCGTGGGTCGACGTGTGGCTGTCGCCGCAGACGACGGTGACGCCAGGCATGGTCAGCCCGAGCTGCGGCCCGACGACGTGGACGATGCCCTGCTCGACATCGCCGAGCGGGTGCAACCGGACGCCGAACTCCTCGCAGTTGGTGCGCAGCGCGTCGACCTGCGTCCGGCTGACCGGGTCGTCGATGGGGATGTTGCGCCCGACGCCCGGCGTGGTGGGCACGTTGTGGTCCTCGGTGGCGATCGTCAGGTCGGGACGACGGACCGTGCGACCGGCCAGCCGCAGGCCGTCGAACGCCTGCGGGCTGGTCACCTCGTGGATCAGGTGCAGGTCGATGTAGAGGAGGTCGGGTTCGTCCCCGGACCCCTTGCGCACCACGTGCGCGTCCCACAGCTTCTCGGCGAGCGTCCTGCTCATCCTCGGTGACCTCCCGCGGCCTCTGGCCGCCCTCGCGGTGCGTTCCGCCCCAGCTGCTCCGCCGGAGCGCTTGCCATCCACATGTCGAGACGGCAATATCGACTCGTGGACAAGAGTAGCGGAGTCGGCGTCCTGGACAAGGCCGCCATCGTGCTGGGAGCGCTCGAGGGCGGTCCCGTGACCCTGGCCCAGCTGGTCGAGGCGACCGGTCTGGCACGGCCCACGGCGCACCGCCTGGCCGTGGCCCTGGAGCACCACCGGCTGGTCGCACGCGACGTCAGCGGACGTTTCGTGCTCGGGCCGCGGATCGCCGAGCTCGCGGCGTCCGCGGGCGAGGACAAGCTCTTCGCCGCGGCGACGCCGGTCCTGCACGCCCTGCGCGACCACACCGGCGAGAGCGCCCAGGTGTACCGCCGCCAGGGGGAGCACCGGGTGTGCGTGACGGCGGTCGAGCGCCCGAGCGGGCTGCGCGACACCGTGCCGGTCGGAGCGACGCTGACCATGCTGGCCGGATCGGCCGCCCAGGTGCTGCTCGCCTGGGAGGAGCCGGACCGGCTGCACAAGGGCCTGATCGGCGCGCGGTTCACCGCGACGTCGCTGTCGCAGGTCCGCCGGCGCGGCTGGGCCCAGTCGGTAGGTGAGCGCGAGCCCGGCGTCGCGTCGGTGTCCGCACCCGTGCGTGACGGGCACGGCCGGGTGGTGGCCGCCGTGTCCGTGTCGGGACCGATCGAGCGGTTCTCCCGCCAGCCCGGCCGGCTGCACGCCCCGGCCGTGATGGCCGCGGCCAACCGGCTCACGGAGGCCCTGCGACGGGCGGGCGGGGACGTCGTGTCGGTGGTGGCCGCCACCCCCACGGTCGGTCCGCTGCCGCCCGCGCCGCCGGCCTACCGCACGGCGCGCACCGTGCGCCC
>JBBSQH010000064.1:0-26103 GCA_038258055.1 Actinomycetales bacterium
CGCCCCTGCGCGCGGCGGCGAGCCGCCCCGCCGAGGAGATGGGCGTCGACCCCGAGGCCGCACCGTCGGGCGCACCGGTCGTCAGCGTCTCCTGACCCGGGGTCCCGACACCCGGATCGACGCCCGGTGTGTCGACGGGGTCGCGATGGGTGAGGATGTGCCCGTGGCCCGCCCGTCCGTCCGCGTCCTGGGGGCGCGGGACCTCGAGGAGGCCGTCGACGTCTGCGCCCTGGACCCGGTGGCCCACGCCTTCGTGTCCTCCCGGCTCGTCGGGGGGCTGCTCGGCGAGGCCGGCCACGCCGAGGTGTGGGGCTACGAGGACGACGGGGAGCTGCGCTCGCTGCTGTGGGTGGGCGCCAACATGGTGCCGGTCGAGGCGTCGGGCGACGCCGCCGACGCGTTCGCGGCGCGGGCCCGGCGGGTGAACCGGCGCAGCTCGTCGCTGTTCGGCCCGCGTGAGGACGTGCTGCGGCTGTGGTCCGGCCTGGAGGGCACCTGGGGCCCGGCCCGCGAGGTCCGGCGCAACCAGCCGCTGATGGTCTGCGACGAGCCGGTCGTCGACCCCGACCCGCGCGTGCGCCGCACCCGACCGACCGAGCTGGACACCCTGTTCCCCGCGTCCGTCGCGATGTTCACCGAGGAGATCGGCTACTCGCCGATGGGCCTGGACGGTGGGGCCGGCTACCGCGCCGGCGTGGCCGAGATGGTGGGGCTGGGCCGCTCGTTTGTCCGTCTCGACCCGGGCCCGGACGGGCGGCCCGAGGTGGTCTTCAAGGCCGAGCTCGGCGCCGTGACCGGCGGGGTCGCGCAGATCCAGGGCGTCTGGGTCGCCCCCGAGCGCCGGGGCCAGGGCATCGCCGCCCCCGCGGTCGCCGCCGTGGTCCACGCCGTCCGCCGCGACCTGGGCGCCCGCGCGTCCCTGTACGTCAACGACTTCAACACCCGCGCCGTCGCGGTCTACGAGCGCGTCGGGTTCTACCACCACGGCTGCTTCGCGACCGTCCTGCTGTAGGGGCGGCTGGGCTGCGTCGTAGGGGCGGGGGCAGCCACAGCAGCACAAGGTGGGCCGCGACACGGCTCAGACCCGGCCCCAAGGGTGAGTCTTGTGCTGCTGTGGCTTGCCCACCACCCGTTGTCCGGCCGCTGCGCAGACCTGCCGGGCCACCCAGGGCTGACGGTGAAGCACGTGCTCGAAGGCGAACCGACGGGTGACCCAGCCCTCGGTCTGCAGCTCGTCGTGACGCGCGAGGTCCCTGGCGAACGCGCGTCGGCTGCCGTGGACCCCGTACCCGTCCGCCTCGAAGGCCACCCTGCGTGCGGGGTCTCCGAGGTCGACGCACGCGAACAACCCGTCCCCGGCGATCACGAGCTGGGGGACGAACCCGTCGAGGCCCTGGCCGAGGACGATCGCCCGCAACGCGGACTCGAACGGGTTCGCGGCACGGGCGTCGCCGCGAGCGAGCACCCGGCGCGCCACCCCGATACCGGGGGACCGACAGGCGGCCGCCTCCTCGGTCAGCTCCTCCATCAGGACGTGGCCCGAGCGCAGGGCCGAGTCGACGACCGCCAGCGCCTGGTCCGGCGGCAACGTGCGGGCGCAGTCAATAACGGTCCGGACGGGGTCGGTGACCCCGTCCTCGACCTCCTTGTCGGAGAGCGGGGCGTACGACCAGCGCACCCCCGGTGCCCTGCTGGGGTGCCGTCCCCGTCTCAGGGTGACGCAGGTGACCTCCCACGGCCGCAGCACGCCCCAGCCGTGGTGAACCGCGGCGCTGACGTGCGACAGGCTGCCTCCGGCCTCCCGGGCCACGGACAGGTCTCGGTCGGCAGCGGCGAGACCATAGCGACCACGTGCGAGACGGACGACGATGCCCTCGGCCACGGCGCGCCGCAGTCGGGCCCGGCCGGTCAGGCGCACGAGGTGTGCGTAGGGCAGCGGGCTCCCTGCTGCGGTGAGGGCGGCGACGGCACCGATGGGCACCCGCCGAGGTTGCCCGAGACCTCACCGGTCTCGTACCGCTCGTCCACAGGCGTGCCAGCTCCCGGCGGGTCGGCCGTGGGCAGCACCCCCGCCGCGATCTGGGTCAGCATCTGCAACACCATTCGGGCACAAACCTCGCGCTAGGGGAGGGCGGCCTGGGGTTCCCGGGGCGAGTCTTGTGCTGCTGTGGTCACCGGCGCGACGTCGCCCACCACGCGGACCCGACCCGCCCGGACCGTCCGCTCCCCGCCGGGCGGCGGGGGAGGGGCGAGGCCGCCGGTACCCTCGCGGTCGTGCTCATGCGGATGTCCTCCCTGTTCCTGCGCACCCTGCGCGACGACCCGGCCGACGCGGAGGTGGCGAGCCACCGGCTGCTGGTGCGGGCGGGCTACATCCGCCGCGCGGCGCCGGGGGTGTACTCGTGGCTGCCGCTGGGTTACCGGGTGCTGCGCAAGGTCGAGGCCGTCGTCCGCGAGGAGATGGAGCGGATCGGGGCGCAGGAGGTCCACTTCCCCGCGCTGGTCCCGCGCGAGCCGTACGAGGCGACGGGCCGCTGGGCCGAGTACGGCGACAACGTGTTCCGGCTGCAGGACCGCAAGCGGGCGGACTACCTGCTGGCGCCCACGCACGAGGAGATGTTCACGCTGCTGGTGAAGGACCTGTACTCCAGCTACAAGGACCTGCCGCTGCACCTGTTCCAGATCCAGACCAAGTACCGCGACGAGGCCCGGCCCCGGGCCGGGCTGCTGCGCGGGCGCGAGTTCGTCATGAAGGACAGCTACAGCTTCGACGTCGACGACGCGGGCCTGGAGACCAGCTACCAGCAGCACCGGGCGGCCTACCTGCGGCTGTTCGAGCGGCTCGGCCTGGACGTCGTGGTCGTGGCCGCGGTGTCCGGGGCGATGGGCGGCTCGGCCAGCGAGGAGTTCCTGCACCCGAGCCCCGCCGGGGAGGACACCTACGTCCGCTGCACCGCCTGCGACTACGCCGCCAACGTCGAGGCCGTGACCACCCGGGTGCCCGCCGCCGCGTCGGCCGAGGAGCTGTCCGCGCTGCCCGCCAGCCACGTCGAGGACACCCCCGACACCCCGACCATCCAGACCCTGGTCGACCACGCCAACGCGACCCACCCGCGCGGCGACCGGCCCTGGACGGCGGCCGACACCCTCAAGAACGTCCTGGTCGTGCTCCGCCACCCGGACGGCACGCGCGAGGCCCTGGCCATCGGCGTGCCCGGTGACCGCGAGGTCGACGCCAAGCGGCTGCAGGCCGTGGTGGAGCCCGCCGAGGTCGAGGCGTTCACCGAGGCCGACTTCGCGAAGCACCCCGGCCTGGCCAGGGGGTACATCGGGCCGGGCGCGCTCGGCAGCGCGAGCAGCACGGGCATCCGCTACCTGCTGGACCCCCGCGTGGTCGCCGGGACGGCCTGGCTGACCGGTGCGGACAGCCGCGGCCACCACGTCTTCGACCTGGTGGCGGGCCGGGACTTCCCGGCCGCGGGCGAGGAGGGCGCCGACGGCACCATCGAGGCCGCCGAGATCCGCGACGGCGACGCCTGCCCCGTCTGCGACTCCGGCACGTTGGAGTCCGCGCGCGGCATCGAGATGGGTCACGTGTTCCAGCTGGGCCGCAAGTACGCCGAGGCGCTCGACCTCAAGGTGCTGGACGAGAACGGCAAGCAGGTCGTGGTGACCATGGGCTCCTACGGCGTGGGCGTGTCCCGGGCCGTCGCCGCGATCGCCGAGTCCAGCCACGACGACTCCGGCCTGGTGTGGCCCGCGCAGGTGTCGCCCGCCGACGTCCACGTGGTCGTCGCGGGCAAGGACGCCGACGTGGCGCAGGGCGCCGAGGACCTCGCGACCCGGCTCGACGCGGCCGGCCTCGACGTCGTGCTGGACGACCGCAAGGCCAGCGTGGGGGTCAAGTTCAAGGACGCCGAGCTGGTCGGGGTCCCCACCATCGTCGTCGTCGGCAAGCGGTTCGCAGAGGGGTTCGTCGAGGTCAAGGACCGTCGCACCGGTGACCGGGAGGACGTCGCCCTCGACGACCTGCCGGCCCGCCTGGGCATCGGAGGGTGAGTCCGTCCGTGCCGGCCGGTGTCCTCACCGGCCTGCCGGGCATGCCCGACATCAGCTGGCAGGTGCTGGCCCTGCTGCTGCTCGCGGCGCTGGTGGCGGGCTGGGTCGACGCCGTCGTCGGCGGGGGCGGGCTGGTCCAGCTGCCTGCGCTGCTGCTCGCTCTGCCCGGGGCGACGCCGGTGCAGGTGCTGGCGACCAACAAGCTGTCCGGTGTCTGGGGCACGTCGATCGCTGCCATCACCTACGCCCGCAAGCTGCCCAGGCGGCCCCGGGCGGTCGGGGTGCTGACGGCGTCGGCCGCCGCCGGCTCGGCGCTGGGGGCGGCCCTGGCGGCGTTCGTCCCGCCCGGGCTGTTCACGCCCCTGGTGCTGGTCCTGGTCGTCGTGATCGGCGTCGTCACCATCGCCAAGCCCCAGATGGGCCTCGTCGAGCGGCACCGGGTCCGCAACGTGTCGTTCGCGTCGCTCCTGGTGGGCATCGGGATCGGCGTGGGGATCTGGGACGGCATCTTCGGCCCCGGCACCGGGACGTTGTTCGTGTTCGCGCTGGTCGGCCTGGCCGGGTACCAGTTCCTGGACGCGACCGGGCTGGCCCGCATCGCCAACGCCGTCACCAACCTCGCGGCGCTCGCGGTCTTCACCCTGCAGGGCGCCCCGCTGTGGACGCTCGGTCTGCTGATGGGCGCCACCAACCTGCTGGGAGGGTGGCTCGGCGCCCGGACGGCCATCGCGCGGGGATCGGCGTTCGTGCGGGTGGTGTTCCTGGTCGTGGTCGGGGGGCTCGCGGCGCGGCTGGCCTGGGACCTGTTCCTCTGAGCGCGCCTGACCGGCGGGCTCGCCGGACCGACCGATCGGTTCAGCCCCCGGGCAGGGGGAGCGGCGGTCCGCCCCAGGACCAGCGTGCGCGCTCGGCCTCGGCGAGCGCCGTGACCGACGCGACCACCCAGGCGCCCGCACCGGCGTCCTCGGGAGGGACCGCCACCGCGGCGCGCAGCACCACCGCCGTCGCGGTGGTGACGGCGCCCTCCAGCCGCAGGGCGAGGGCGGCCGCGGTCACCGGGCCGTCGACGGGCTGCCCGGCGTCGTCGGTCGGGTAGGTCGCGAGCGCCCCGACGGGGGAGGCGCCCGAGCGCTCGAGCAGCGCCGTCAGGGTCTCGACCCGACGGCCGTGGTCCAGCCGGGCCCCTTCGGCGTCGGCCACCCGGTCGCTCGACCAGGCCAGCACCACGCCGTAGGACCACAGGGCCCGGTGCTCCTGGGCCAGCAGGTCCTGCAGCGCCTCGACCACGTCGTCGGCGGCGGGGCCGGTCGGCCACCCCGGGGCGACGGGGGCGGCGGTGCCCAGGGACGTGGCCTGCGCGGCGCGGGCGGCCGAGATCCGAGCGTGCAGCAGCGCCAGGTCGACGTCGGCGTCGTCGGCGGCCCGCTCGGCGGCCGCGGCGGTCAGGGCGACGGCGCGGCCCGCGCCGAGCGCCGCGGCGGGTCGGACGGAGGGGGTCAGGACCGGCCCACCCTCGTCGACGGCCACCCGACCGAACCGCTCCGGGCCGGCGGTCGTCCCGGCCCCCAGCAGCGACACGTGGGCCTGGTGGACCGCGACGGCGGCCGCGACGGCGGCCTGGCCCCCGTGCCGGCCCCGCAGGGGAGGTACCGCGTCGGCGGCGTCCTCGTAGGCCGCGATCGCCGCGACCGCTCCGCCCCGCACGGCCAGCCGCCGCTGTTCGCGGTCGCTCGGCACCGGTCGCGGGGGCACCGCGCGGCCGCGGTCGAGCCGCACGTCCCGGGGGTCGACGCCCAGCAGCGCCTCACGCTGGCCGGCGGAGCACGCGGACGTCCCCAGGCCCAACCCGGTCAGCAGCCCCACGCGCAGCACCGCACGCCTGGTGAACCCAGCGGGCCCCCCGGTCGCGCCGGTGACGGCGGAGCGGGAGGGGGGCACGGTCCGAATGCTGTCAGACCCGCGCGGCCGGGACGGCGCGACCCTCGCTCGCGTGGGCCCGGGACCCTCGCGGCCCGGATACTGTGTGGGGCTCCCCACCCACCCCCAGAACCGGAGGCCACGACCGTGTCCACGCCCAACGCGCAGCTCGCCGCGCAGCTCGCCGCGCAGCTCGACCCGGTCGTGAGCGACGCCGGTCTCGTGCTCGAGGACGTGGTCGTCACGGCCGTCGGACGCCGTCGTCAGGTCCGGGTGGTCGTCGACCTCACCGACGACGAGGTCGGGTCGGTCGACCTGGACCGGGTGGCCGGGGTCTCCAGGGCGGTGGGGGACGCCCTGGACACCTCGGACGCGCTCGGGGCCGACCCGTACTCCCTGGAGGTCACCACGCCCGGCGTGGACCGTCCCCTGACCGAGCGCCGGCACTGGCTGCGCGCCCGGACCCGGCTCGTCCGGGTCGAGCGCGACGGCGCCGAGCCGCTGACCGGGCGGCTGCTCGAGGTCGACGACGCCGGGCCCGTCCTGGAGGTCGACGGCGGGCGCGTCACCCCCGGCTGGGACGGCATCCGCAAGGGCGTCGTCGAGGTGGAGTTCACCAAGCCCACGAAGGCCGGGAAGCACGGTGCCCCGGACGAGCACGAAGAGACCGACGAGACCGACGAGCAGGAGGAGGCCTGATGGACATCGACCTGCAGGCGCTGCGCCTGATCGAGGCCGAGCGCGAGATCCCGCTGCCGGTCCTGCTCAGCACCATCGAGCAGGCCCTGCTGCTGGCCTACCAGCGCACCGAGGGCTCCGAGCAGCGAGCCCGGATCGAGCTCGACCGCAAGTCCGGCCGGGTCGCGGTGATGGCCCAGGAGGTCGACGAGACCGGTGCCGTGGTCCGGGAGTGGGACGACACCCCGACCGGGTTCGGCCGGGTCGCCGCCGCGACGGCCCGCCAGGTCATCCTCCAGCGCATCCGCGATGCCGAGGACGAGCGCGTCCTGGGCGACTTCCGCGGCAAGGAGGGGGACATCGTCTCCGGCACGGTGCAGCAGGGCCGCGACCCGCGCTACATCCGGGTCCAGCTCGGTGACGTCGAGGGCATCATGCCCCCGGCGGAGCAGGTGCCCGGCGAGAACCTGAAGCACGGCGAGCGGGTCCGCTGCTACGTGGTCTCGGTGGCCAAGGGGATGAAGGGGCCGCAGATCACCCTGTCGCGCAGCCACCCCAACCTGGTGCGTCGGCTGTTCGCCCTCGAGGTGCCCGAGCTCGGCGACGGCACGGTGGAGATCATGGGTGTGGCCCGTGAGGCCGGTCACCGCTCCAAGGTGGCCGTGACGTCCGGGCGCGCCGGGTTCAACGCCAAGGGCGCCTTCATCGGCCCCATGGGCCAGCGGGTCCGGGCCGTGATGTCCGAGCTGCGGGGCGAGAAGATCGACATCGTCGACTTCGAGGAGGACCCGGCACGGTACGTCGCGGCGGCCCTGAGCCCGGCCAAGGTGATCTCGTGCGAGGTCGTCGACCCGGGCGCGAAGCAGACCCGCGTCGTGGTCCCGGACTACCAGCTGTCGCTGGCCATCGGCAAGGAGGGGCAGAACGCCCGCCTGGCCGCCCGGCTCACGGGCTGGCGCATCGACATCCGCTCCGACGAGGCCGCCGCGCCGCGTGGTGGGGACCCCGACGAGGACCCGGCGGGGCCCGTCGACCCCTCGTGAACCCCGCGCGGTCTCCCCGGTCCCGCGACGGCGCTACACTCGACACGGCCTCGAACGGCGTAGCGGTCCCCCCTGCCACGCGCTCGCAGCCGCCGGACCCCGTGTCCGACGGACCTGTGCGCACGTGCATCGGATGCCGCCGCACCGCTCCGAGGTCCGTCCTCGTCCGGATCGTCGGCCGCGAGGTCGACGGACGGCTGCTCGCCGTCCCCGACCCCGGGGCCAGCAGAGCCGGACGCGGTGCCTGGGTGCACCGGGACCGAGGGTGCGTGGAGCTGGCCGAACGCCGCAGGGCGTTCGCGCGGGCGCTGCGCCTTCCCGGGCCCGTGGACCCCACCGCGGTCCACGAGCACCTCGCGGAGCAGGACGGCACGGAGCACCGAGGCACCGCAGGTCGAGACGTCACACGTCACGACCGCACACATCAAGGAACCACCACCCAACCGGAAGCGGGTCGACGAGGTATGAGCACCCCATGAGCGCGCTGCCATGAACAGCCCTCGCTAAACCCGGTCCGTGCCTGTCTGGCTGCGGACCAAGACAGGAGAGAAGTGGCAAAGGTCCGCGTGCACGAGCTCGCCAAGGAGCTCGGTCTCACCAGCAAGAACCTGTTGTCCTGGTTGCAGGACAACGGGGAGTACGTCCGTGCGGCGTCCTCGACCATCGAGGCGCCCGTGGTGCGGAAGGTGCGGGAGAACTTCGAGTCCGCCGCCCCCGCACCCGCCGCCAAGGCCCCGGCCAAGCCGGCGGCCCCCCAGGCCCCCGCCGCGGCGGAGCCGGTTCCCAGCGCCCCCGCGGCGCAGGCGCCGGCTGCCCCCTCGGCCCCGGCCGCCGCGCCTGCGGCGGAGAAGGCCCCGGTCGCCCCGGCCCGTACCGGCGGTCCTCGACCGGGCCCCCGTCCCCCCGCCCCGGCGGCCCCGGAGGTCCCCGCTGCGGCGGAGGCCCCGGCCGCGCCGGCTCCCGAGGTCCCCGCGGCCCCGGCTCCGGAGGCCCCCGCGCCCCAGGCCCCGGCCGCCCAGCCCCCCGAGGCCCCGGTCACGCAGACGCCCGAGGCCCCCGCGGCCGACGGCGACGCGCGTCCCGGTGGCGCTCCTCGCCCCGGGGCCCCGCGCCCCGGCGCCACGCCCAACCGTCCGGGCAACAACCCGTTCGCGCCGAGCCAGGGCATGCCCCGGCCCGGTGGTCCGGCGCGCCCCGGCAACAACCCGTTCGCGCCGAGCCAGGGCATGCCCCGGCCGGCCGACCGCGGTGCCGCAGGCCCCGGTGGCCCGCGTCCCAGCCCGTCCGGCATGCCGCCGCGCCCCAACCCCGGCATGATGCCGCCGCGTCCCGCCCCCGGTCGTCCGGGTCCCGGCGGTGCCGCGGGTCGTGGTCGCCCCGGCGGTCCGGGCGGCGCGGCCGGTCGCGGTCGTCCCGGTGGCGGTGGCCCCGGTGGTCCCGGCGGCGCTCCCGGCGGTCCTCCCGGCCGCATGCCCACCAGCGGTGGGTTCGGCAAGGGCTCCCGCGGTCGCGGTGGCACCCAGGGCGCGTTCGGCCGCGGTGGCGGTCGTCCGGTCCGGGCCCGCAAGTCCAAGCGGGCCAAGCGCCAGGAGTTCGACAACATGTCCGCGCCGACGATGGGCGGCTACGACGTCCCCCGCGGCGACGGCACGACCGTCGTGCGGCTGCGTCGCGGCTCGAGCCTGACCGACTTCGCGGACAAGATCGACGCGAACCCCGGCTCGCTCGTCCGCGTCCTGTTCGGCCTCGGCGAGATGGCCACGGCCACGCAGAGCCTGGACGAGGACACGTTCCTGCTGATCGGCACCGAGCTGGGCTACGACGTCCAGATCGTGTCGCCGGAGGACGAGGACCGCGAGCTGCTCGAGGGCTTCGACATCGACCTGGACGCCGAGGACGACGACGACTCCATGATCGCCCGGCCCCCGGTCGTCACGGTCATGGGTCACGTCGACCACGGCAAGACGAAGCTGCTGGACGCGATCCGCTCCACCGACGTGGTGGCAGGGGAGTCCGGCGGCATCACCCAGCACATCGGCGCTTACCAGGTGCGGCACGTGCACGAGGACATCGACCGCGCGATCACCTTCATCGACACCCCGGGCCACGAGGCGTTCACCGCCATGCGTGCTCGTGGCGCGAAGGTGACCGACATCGCGATCCTCGTGGTGGCGGCCGACGACGGCGTGATGCCCCAGACCATCGAGGCGCTCAACCACGCCCAGGCGGCGGACGTGCCGATCGTGGTCGCCGTCAACAAGGTCGACAAGGAAGGCGCGAACCCCGAGAAGGTCAAGGGCCAGCTGGCGGAGTACGGGCTGCTCAGCGAGGACTTCGGCGGCGACACCATGTTCGTCGAGGTCTCGGCCCTGCAGCGGATGGGCATCGACGAGCTGCTCGACGCCGTCCTGCTGACCGCCGACGCCGCCCTGGACCTGCGGGCGCGCGCCGACAAGGACGCCCGCGGGGTGTCCATCGAGGCCAACCTGGACAAGGGGCGCGGCCCCGTCGCGACCATCCTCGTCCAGTCCGGCACGCTGCACGTCGGTGACGCGATCGTCGCCGGCACCGCGTACGGCCGGGTCCGGGCCATGCTGGACGAGCACGGCAACACCCTCACCGAGGCGTTGCCCGCCCGTCCGATCCAGGTCCTCGGCCTGACCAGCGTCCCCGGCGCCGGCGACACGTTCCTCGTGGCTCCCGACGACCGGACCGCGCGTCAGATCGCCGAGAAGCGCGAGGCCGTCGAGCGCAACGCGATGCTGGCCAAGGCACGCAAGCGCATCACGCTCGAGGACTTCACGCAGGCGCTGCAGGCCGGCAAGGTCGAGACGCTCAACCTGATCCTCAAGGGCGACGTCTCCGGCTCGGTCGAGGCGCTCGAGGAGGCCCTGGTCAAGATCGACGTCGGGGACGACGTCGAGCTGCGCATCATCGACCGCGGCGTGGGTGCCATCACGCGCACCAACATCATGCTCGCGAGCGCGTCGAACGCCATCGTCATCGGCTTCAACGTGCGTCCCGACGGCCCGGCCACGCAGCTGGCCGACCGCGAGGGCGTCGACATGCGCTACTACTCGGTGATCTACGCGGCCATCGAGGACGTCGAGAACGGCCTCAAGGGCATGCTCAAGCCCGAGTACGAAGAGGTCCAGCTCGGTACCGCCGAGATCCGCGAGGTGTTCCGCTCGAGCAAGTTCGGCAACATCGCCGGTGCTCTCGTCCGGTCCGGCCTCATCCGCCGCAACTCCAGCGCGAGGCTCGTCCGAGACGGGGTCGTGGTCGGCGACAACCTCAAGATCGAGTCGCTGCGACGGTTCAAGGACGACGCCACCGAGGTCCGCGAGGGCTACGAGTGCGGTATCGGACTCGGCTCGTTCAACGACATCCGTGCCGACGACGTCGTGGAGACGTTCGAGATGCGGGAGAAGCCGCGCGCCTGAGCCACCGGCACCAGCACGCACAGCACCAGCACCACGAGGGCAGGCGCCGTCGGGACTCGTTCCCGGCGGCGCCTTCCCGTCCGGGGGCGGTCGACCTGACCGCCCCGACCGACGCAGGAGGAGCACGACATGGCTGACCCGGCTCGCGCGAGACGACTGGCGGACCGCATCAAGGTGGTGGTCGCCGAGACCCTCGACAAGCGCATCAAGGACCCACGCGTCGGGTTCGTCACGCTGACCGACGCCCGGGTCACCAACGACCTGCAGCACGCCACGGTGTTCTGGACGGTCTACGGCGACGACGAGGCCAAGGCCGACACCTCGGCCGCCCTGGAGTCCGCCCGCGGGTTCCTGCGCGCCGAGGTCGGTCGCCAGACCGGAATGCGGCTCACGCCGACGCTGGAGTTCGTCCTGGCCGGCGTGCCCGAGACGGCCAGCCGGATCGACGACGTGCTGGCGGCGGCCCGCGCCCGTGACGCGGAGATCGCCGCCGCCGCGCTGCTCGCCGAGCCGGCCGGCGAGGCCGACCCCTACAAGGCGCCGCGCGTCGTCGACGAGGACGACGAGGACGAGGACGACACCGAGTCCGACGGCATCGAGTCCGACGACGAGCCCGACGGCACCGACGAGGGCAGCGCGCCCGGCGGGGCCGACGAGCGGGTCTGAGCGTGACGGAGGAGCCGGCGGCCCAGCGACGGGCCGACCGGGCCGAGGTGGAGCCGGTCGGGATCCTGGTCGTGGACAAGCCGCAGGGGGTGTCCAGCCACGACGTGGTCGCCCGTAGCCGCAAGCTGTTCCGGACCCGACGTGTCGGCCATGCCGGCACGCTGGACCCGATGGCGACCGGCGTCCTCGTGCTCGGCGTGGGCTGGGCGACCCGGCTCCTGACGTACCTGGTCGGTCACGACAAGACGTACCTGGCCACCGTGCGTCTCGGGGTCGCCACGGTCACCGACGACGCCGAGGGCGAGGCCAGCGGCGGTGCGGACGCCGGGCACCTGACGCAGCCGGACGTCGAGGCCGCCTGCGGGCCGTTGCGGGGCCCGGTCCTGCAGGTGCCGTCGTCGGTCAGTGCCATCAAGGTCGACGGCCGGCGCTCCTACGCCCGGGTCCGCTCGGGCGAGGACGTCGAGCTGGCCGCCCGACCGGTGACCGTGCACCGCCTGGAGGTGCTGGAGCTGCGGCCCGGTCGCGCCCCCGGTCCGGACGGGGTCGAGCGGGCGGTGCTGGACGTGGACGTGCTGGCGGACGTGTCGTCGGGGACCTACGTCCGGGCCCTGGCGCGCGACCTGGGGGAGACGCTGGGGGTCGGCGGTCACCTGACCGCCCTGCGACGCACCCGGTCCGGCCCGTTCGAGCAGCAGGAGGCGTTCCAGGTGCCCGGGCGCCGGGTCGGGGACGAGGTCCTTGACGCGGCCCGGTCGGCCGTCCGCCCGCACCTGCTGGACCTCGCCGCCGCCGCTCGCCGCTGCTTCGAGGTGCGGGACGTCGACGCCGCCACCGCGACGCTGCTGGGCCACGGTCGACGCCTGCCGGCCTGGGGCCTGGCGCCGGAGCAGGTGGTGGCGGCCGTCGACCCGGACGGCGTCCTCGTCGCCCTGGTCGGCGACGTCGAGGGTCGGGCCCGCCCCGTGCTCGTGGTGCCGCCCCACCTGCGTACCGCGACGCCGTCGGTGTGAGGTCCGTGCCGTGAACCGGGCCGACGACGGGCACGACTGGCGGGGGGCGGCCCGTTCCAGCGGGTCCGGGCCGGTGGCGCCGGCCGCGACGGTCCTGGCCGCGACGGTCCTGCTGCTCGTGCTCGCCTGGACGCTGGTGCCCTGGACCGCGGCGCCCACCGGACCGGTCGACCCGACGGCGGGACTGCCGGTCGAGGTCGCCGACGGGGCGGCCCGGGTGGCCGCGTCGTTGCGGCTGCCGGCGCTGCTGTCCCTGGCGGCGGGCCTGGTCACCGCCGCCCTGGTGGTGCTGACCCGACCGGGACGACGGCTGCTGGCCCGGCTGCGCCGGGTGCGGGGCGGCGTCCTCGCCCAGGTGGTCGCCCAGGTCGTCGCGGTGCTGGGGCTCGTGCTGGTGGTCCGTTGGCCGTTCGGGGTCTGGGCGGAGCTGGTCCGTCGGGACGCGGGGCTGTCGGTGCAGGACTGGGGCGGTTGGGCCCGTGACCGGTTGGTGTCCGCCGGGTTCGACGCCGTGACCCTGACGGGGGTGGTCCTGCTGGTCGTGCTGCTGGCCCGGGTCTCGCGCCGGTGGTGGCCCGCCCTGGCCGCCGCGGTGACGGCGACCCTGGTGGTGGTCGTGTCGCTGCTCTACCCGCTCGTGGTGGAGCCCGCCCTGGCGGACCTGGGGCCGTTGGCCGACGGGCCGGTCCGGGACCAGGTCGAGCGGACGGCCGCCCAGGCCGGGGCTCCGGTGGCGGACGTCCTGGTCTCGGACGCCTCCGCCCGCACGACGACGCTCAACGCCTACGTGTCCGGCCTCGGGCCGACCCGTCGGCTGGTGCTCCAGGACACCCTGCTCACCACGATGCCCCCGGAGCAGGTGCTCGGCGTCGTGGCGCACGAGACCGCCCACGCCGCGGCGCAGGACGTGCTGCGCGGCACGGTGCTCGGCGCGGTCGGGGCGGGAACCGTCGTGCTGCTGCTCGGGTCGGGCGCCGTCGTGCTCGCGTCCCGCCGGGGCGGGACCCGGTTCGGGGTGGGGACGTCGTCCGCGGCCGGTGCGGTGCTCCTGACGGTTCTACTGGTCGAGGTGGGGGCAGCGCCGGCCTCGGCGCTGGTCAGCCGGCAGCTCGAGCGGGCCGCCGATGTCCGGGCCGTCGAGCTGACGCAGGACCCGGCCGCCTACGCCGAGGCGATGCGGACGTTGCTGGTGACCAACCGGGCGGACCCGTCACCGCCCGTGGCCTACCAGTGGTGGTTCGGCACGCACCCGAGCGGGGCGGAGCGGGTGGCCCGGGCCGAGGCGACGCCGTAGCTCCCGGTCGTCCGGGCCGTGCCTACAGCAGGAGCCGGACCGCGGCCGTCGACGCCGCGGCGGCCACCACCACGACCAGGAACGGGGCTCGTAGCAGCAGGGCCACCGCCGCCGTGCCCAGCCCCACCAGCCGCAGGTCGAGCACCACCCCGTCGGTGCCGCCCAGCACCTGGGTCAGGGTGAGCGCCGCGAACATCGCCACCGGCAGCAGCGTCAGGACACCTCGGACCCGCTCGCCCGACACCCAGGCACGCGGCACGAACGCGCCGGCCACCTTCTGCAGCAGCAGACCGACGGCGCAGGCCCAGACCGCCAACCAGCTCATCCGCGGGCCCTCGGGCTCAGGCCCAGCAGCGCGACAGCGCCACCGGCCAGGACGGGGATGCCGGCCGGGGCCACGAACGACGCGGCCAGCGCCACCACCGCGGCCAGACCGGCGACGGCCGCCGTACGCCGCTGCCTCAGGTACGGCCACAGCAGGGCGAGGAACGCGGCCGGGGCGGCGGCGTCGAGCCCCAGGAGGGCCGGGTCGCCGAGCGCCTGGACGCCGTAGGCCCCGAGCACCGTGGTGGCGTTCCAGGTGGCGAACAGGCCGATGCCGGTCGCCCAGAACGCCGCACGCGCCGCCTGCGGGCCGTGGGGCTCGTGCCGCAGCGCCATCGCCGTCGTCTCGTCGATGACCAGCGCCGACGCGGCGACCCGCGCCGGGACCCGGCTCGGCAGCAGGTCCGTGAGCCGCACGGCGTAGAGGGTGTTGCGGACCCCGAGCAACCACGCCGACGCCAGCCCCGTGACCGGGGCGCCGCCCGCCGCGGCCACCGCGGCGAACGCGAACTGCGACCCACCGGTGAACCCGACCGCCGACAGCACGACGGCCTGCAGCGGGGACAGCCCGGCGGCGACGGCCACCGCGCCGAAGCTGACCCCGTAGACCCCGAGCAGCCCGAGCCCGACGCCGTCGCGACGGGCGGCCCGGACGGCGTCGGGGGTCGAGACGGGGACCGGGGTGCTCACGGCAGGCACGGTAGGCGAGCGGGCGTCCGCTGTCGGCGGCCATCCACCAGGCGGTGGCCTGCTCGGGGCCGGACGGTCCGGCCCCTCAGCGGCGGCGGCCCTCGTCGCGGTCGGTGGCCTGGGGGACGGCCGGGCCGACGTGCCGCGCCAGCCACCGGTTGAGGGGCGCCACCGCCCGCCAGTGCTCGGCGACCACGTCGACGGCGCCGGCGTCGAAGACCCAGTCCTCGAGCTCGTGCTGCACCGACATCGCCAGGCCCTTGTGCCGGAGCAGGTCGATGCGGGGGTGGTCGGGGTCGTAGCCCCGCGGGGCCCGGACGAGCTGCTCGCCCGAGCGCTGCCAGCCGTCGGCGCCCAACCGGGACACGACCCGCGCCAGGGCGCGGCCGGTGCCGTCGTCGGCGACCGCGTCGCGGTACCGGGCGACCTGGTCGCGCTCCATCCGCCAGAACCCGCCCCCGACGAACATCCCGTCGGCGTCCACGTGCACGTACAACGAGCCCCGGCCGTCCTTGTGGCTCACGACCCCGGCGGCGTGCGTCTTGTACGGCGTCTTGTCGTGGGAGAACCGGACGTCGCGGTAGGGCCGGAACATCTTGGTCGCGCCGAACTCCGGCTCCAGCGCGGCCAGCAGGGCGAGCATGGGGGCTCTCACGTGCTCCTCGTAGACCTGCCGCTGGTCGGTCCAGTAGGCCTTGGAGTTGTCGGCCTCCAGCCCCTCGAAGAACAGGGGCATGCCCTCGCCGAAGCCCGTGAAGGGTGCTGCGCTCTCGCTCACCCGGTCACGCTAGGCGCTCAGCGGTCGGAGTCGTCACCGGTGACGAAGTCGATGAGCTCCTCGACGCGGCCCAGCAGCTCCGGCTCCAGGTCCGTCCAGGACCGCACGGTCCCCAGGATCCGGCCCCAGCCTCGACCGACGTCCTGCGGGGTGCCGTGGGCCCAGCCGAGGTGGGCCAGCACGCCCTCCTTCCACGGCTGCCCGCGCGGGACCACGGGCCAGGCGTCCAGGCCGACGCGCTGCGGCCGCACGGCCTGCCAGACGTCGACGTAGGGGTGGCCGACCACCAGGACGTGCTCGCGCAGGGCGGGGGAGCGGGACACGGCCTCGGCCTCGCGCCACTCCTTGCTCCCGGCCACGAGGTGGTCCACCAGGACCCCGATGCGCCGCCCCGGCCCCGGGCGGAAGTCCCGCAACGCCAGGGCCAGGTCGTCGACCCCGTCCAGCGCCTCGACGACGACGCCCTCGACCCGCAGGTCGTGCCCCCACACCCGCTCGACCAGCTCGGCGTCGTGCTTCCCCTCGACCAGGATGCGGCTGGCCCGGGCCACCCGGGCCCGCGCGCCGGTGACCGCGACCGACCCGCTGGCCGACCGGGCGGGCACGGTGGGACGCGCGGCCGCGGGCGGCCGGACCAGGGTCACGGGACGGCCCTCGAGCAGGAAGTCCGGACCCAGCGGGAAGGTCCGCGTCCGCAGCCGCCGGTCCTCCAGGACGACGACGTGCATGCCACCGGCCTTCTCGACCCGCAGCACCGCACCGCACCAGCCGGTGGTGACCTCCTCGACGACCAGGCCGGTGGTGGCCGCGACCTCCTCGACCGCCGCGGGCCGCCGTCGGGCGGCGAGGACGTCCCCGTCGTAGCGGTCCGGGCCGGTGCGGCCGGTGCCGAGGCGGGCGTGAGGGGGCATGGCGGTCACCGCGCCACGGTAGGCACCCGGCCCCGCCGGAGGAGCCCGGACACGCCCGCCCCGCGGCGGCCGCCCGTCACCCGAGCCGCTGCAGCTGCGGCCAGAGCTCGCCCCAGCTCGCCCGCGGCTCCGTGCAGACCCGGACCGGGGTCCCGTCCTCGTCGTTGTCCACCCCCGCGTCGTTGCGGACGGTCGCGACCTGCTCGCAACGGCCGAACCACCCCAGCAGGGCCGTCTCGTCGTCCCAGCCGACGGTGAGGACGGTCCGGGCGTCGTCGGCGGGCGGTCCCCACCACCAGTAGCCGTTGTGGCCGCTGCGGACCGGGGGCAGGACCGTCCCCAGGTCGCGGGCCCGGTCCAGGGCGCCGGCCTGGCCGTAGTTCTGGGTGAGGACCACGTCGGCCCCGTGCGCGTCCGCGGCGTCGGCGACGGTCACGACGAGCTCGGGCCACCCGACCTGCTCGCCGTGGTCGTAGACCACCGCCACGGGGGCCAGCGCCGCGGGCAGCAGAGGCAGGCCCAGGAACGACCCGACCACGGCGTTGACCACGACCAGGCCCACCAGCAGCCGACCGCGGCCGACCCGGCCGGCGGCCCAACGACGGCATACGGGCACCCCGGCCGCCACCAGGACCGGCACCAGACCCAGCAGGTAGTACGGCTTGCCGCCGCCGACCAGCACCGCGACCAGCAGCAGCCCCGCCGTCGCCGCGGCCCAGCGGCGGTCGGGGCGCCGCCACAGGGCGACCCCGCCCACCACCAGCACGGCGGCCGTGCCGGGGCCGGTGAGGGTCAGCAG
Source organism: Actinomycetales bacterium (assembly GCA_038258055.1). Taxonomy (GTDB): domain Bacteria; phylum Actinomycetota; class Actinomycetes; order Actinomycetales; family JBBAYJ01; genus Aquipuribacter. The sequence goes on from JBBSQH010000064.1 coordinate 17,616, forward strand.
CATCGGCAGGAACAGGGCCCGATCCACCGACGTGCCCGAGCCGCCCGCGGCGATCGACGACGCCAGCGCGGCCTGGGGCCACCCGTTCGCCGCCTGCCAGAGGAGGCTCGGCAGCAGGCCGAGACCGGCCAGCAGCGCGGCGACCCAGGCCCAGGGCGAGCGGAAGGGAGCGCGGGGACCCAGCAGCGCCAGCGCCAGCGCCCCGCACGCCAGGACGGTCGCAGGCAGCGTCTTGACCGTCAGGGCCACCGCGGACACCAGCCCAACGACCAGCCAGGCCCGGGGTGTCCCGGTCCGGACCGCCCGCAGCAGCAGGAGCACCAGCAGCGACGTCAGCAGCAGGTCGACCACCGTCGTGCTGAACAGGTGCGCCACCACCATCACCGAGGTCGCGGTCGCGACCACCACCGCCGTCCAGGCCTGGTCGCGTCGGTCGCCGCCGAGCTCGCCGCAGGTGAGCGCCGCCACGCCCACGACCAGCGCACCGCAGAGCGCGGGCACGACCCGGAACCAGCCGAGCGACCCGCCCACCACGTCGTACCAGCCGGCGGCCAGCAGCGGGACCAGGGCCGGCTGGTCGGGGTAGCCGAGGGCGGGGTGCTGACCGGCCTGCACGAAGTACAGCTCGTCGCGGTGGAAGCCGTAGCGGGGACCGACCACGACCAGAACCAGCGCGAAGGCGACGGCCACCCACGTCCAGCCGGGCACGGCCCGCAGCCGGCGGCGCGGGGCGGGGGTGCCTGGGGCTCGTCCGACGGCGGGACCGGTCATGGGCCAAGCGTGGCGTGCCGACCCGTTCGTCGACCAGGGACTACCGCACACCGCCCGACGCGCCGCGGGCCGTTCCCCCCGGCCGGGCGGCGGGCCACGATGACCCATGCTCGACGACGAGACGGACGACCTCCCGCGCGCCGGTGCGTGGGCGCGGGCCCACCAGCGCTCCCTGGCCGACCCCGACGGCTTCTGGCGGGACGCCGCCACCGCGGTCGACTGGGTCACCGAGCCCCCCCGCGTGCTCGACGACGACGCGGCCCCGCTGTACCGCTGGTTCACGGGCGGGGTGCTCAACACCTGCTTCAACGCCCTCGACCGGCACGTCCGCGACGGCCGGGGCGAGCAGCCGGCGCTGGTCCACGAGTCCCCGGTGACGGGGACGCGGCGGGTGCTGACCTACGCCGAGCTGCTGGACCAGGTGTCCCGCTTCGCCGGAGTGCTCCGGGGGCTCGGGGTGCAGCGCGGCGACCGGGTGGTGGTGTACCTGCCGATGGTCCCCGAGGCCGCCGTGGCCATGCTCGCCTGCGCCCGCCTGGGGGCGGTCCACTCGGTCGTGTTCGGCGGGTTCGCCCCGGCCGAGCTGGCCGCGCGCATCGACGACGCGCGCCCCGTGGTCCTGGTCACGGCGTCCTGCGGCATCGAGCCGACCCGGGTGATCGGGTACCTGCCGATGGTGGACGCCGCCCTGGCCCGGGCCGAGCACCCGCCCGCCCACGTCGTCGTGCTCCAGCGGCCGCAGCTGCGGGCCACGACCACCCCGGGCCGGGACCTGGACTGGGACGAGCTGATGGCGGCGGCCGAGCCCGTCGACTGCGTCCCGGTGGCGGCCACGGACCCGTTGTACGTGCTCTACACGTCCGGCACGACCGGTCGCCCCAAGGGCGTGGTCCGCGACAACGGCGGGCACGCCGTGGCCCTGACCTGGGCCATCCGGAACGTCTTCGACCTGCACCCGGGCGAGACGATGTTCACCGCCAGCGACGTGGGCTGGGTGGTCGGGCACTCGTTCATCGTCTACGCGCCCCTGCTGATCGGGGCGACGACCGTGATGTACGAGGGCAAGCCCGTCGGGACCCCGGACGCCGGCGCCTTCTGGCGAGTGGTCGAGCAGGACCGGGTGTCGGTGATGTTCACCGCCCCGACCGCGATGCGGGCCGTCCGCAAGGTCGACCCGATGGGTCTGCAGGCGCGGGCCCACGACACCTCGAGCCTGCGGACGCTGTTCCTGGCCGGGGAGCGGCTGGACCCCGACACCTACCACTGGGCCGGCGACGTCCTCGGGGTCCCGGTGGTCGACAACTGGTGGCAGACCGAGACCGGGTGGCCGATCGCGGCCGGCTGCCGCGGTCTTGAGGTGCTGCCGGTCAAGCCGGGCTCGCCGTCGGTCCCGGTCCCGGGCTACGACGTGCAGGTCCTCGACGGGCACGGCCGCCCGCTGCCGGCCGGCACCGAGGGCGCGATCTGCCTGCGTCTGCCCATGCCGCCCGGCACCCTGCCCACCCTGTGGGGCGACGACCAGCGCTACGTCGACGGCTACCTGTCGACGTTCCCCGGGTACTACCTGACCGGCGACGGCGGGTACCTCGACGACGACGGCTACCTGTTCGTCATGGGCCGCACCGACGACGTCATCAACGTCGCCGGGCACCGGCTGTCCACCGGCGGGATCGAGGCCGCGCTCACCGGGCACCCCGCGGTCGCGGAGTGCGCCGTCATCGGGGTCCACGACGAGCTCAAGGGCCAGGTGCCGCGGGCGCTGGTGGTGCTCAAGGCGGGCTCGGAGGACCTGGACGTCGACGTGCTGGTCGCCGAGCTCAAGGCCGTGGTGCGCGGCGAGGTCGGGGGGATCGCGTCGCTGCAGCGGGTGGACGTCGTGGCGGCGCTGCCCAAGACCCGCTCCGGCAAGATCCTGCGCCGGACGATGCGCGAGATGGCCGACGGCAAGCGCCCGACCGTGCCGTCGACCATCGAGGACGTCGGCGTCCTGGAGCAGGTGGAGGGGCTGCTGCGCGGCGCCTGAGGCGCCGCGCAGCCGACCCGCCGGGACCGCGCGAGGCGGGCCCGTGCCGTCCGGTGTGCCTCAGGGCTCCACGGGGGACAGGGTCGCCGTGACGGGCTCGCCCGCCCCGGGGCCGTCAGGGCCGGCCGGGCCGTCCTGGCCGTCAGGGGCCTGCCGGTCCGGGGCAGGCGCGGGTCGGGTCAGCTCGTCGTAGCGGACGGCGACGACGCCCGCCACCACGAACACCCCGCCCAGCAGCTGCACCGGCAGCGGCAGCTCGCCCAGCAGCAACCAGGCGAACACCAGGCTGAACAGCACCTCGGTCAGCCCCACGAAGCCCGCCACCTTCGAGCCGAGACGTCGGGTCGCGGCCACGCCCGAGGCGTAGGCGAACGCAGCGGCGATCAGGCTCAGCCCGACGACCGGCACCCACCAGGGGAACGCGCGCCCGCCGAGGTCGACGTCCGCGGCGCTCACCGTCATGGGCACCAGGCCGACCAGGCCGGCCAGCACCAGGGCCAGGCCGCCGACGAGCAACCCGGCCGCCGCCATCACCAGCGGGGGCAGCCCGGTGCCGGTCCGGGCCGACAGGACGAAGAAGCTGGCCAGCCCGAACGCGGCCGCGAGGGCCCACAGCACGCCGACACCGTCGACCCGCATGCCGCCCAGCACGTCCAGCACCAGCACCAGACCCACCACCGCCAGCACGATGCCGACCACGGTCCACCGCCTGGGCCGCTGACCGTGGCGCAGCCACAGCCACAGCACGACCAGCACGACGCCCAGGTACTCCAGCAGCAGGGCGACGCCGACCGACAGCGTGCTCACGGCGTTGAAGAACGCCAGCTGGACCGCCGCCACCGCGACGACGCCGTAGGTCAGCAGCAGGACGGCGTTGCGCCGCAGCAGGTGCCAGCGTCCCCGCAGCATGACCAGCGCCGGGCCGAGCAGCACCAGCGCGGCCACGACGATGCGCGCCGTGACGGCCGCGGCCGGGCTCCAGCCGGCCTCCAGCAACGACTTGGCGAACGGGCCGGAGCTGCCGAAGGCGGCCGCGGAGGCCAGCGCGAGCCAGAGCCCGGACACGAAGCCCTGACGGGGGACCGTCGGGGCAGACCGGGCGGACGGGGTGGTGGTCATGGTGCTCCTCCCGGAGCCAGTAGGAGTAAGGGGTAAAGTGTGCGTCGGTAGTGACACTATCCGACAACACGTCAGGAGTGAAGTGCGATTCGCCCATGACACCGAAGAGGCACTGATCGGCGCCGCGGCGCTGGTCAACACGATCGGGCTGCGTTCGGACGAGGACTCGCTGCCCGACGTGGCCTCGCTCGAGGGCTTCCTCACGACGTGGCGGTACACGGGCAGCCGGGCCGGGCCGGACGGCGCGGAGGCCGAGCTCGCCGAGGTGCGGGCCCTGCGTCACGAGCTGCACCGGCTCTGGACCGCCGGGACGACCGACGACCTGGTCGACGGCGTCAACCGGATGCTCGTCGACGGCGGGGCGCGGCCGCAGCTGGTGCGTCACGACGGCTGGGACTGGCACCTGCACGCGACGTCGCCGGACCAGCCGCTCGCCGTCCGGATGGCCGTCGAGGCCGCGATGGCGCTGGTCGACGTGGTCCGCAGCGGCGAGGTGGACCGGCTCAAGGTGTGCGAGGCCGACGACTGCGCCGACGTCCACGTCGACCTGTCCAAGAACCGGTCGCGGCGCTACTGCGGCGCCGGTTGCGGCAACCGGGCCAACGTCGCGGCCTACCGGGCGCGCAAGGCGGCAGAGGGTTGAACGGCGCCGCGGTGGGCGGCGAGGACTAGCTCCTCTCGACCCGCTGCCAGCCCTCCGCCAGCGTGGCGAGCCGCTCGAGCCGACGCCGCTGGCCGAACGCCGAGAGCCACCCGACGAGCTGCTCGACCAGCCCGGCCGCGGGGCCGTGGACGTCGGCGCGGAACTGGACCACGCACCGGTCGGGTCCGGTCGGGCGGACCTCGTGCACGTAGTCCAGGCGGTGGCCCAGCGCGGTGGTGCTCCACCGGTAGCCGCCGTCGGGCGAGACCTGGGTGACCCTCATGGTGGTGGCCGGGCCGAAGAACGGCCTGACCCGGCCGCGCCAGCCGTCGGCGACGTGGCCGCCGGGCGGGTCGACGAAGACCACGTGAGGACTCCACAGCTGCCAGGCGTCGACGTCGGTGAGCAGGTCGTGGACCCGGGCGGCGGGAGCGGCGACGGTGCGGGCGCTGGAGATGGTCACGTCACGACGGTAGGTGTCGGCGAGGGGGTACGCCCGGGGTACCCCCGAGCCCGCACCAGGGACCGGCCGCGGCTGACGGAGACCTGCTGCGGCTGGGGGCACCCCGCACCTGGCACCCTGTCGCCGTGCACGTGTGGAGATCCCTGGAGGACGTCCCCCGGCTGCCCGGGCCGGCCGTGGTGACCGTCGGCAACTTCGACGGCGTCCACCGGGGCCACGCCGCGGTCCTGCGGCAGGTCACCGACCTCGCCCGCGCGCGCGACGCCCGCGCCGTCGCGATCACGTTCGAGCCCCACCCGCTGCACGTCCTGCGCCCCGACATCGCCCCACCGCTGGTGACCGGTCCGGACCAGCGCGTCCAGCTGCTGGCCCGTACCGGGCTCGACGCCCTGCTGGTGCAGGGCTTCGACCTGGAGCTGGCCGGGCAGAGCCCGGAGGAGTGGGTCGCCGGCACCGTGGCGGGCGCTCTGGGGGCGACCACCGTCGTCATCGGTTCCGACGTCCGCTTCGGGCACAAGAACGCCGGGGACCTGGGCACGCTCCGGGGGCTGGGCGAGCGGTACGGCTTCGACGTGGTGGCCCTGGCCGACGTCGAGGCGCCGCAGGGACGGCGGTGGTCCTCCAGCTGGGTCCGCAGCTGCCTGGCGGTCGGCGACGTCGGCGAGGCCGCACAGGTGCTGGGGCGGGCGCACCGACTGGACGGCACGGTCGTCCACGGCGACCACCGGGGGCGCGAGCTCGGCTACCCGACGGCCAACCTGGGTCCCGACCTGCAGGGCCTGGTGCCTGCCGACGGGGTCTACGCAGGTCGGTTGACGGTCCTGGGTGAGGGTGACGGGGGGGCCGACGCTGACGGCGACGCCTGGCCGGCCGCGGTCTCGATCGGCACCAACCCGCAGTTCGACGGCACCGAGCGCCGCGTCGAGGCCTACGTGCTGCCCCGCGACGACCTGGGCCCGGACGACCTGGACCTGTACGGCCGGCGGGTCCGGGTGGAGCTCGTCCAGCGCCTCCGCGACACGCTCCGGTTCGACGACCTGGACGGCCTGCTGACCCAGATGGCCCAGGACGTGGAGCAGGCCCGGGACGTCCTCGGGGCCCGTGCTGCCCGCAGCGGGCAGCAGCCGACCGATTAGGGGCGCAGCCCGGCCCGTTGGTACGGTGAGGACCGCCGTGAACCGGCCGCGGATCAGCATGCCCGGGTGGAACCGCCCCCGGCGCGCCGCGCAACGACCTCAAGGAGACCGAATGCCCCTCGACTCTGCCACCAAGAAGCAGATCATCGCTGAGTACGGCGAGAACGAGACCGACACCGGTTCGCCGGAGGTCCAGGTCGCGATGCTCACCAAGCGGATCGTCGACCTCACCGCTCACCTCAAGACCCACGACCACGACCACCACACCCGCCGGGGGCTGCTGCTGCTGGTCGGCAAGCGCCGCCGGATGCTGCAGTACCTGCAGCGCACGGACATCGCGCGCTACCGCTCGCTCATCGAGCGTCTCGGTCTGCGTCGCTGAGTCGCACAGGGCGGTTCCCCCCGGGGGACCGCCCTTCGCGCATCACCACCCGCACGAGCACGAACCGCACGAGCACGACACGCACCACCTGACACGCACCACCCGTACGAGCACCACCCGCACCACCTGAGAGCGCGCGCACGCAGCGGGAAGCACCGCCGGTGCCGCCCGCGCCGCCCTCTCGCCGACGAGAGCCCCGAGGAACGGGGAGTGCCCCCGACGGGGGCAGAACGGAGAACATCACAGTGGTAGACATCCACACCGCCGAGGCCGTCATCGACAACGGCCGCTTCGGCACCCGCACCATCCGCTTCGAGACGGGCCGTCTGGCCAAGCTGGCCGCTGGCTCCGCCGTCGCCTACCTCGACGACGAGACCATGCTGCTCAGCGCGACGACCGCGAGCAAGAACCCCAAGAGCCACTTCGACTTCTTCCCGCTGACGGTGGACGTCGAGGAGCGGATGTACGCCGCGGGCCAGATCCCCGGCTCGTTCTTCCGCCGCGAGGGCCGTCCCGGCACCGAGGCGATCCTGACCTGCCGCCTGATCGACCGCCCGCTGCGCCCGTCGTTCGTCGACGGCCTGCGCAACGAGATCCAGGTCGTCGTCGACATCCTGTCGCTCGACCCCAAGGACGCCTACGACGTCATCGCCATCAACGCCGCCTCGCTGTCCACGCAGCTGGCCGGCCTGCCCTTCTCGGGCCCGGTCGCCGGCGTCCGGATCGCTCTGATCGAGGGCCAGTGGGTCGCGTTCCCGACCCACGACCAGGTCGAGCAGGGCGTGTTCAGCATGGTCGTCGCCGGCCGCGTCACCGACGCCGACGACGTCGCGATCATGATGGTCGAGGCCGAGGCCACCGACTCCGCGTGGGAGAAGATCTCGATGGGCGCCCAGGCCCCCACCGAGGAGGTCGTCGCCCAGGGCCTCGAGGCGGCCAAGCCGTTCCTCAAGGTCCTCATCGAGGCGCAGCAGAAGGTGGCCGACGCCGCCGCCAAGCCGACGCGCGACTACCCGCTGTTCCCGGCCTACCAGCCGGACGCCTACGACGCCGTCGCCGCCCAGGCCGAGTCCGACCTGGCCGCCGCCCTGCGCATCGCCGACAAGCTCGAGCGCGAGGCCCGCCTCGACGAGATCAAGGCCGCCGCGCTCGCCTCGCTGGCCGAGACGTTCGAGGGCCGCGAGGGCGAGCTGTCCGCCGCCGTCCGCTCGATCACCAAGAAGCTGATCCGCCAGCGCGTCCTCACCGACAAGGTCCGCATCGACGGCCGTGGCCTGGCCGACATCCGCCAGCTCGGCGCCGAGGTCGAGATCCTGCCCCGCGTCCACGGCTCGGCGCTGTTCGAGCGCGGCGACACCCAGATCATGGGCGTCACCACCCTCAACATGCTCAAGCTCGAGCAGAAGATCGACTCGCTCGGCCCGGTGAAGTCCAAGCGGTACTTCCACCACTACAACTTCCCGCCCTTCTCCACGGGCGAGACCGGCCGCGTCGGCACGCCCAAGCGCCGCGAGATCGGCCACGGCATGCTCGCCGAGCGCGCCATCACGCCGGTCCTGCCCAGCCGCGAGGAGTTCCCCTACGCGATCCGTCAGGTCTCCGAGGCCCTCGGGTCCAACGGCTCGACCTCGATGGGCTCCGTCTGCGCGTCCACGATGTCGCTGCTGAACGCCGGTGTGCCGCTGCGCGCCCCGGTCGCCGGCATCGCCATGGGGCTCATCTCCGACACCGTCGACGGTGAGACCACCTACGCGGCGCTCACCGACATCCTCGGCGCCGAGGACGCGTTCGGCGACATGGACTTCAAGGTCGCCGGCACCAAGGAGTTCGTCACGGCGATCCAGCTCGACACCAAGCTCGACGGCATCCCCGCGTCGGTCCTGGCGGCGGCGCTGACCCAGGCCAAGCAGGCCCGCCTGCACATCCTGGACGTCATGGCCGAGGCCATCGA
>JBBSQH010000065.1:0-25748 GCA_038258055.1 Actinomycetales bacterium
CGGACACCTCGTCCAGCTCCTCGACGCTCACGTGCGGCAGGTCGCTCCCCGGTTCGGTGCTGGGGGGCGACGCCTCCGGCCCGGCCCCGGGACCGTCGCCGGCCCCGGGGTCCTGGGCGTGCCGGCCGCTGCGCGCGGCCTTCGCCTCTTCGGTCACTTGCGCTCGTCCTCGTCCACGACCTCGGCGTCCACCACGTCGTCGTCGGAGGCGGTGGGCTGCTCGCCCGCGCCGCCGGCCTCGCCGTCGTCACCGGCCGCACCCTGCTGCTCGGCGGCCGCGTACATCGCCGCGCCCAGCTTCTGGCTGGAGCTGCTGACGGCCTCGACCTTGGTCTTGACGTCCGCGACCGGGGTCGCGGGGTCCTCCAGGGCCTTCTTGAGGTCGGCCAGGGCGGTGTCGACCTCCTCGCGCTCGCCCGCGGGGACCTTGTCGGCGTTCTCGGCCAGGAACTTCTCGGTCTGGAACACCAGCGCCTCGGCCTGGTTGCGGGTCTCGGCCTCCTCGCGGCGGGTGCGGTCCTCCTCCGCGTGCTCCTCGGCCTCGCGGACCATGCGGTCGATCTCGTCCTTGGGCAGCGCCGAGCCGCCCGAGATCGTCATGGACTGCTCCTTGCCGGTGCCGCGGTCCTTGGCGTTGACGTGCACGATGCCGTTGGCGTCGATGTCGAAGGTGACCTCGACCTGCGGGACGCCGCGCGGGGCCGGCGCGATGCCGGTCAGCTCGAACGTGCCCAGCGGCTTGTTGTGCTGGGCCAGCTCGCGCTCGCCCTGGAACACCTGGATGAGCACGGACGGCTGGTTGTCGTCGGCCGTGGTGAAGACCTCGGAGCGCTTGGTCGGGATGGCCGTGTTGCGCTCGATGAGCTTGGTCATCAGCCCGCCCTTGGTCTCGATGCCCAGGCTCAGCGGCGTGACGTCGATGAGCAGGACGTCCTTGCGGTCGCCCTTGAGGACACCGGCCTGCAGGGCCGCGCCGAGCGCGACGACCTCGTCCGGGTTGACGCCCTTGTTGGGCTCCTTGCCGCCCGTGAGCTCCTTGACCAGGGCCGTCACGGCGGGCATGCGGGTCGAGCCGCCGACCAGGACCACGTGGGCGATGTCCGACAGCGACACGCCGGCGTCCTTGATGACCTGCTGGAACGGGGCCTTGGTGCGCTCGAGCAGGCTCGCGGTCATCTGCTCGAACTGCGCCCGGGTCAGCTGCTCGTCCAGGTGGACGGGGCCGTTCTCGGTCATCGACAGGTACTGCAGCCCGATGCTCGTGCTGGTGGAGCTGGACAGCTCCTTCTTGGCCTGCTCGGCGGCCTCGTTCAGCCGCTGCATGGCGATCTTGTCCTTGGACAGGTCGACGCCGGTCGACATCTTGACCTTGGCCAGCAGGTGGTCCACGACGGCGGAGTCCCAGTCGTCGCCGCCGAGGCGGTTGTCACCGGAGGTCGAGCGGACCTGGATGGTCGAGAAGCCGTCCTCGTCCTTGCCCACCTCGAGCAGGGAGACGTCGAACGTGCCGCCGCCGAGGTCGAAGACGAGGATGTTCTCGTCCTCCTTGCCCTTCTCCAGGCCGTAGGCGAGCGCGGCCGCGGTGGGCTCGTTGATGATGCGCAGGACCGTGAGGCCCGCGACCTCGCCGGCCTCCTTGGTGGCCTGGCGCTCGGCGTCGTTGAAGTACGCCGGGACGGTGATGACGGCGTCGGTTACGGGCTCGCCCAGGTAGGCCTCGGCGTCGCGCTTGAGCTTCTGCAGGACGCGGGCGCTGATCTCCTGCGGGGTGTACGTCTTGTCGTCGATCGCGGTCGACCAGTCGGTGCCCATGTGGCGCTTGACGGAGCGGAGGGTGCGCTCGACGTTCGTGACGGCCTGGCGCTTGGCGATCTCGCCGACGAGGACGTCGCCGTTCTTGGCGAACGCCACGACGGACGGCGTGGTGCGGCCACCCTCGGCGTTCGCGATGACGCTCGGCTCGCCGCCGTCGAGGACGGCGACCACCGAGTTGGTGGTGCCCAGGTCGATACCGACTGCACGGCCCATGTGGGTTGTTCTCCTTCGTCTGCGGGTACGACCCGCGCGGTCACGCGGGTGCTTCCTGCGGTCCAGAGTCCGCCTTGAGCCCCCGGGTGTCAAGTTGGGAGCAGGCAGTCTTGAGCCTTCGGCGCTCAACTCTGCCCGTGGCGCGGCTGGTCTTGCTCTGCACCCACCCACCGGGCAGGGTCGACCCATGCCCGCTCCCGTGTGGAAGCTCGTGTCCATCGCCTTCCGGATCATCGCCCTGGCCGTGGTCAACAAGGCCCTGCTGGCGACCTGGAAGGCCGTCACCGGCCACGAGGCCCCCGAGGAGCCCGAGAGCCCCGAGGTGCGCGCGGTCGAGGCGATCCTGTTCGCCGCCATCAGCGGGGCCCTGGTGGCCGCGGTGCGGACGGCGGCCACCCGTCAGGTGGCGGCCCGCGCGCAGAAGAAGGGCAAGCAGCTGCCGGAGGCGATGGAGACGCCGTACACCGGTGACGCCCGCACCCCCCGGCGCCGGCGATGACGCAGGCGGACGACCGGGCCGCACAGGCCCCGTTCGTGCAGGACGTGGCCGCGTGCTGAGGTTCCTGCGGGGCCGGACCGCCGACGGCCAGGTGTCCCCCGGGGCCAAGCTGGTCGCCGTGCTGGTCATCGTGGGGATGCTCGCCGTGGCGGCTCCGTTCCTGTTCATCGCGCTGAGCTGGCTGCTCTCGCTGCTCTGACGGCGGGAGCGAGGGGTCCACCCCGGTATCCGCACCGACGCGGTTACCGACGGGTAACATCGGCCGGCAGAGGCCGGCAGAGGGAGAGCTCGACGTGGAGTCGTCACAGGTGTTGCAGACGGTCGCACTCGTCCTGGTCGTCGCGGTCAGCGTCACCGGGGTCGCGCTGTTCGCGGCGACGATCGGGCGGATGGTGGCGGTGCTGGGCACCGGCCAGGCCGACCGCTCCCGCACCGACCACCTGGGCACCCGGCTGGTCACCACGGTGCGCGAGGTCCTCGGTCACACCCGGATGCTGCGCCGCCCCGTGGTCGGGGCCGCCCACTGGTTCGTGATGGTGGGCTTCGTGGCGCTGATCGGCACGCTGGTCACGGCCTACGGCCAGGTCGGCGACCCCGGCTTCGTGCTGCCGGTGATCGGGCACTTCCCGCCCTACGAGTGGGCGGTGGAGGCCATCGCCTGGCTGACGCTCGTCGGCATCCTCGCCCTGGTCGTGGTGCGCCAGGTGCAGGGGCCGCGCTCGTCCGGGCGGTGGAGCCGGTTCTACCGCTCGACCACGTGGCAGGCGTACTACGTCGAGGCGACCATCGTCGGCATCGCCCTGTGCGTGCTGACGCTGCGCGCGCTCGAGTACGCCTACGAGGCCGCGGCCGGGGCCGGCACCGCGACGGCGCTGCACTACCCGCTCACCGCGTGGCTCGGCCAGGCGCTGACGGGGCTGCCGACCGGCACGCTCGGCGCGGCGATAGTCGTGGTGGCCACCGTCAAGATCGTGGTGTCGATGGCGTGGTTCGTCGTCATCGGCCTCACCCCGACCATGGGCGTGGCCTGGCACCGCTTCACGGCCCCGTTCAACATCCTCCTCAAGCGGCACGCCGACGGCCGGACCAGCCTGGGCGCGCTGCAGCCGATCATGGTCGACGGCACCCCGGTCGACCTGGAGAACGCCGACGAGCTCGACGAGGACGCCGCACTGGGCGTGGGCAAGGCGCAGGACCTGACCTGGAAGAACCTCCTCGACCTGACGACCTGCACCGAGTGCGGCCGCTGCCAGGACCAGTGCCCCGCCTGGCAGACCGAGAAGCCGCTCAGCCCCAAGCTGCTCATCACCGCCCTGCGCACGCGGGCCTACGACGACGCCCCGTACCTGCTCGCCGGCGAGGCCACGCCGGAGCGCCCCCTGGTCGGCGAGGTCGCCGGCGGCGGCGACTACGTCGGGCCCGGCGGGGCGCAGGGTCGCGGTGCCCGCGGTCCCGGTGGGCCGTCGGCGGCCGAGGTCCACGAGGACGTGCTGACCAACGCGTTCCTGTCCAGCGCGGCCCTGACCGAGGACGTGCTGTGGTCGTGCACGACCTGCGGCGCGTGCGTCGAGCAGTGCCCGGTAGACATCGAGCACGTCGACACGATCGTCGACATGCGCCGGCACCAGGTGCTGCTGGAGTCCGCGTTCCCCAGCGAGCTCAACGGCCTGTTCGGCAACCTCGAGAAGCGCCAGAACCCGTGGGGCGTCGCGGCCAAGGCCCGGATGGACTGGGCCAAGGACCTGCCGTTCCCGGTGCCCGTCGTCGGCGGCGGCGGCGCGGACGACCCCGAGGACCTGTCGGGCGTGGACTACCTGTTCTGGGTGGGCTGCGCCGGGGCGTTCGAGGACCGGGCCAAAAAGACGACCCGCGCCGTGGCCGAGCTGCTCCACCACGCGGGCGTGGGCTTCGCGGTCCTGGGTCCCGGCGAGGCGTGCACGGGCGACCCGGCCCGACGGGCCGGCAACGAGTTCCTGTTCCAGATGCTCGCGGCCCAGAACGTGGAGACGTTCAGCCAGATCGGCACGACGATCGGGTCGACGCCCGGCGAGGGCCGGACCAAGGTCGTCGTCACCTGTCCCCACTGCTTCAACACCCTGGGCAACGAGTACCCGCAGCTCGGGACCGACCTGGACGTCGTCCACCACACCCAGCTGCTCAACCGCCTGGTCCGCGAGAAGCGCCTGACGCCGGTGTCCGCCCCGACGGCCGAACGCCGCGACGTCACCTACCACGACCCCTGCTACCTGGGCCGGCACAACGGCGTCTACGCACCGCCGCGCGAGCTCATCGAGGCCAGCGGGACCACCCTGACCGAGATGCCCCGCAACAGCGAGACGAGCTTCTGCTGCGGCGCGGGCGGGGCGCGGATGTGGATGGAGGAGAAGCTCGGCACCCGGATCAACATGAACCGGACCGAGGAGGCCGTGGCGACGGGGGTGGCCGCCATCGCCGTCGGCTGCCCGTTCTGCCGGGTGATGCTGTCCGACGGGCTCACCAGCATGCAGAGCGAGCAGAAGGCCCCGGAGACGACCGAGGTGCTCGACGTGGCCCAGCTGCTGCTGGAGGCCGTCAACCGCGGCCGGACCCGAGCCCCCGAGTCCGCCGGCCAGGCCTGACCGAACAGTCGGACCAGTCGGACCAGTCGGACCGGTCGGAAGTAGGGATCAGCCGAGGTCAGACCAGGTCGGGCGTGGCGAGCAGGAAGCCCTGGAACAGGTCCGCCCCGGCCTCGACGGCGACCTGCAGGTCGTCGACGGTCTCGATCCGCTCGACCACCACCGTCACCCCGGGCCGCAGCGCGCGGGCCTGGGCGATGACGTCCGGCAGCCGGGCCGCCGTCACGGCCTCGAGATCGACCTTGACGAAGTCCGCGTAGGCCATCAGCGCCGCCCGGTCGTCGCCGCCCTCCCAGTCGTCCACCGCGATCTGGTAGCCCCGCGACAGCAGGTCGCGCACGCCCTCGACCACCTGCGGGTCCGCCGCGACGCCCTCGAGGACCTCGACCACGATCCGGCCGTTGGCCGCGGGCAGCGGCTGCTCCCCGACCAGGAACGCGCGGGGCGCGTTGACGAACAGCAACCCGGTCTCGTCGTCGTCCATCTGGTGCAGCAGGTCGACGACCGTCGTGGTGGCGAACTCGTGGTCGGCCTCGGAGCTCATCTCGGGGGCCGACGTCGCCGGCGGATGGCGGAACAGCAGCTCGACCCCGACCTCGTGGCCGGTGGCGTCGACGATCGCCTGGACGGCCATCGTCGGCACCTGGTCCGGGTCGGTCAGCATGGCGACAGTATGGGGTCACGGAGCGCCGCTGCGGGGGTCGGGACTACGCCGTTCGGGGCGGTCGCGGCGTGGCATCACCGCAGGTCAGACGATGATCACACCTGGTAGCGGTCGACCAGGAAGCCGTCGGCGTCGACGACGGCGCCACCACCGAGCTCGGCCAGCGCCCGGGTTATCGAGGCCATCGGGGCCCGGGCCCGCTCGCGACAGGCCAGGGCCATCCCCTCCAGGTGCTCCGTCAGCCGCCACTCCTCCTCCGGGGCCAGCCAGCGGACGTCGTACAGCGCCATGGGCCCGGCGCCGAACGCCTCGCCGGCCACCGCCGGCTCGGGCCGCTCCGCCACCGCGGCCTCGACGACGACGGCCCCTGCGGGCCCGATGGGCAGGTGCACGACGAAGGGGGTGCCGTCGGGTCGCGCCAGGGCCTCCGGGGAGGAGTCCCCCTCCACGGCGACCTCGACCCCGTCGCCCTCCTGGGCGCAGACCGCAGCCACGTCGGCCACCCGGATCCACGTGGGCGAGATCACCCGGGTCTCCAGGGCGCTGGCCGCCTCGGGGACCAGGACCTCCTCCGCCCCCACCGGGCGCACGCCGCCACCCAGGCGGCGGGCCAGGGCGAGCAGCAGGTCCAGGCCGGCCATCTCGTCCCCGGTCGGCAGCCCGTCGGGAAAGCTCCGGTGCAGGCCGTCCGGGCGCCGGACGGGGCGGCCCGGCTCGCGCGGGGAGCTCGCGACCTCCAGGTCGTAGGCCACCGACCAGGGCGTCGGGACGTCGGCCGAGACCGCCGCCTCCATGTCGATCTCGTGCGGGCCGTTCAGCCCGGCCCGGCCCGCCAGGTCCGCGGTACCGGTTCCGGCGAGGTCGCTGGCCGGGTACCAGCACCGCACCAGCGAGTCGACCTGCTCGACCGGCACCACAGTGGGCACCAGCAGCAGGTGCCGGTTGCGCAGGACGGCGAGGGGGTCGGCGGCGGCGCGTCGTCGGAGCCCGGCCACGGGCCTCAGACCTCGGTCCGGTGGAAGCTCTGCCACGACCGGCTGGCCGTCGGTCCCCGCTGGCCCTGGTAGCGGTTGTTGCGGCCGTCGCCCGAGCCGTAGGGGTGCGCGGCCGGACTGGACAGCTGGAAGAAGCACAGCTGACCGATCTTCATCCCCGGCCACAGGGCGATGGGCAGGGTCGCCATGTTGGACAGCTCGAGCGTGACGTGGCCCGAGAACCCCGGGTCGATGAACCCCGCCGTCGAGTGGGTCAGCAGCCCCAGGCGGCCGAGGCTGGACTTGCCCTCCAACCGGGCCGCCAGCGAGGGGCCGAGCGTCACCTTCTCGTACGTGCTGCCCAGGACGAACTCACCGGGGTGCAGGATGAACGGCTCCCCGGCCTCGACCTCGACCAGGCGGGTCAGGTCGGGCTGCTCGACGGCGGGGTCGATGAGCCCGTACCGGTGGTTGTCGAACAGCCGGAACCACTTGTCGATTCGGACGTCGACGCTGCTGGGCTGGATCATCTCCGGCTCGTACGGCTCTAGGGCGATCTCACCGGCGTCGACGGCGGCGGACACGTCGTGGTCGGACAGCAGCACGGGCCGACCGTAGCGCGCGCCGTGATCGCGCGTCATGGCCGGGCGTGCCCTCAGGTGCAGGGCGGTACCGGTCGATAGCCCAGGAGACAGGTCGCTCGGGCCTGCGGCAGCAGGAGGAGAAACGGTGACGACCGGTGGCGCGCCGAGCTGGGTCCGCTCCGTCGTGTTCGTCGTGCTGTTCTCCGCCGCCGTGGTCGTGGGCCGGGAGAGCCGCCCCGTCGGCTCCGAGGTCGCCCTGGTGTGGCCCGCGGCCGGGGTGGGGGCCTGGTGGCTGATGAGCCTGCGGGGCCGACGCCTGGTCGTCGACGCGACCCTGCTGACCCTGCTGACCGTCCTGCTGCAGCTCATGACCGGGTTGCACCCCGTGGTGGCGATGTGGTTCGGCGTGGCCAACCTGGGCCACGGCCTGGCCGCGCACTGGGCCGCCCGCCGGCTCTGGCCGGGCGAGACCCACCTGACCACGCCCGCGGACGTGCTGCGCCTGCTCCGGGTGTCGGCGGTCGCCGGCGCGGTCAGCGGCAGCGTGTCGGCCCTGCTCAGCTGGCAGCTGCTCGACGCCGGCCTGGCCGAGTCGTACCTGATGTTCGTGGCCCGCAACGCCGGCACCACGTTCGTCGTGATGGCCACCGTGCTGGCCGTGCGCCCCCCGCACCGGCTGCGCAACCTCGTCGCCCGGCACCGTGCGGGGGAGTTCGCCGGGCTGCTCGCGCTGACCACGGCGTTCTCGGTGGTGGCGGTGACCTGGCACGGCGGGCTGCCAGTCGGGTTCCTGGTCATCACGCTCCCGGTCTGGGCAGGCTCCCGCCTCGGGGTGCCCCGCGCGGCGGCCATCGGCGGGCTGGTCAGCGTCGTGGCGGTCGAGTCGACGTCCGCCGGGTCGAACGCCCTCGCCGACGTGTCCTCGATCTCGCAGCTGACCGCCCTGGTCCAGGTGTTCACGGTGCTCGCGGTCCTGATCGCCCTGATTCTGTCGACGTTGCAGCGTGAGCGCGACGACGTGGCGTCGCGGCTGCACGACAGCGAGGACCGGCTGCGTCGGACCAGCGAGTCGGCCCTGGTCGGGACCGCCCTGGTGGAGCTCGGCGACCCCGACCTGCTGCTCACCGACGCCAACCCGGCGATGCGCGGCCTGTTCCCCGGCGCCCAGGAGCCGTTGTCGTGGGGTCACCTCATGGCCCCGGACTCGCGCCCGGTCGTCACGACCGTGCTCGGGGAGCTCGGCGACGGCTCACGTCGTACCTGGAACGGCGAGGTCCTGCACCGGCTGCCGTCGGCGACGCCGCTGTGGGCCCAGGTGCACGCGTCGGTCCTCGCCGGCCCGGACGGTCGACCGGCCACCGCCGTGGTGCAGATGCTGGACATCACCGCCCGCAAGGACGTCGAGGCCCACCTGTCGCACCTGGCGCTCCACGACCCGCTGACCGGCCTGCCCAACCGGTTGCTGCTGCGTGACCGGCTGGACCACGACCTGTCGGTCGCCCTGCGAGGCCGCGGTCGGGTCGCCGTGGTGTTCCTCGACCTGGACGGGTTCAAGGGCATCAACGACGCCTTCGGGCACGAGGTCGGCGACCTGGTGCTGGTCACGGCGGCGGAGCGGCTGCAGGCGGCCCTGCGTCCCGGCGACACCATCGCCCGGATCGGCGGGGACGAGTTCGTGGCCTGCTGCAGCGACGTGGCGGACGGCGAGCAGGCCCGCGAGCTCGCCGCCCGCCTGGTCGAGGCGTTCACCGCGCCGATGCTCGTCCTGGACCACCTGCTCGAGGTGGGCATGAGCGCCGGTGTGGCGCTGTCGCAGCCGGCCGACAGCTCCGCCTCGCTGCTGCGGGACGCGGACGCCGCCATGTACGCCGCCAAGCGGGCCGGGCGCGGCCGGGTGGTCGCAGCCTGGCAGGAACCGTCCGACGGCGCCGAGCCCACCGTGCCCGGTCCCCGACCCCCCTGGGATCAGGTCGTCGCGTCGGCCCCCGACGTCCCCCTCGAGCGGTAGAGGTCGCGCAGCAGCAGCACCTCGGCGCCGTGGTGGACGACCTCGCGGTTGATGTGCAGCACCAGCTCGGCCATCGGCGCGGTGGCGAACGGCCCCTCGGCCGGTCCGCACGGACGGGCCAAGCCGTCCGGACCGAGACCGCGCACCCCCGCGTCCCAGAGCGCGTAGGCCTCGTCCAGCTGCTCGACGGCCTCAGCGGCCGTGCCGGCGTAGCGGTGGTCGTCGTAGCTCGTGGCGGGCCCGTCGAAGTGCGAGGCCGAGCGCGCGCCGAGCACGCCGACCACGAGGTGGGCCAGCCGCCACGCGATGGTGGTGACCGGCGGCGGCTCGGGCTCCGGGAACGCGAAGTCGACCGTGAAGTCGCCCGACCCGGCCTGGACCGGCGCAGTGGACGTCCCCCGCGGTCGCACGCTCCACGAGCCCGGGGCCGGCTCCCAGAGGTACTCCTCGTCCCCCAGCCCGTCGAGCTTTCGTCGCAGGTGGTTGTCCCAGTGCCACGACAGCTGCTCCGGCAGGAGCTCGTGCCACGGCAGCGCTGCGGGGGGCCCGTCCGTCTCCATGGCGGGACGGTAGGCGGGCCCACCGACAGGCGGCGGGCGTGCGACGCTTCCACCGGCACGACGCCGGGTGAGGTGGACGAAGGTCGGCTGACGGAGGCTCGATGAGACGCGCGTGGTGGGTGGCGGCGACCGCGGTGGTCGCGCTCGTCCTGGCGGTCCTGCTGGTGCGGCCGGGCAGCCAGGCGTCCCCGGAGGACGTCGCCGGGCCGGTGCCGTCCGGCGACCCGCTGCGGCCGGAGCGGCTCGCCGGGACGGGTCTGGCCGACGTCCCGGTCAGGGCCGACGGGATAGGCCCGCTCGTCCTGGGTGAGGACCTGGCCGACCTGGTCGCCGCCGGTTGGCCGACCTACGACGTCGGCGAGTGCGTCCGCCTGCTCCCGCAGGAGCTCGCCGACGCGACCCTGAGCGGCTGGGCCGTCGACGACCGGGTGGTGTCGGTGCAGCTGGAGGCCGCCACCGCGACCGTCGAGCCGGTGCCCAGCGAGGTCGGGTTCTCCTTGGGTGTCCCCGTCGCCCAGACGTCTGCGCAGCAGCTCACGGTCCGCCCCGTGGGCGAGGACGGGCGCACGGTCAACACGGGCCGCTTCGACACCGACGGCAGCCGCGTCCTGGTCTCGGACGTCGGGAGCGCCACCATCCGGTTCGTGGAGGTGGCGACGGAGGCGGGCGAGGAGTGCGTCCTGGACGCGGACCTGCTGGAGTCCTCGACGTTCCCCAGCACCCAGGTCGCGCTCACCTCGGCCACGCAGGGGATCACCCCCGACGACCTCGGGCACCGGTACCTGAGCAGCTCGGGGTCCACGATCGAGCAGCTGGGCACGACGTCCGGGTGGGCACCGCTGGTGGCGGGTCTGTCGGGAGAGGGCTGCGAGACCGTCGAGCTGGCCCAGGGCGGCGACCGCATCACGCTCTTCGTCCAGGACGGGGTGGTGGTGGCCGAGGACTACGTCCTGGACACGGCCCCGCTGCGCACCCCGCCGTACTACTTCCCGGGCGAGGCGTACCAGGAGACCGCCGACGGCCGCCTCAGGACCACGCAGCAGGTGGAGGTCGAGGAAACGGGACCGTCGGAGTGGGGCTCGACGCTGCGCACGCGGGTGCTGGTCGGGCTCGAGGTGGTGCCCGAGATCGACTCGGTGGTCCTGGCGGTCGGCCCGCTGGTGGAGCTGCAGCAGGTCGGGCGTCCCTGCCGGGCCACCGCGGGCTGAGCCAGCCACCCGCCGCCCACCCGCCCCGCCGCCCACTTGGCACCCGTTGTTCCGGGGACACGCCGGCCGAGACCCGGCGTGTCCCCGGAACGAGACGTGCCAGGTCGAGGGCGGGGGCGGGTCAGCCGGCCAGCAGCGCCAGGGCCCGGTTGTGCTCGGCCGGCACGGCCTCGGCGTCGGACACCGGGCCGGGCGGGGTGCCGTCGCCGAACGGGCGGCCCCCCAGCTGCTCGCGGTGGTGCGGGGTGGCCCAGACGGTCTCGTCCGGACCCAGGGGGACGACCCCGGTCGGGTTGATGTCCAGGTGAGTGGCGTAGTAGTGCTGCTTGATCTGCACGAAGTCCTGGGTGTCGCCGAAGCCCGGGGTCTGGAACAGGTCGCGGGCGTAGGCCCACAGCACCGGCATCTCGGTCAGCTTGGACCGGTTGGTCTTGAAGTGGCCGTGGTAGACCGCGTCGAAGCGGGCCAGCGTGGTCCACAGCCGGACGTCGGCCTCGGTGATGGTGTCGCCCACCAGGTAGCGCTGGTTCTCCAGGCGCTCCGACAGCTGGTCGAGCCGCCCGAACAGGCGGGTGTACGCCCGGTCGTACGACTTCTGCGACCCGGCGAACCCGCACTTGTAGACGCCGTTGTTGACGTCCTCGTAGAACGAGTCGGCCACCTCGAGGATCTCGTCGCGACGAGCCTCGGGGAACAGGTCGGGGGCGCCGTTGCGGTGGTGGGCGGTCCACTCCGTCGACAGGTCGAGCGTCATCTGCGGGAAGTCGTTGGTGACGACCCCACCGCTGGGCACGTCGACGATCGCGGGGACGGTGATGCCCTTGGGGTAGCCGGGGAACCGCTTCTCGTAGGCGTCCTTGAGTCGCGGGATGCCCAGGACCGGGTCGACCTCACCCGGGTCCAGGTCGAACGTCCACGACCGGGCGTCGTGGACCGGGCCGGTCATGCCGAGCGAGATCGCGTCCTCCAGGCCGAGCAGACGACGCACGATGAGCGCACGGTTGGCCCACGGGCACGCCCGGGCCACCACCAGCCGGTACCGGCCGGCCTCGACGGGCCACTGCCCGTCCCCGCTGGGGTCGCGGACGATGCGGTCCTCGATGTACTTGGTGTCGCGCTGGAACGACTCTTCGACGTAGCTGGTGTGCTCGGCCATGCGTCGACGGTAAGGGCCGCGACCGGGGCGCACCAACTTTCAACTACTCCTGTCGAGGTGGGCGTGACGGCGTCGGGTTCACACCCGGGCCGCCTCCGGTCGGACCTCGGTCCCGAAGGCGACGCTCGCCCAGGTGGTGAGGTCACGTGGCTCACGACCCAGAGCCCGCTCGACCCCGTCGCGCGGTTGGCTGTTGCGGCCGTCGAGCACCACCGTCGTCAGGTAGGTGAGCAGCTCGACCTCCGCCCCGGGGACGCCGACGTCGCTCAGGCCGGTACGGAACTCGTCGACGCCGATGCTGCGGAAGGCGACCCGGCGACCCGACGCCTGCGACACGACGTCCATCGCCTCGTCGAAGGTGAGCGCCCGCGGCCCGGTCAGCTCGTAGACCTCCCCCTCGTGGCCCTCGTCCAGCAGCGCGGCCACCGCGACGTCCGCGACGTCGTCGACGTCCACGAACGGCTCGCGGACCTCGCCCACGGGCAGGGCCAGCTCGCCGGCGGCCACCGCTCCCGCCAGCAGGCCCTCGTCGAAATTCTGGGCGAACCAGCTGCAGCGCAGCACGGTGCGGGTGGGCAGCACGTCCGCGACGACCTGCTCGGCCCGCTGGGCCTCGGCCTCGCCCCGTCCCGACAGCAGGACGACCCGAGTCACGCCGGCGGCCGCGGCGAGCTCGGTCAGGCGGCCGACGGACTCCGGCGCGCCGGGCACGGCCAGGTCCGGGAAGTAGCAGACGTAGACGGCGCGGGTACCGGCGAGCGCAGGCGCCCACGTGGTGTCGTCCTCCCAGTCGAAGGGAGGGGACGCGGCGCGCGACCCGGCGCGGACCGTGACGCCGCGCTGCTGCAGGCGGTGAACGACCCGGCGGCCGGTCTTCCCGGTGGCGCCGAGGACGAGAACGGGCCGCCGGTCGTCGGCGGCGGTGCTGCTGTGTGTGGTCATGAGGCCAGCGAACTGCACCGCGGCGAGACGGGCCATCGTCGAGAGGCGCCGATCCATGCGCCGTCGTCTCGGTGATCCGCCGTCCTGTCCTGCGCGGGAGGACGACGGGACGGCCGCGGCCGACAGCCCGACCGCCTCGTTCCTGGTGCAGCAGGGCTGGCAGAACCGTCGCCCCGCCGGGCAATGGCAGCGGTGGCTCACCGACGAGCTCCGCGCCCGGGGGCCCCGGGTCGCCTACCCGCAGCTGCCCGATCCCGACGAGCCGGACCTGGCCGCCTGGCTCGACGCCCTGGACGGGGAGCTGGAGGCGCTGGAGGCCGGGTACGGGGTCTGGCCGAGCGTGCTCGAGTGGTGCCTCGACGGCGAGGTCCGCCTGCGCGGCCGGTGACCGGGCGGCGGACGAGGCGGCACGTCCAACCAGGTCAGGACGGTCCGACGGGGTCGCCCACCGTCAGGGTGCCGGGGAGCGCTACCCGGGCGTACACCGCGAGGGACATGTCGCGCTCGGCCGCCAGCGGCTTGAGCCAGCGTCCGGTCGCGCTCGTGCCGTCCTGCGGCACGTCGACGGTGCGGCAGCGCTCGATCCGGTCCTCGACCACCAGCCGGACCGGGCCGACCTGGAGGGACCGCCCGACCCAGGTCTCCTCGACGAACGGCTCGTCGGTGTCCACGACCAGGTTGACGCGCAGCCGCCGCGGGTCGGCGTCCAGGTCCCACCGCTCGGCGCACCATCGCAGCGTGGCCGTGCCCACGAGCGACACGGCACCGTCGTCCTGGTGCGAGGTCCCGTGCTCGGCCTCGAGCGCCACGGGGTCACCCATCACCTCGCTCAGGTGCTCGGCGAGCGCCGGGTCGTCGACCGGCCAGGTCCGGCCGTGGTCGTCCGCGACCACCACCCGACCCGCCTCGTCGGTCCGGGCCGCGTACCCGGCCACGGCGTCGCGGCGGCGCATCCGACGGGTGTCCTTGTGCGACGCCAGCCGACCGTCCACGTCCACCACGGCGTACCAGCGGTCACCGGCCAGGCCCCGGTCGTCGAGGTCGACCCGCTGCAGCCCTTCGCCCCCCATGGCCTTGACCGGGTAACGGCGGATCGAGGCGAGCTGTGCGGGCATCAGCGCACGGTAGTCCCGCCGTAGGTCGTACCGTCGCCCTCGTGGAGGTCGACGAGGTCCTGGCGCACCTACGAGCGATGTCCGGCGTGCAGGTGCAGACCGCCGGCCTCGACGACGGCAGCCCGGAGGTCGCCTGGGGCGACAGCTTCGCGTCCTACGACCCCGACGGGGACCTGCCCCCGGACCGGCGGTGGCCTTTCGTCACCGTGGTGGTCGGCGACTACCCGGGCTTCGACACGCAGTCGCGCCTCGACCGGCCGGGCGTGGTCCGGGTGAACGTGTCGGTCGGTCGACGGGCGTTCGAGGACGTGCTCGGCCACCCGCCCGCCTCGGCGGGCGAGCACGCGCCGGACGCCTACGACGTCCCCGACGTGTTCCTGCCGCACCCGCTGTACGCCGCGCAGGGCTGGGTGGCGGTGGTCTGCCCCGGGGCCACGACGTCCGGACGGCTCGTCGAGCTTATGACCCTCGCGCACGAGCGGACGGCCGACCGGCACCGAGGCGCCTGACCCACCGTTACGCCTTGGTCAGCGACGACTCCTTGTGCGCGGCCCGCGAGCCGCTCTTCTCCGACTCGACGATCCAGAACGGCTCGTCGTCGCTGGCCTTGAAGGTCTGCTTGTCGTGCTGGAACTCCTTGGTCTTCTTCTCCACCGCTGTGCCCTGCGTCTCGCCCTGCGGGGTGTTCCACGACACCCGGTCACCCTTGGTGATAGCCATGCCCCGACGGTAGGCAGCCGTCCGGCGCGGCGCCCGTCGAGACCTACGCTCAGCCGCGTGACCCTCTCCCCCGAGCTGCTGCACCTGCTGCGCAGCGGCGCTACCTGCTACCTCGCGACGACCATGCCCGACGGCTCGCCGCAGCTGACCCAGACCTGGGTCGACACCGACGGCACCGACGTGGTGATCAACACCGTGATGAGCCACCAGAAGGTCCGCAACGTCGAGCGCGACCCGCGCGTCGCGCTGACCGTGTCCGACCCCGACAACCCGTCCCGCTACCACGAGGTCCGGGGCCGGGTCGTGGCCCGGACCACCGACGGCGGTGCCGAGCACATCGAGGTGCTGGCCCAGCGGTACACCGGTGCCCCCTACCCGTGGTGGGGCGGGCGCGACCAGGTGCGCGTCCTGCTCACGGTGCGTGCGGACAAGGTCAACGCGACGGGCTGACCGCCCCGCGCTCCGCCGCGACACCGGGCGAGCGTCGTCCGCTGCCCCTAGCGTGGGGACGCATGGAGGCTGGGGGGAGCACCACGAGGGGTCCGGGCGACGGCGGCTGCCCGGCGCGCAAGCTGTCCCGCCCCGGCGAGCGCCTCGCTCCCGGCGTCGAGCGCACCGGGAAACGCTGGGTCGTCCGCAGCCACGCGGTCGCACGCGAGCTGATCCGCTCGGAGTCCTCCGTCACCCAGGCCGGGTTCGGGGCCACGGAGTTCGCGGCCGCGACGGAGCGGCCGCGGCAGACCGGCGCGGCGGGAATGCGGTCCCCGATCCTGTACCTGGAGGGCGACGAGCACCGGCAGCAGCGCAAGGCGTCGGCCCGGTTCTTCACGCCACGGGCGACGGAGGGCTACCGCGACATGATGGACGCCCTGGCCGACGAACTTGTCCGGCCGCTGGCCGACGGTCGCCCCCGTGACGTCGCCGCGCTGTCGCTGCCGATGGCGGTGCAGGTGGCCGCCCGGGTCGTGGGGCTCACCGACTCGCTGCTGCCCGGCATGGCCGGCCGAATCGAGGGGTTCTTCGCCGGTGACCTGCTCGGTCGGTCGCGCAGCCCGCTCGCGCTGCTGCGTCGGGTCCGCAGCAGCACCGCGCTGCTGCGCTTCCACCACCTGGACGTGAAGCCCGCCATCCGGGCCCGGCGCAAGGCCCCGCGCGAGGACGTCATCAGCCACCTGCTGGAGGAGGGTTACACGCCGATGGAGGTCCTGACGGAGTGCGTGACCTACGCCGCCGCGGGGATGGTGACGACGCGCGAGTTCATCACCGTCGCCGCGTGGCACCTGCTGGACGACGTAGACCTGCTGACCCGCTTCCGCGCCGCCGACCGCGAGGGCCGCCTGGCCCTGCTGGAGGAGGTGCTGCGGCTGGAGCCGGTGGTCGGCCACCTGTACCGGCGGACCACGGCGCCGATGACCCTGACGTCGGAGGGGACCGGGCACGAGCTGCCGGTCGGGACGCTGCTCGACCTGGACCTGCGCGCCATCAACGCCGACACCGCGGCCGTCGGTGCCGAGCCGCTGTGCCTGCGGCCGGGGCGCACCATGACCGGTCGCGGGGTGGCGGCGTCGGTGATGGCGTTCGGCGACGGCAACCACCGCTGCCCCGGGGCACCGATCGCGATGATGGAGTCCGAGGTGTTCCTGAGCCGGCTGTTCCGCGAGGACCTGGTGGCCGACGGGCCGCCGCGCGTGGGCTGGAGCGACCTGACCGAGGGCTACGACCTGCGCGGCCTGGTGGTGCGGCGGGCGTGAGCGGGAACGGGCTGGGCGAGTGGTGGGACCCGGACACGGACGCACCTGCGGAGGGTGCCGAGCATCGTGAGGTGCGGCGCGTACCGGCGACGGGAGCCCGGCCGCCCGGCGGTGCAGCGGTCACCGGTCCCGGCCGGGGGAACAGCGCCCGGCTGAGCGCAGCGGTCGAGGCGATGTCGTACGAGACCCGGCCATCGCGGTGGTGGTCCGTCGGTGTGATCGTGGCCGGGGTCGCGGTGCTGGCGGCGGCGCTTACCGCCGCGGCTCAGCTCGACCTGGCCTGGGCGGTCGTCGCGGTGACCGCGATGCTCCCGACCGCGCTGCTCATCCGGGCCGAAGGACGGCAACCGCGTCGGGTCCTTGCGTCGGCCGACGGCCTGGAGGTCTCCGGACGTCGCCACGCGCAGCAGCTCACGTGGGACCAGGTCGACCTCACCCGGCGTCGGGACCTGGTCGGCTTCTCGGACGTCGACACCTACCTCGAGCGGGCCGACGGTGCCCTGGTCAGGCTGCCCAGGGGGACCCCCGGCGGGGTGGTCGAGGCCTGGCGGGAGCGCGTCGACGGCGCTCGGCCGGGGCCCCGGCTGCCGCAGGCCGGGCACCCCGCCCCCGAGGCGGACGTCACCGGTCCGGTGCAGGTGATGAACCTGGTCAACCTGGTGGCCCTCCTGGCCGGCCAGGTCCTGCTGCATCTGGTGGACCTCGACGCCCGCTACCTGCTCGCGGTCTACCTGGTCGTGGCGTGCGCGGTGTTCACGCTCCTGCCGCGCCTGTCCCGTCCGCTGGTCACCGCAGACCACGACGGCCTCACGATCCGGGCCTGGCGCCGCAAGCACATCCCCTGGTCGCAGGTCACCGACGTCCGTCGCAAGGGCCGCTACGACCCCGAGGTCGTCGTCGAGCTGGCCTCCGGCGAGCAGCACGAGCTGCCCGGCCCGGACGAGGACGTGGTGCGCGGCTGGTGGCGCCTAGCCGTGCCGGAGGCCCAGGCCCCCGACACCTGACCGGACCGCAGCCCCCGCTGGCGCCCCCTGCGGGCCCGGTTCTGGTCACCCCTGACGCGCGCCGCTCACCAGCTCCTCGCTGACGTCCCACAGCCGCTGCGCCGCATCGGGGTCGACCGCGTGCGGCACCACCCCGCTCAACCCCTGCAGCTGGGGGACGACCGCGGCCTCCTGGCAGTCCTCGAAGTACCGGCCGCCGACCCCCGCGACCAGGGGTGACGTGGCCAGGAACACCGACGTCGCCGCGCCCTGCTCGGTCGTCTTCATGTGGAACAGCCCGGCGCCCTCGGCCTGGCTGGCCTGCTGCTCGGCGGCGGCGCGCTGCTCGGCGCTCCAGTGCCGCTGCAACGGCGTCCAGATGCCGCCCGGCATCAGGGCGTTGGCGGTGATGCCGTCGCCGGACCACCGCCGGGTCGCCTCGACGGCGAACAGCACGTTGGCCGTCTTGGACTGCCCGTAGGCCAGGCCCGGGTCGTACGGACGGCGCTCGAAGAACAGGTCGTCGAAGACGACCGGGGAGGCCGCGTGACCGCTGGAGGACACCACGACGACGCGGGCGTCCCCGGCGCTGACGAGGGCCTCGTGCAGGCCGGTCGCCAGGGCGAAGTGGCCCAGGTGGTTGGTGCCGAGCTGCAGCTCGAAGCCCTGCGCGGTCGTCAGGTGCGGGGTGTCCATCACGCCGGCGTTGTTGACCAGGACGTGCAGGGGGCCGGACCACGCGGCGACGAACGCGTCCACGCTGCGCAGGTCCGCCAGGTCGAGACGGGCCACGGCCACGTCGTCGCGACCGCTCGTGCGGGCGATGTCGGCGGCGACCGTGGCCCCGGCGTCGACGTCGCGGACGGCCAACGTCACCTGCGCGCCGGCGTGGGCCAGGGCGCGGGCCGTCTCGACCCCGATGCCCGAAGCACCCCCGGTGACCACGGCACGACGGCCGGTCAGGTCGATCCCCTCGACGACCTCGAGGGCGGTGCTCCGGCTGCCGAAGCTGCTGCTGATGCGTGTCATGACGCTGACGCTAACAAACTATCTAGTTTGTTGCTACCGTCGACCGGGTGGTGAGGGACGGCGAGGCCAGCAGACGACGACTCCTGGACGCGGCGGCGGCCGAGTTCGCCGAGCACGGCATCGCCGGCGCCCGCGTCGACCGCATCGCCGAGTCCTCCGGGGTCAACAAGGCCCAGATGTACGGCTGGTTCGGGTCCAAGGACGGCCTGTTCGACGCCGTCTTCGACGACCAGCTGCACCGCATCGTCGACACGGTGCCGTTCGACGCCTACGACCTGCCCGGGTACGCGGTGCGCCTGTACGACTCCTACCTGACCTGGCCCGAGCTCATCCGCTTGACCAGCTGGAACCGCCTCGAGCGCGTCCCGACCGGCAACCTCCTGCAGGACCACCGGGCGCTGGCGCAGGACAAGTACGACGCCATCGAGAGGGCGCAGCAGGAGGGCGTCGTGCTGACCGGCGTCCGCCCGGACGAGCTGTACCACCTGGTCATCGCGTTGGCCGGGACCTGGTCCCCGGTCAGCGGCACGTACACCGCGTCGACGCAGGAGACCGAGGCCGACCACGAGCGCCGACGCACCGCGCTGCGACTGGTGGTGCGAAGGGCGCTGGTCGCCGACGGACCGGCGGACTCCGGGCCTGACGCCGACCCGTCCGCTCCATAGCGTCAGGTCATGGCCGAGAACAGCGTCGTGGTCCCGTCCCGCTTGCAGTCGTGGGTGCGCCGCTCGGGCAGGCCCGGCTGCATCGGGGCCGTCCGGTCCCTCACCTGGATCTGGGACTTCTCGTCCACGCAGAGCACGACCGCGTTCTCCGGCGGGGCCAGATGGAGACGTACACCGAACGGCCCTCAGCCGTCGACGCGTCGGTGGCCCGCAGCCCGCTAGCTACGGCGCGAGCGGCAGCAGACTCCGGTTGTCGCGCGGGACGCCGCAGGTCGCGCCGGCGGCTCCTCCACGTGGCGTGAGGGCCCTCGCAGTCCGTCCTGGTGACGACTGTCGTAGCTGCTGGCACGGGTTCTATTCCTGTCATCCGCTCCAAGGTCAGAGCGGGGTTCGGGCGTTCTTCTCGCCTCGCGGGTAACGATTCGGAGACGTCACGTGCGGCGTCGTGGTGCCGCTGGTACTCATTGCCGGTCGCGCAAGCGCCGGGGGGCCGTGGGGGCCCTCCACACCACGACCTTCAGGAGATATCCGTGTTCCGTCACGTCCCGGCGACCGCTGCCGCCGTGCTGCTCATCCTGAGCGGCTCCGCCGTCGCAGCTTCTGCCCAGGCCAGCAGCGTGGACCGGGGCAATGACTGCGAGGGGACCTTCGCGCGAGCGCTGGAGCTGTCCGGAGCCGACGTCGACCTGGCCGGCTTCGCTGCGGTCGCGGACGACCTCGGGCCGCTCCTCGCGGAGTTCTACGAGCGGGGGGAGCCCTTCGGTGAGCAGCAGGACCGGCTCTACTACGGGGCGCTCGAGGCCGGCGTCGACGAGTTCGAGGACTTCGAGGACGGGCTGGACCGTGAGATCGCCGCGGAGCTCGCCCTCGTCGAGCAGGCCGAGGCCGACCTGTTGACCCAGCAGGACGAGCTCGCCGAAGCGCAGGAGGCGCTCGAGGCCGCGGCGGACGACGACGAGGCCGCGGCCGCCCAGGCGCGGATCGACGCGGCCGCGGACGCCATCGGTTCCCTGGAGGCGGAGATCACCGAGCGGAACGCGGAGATCGAGTTCCTCCGCGGTGTGCCCGAGGGGCTGGCCGAGGCGACCGCACAGATCGACGCCATCGCAGCGGAGCTGCAGCCCCGACTCGAGGCGCTGATCGGCACCGACAGCGGTGTGGAGGCCTTCGCAGCGTTCAACTCGGCCCGCCAGGTGCTGGAGGACTGCGCAGACGAGATCGACGCCCTCCTGGCCGCCGACCAGACAGCCGAGAACGAGGACGACGTGGTGGCCCCGGTGGCCACACCCGTCACGACGCGCGCCTCCTTCACCGGCTGACGGCGACGGTCCGGGTCAGCCTCGCTCGCGCCGACGCAGCGCCAAGGAGGACGCCATGATCGAGAGGGCGAGCACGGTCCAGACGACAGCGAGGACCACCTCGACCGGCCCTCCTCCGGGCACCTGGAACAGCCACCCCACGGTCGCGAGGACGACGAAGAGCCCGCCCAGCCAGAAGCCTTGTCGAGACGTGCGCGTGAGCTGCCACTGAGGCGTCGTCCCCTCGACCATGCCCGGCACGCTACCGAAGAGACGGCCCCGGCCTGCCAGGGCCACGGGGGCGAGGCCAGGTCTCGAGGGGGCGGTGCCCTCGCGGTGGCCGGGGGGCCGACGCAGAGCCGACCCTCGGGCGCCTCCGCCGGGACCCGGTCCACAGAAGTCGGCCGCCGGCCACCGTGTCGTGACCATCCCGCCGAGCCTGGTGCCGGCGGGCCATCGAGACGGCCGGCATCCCCCCAGCTCCAGACAACGTGCTCCAGGAGGGTGACTGACATTCTTGCGTTGCCGTCCGGTGAATGTGGGCCGGTCGTCATCGCGCCACAGCACGTTGGGGGGAAGGGGTCAGCCCATGTGGCTCCTGCTCTGCGCCGTCCTCGTCCTCGCCGTCGGGGTGACGATGGTTGTCGAGGCATGGTCCGATTGGCGATCCACCTCAGTCCAGGCTCCGACATGGGCGAGCCCGTTCCGGCACGCGCACACACTGGGCGGGCCGCTGGTGATGTGCGTAGCGCTCGGGGTGCTTCGAGCTCGTCTAGCGGTTCCCGGCGCTGGACGTCCTCACCCCGATTGCCCTGGGACGACGGGGGGTCGAGCCCGCACCATCAGTCGGGGAAGTCGGTGAGGGAGATGCCGACGGTGATGTACTCCTCGGGCAAGTCGGGCCGCTCGATGTCGCCGCCGAAGTTGATGACGTCCTCACCCGAGCGGTAGGTGCGCAGCACCTGCCCCAGCTCGTCGGTCTCGTCCGAGAGCTCGAAGCCGGCATCGCTCAGGCGGTCCCCGTACGCGGCCATCCAGTCGCGTGCGTCCCCGGTGTGCCGACCCCGCATGTCGACGGTGACGCGCTCGCACCCGTTGCCGACGTCGCCCTCGATGTCGTCGAGCATCTCCGGGCGGGGGAACCCCTCCGACCAGCCGGCCGGGATCTCGGTGAAGGCCTCGTAGACGAAGGTCGACGTGTCGCACTCGACGCCCTCGACGACCTCGACGCCCTCGTCGCTTCCGCCGGTCTCAGCAGGCGGGGCCGCGTCGTCGCTCACCGCGGCGTCGTCCACGGCCGCTGCGGCGTCGTCGACCGCGGGATCGTCAACTGCGGCGTCGTCCGCCGTGTCGGCGGACCCGCAGCCGGCCAGCGCGACGAGTGTCAGCGTGAGGGCAGCGGCCAGGCGTAAGGGGCTTCTGGTGGAGGTCGCTCTCATGATCGTCATCGAGCGAGGCTAGTGCCACCCCCTTGGCGACACCCCAGCCTCGACCCGATGGGACCCCTCGACCGTCGCGGTCCTCGTCGCGGCGGGCGGAGGACCGTACCTGCCAGACACGGGCGGACCTGAGGCTCGGAGCGGATGACGGGAATCGAACCCGCACTATCAGCTTGGGAAGCTGAAGTTCTACCATTGAACTACATCCGCGAACGCCCACGGGTGGGCGCGAGACGGCAGCATACCCGCCCCCGCTGGGGGCGGGCAGCCACCGCCTCAGGTGCTCGGGCCGCTCAGGCCGCGGGCTTGAGCAGGACCTTGGTCCAGCCGTCGACGCGCTTGTCGAACTGGTCGTAGCCCTTGGGGGCCTCCTCCAGCGACAGCTCGTGCGACACGATCGCGCCCGGCGTGGCGCGGCCGGCGACGATCAGGTCACGCAGCTCGCGGTTGTAGGCCTTGACGTTGGCCTGGCCGGTGCCCATGGTCTGGCCCTTGGAGAAGAACAGGCCGTAGTCGAGCGTGATCTTGCCCTGCTTCAGGTCCTCGGTCGGGGCGCCGGGGTCCTCGGGCAGGAACACCCCGACGACGCCGATCCCGCCGGTGGCCTTCACGGAGGCGAACAGCTGGTTGAGCGTCATGGCCGCGTCCTCCTCGCCGGAGGAGTCGTGGGCCTGGTAGCCGACGGCCTCGACGCCGCGGTCGACGCCCTTGCCGTCGGTGAGCTCCATCAGCTGCTCGACGACGTCGCCCTTGCTGTAGTCGACCGGGGTGCAGCCGTACTGCTCGGCCAGCTTGAGCCGGTCGGCCTGCTTGTCCACGACGAACACCTGCGAGGCGCCGCGGATCATGGCGCTGTGGGCGGCCATCAGGCCGACGGGGCCGGCGCCGATGACGACGACCGTCTCACCGGGCTGCTGGCCGGACAGCTCCACGCCGTGCCAGCCAGTCGGGAAGACGTCGCTCAGCATCGTGAAGTCGTTCTCGTGCTCGGTGCCCTGGGGCAGCACGAGGGCGTTGAAGTCGGCGAACGGCACGCGCAGCAGCTCGGCCTGGCCACCGCGGTACGGGCCCATCGACGCGTAGCCGTACGCGCCGCCGGCCATGGCGGGGTTGATCGTCAGGCAGAACGCCGTCAGGCCCTTGTTGCAGTTGTTGCAGTGGCCGCAGCCGATGTTGAAGGGGAGCGAGACGCGGTCACCGACCTTCAGACCGGCGACGCCCGCGCCCACCTCCTCGACGACGCCCATGTTCTCGTGGCCGAACACGGTGCCGGGCTCGACGCCCGTGCGCCCCTCGTACATGTGCAGGTCCGACCCGCAGATGTTGGTGGTCGTGATCCGGACCACGGCATCGGTGGGTGCCTCGATGGTGGCGTCCGGGACGTCGTTGACGGTGACGTCGAAGGGACCGTTGTAGACGAGCGCGCGCATGGTTCTCCTCTGATCGGGTGCGTGGTGGTGCATCGGACCGGTACCCGCCCGGGCAGGTCGTACACACGTCAACCAGATCCGCCTCCCAACTTGGGTCCCGCGGCCCATCCGCACGGGCTCCGACCCCGCCACTCTCGACGCGTGCGGACACCCAGGGCGGCGCAGCGACGCGATGACCGCGGTGCCGGCGCGCTGGAGTACGTCGGGGTCGTGGTCGTCATCAGTGCCCTGGTCGCCGCGGCGGTGACCGTGCTCGGCGGCGCCCCGGCGGCGACCCAGACCGCCGCCGCCGTCCAGTGCTACATCTCCACGGCGGGCTGCGGCGACGCCGCGGCGACCCCCGTGGACGGAGGGGACGACCCCGGGGACGCCACCGGGTCCGACCCCGGTCGCGACGACACGGCCCGTGACGCCCGCGGGGACCGCCGCGACGACGCCCGCCGTGACGACGACGACTCCGAGCAGGACCCGGGTGCGCCCGACGACTCCGACACCGAGAACCCCTCCGTCGGCGACGGCGTCCCCGGCTCCACCCCGGTGTTCCCCGACCCCCCGCCGTGGGAACCCGTGGACGAGGGCGCGGGCGACTACGACTCCGAGGACGCGAGCCTGCGGCTGCGAGCGGTCGAGACCGCCGCCGAGATCGCCGCCAACGCCATGTCCGGGTCGTGGCCGGACGCGGCCCGCAACCTGCTGCACTTCCTGGGCGGCAGCGGCGACGCCCTGGAGCAGGACGTCGACCAGATGCTGGGGGACCTGCCCGAGTTCCAGCAGGCCACGGACGAGACCCGCCAGCTCCTGATCAACCAGGCGATCGCGCAGGCCCAGGCCGACGGGGCCACCGGGCCCGTGACGTTCCCGATCAGCTCGGGCTGGACCGGCTTCGGCTACGGCCCCGACGGCCTCGTGTACGACAGCCAGAACTACTTCTACGCCCTCGGCGGCTGGCAGTACTCCGAGACCGGCTACGTCACGGTCACCCCGCCCAGCTCCCCCGGAGGGGACTGGACCTACACGTCCGAGACGACCACCCACCTGCGGGACCAGTACAACTGGGACGGCACCAAGTCCACGCAGATCGGACCGTTCAACATCACCGACGAGCAGCTGGCCGAGCTGCACCGGGCGGGTCTGGCCCAGGAGTACACGGCGTACGGTCAGTCCTCCACCCGACGGACCGAGGGGAGCGTCCCGTGACCCGGGCACCGCGCACCACCACCGCCGCCGCGATCGGCGCGGCGCTGCTCCTGCTCGCCGGTTGCGGCTACGACATCACGGGGACGCCGACGTCGCCGACCGGGGGCACCGACGTGCGCAACGCAGACGGCACAGACAGCACGGGCAGCACCACCGAGGCGGCGCCGGGAGCGTCGTCGGCGCCGGCGACGGACACCGAGGTGCCGGCCGAGCAGGCCTGGGCCCTGGCCGGCCTGACCCCGCCCGACGGCGCGGACGTCGTGTCGTCCGTGCAGCGACCGAACGAGCAGGACGTCGCGTCCTACCTGGTGGTCTCCACCACGACCCCGGAGGCGGCCGCCGCGCTCTGCGACCAGCTCGGCGGCCTGCTGCCGACGCTGGGCGCCCCCCTGAGCGAGCGCCAGCGCGCCCCGTTCGGCCTGACCGAGGACCCCGAGGGCGAGCTGGGGCTGTGCTTCGGGGCGAGCAACGGCGAGGACCTGGTCGTGCAGCGCGACGTGCTTGTCGCCGAGTCCGGCGGCACGGCGACGGTCTGGCTGTCGGCCTACGAGATGCCCCGCTGAGCGGTCGGCACGACCGGACGGCGTGACAGCCGCACGGCCCAGGCACCCAGCAGCAACGAGACGGCCAGCCCCGCCAGCGGCCACGGCCACACCACCGCCCGGGTCCTGGCGGTCGCCTGCTCCCCCGACCCCGAGGTGACGTCCGCCAGGTCGCGCGGCTGCGCCCGCGCCCACACCAGGAACGCGTCGGCGACCGGCAGCACCCCGGCGGCGTAGCGTCGCCCGCCCCCCAGCCCGACCGGGACACCCGCCCACTCCGCCTCCCGCTGCAGGGACGCCTCGAGGACCTCGTCGCCGTGGCGGCGCGCCCCCGCGAG
>JBBSQH010000066.1:0-25694 GCA_038258055.1 Actinomycetales bacterium
GCCCGGGCCGGGCCGCCGCGCTGGTGGGGGGAAGGCGGACGTGCCCGTCAGCGGGGCAGCACCACAGTCGCCCCGACCTGCACGACGGACATGACGTCGACGTAGCCAAACCTGACGTGGTCGGGGTCCGGCCCTTCGTCGAGCCCGTGGTAGGTGAGCATGAGCGCCTGGCCGGTGGAGGACTTCGCGACCTCCTCGTCCTCCCCGAACGCGATGGTGATCTCGGTGCCGTCGGCCTCGACCACCAGCTCCTCGGGGTCGGCAGAGACGAACTCGACGAGCAGACGGGACGCGTCGACCTCGTCGCGGGCCTCGATCTCCCCGGTCAGCTCGTCGACCGTGCGGCTGAGGCCGTCACGCTCGGACTCGAGGTCGGCGATCGTGTCCACTAGGTCACCCTCGTCATCCGACGCGTCGTCGAGTTGGTCCTTCAGGTCAACGATCTCGGCTTCGAGGCGAGCGATCTCCTCGATGGCCGCGCGAAGGACCTCTTCGGCAACAGGATCCTGCTCAGGCGGCAGGACCACGACACCGGTGCCGGACGACCCGCTGCCGGCCGACCCGCTGCCCGACGACCCGCTGCCGGACGAACCCGCGGTGCTGACGGGGTCCGGCTGTACGCCGGACGTGTCCGGCAGCGCAGCACCGGCGCCCTCGGCCCCCTCCCCCTCGGACCCCGCGTCCGCCACCAGCGGCAGGAACACGTTGCGGCCCCGGACGGCGGAGGTGGGCAACGGGGTGGCGGCGGCTGTGCTCGGCGCGACGGAGGGCTCGACCGGGGCGACCGACGATGCCGGCAAGGCCGTCTCGACCTCGGCGTCACCAGAGGTGAGGACGAGGGCGGCGGCCCCACCCAGCACCGCCAGAGCGGCGACGCCGGCGACCGCTACGACGACCACGGTCCGGGGGCTACGGGTTGTGACGGGCTCGGGCTCGGAGGCCACGGGTGCCTCTTCGGGCTGACCGAAGGTCGACGGTGGGTTGATCATG
This sequence comes from Actinomycetales bacterium, assembly GCA_038258055.1. GTDB lineage: Bacteria > Actinomycetota > Actinomycetes > Actinomycetales > JBBAYJ01 > Aquipuribacter. The sequence continues at coordinate 991 of JBBSQH010000066.1, forward strand.
TCGGGCTCCTGGTCAGTCGATCGTGCTGGGGACGGGGGCGTCGACGGCCTCGACGCTGTCGGGGTCGACGAACACGAAGACCCGGGCGTTGAAGGTGGTGCGGACGGTGCCGGGCTCGACGTCGTCCTCGGCGTCGACTACGTCCATCGTGAAGCCGTCCACCAGCAGGGCCCGAGGGAGACCGGTCTGCAGCTCCTTGAGCAGCAAGTTGGTCTCGTAGAAGGACGCCGACGTCTCGATGGTGAGAGGCACGGCAGCCAGCACGGCGCCGACGGGGGCACCCTCGACTGCGGTCACCCCGGTGCCCGCGTCGACCGGTTCGCTGCTCGCCCCGTCGGTCGGCTCGGTGCTGGGCGCGGCGGACGGCTCGGCTCCCGCCTCATCGGAAGACCCCTCGGCCGTGTCCCCGGTCGGCTGCGCCCCCTCGACCGCGGCTACGGCCGCAGGGTCCACGACAGCGGCTGCGGCCGCGGTGGTCAGGCCGTCGACCCGGACACCGGTGTCGGCGGCAGACTCGTTGATCGCGCGGATCAGCGAGGCCAGCGCGGGATCCTCGGGCAGCGCCTGCCGGATCGCCGCCAGCTCGGCCTGCTTGGTGGGCAGGTCGGCGAACTCCGCCTTGAGCTGCTCGATCTGGATCTCGAGCTGCGCGTTCGACTGCTCGGCGGCCACGGTCTGCTCCCGGGTCCCGGCGGCCTCGGCCCGCTCGGGGTCGATCAGCAGGAACCAGGAGGCGGCGGTCACGGCGACGCAGAGCCCCACCGTGCCCAGCGACCAGGCGGACGTCTTGGTCAGTGCCATCTCACTGCCCTTCCTGGGCGTAGCGGTCGGAGTACGCCTCGGGGGCGACCTTCGTCGAGGTGGTGAACTCCACCCAGGGCTTCTCGCCGGACTCGCTGTCCAGGCGTGCGTCGCTGAACAGGACGTAGTCCAGGTTGGAGATCGCGTCCACCGAGTCCAGCCAGGTGGCGACGTCGGGGTAGCTGAGCGCGCGCCCGGTGGTCGTCAGCTCGGCCACGGAGTCCACCGGGGCCAGGGGGTCGCCGGCCACGGCGGCGGTGGTGGTGTCCAGTGCCGTCGCGTTGATGGAGCGGAACCAGACGCCCTCGGGGGCGTTCTGCCCGACCTGCGACAGGTAGCGGTACCACTCGATGTCGCCGGCCATCGCTGTGGCCAGAGCGGACTCAGCGCGGTCGACGCTGGCTAGGATGGCCGGGACCTGGGCGAACTGCGCGGCCTCGGCCTGCAGCACCGTGGTGCGCTGCTGCTCCACCGCCAGCTCGTCGGCGGCCTGCTGGGCGTCGGCGACGGCGAGGTAGTAGCCGGTCCCGAGGACCGCCACCACGCCCACCACCCCGACGACCATCCACCCCTGGGCCTTCTTGAAGTTCCGGCGCTCGAGGATCTCGGGCGGGAGGAGGTCGACCCGGGCGACCGGGTACTCCGACGTCAGCGGGACGACGGTCTCCCGCGTGGTCTCCTGCTGCTGCGTGCTCATCGGACGGCTCCCATGGCCAGGCCGACGGGCACGGCCGCCAGCGGTTGCACGAGCTCGAGCTGCGCCTCGTCCAGGCCCGTCCGGCCCAGCCGCATGGTCTGCATCGGGTTGCCCTGCACGACGGGGATGCGTACGCCCTGCTCGAGGCGGGCGGCGAACCCGCGCAGCGTGGACCCGCCGCCGGACAGCACGACCCGCTCGGGCGGGGTGCCGGCGAACGTGGAACGGAAGTAGTCCAGCGACCCCCTGATCTCGTCGACGAGGGCCTGGGCGGAGCCGTCGATGGTGCGCACGGTGTTGGCGCTGACGCCCGGGCCGGCGTCCAGCCCGGTGGTCTGCTTGATCCCCTCGGCCTCGGCCAGGGACGTGCCCAGCCGCTCGGCGAGCGCGTCGGTCAGGTCGGCACCGCCCATGAGCAGGATGCGGACGAAGTGGGGGATGCCGGCGGTGTGGACGACGATGTTGGTGACCCGGGCGCCGATGTCGACCAGGGCTTCGGTCTGGGTGTCCTCCAGACCACGGGCGCCCATGGAGCGCAGCACCGCGAAGCTGGTCAGGTCGACCGAGGTGGGGCGCAGCCCCGCCTTCTCCACGCAGCGGACGTTGCCCAGCACGCTCTCGCGGACGGCGGCGACGAGCAGGCCGCGCAGCATCCGGCCGCGCGGGCCGTGCACCTCCTCCAGCGGGTGGAAGTCGAGCACGGCGTCGTTGACGGGCATCGGCAGCTGGTCGGCGACCTGCAGCGGCAGGCTCTTGCGCAGCTCGGCCGGCGGGAGCCAGGCCACCTCGACGGTGCGGACCACGACGCGCTGGTTGGCGATCCCCAGCACGACGTCCTTGCCGGAGAACTTGGTCGCGGCCCACAGCTCGCGGATGGCCTCGGCGACGACGGTCGGTTCGACGACCTCTCCGTCCCGGACCGACCCGGGCGGCACGGCCACCTGACCGAACTTCTCGAGCGTGACGCCGTGTCGGCCGAACGACAGCTCGGCGGCGCGGACGCCTGACGTCCCGATGTCGAGACCGATGGCGCTTCGTGCGGCCACGGCGCGTCTCCTTCACCTCTGCGACGGAGCCGACTGCACGGCCCCCGGGCGGCGGTCCACCCGCTTCCCGAGGCAGACATCGGCGTCACCGGGGAGCGCTTGAGCAGTGACGGGGCTGTCGGTTGCCCTCAGCGGGAGGAGTCACCCGTCCGGGTCACCCGACGGCGACCAGGCTCGCGACCCGTCTGAGGGGTCAGCGCAGACCGGTCGTGGTCAGGTACCAGCCGACCACGGCGTCGCCGAACCCGACCGCGAGCCATGCGCCCACGATCATGTACGGCCCGAACGGGATCATGGTCTTGCGGTTGCCCAGACGGAACGCGATGAGGACCACCCCCACGACGCCACCCAGCAGGAAGCCCGCGAAGGTGCCCACCACCAGGACGCCCCAGCCGTACCAGGCCATCGCCATGCCCAGGACGCCGGCCAGCTTGACGTCACCGAAGCCCATGCCGGCCGGGTAGATGAACGCCAGCACGAAGTAGAACCCGAAGCCGGCCACCGCGCCGATGGCCGCCCGGACGAGCGCCGACCAGTCCCCCGCGCCGGCCGACGCGACAGTCAGGAGCACGAGCAGCACGGGGTAGCTCGGCAGGACGATGGCGTCCGGCAACCGCTTGACGTCGATGTCGATGAGCGACAGCGCGATGCTCACGGCGGCCAGGTACAGCAGAGCGGGGATGACCCACGGAGTAGGGCCGTGGCCGAGCACAGCCGCCACCACACCGGCGAAGGCCACCCCGGTCGCCAGCTCGACCAGCGGGTACCGGGGGCTGATGGGTTCTCCGCAGTCCCGGCAGCGTCCTCGCAGCACCAGCCACGAGAGGACGGGCACGTTGTCCCGGGGACGGATCGCGTGACCGCACCCCGGGCACGCGCTGGGCGGGTGCACGACCGACTCCCCCCGGGGGACCCGGTGGATGACGACGTTGAGGAACGAGCCGATGAGCAGGCCGAGGAGGCCGGCCAGCAGGACGAGACCGATCACGGTCGCAGGCTACGGGCCGGGCGGGCGGTCCAGGTCGCCCTCGTCCACCTGCTCGCTGCCGACCAGGACGCCGACGGGCGTGGCCGGTTCGGCGCCGGCGCCCAGGTCGCCGCCGCCGAGCAGGACGGTGGCGACCGGGGTGCAGACCAGCACGATCAGAACGCCGACGACCAGAGCCACCCGACCGGACAGCTGGGAGCGCAGCATGCCCGGCCGGGCACGGGGGGACGGATCAGCCGGTCCGGATTCCGCAACCGGCGCAGCCGCCACCTCGACGGTCGAGCGATGGCAGAGCCAGCACCACGTCGCGGCAGGGTCCAGGCCGGTCCCGCAACCCGTGCAGCGCAGGACGGCCGTCGTCTGCTGCGTCATCGTTCCGCCCAGCGGGACACTCTCCACACCAGCGATTCCGGCTGCAGGAAGTGCGGCGGCTGGGTGAACTGCAGCTGCGGGTCGTAGCCGTAGCGCTTGCCGTAGCCGGCGTGCCCCGACGTGCCGAACGTGCCGTCGCCGACGTTGTTGCGCCAGTACTGGACGATCGATCCGCGCGTGGTGATGGTGCCCTGGCTGGCGCCGTGCTGGAAGTAGGTGGTGCCGTAGGTGTGCTTGACGCTCATCAGCGAGGCCTCGATGCGCACGTCGTGCATGCAGGAACCGCCGCACATCTCGTACTGCTCGCCCTTGGCCAGGCCGTTCACCGGGTGGTAGTTCCAGATGAAGTTGTTGGCCACCAGGCCCAGCACGTCGCCCGTCGGGTCCTTCTGCAGCAGGTCGCTGGTGATGATGATGTCGTCCTCGGCGCCGATCGTCAGACGTCCGTCCAGGGTGCCCTCGACCAGGACGTCGCCGTGGCTGGGTCCGTAGACCGGGTTGGAACCGAAGTCGGTGTAGGCCTTGTCCTCGGGCAGCGGGAACCCGTTCGGCACGGGGACCGTCGCGGTGCTCCCCGGGTTGGGGCGGTACCGGTCCGGAGACTTGTTGGGCTTCGCCCCCGGGATGAACGGAGCCGTGCTGTACAGGCTGCCCGCCGCGGTGTGGTTGGGGTCGCTGCTGCTGGCCGGAACGTTCTGCACGTAGATGACCAGGCCCGCGTCCGTCATGGGCACGGTGGCCATGAAGTTCGGCCCCTTGGAGGTGTAGTTCCCCCCGCAGGTCGAACCGTTGGTCTGCTTGCTGTTGCGGCTGTAGACCTCGGCGTAGGTGCCCTTGAGCACGATGCGGGTCGGCCCCGTGAACAGGCAGCCGGAGTTGGGCGGCTGGGTCTGGTCCTTCAGGGCCCCGTTGGAGGTGGGGAACTTGACGATGCCGCCGGCGATGACTCCGAAGCCGTTGCCGTCGCCCGGGTACTTGAAGTAGGCCGACGTGCTGCCGTCGTAGTTGCGGTACTTGCTGTCGGTCACGGTGCCGCAGCCGGGCGGGGAGCAGCCGGACTCGACCTTGTCGTTGAACCGTGGGCTGCCAGACATGCCGATCAGGTCGTTGGTGTGCACCTTGCCGTCGGTGATGTCACCGTTGTACCACTGCAGCGTGCCGCAGCTGTCGTAGCCGGACCGGCCCTTCTGGCCGCCCTGCCAGCGGTACACACCGCACCGGTCCTCGAGCTCCTCGATCCGTTCGGGCGTGGTGGCCCCGGGGTACTTGGCGAAGTTTCGCGGGTCGTTGACCTCGAGGTTGGACAGGTAGGCGTAGTCGGTGAACTTCTTGCGGCTCAGCTCCACCCGGAGGCTGCGCTCCGCCTGGCCCACCCGACCGGTCGCCGACACCACGATGGCACCCCGCGTCGGGACAGCGGTGATGTCCACGCCGTCGATGCGGTACTCGGCCGTGCTGTCCTGGGCGCCGGGTACCGGGACGAACCCCTGGAACGACGGGTTGGCGGTGTCGGCGAACCCCTTGACGTAGTACTCGGGATCGGAGTTGATCCGCTGCAGGTAGTCCTCGATCCCGGCCTCGGCCGCGGCGAGCGCGGCCTGCCGGTCCTGGTGCTCGGCGGCCTGGGGCATCTGCTTGGTCGTGTAGACCAGCAGCGCGGCACCCAGCAGCGACATCACGAACGCGGTGAGCAGGACCGCCGCGAGCACGACGCCCGAGTCGCCCGACGCCGTCCGCCGCACGCGACGCATCACCGTGGACCTCATGGGACCACCACCCCAGTTCCGTAGTTGGCAAGCCGGATCTTGTCTTTGACCTCGACGGGGCGACCCGCCCCGTTGTTGGTGTCGACGACCAGGGCGACCTCGACGAACGCGATCTGCTCGCGCTGCTCCCTGGTCGAGAACGCGTCGGGCAGCGTGGCCCCGCTGTCGTCGGCGTAGCGGAACAACGGTGTCGCGGCGTCGTTGACTACGCCGCGGGCCAGCACCCGTGTCCGGCTGGTCCCGGTCCACGACCAGACGCCGGACACCAGTCGGGGATCGACCGTGGTCATCCGCAGGGTGTCGCTCGCGGTGTCCAGCGAGAGGGTCACCAGGCGTGGTTGCGCCGCCGTCTGCTCCGCCTCCGGCGCCGTCACGGCCGAGGGGGTCGCGGCGGTGTACACGAGGGTGTAGAAGCTGACCGAGCTCGGCCCGGCCGCGGTGACGGCTGCGTCCGCGTTGGCCGCGACGGCGGAGCGGAGGCTGCGCTGCGCCTGGTCCATCGCCGGGAACGCCACCCCGAGGTCGTCCGTGCGGGCGCGCTCGGTCACCAGCACGCCTCGGCTGGTCTGGACCAGCCCGGTGACCAGCGCCATCACGAGCATCGACAGCATGATCGTCACGAGCAGCTCCACCAACGTGAAGCCGGCGTCGTCTGCCGCTCGCAACCTGGTGCGGTTCACGGGACGCTCACCTCGACGACCTGGGCGGTGGCGCTGCCGGCGTCGACCACCACGTCGGGGACGTCGACGACACGCCACTCGGTGGCCTGGCTGTTGCCGGTCATGCTGCGCTGGTAGTACAGCTCGACGTCGTACTGACCCGTGGGGAGGGACGCCTTGATGTGGCTGCGTGAACCCTCGGTCACCTGCCCCGGCGAGGACGCCGACGCCCCGCGTTGGTAGGAGACGGCCGGGCTGCAGCCCGTGACGGCCTCAGCCGTGTAGACCGCGATCATCCGACCGGTGACGACCGCGCCACCGCTGCCGGCGCGGCGGGCTACGAGGTCGAGCTTGCCGAACGGGACGTCGACCGTGGCGTTGCCGTTCGGTTCGGTCACGGCGGTCCTCACGGTCCCGCTGGCCCCTGGGACCGCGCAGGTCCCGGCGAAGACCTGGTAGCCGCCGGTGTACGGGAAGATGTTCGTCACCTCGACGCTGGTCGTCGCGTTCAGCGCCCCGGGGCGAGGTGTCGTGAACCCGGCCCCCGGTGCCTCCGCGTTGTACAGCCGGAGCGGGACGGGAGAGGTGGTGGTCGGTACCGGCCAGCTGGCTGCGTCGGACGGCGAGCGGAGCGTCAGGCGCGCCGGTCGGTCGATGCGAGCCTCCGCGTTGGTGGCGGCCCCCGCGACCACGGTGATCGTCTCCACGTCGGTGCTGGTGCGCTGCTCGGAGATGTATCCGCTCCGCCCGACCGTCACGGTGGTGGTGCCGGGAGGCATCTCGGTCAGGATGGCGCAGCCCTCAGCCGTCGTGACGGCGGACTTCGCGCCGACCGTGACCGTGGCGTTCGACACGGGCCCGCCCGACCGGTCCACGACCCGGACCACGACCGTTCCCGTGGTGGCGGCGGCGTCCTGGAACGCCGGCGAGATCATGGTGTCCGAGGTGACGGGCTGCACGCTGCCCATCTGCGCCCAGGTCACAGCGACGTTGACCCGCACCGCGTTGAGCTTCTGCACGCCGATGGGGGTACCGCACACCAGGTCCGGGTCCGCCAGGTTGACGTACTCCACGGTGGTGTCGACCGTGTAGGTGGTCCCGGCCACGGTGCGGTCCGCGACCCGACCGATCCCGATCGGCAGGGCGGTGAGCCCGTCGCGGGCTTGAACCCGGACGAAGTCCATCTCGCTCGCGGCCAGGTTGGCGGCGACCACCCGGGCCCGGTTGCCGTAGGCCGTCTTCTGCGCGGTCGCCAGCATCGACAGCACGGCGAGCGCGACGACGGACAGCACCAGCATCGCCACCACGGTCTCGAGCAGCCCGAAGCCGTCGTCGCCCGACACGCGCCGCCGCAGCGGCGGCCTCGTGCGCAGTCTGCTCATCACATCTCCATGCGTCGGGTCGGTCGGGGCGGGGCTTGAGGTCAGGGGCAGGCAAGCGTGCCGACGTCACCCAGCCGGACCACGCCGCCGGATTTGGTCCACAGCAGGTCCTGGGTCTCGAGCAGCTCGTGGTGACCCAAGATGCAGAACTCCTCGTCGGTTCCGGCTGTGATGGACAACCGGGTCCACTGAGTGGTGTTTCGGCCCCAGCCCGCCAGTTCTGCCGTGGCCTCGGTGAAACCGTCCACGTCGGTGTAGGTCCGGCCGTTCTCGCGGGCGACGTAGGTCTCCACGGCTAGCGCGGTGCCGCGCATGTCGGACACCGCCTGTGCCCGCCAGGCCGCCTCACGCTGAGCGAGGAAGACAGGGACTGCGATGGCCGCCAGGATGCCGATGACGATGACGACGACGAGCAGCTCGACCAGAGTGAAGCCGTGATCGTGGTGCTCCCGGTGGGTCCGCACGGCCTGGTCCTCTCCTGGTGGGTGTAACCGGATGCGACGGGGGGCGGACCCGGCGCGGGCCGGGTCCGCCCCCTGGACGTGCTGCGGTGTGGAACGGGTGCTTCCAGGCGTCAGGGTGCGGTACAGGCCCCTGCGCGCGGCTCACCGTTGGCCTTGTTGAAGGAGAAGACCTGCGAACCGGTCGGGAGCTGGGCGTGGGTCGCCTGGACGCAGAACGTGGTGGCCGAACCCGTGGCGCTGTTGATGGTCACGCCAGCCGACGGACGCAGGTTCGCGGGCGCCTTAAGGAACGCGTCGAGCGTGGTCGTGTTCGGGGCGGCAGGCACGTAGCCACCGTTGTTGTCCACCGCGTAGGACTCGGCGGCGGTGGCGGCGTTGCGCAGGTCGGAAACCAGCTGTGCGCGGTAGCCGTTCTGACGCTGGTTGAGGAAGGTCGGGATGGCGATGGCGGCGAGGATGCCGATGATGATGACGACGACCAGGAGCTCGATGAGCGTGAAGCCCGAGTCCTTCTTGGCCATCGCCTTGTTGATGCGAGCGAGCATGGGGTGTGTCCCTTCGAGGAAGACTGACCGTGAGCTAGGACCGGTCCCTCGCGGCGCGGGTGCGCCGGCCGAGGCAGCTGGGCCGACCCGTCGAGGGTCCCCTGGCTTTGCGACCCCGCCTCGCAGCGGGAGTGCCTTGTCTGGCCGTGCTCTTTGACACGTGAGACATCGGTCCCGGGCCCGCGTTCTTGACTGCCCCCGTAGATCTGTCACCCGGTCGCAGCAACGGGACGAACACGCAGGTCACAGCACGATGACGGTCCGGTCACCGCGGCGGGTGACCGGACCGTGTCCTGCTGATCGAGAGCCTTCTATCGGTGCTACTGGACGAGCTCGAAGATCTTGAAGATCGGCATGTACAGCGCGACGATCATCCCGCCGATCAGCGCGCCCAGGACGGCGATCATGAGCGGTTCGATGAGGCTGGTGAGCGCCTCGGTGGTGGCCTCCACCTCCTGGTCGTAGAACTCGCTGATCTTGTGCAGCATCGTGTCCATGGCGCCGGTGTCCTCACCGACGGCGAGCATCTGCACCACCATCGCGGGGAACACCGGGTGGTTGGCCAGCGGACCGGCCAGGCTCTCTCCCTGCCTCACGCTGTCCTGCACCTCGTGGATGGCCCTGGTCAGCACGACGTTGCCGGTGGTGTCGGCGACGATGTCGAGCGCCTGCAGGATGGGCACGCCGGAGCTGATCATGGTGCCGAGGTTGCGGGCGAACCGGGACAGGGCGATCTTCTGCACGAGCCCGCCGAACACGGGGGCCTTGAGGTACAGCGGGTCGACCACGGCGTGCACCCTCGCCTGGTGCTTGATCTTCTGCCACACCACGACGGCGACGACAATCCCGACCACGATCACGGGCGCCGCGAAACGCAACACCCCCGACAGCCAGACGAGCACCTTGGTCGGGGCCGGTAGCTCGCCACCGAGCCCCGCGAACATCTCCTCGAAGATCGGCACGATGAACAGCAGCATGCCGACCACGGCCAGGATGGCCATCGTGAACACGACGACCGGGTAGGTCATGGCCGACTTGACCTTGTTGCGGAGCTTGACCTCGGCCTCGTAGTTCTCGGCGATCTGCAGCAGCACCGCGTCCAGGAACCCGCCGACCTCACCGGCTCGGATCATGTTGATCATGAGCGGCGGGAAGATCTGAGGGTGCTTGGCCAGCGCGCCCGACAGCGACTGCCCGGTCTCGACCTCGGAGCGGACCTCGCCCAGCGTCGCGCCGAGCTTCTTGTTCTCGGTCTGGTCGGCCAGGATCGTCAGCGCCCGCAGGAGTGACAGACCCGAGTTGATCATGGTGGCGAACTGCCGCGACATCACCGCGAGGTCCTTGAGACCGACGTTGCCGCCCCACGGCAGCGTGATCTCCTTGTTCATGCCGGTGCCGGACTCGCGCACGCTGATCGGGGCGTAGCCCATCGCCTTGAGCTTGCCGACGAGCACCGCCTCGTTGGCGGCGTCGAGCTTGCCGGAGGCCAGCTTGCCCGCGCGGTCGCGGACGCTGTACTCGTAGGTCTTGGTCGCTGCCATCGGTGGCTCCCTCTGCTCCGTCGCCGGGCTCAGCCGCGCCCGGTCAGGCGCTGGTAGTCCTCGACGTGGTGGCACTTCTCGAGCCCGTGCTCCCACGTGATCTGGTTGGTGCGCACGAGCTCGGCCAGGTGCTGGTCGAGGGTGTGCATGCCGTGCTGGGCGCCGGCCTGCATCGCGGAGTAGATCTGGTGCGTCTTGCCCTCGCGGATGAGGTTCCGGATGCCGGGCGTCGCGATCATGACCTCGGTCGCCACCACCCGGCCGGACCCGCTGGCCTTCTTGCACAGGGTCTGGCAGACGACGCCCTGGATGGCGCCGGCCAGCTGGGTGCGCACCTGCTGCTGCTGGTGCGCGGGGAACACGTCGATGACGCGGTCGATGGTCTGGGCGGCGTCCTGCGTGTGCAGCGTGCCGAACACCAGGTGGCCGGTCTCGGCCGCGGTGAGGGCGACGTGGATGGTCTCCAGGTCGCGCATCTCGCCGACGAGGATGATGTCGGGGTCCTGCCGCAGCACGTGCTTGAGCGCGTTGGCGAAGCTCTGGGTGTCCTCGCCGACCTCGCGCTGGTTGACCAGGCAGCTCTTGTGCTGGTGGAGGAACTCGATCGGGTCCTCCACCGTCATGATGTGGTCCTTGCGCGTCCGGTTGGCCTGGTCGACCACTGCGGCCAGGGTCGTGGACTTGCCCGACCCGGTCGGTCCGGTGACCAGCACCATGCCGCGCGGCAGGCCGGAGAAGTTGTTGACGACCGGCGGGACGCCGAGCTCCTCCAGCGGCTTGATCTCGAACGGGATCAGCCGGAACGCCGCCCCGAGCGACTCGCGCTGGCGGTAGATGTTGACGCGGAAGCGGGCATGACCGGGGACCGAGTACGACAGGTCGAGCTCGAGGTTCTGCTCGAACTTCTCGCGCTGCTTCTGGGTGAGGATCGAGTAGAGCACCCGCTGGGTGTCGATCGGGGTGAGCTTGGCGTACTCCTCGAGCTGGACCAGCTCGCCCGACAGCCGCATGGCGGGCGACGCGTTGGCGGTCAGGTGCAGGTCCGACCCGCCCCGCTCCTTGAGCTCGATGAGGACCGCGTTGAGGTCGAACTCGTCGTGGGTGGGGTCGGGCATCGCGACCTCGACGGGGCCGTCGGGCTCGGCGTCGAACCGGGACGCCACCGCACTGAAGTCGCCCTCGATGTCCACGCCGTGGCCGGCGTCGTAGTCCTCGACGAACGCACCGGCGTCACGGACGGCGCTGCGGTAGTCGTCCGTGGCCAGCTCCGTGCCGCGGTAGCCGTCGTCCAGCTGCTCGGTGGCCTCCCGCGGCGCCATCCCCGGGGTGTAGACGCTCGCCGCGGCGGGCGGCACCAGCGGCGCGACCGGCCCTCCGACGTCCTGGTAGCCAGGTGCGACGGGCGGCGGCGCGAGGTGCGCGCTGTCGTCGAAGGCGTAGCTGTTCGGCTGGTAGCCCTGCTCGCTCACGTGTCATCCCTGCTGGTCTCAGGCCTGCGTCGAGTGGAACCGGTTCGGTGGGACGGGTGGTGCCCGGTCGGTGCATCGGACGGCACCGGGACGTCCTTGAGGCAGGACCTCACGCGACCACCCGGAGGATCTCGTCGATGGTCGTCACACCGGCCCGGACCTTGGCCATGCCGTCCTGGCGCAGCGTGGTCATGCCCTGCTCGCGGGCGACCCCGGCGATCTCCGTCGCGGAGGCGCGGGTGACGGTGAGCCGCTCGATCTCCTCGGTCACCGACATGACCTCGTGCAGCGCCAGCCGGCCCTTGTAACCGGTCTTGGAGCAGGCCGAGCAGCCGATGGGCCGCCACAGGGTGGGCACCGGCTCGTCGTCGGGCAGGCCGAACCGCACCGCACGCAGCTCCTCGCGCTGCGGGGTGTACTCCTCGGCGCACTTGCTGCACAGCTTGCGGGCCAGCCGCTGGGCCAGCACGGCGTCCAGGGCCGAACCCACCAGGAACGGCTCGACGTCCATCTCGGTCAGCCGGGTGATGGCCGACGGGGCGTCGTTGGTGTGCAGGGTTGACAGCACCAGGTGGCCGGTGAGGGCGGCCTCGATGGAGATCTGAGCCGTCTCGTGGTCGCGGATCTCGCCCAGCAGGACCACGTCGGGGTCCGAGCGCAGGATGGAGCGCAGCGCCGCCGAGAACGTCAGGCCGGCCTTGGGGTTGACCTGGACCTGGTTGATGCCGGGCAGCCGGTACTCGACCGGGTCCTCGACCGTGATGACGTTGATCTCGGGCTTGGAGACGACGTTCAGCGTGGCGTACAGCGTGGTCGACTTGCCCGACCCGGTCGGTCCGGTGACCAGGATCATCCCGTAGGGCTTGACGTAGCTGGTCTCGAACCGGTCCAGGTTCTCGCGGCTGAACCCCAGGTCGGTGAGCGCGAGCCGGGTGTTGGAGTTGTCCAGGATCCGCATGACGATCTTCTCGCCCCACACCGTGGGCAGGGTGGCCACGCGCAGGTCGATCTTGCGGCCGTTGGCGTTGATCGACAGCCGGCCGTCCTGCGGCTTGCGCCGCTCCGCGATGTCGATGTCGCTCATGATCTTGAGGCGGCTCGTGACGCCGGAGGCGATGGCCTTGGGCGAACGCATGATCTCGTGCAGCACGCCGTCGATCCGGTACCGGATCCGCAGGGCGTCCTCACCCGGCTCGACGTGGATGTCGCTGGCCCGGTCCTGGATGGCCTGGGTGATGAGCATGTTGACGTACTTGACGATGGGCGCGTCCTCGACGATGGCCCGGACGTGGGTGAGCTCGTCCTCCAGCTCGTCGGCGTCCATCGCGTTGGTGATGTCGTCCATGTCCGCGTCGGCACGGCAGTACCGGTCGATGGCCGCCAGCAGGTCGTCACGGGTGGCGACGATCGGGCGAGCCTCCTTGCCGGTGATCTGCCGGACGTCGTCCAGGGCGAACACGTTGCCCGGGTCGGCCATGGCCAGCAGCAGCCGGCCCTGGTCGTCGAAGCCGATGGGCAGCACGGTGTGCCGGCGGGAGATGGCCGGGTTGAGGACCGCGACGGCGCTGGCGTCGACGGCGTGCTCCGACAGGTCGACGAAGTCCAGCCCGATCTGGCTGGCCAGCGCGGCGACGAGCTGGGCCTCGGTGATGTGACCCATCTCGACGAGGATCCGCCCCAGCGGGCGTCCCACCCGCTCGTGCTCCTGCCAGGCCTCGTCCAGCTGGGCCGGTTCCACCAGCCGCTCGTCGAGCAGGATGTCGGTGAGCTGCTTCATCGGCTCGCCCGCATCCCCACGGGCACGCCTGAGGGAAGGGTCATGCCGTGCAGTTCGGCGCGAGGGCTACCGGCCTTGACCCTCGGTGACGATCTCGGGTCGGACCTCGGCCAGTGCCACCCGCATGGGCGCACCGGGCGCGGGCCGGCCGGTCATCAGCCGGACCTGCTCCACGGCCTGGTGCAGCAGCATCAGCGAACCCGGCGCGACCGCTCCCCCCGCCTGCTCCCACGCGACGGCCAACGAGCTCGGCCAGGGCTCGTAGGCCACGTCCAGGAGCACCCCGACCACCCCGGCGGGCAGGGCGGCCGCCACGGCGTCCGTGCTGCCCGCGGGGGTCGTCGAGACCACGACGTCGGCGGCGGCCAGTGCGGCGGCCAGGTCCGGCCGGTCCGGCCAGGGCTGCAGGTCCACGGCGCTGCCGCAGCGCTCCGCCGCGGCGAGGACGGCACCGGCCCGGCTCCGGTCCCGGACGTGGACGACGGGGGCAGGGCAACCCGCCCGGCGAAGGGCCAGCACGGCGGAGGCGGCCGTGGCGCCGCCGCCCAGGACGTGGGCGACGGCCAGGCCGCCCGCAGCGGCGCGGGGGTCGACCTCGGCGAGCGCCGCCACCATGCCGTCGACGTCGGTGTTGGCCCCCGCCCGGCGCCCGTCCCGCAGCAGGACCGTGTTGCAGGCGCCCGTCACGGTCGCGGTCTCGTCCAGCTCGTCCAGCAGGGGCAGCACCGCCTGCTTGAGCGGCATGGTCAGCGACAACCCGGCCCACTCGTCCCCCAGGGCCGTGACGAAGCCGGGCAGGCCCGCCTCGTCGACGTCGACCGCGTCGTACGTCCACCCCGTCAGGCCTAGGGCGGCGTAGGCGGCGCGGTGCAGCACGGGCGACAACGAGTGCGCCACCGGATGACCGAGGACCGCCGCCCGCCGCGACGCACCGGCCGGGCCGGGGACCCCGTGGCCGGCGAGGTCGTCAGTCACAGATGAGCGAACCGTCCTCGGCGGTGTTCTCGCGCTGCCAGGCGTTGAGCACCTGGACGTTGGCCTGGTGCTCCTCGAACGTCTCCGCGAACGCCGTCTCGCCCGTGCAGAGGTCCGTGGTCACGAAGTACAGCCACGGGCCGGGGGTGGGCGTCACGACGGCCTCGATCGCCTGCCGTCCGGGCGACTTGATCGGGCCCGGCGGCAGCCCGGGGAACCGATAGGTGTTGTACGGCGAGTCCGAGGCACGTTGCTCGGCCGTGGTCCGGGTGTCGAAGGTCTGGGTCGCGTAGTTCACCGTCGAGTCCAGGCCCAGCGGCTGGTCGATCGCCAACCGGTTGTCCACGACCTGCGCGACCCGGCCGAAGTCCTCGTCGATCCGGGCCTCGCCCTGCACCAGGCTGGCCTTGGTGAGCACCTCGAGCTGGTTCTCGGGGGCGACGCCCAGCTCGGTGAGCACCTCCTGGCCCCGCGCGATCATCTGGTCGACGACCTGCTGGGCCGTGACGTCGTCGGCGAACTGGTACCCGTCGGGGTAGAGGAACCCCTCGGCCGGGTCCACGACGCCCTCGGCGCCGGCGGCGGCCGGGGGCAGCTCGGCCGCGGCGACTGCGGCGGCCAGGTCGTCCCGGGGCAGCCCGGTCCCCTCGGCGAGCCGGTCGAGGATCTGGTCGACCCGCAGGCCCTCGGCGATGACGACGGTCTCGTTGGAGCGGTTGGCGGGGTCGAGCAGGGCGGCGACGGCGTCGACGGCCGGCAGCTGCTGCGGCATCGTGTAGGTGCCCGGCTGCACGGACGTGAAGCGGGGGTCGGAATTGGCGGCCTCGACGAACGCCTCGACGCTGGCGACCACGTCGGCCTCCAGCAGGGTCTGGCCCATCTGCCGGCCGGTGTCGCCGGGGTTGACCACGACCTCGACCGACCCGGTGCCGGCACCTTCGTAGTCCTCGGCGGCCTCGAACAGCTCGAACGCCTGGAGGTCGCCGATCACGGGACGCAGGCCCTGGTAGGCGTACCAGCCGGCGACGCCCACGACGCCGACGGTCAGGACGAGGGCCAGCAGCCCGACCCACCGGGGCCGGCGGCGGCGAGGCGGCGCCGCCGGGGCGACAGGGACGTAGCCGTCGCTGACCGGGTCACCGAACGCGTCGTGGGAACGAGGCTGGAAGGGGCCCCCGAAGACGTCGTGCGTCGGCTCGTCCACGTACCCGTCGTGGTGCAGCTCGTCGTGGTGCAGCTCGTCGTGGTGCAGCTCGTCGTCGTGCAGCTCGTCGTGGTGCAGCTCGTCGTCGTGGTGCAGCTCGTCGTCGTGGTGCAGCTCATCGGAGTGCAGCGCATCGTCATGGTGCAGCTCGTCGGGAGGGACCTCTTCGTGGTCCAGCATCTCGTCCTGGTGCAGCACCGGCTCGGGCTCCGCAGGTCCCCCGTGCCACACCGGCTGGTCCTGCACCTGCTCGGCCGCGTACTGGTCGAACGGCTGGTCCTGCGGCGCAGGCGGCGTCGAGGCGGTCGCGGCGAACGCGCCGTCGCGGGCCCGCTCGGCCTCCCGGCGCGCGGCACGGCGCGGGCTGGTGCGGCGGAGCTGGTCGAGGTCGGTGCCGGGCGAGGCGCCGGCGTCGTCGCCCGCGCCCGTGCCACCGGTGTCCCGGTAGGTCATCCATCGCTCCTGTCGGCTGGCCCGCCGGTCGGTGCGACCGGTTCCCCCAGTGCTGTTCCCCCCAGGTCGCCCGGTTCCTCGCTGTCGGTCTCGGCGTCGAGGACCGTCTGCAGCAGGATCGCAGCGGCCGTCCTGTCGACCACCGTACGGTGCCGACGGCCCGGGCGCCCTGCGGCGTGCAGCGCCTGGTGCGCCGACGTGGTGGTCAGGCGCTCGTCGAACAGCAGGACGGGCAGCGGCGCCAGGGCGTCGGCCAGGGTCTGCGTGAACTCCCGCACGCTCGCTGCGGCCGGCCCCTCGCGGCCCGACAGACCCACCGGCAGGCCCACGACGACGTCGTCGACCTCGCGCTCCGCCGCGATGGCGGCGATGGCCCGCAGGTCGGAGCCGTCCTTGGCCCGCTTGACCGTGTCCAGGGGCACCGCCACCGTGCGGCGGGGGTCGCTCACGGCGACCCCGATCCTCACGCTGCCGACGTCGACGGCCAGGCGGGCTCCCACGGGATCAGGCCCCGACCGTCCCGATTACCTCGCGCCGGACGGCCGCCAGGGCCTGCTCGACCGCGGCCGGGTCGGTGCCGCCGCCCTGGGCCAGGTCCGGCTTGCCGCCGCCCCCGCCACCGAGGACGCCTGCGGCCACCTTGACCAGGGCGCCGGCGGCGACCCCGGCCTCGCGGGCGGCCTCGTTGGTGGCCACGACCACGAGGGGGCGGCCCTTGGCCACGGCGGTCAGAGCGACGACCGCGGAGGTCGCGCCGAGCCGCTGGCGCACGTCCAGCACGAGCGAGCGGACGTCGTCCCCGCCCACCTCACCCACATGAGCGGCCACGAACCGCGTCCCGGCGAGGTCCTCGGCCTGCGCAGCCAGGGTCGGGGCGGCCTGCAGCACCTTCTCGCCCTGGAGCCGCTGCAGCTCCTTCTCGGCCTCGCGGAGCCGGGTGACGATCTGCTCGACGCGCTCGGGCACCTCGTCCGGGCGCACCTTGAGGGCGTCGGTGACGCTGGCCAGCAGCACGTGCTCCCGCGCCAGGTGGGCGTAGGCGTCCACGCCGACCAGGGCCTCGACGCGGCGGACCCCGGCGCCGATGCTGGCCTCGCCCAGCAGCGTGACGACCCCGAGCTGGCCGGAGCGCTCGACGTGGGTGCCACCGCACAGCTCGCGCGCCCAGTCGCCGACGGAGACCACCCGGACGGCGTCGCCGTACTTCTCGCCGAACAGGGCCATCGCGCCGGCGGCGCGGGCCTGCTCCTGGGTCATGATCTCGGCGCTGACCTCGAGGTCGTCGGCCAGCAGCGTGTTGACCCGCTGCTCGACGTCGCGCAGCACGGTCGGCGGGACCGGGCCGGAGGAGCTGAAGTCGAAGCGGAACCGGCCGGGTGCGTTCTCCGAGCCGGCCTGCGTCGCGGTCTCGCCCAGGGCCTCGCGGATGGCCTTGTGGACCATGTGGGTCGCGGTGTGGGCGCGGCTGATGGACCGGCGGCGCTCCAGGTCGACCTCGGCCCGGACGCCGTCGCCGACGACGACCTCGCCGCCGGTGACGCGGCCGCGGTGGACGATCAGCCCGGTGATGGGGCTCTGCACGTCGACGACGTCGACCGTGGCGCCCGAGGCGGTGCGGACCGTGCCGGCGTCGGGCAGCTGTCCGCCGCCCTCGGCGTAGAACGGGGTCCGGTCCAGCACGAGCTCCACGTCGGCGCCCTCGGACGCGGCCGGGACGGACGCCCCGTCGACCAGCAGGCCGACGACGGTCGCGTCACCCGTGGTGGTCTCGTAACCGGTGAAGGCGACCGGCCCGCCGGCGGCGTCGGCCACCGAGCGGTAGACGCTGGTGTCGACGCCACCGGTCTTCTTGGCCCGGGCGTCGGCCCGGGCGCGCTCCCGCTGCTCGCCCATCAGCCGCCGGAACCCGTCGGCGTCCACCGCGAGGCCCTGCTCGGCGGCCATCTCCAGCGTCAGGTCGATCGGGAAGCCGTAGGTGTCGTGCAGGGCGAACGCCTCCTCGGCCGACACCGAGCGCCGTCCCTGGGCGCGGGTGCCGTCGGCCGCGGCGGTGAACCGGGCGGTGCCGGAGTCCAGCGTGCGCCGGAAGGCCTCCTCCTCGGCGTAGGCGATGGTCGAGATGCGGCCGAAGTCGGAACGCAGCTCGGGGTAGGAGCGGCTCATCCGCTCCATGCTGACCGGCAGCAGCTCCGGCAGGACCGGGGTCTGCACGCCCAGCAGGCGCATCGCCCGCACAGCCCGGCGGACCAGGCGGCGCAGGACGTACCCGGCGCCCTCGTTGCCGGGGCGGACGCCGTCACCGATGAGCATGAGCGCGCTGCGGACGTGGTCGGCGACCACGCGCAGGCGGACGTCCGTCTCGTGGGCGGCGGCCTGCTCCGGGGTCCCGCCGTCGACGTCGTGCCCGTCGACCGTGCCGGCCCCGTAGGTCACCCCGGCCAGCGCGGCCGCGCGGTCCAGGACGGGTCGCACCTCGTCGATCTCGTACATGTTCTCGACGCCCTGCAGCAGCAGCGCGACGCGCTCCAGGCCCATGCCGGTGTCGATGTTCTTGCTGGGCAGCTCGCCGAGGACGCGGAACTCCTCCTTGCTGCGGACCTGGTCGATCTCGTACTGCATGAACACGAGGTTCCAGACCTCGAGGTAGCGATCCTCGTCGGCCACCGGGCCGCCGTCCACGCCGTAGGCCGGGCCGCGGTCGACGTAGATCTCCGAGCAGGGCCCCGCCGGGCCCGGCTGGCCGGTCGACCAGTAGTTGTCGGTGCGGCCGCGACGCTGGATCCGCTCCGGCGGCAGCCCGGCCACCTCCTGCCACAGGCCGTAGGCCTCGTCGTCCTCCTCGTAGACCGTCGCCCACAGGGTGTCGGGGTCGAAGCCGTAGCCGCCGTCGTCCTGGCTGGTGGTGAGCAGGTCCCAGGCGAACCGGATCGCGTCGGCCTTGAAGTAGTCGCCGAAGCTGAAGTTGCCGTTCATCTGGAAGAACGTGCCGTGCCGCGTGGTGCGCCCGACCTCCTCGATGTCGAGGGTGCGCACGCACTTCTGCACGCTGGTGGCGCGGGCGTAGGGCGCGGTCTCCCGACCGGTCAGGTACGGGATGAACGGGACCATGCCGGCGACGGTGAACAGCAGGGAGGGGTCGGGCGACACGAGCGAGGCGCTGGGCACGACGGTGTGCCCGCGCTGCTCGAAGAACGACAGCCACCGGCGGCGGATCTCGGCGGTCTCCATCAGGGGGTCCTCTCACGGGCCCACGACGGGGCGGGCCGGGTGATCGTGCTGGGCTGGCGTTCCGGGCTGGGGTCCGGGGCGGGCGGTCAGCCCGCCCGACGGTCCTCGTGACGCTGGGTGGGGTGGGCGAGCAGGTCTCGGGCCTGGTCCGGGTCGATCCCACCGGTCTCGACGTCCACGCCCAGGGCGCTGCGGAGCAGGTCCTCACGTTCGGCGGCGTTCTCGCGCACCGCGGCGGCGAAGTCGGCGACGTTGTCGGCCAGGCGACGGACCTGACCGGTCAGGCCCTGCGACGCCTTGCTGCCCACGGCCCCGGCGAACCGGGCACCGGCGTCGGCGACGGACTCCGGGGTGGCGCGGCGCAGCGAGCCCGTGACCTTGCGGACCACGACGACGCCTGCGACGGCCCCGGCCACGGCCCAGAGGGCGCGGCTCACCGGGCCCGCCGCCCGGCGCGGCGGCCGCTACGGACGCCGGTGACGGCCTGGCGCACGCCGTAGCTGAACGCAGCGACCCGGATGATCGGGCTGCCGAGCGTCGCGGCGAACAACGACGTCAGGGCCGACACGTTGGTCGTGGTCGAGGCCACGTTCGTGGTGATCACGTCGACCTTGCCCAGCTGGGCGTTGGTCTGCTCGACCGTGGTCGTCACGCCTGCGATCAGCGGGGTGGTCTCGTTCGACAGGTTGCGGACCGTGATCCGGGCCTCGTCGATCAGCGAGCCGAGCTTGACCAGCGGCACGGCGAGCGCGCCGACGAGCAGCACGAACGCGATGGCCGCGATCAGCCCTGCGACATCTCCTGCAGACATGTCGGGGACCCTACCTGCTGGACCGCCGCCCCAGCAGCGCACGGAGCCGCTGCAGCCGCTCCCCCAGCCGGGCCTCGGCGCCGCGGTCGGTGGGCCGGTAGTACTCCGCGGCGACCAGGTCGTCGGGCAGGTACTGCTGGGCGGCCACCCCGTGCGGCTCGTCGTGGGCGTAGCGGTAGCCCTGGCCGTGGCCCAGCTTCTGCGCCCCCGCGTAGTGGGCGTCGCGCAGGTGCGCGGGCACCCCGACGCCCTTGCCCGCGCGGACGTCGGCGATGGCGGCGTCGATCGCCAGGTAGGCGGCGTTCGACTTGGGCGCCGTCGCCAGGTGCACGACGGCCTGCCCCAGCACGATCCGGGCCTCGGGCATCCCGATGAGCGCCACGCACTGGGCCGCGGCGACGGCGGTCTGCAGCGCCGACGGGTCGGCCATGCCGATGTCCTCGCTCGCACTGATCATCAGCCGCCGGGCCACGAACCGGGGGTCCTCGCCCGCCTCGAGCATGCGGGCCAGGTAGTGCAGCGCGGCGTCGACGTCGCTGCCCCGCACCGACTTGATCAGGGCGCTGGCCACGTCGTAGTGCTGGTCGCCCTCGCGGTCGTAGCGGACGGCGGCCACGTCGACGGCGGCCTCGGCGTCCTCCAGGGCGACCACGACGGGAGCGTCCGTCGCGGCCCCGTCGGCGGCCGCAGCCCCCGCGCCGCCGCTCTCGGCGTCCTCGGCGTCCGTCCCGCGCGCCTCGTCCGCCTCGTGCGCCGTCCGCGCCAGCGCTGCGCCCGCCGCGGCCTCCAGGACGGTCAGGGCGCGCCGGGCGTCACCACCGGCGAGGCGGACCAGGTGCTCGCGGGCCGGCTCGGACAGCTCCACCCGGCCACCGAGCCCGCGCGGGTCGGTGAGCGCCCGGGCCAGCAGCCCGTCCACGTCGTCGTCGGTCAGCGGCCGCAGCGTCAGCACCAGCGAGCGTGACAGCAGGGGCGACACCACGGAGAACGACGGGTTCTCGGTGGTCGCGGCGACCAGGGTCACCAGCCGGTTCTCCACCGCCGGCAGCAGGGCGTCCTGCTGCGAGCGGCTGAAGCGGTGGATCTCGTCGATGAACAGGACCGTCTCGGACTGCTCGAGCCCGTCGCGGGCGTGCCGGGCGTCGTCGATGACCGCGCGGACGTCCTTGACCCCCGCCGTCACCGCCGACAGCTCGCGGTACCGGCGCCCCGGGACCGACGCGACCAGGTGGGCGATGCTGGTCTTGCCCACGCCCGGCGGGCCCCACAGCACCACCGAGCTGGGGCCGATCCGGTCCGCGCCCGATCGCGGCTCCACCAGCCGTCGCAGCGGCGAGCCCGGGGCCAGCAGGTGCTGCTGGCCGACCAGCTCGTCGACCCGACCGGGTCTCATCCGGACCGCGAGCGGCAGGGCGGGGTCAGCTGTGGCGTCCACTGCTGCCAACCTATCGGTGTGCCCAGTCGTCATGGTCTGCTCGGACGTCTCGGTGGCCTGGTCGGGCACCACCCCGCGGTGACGCTGCTCCTGTGGCTGGTGGTCGCCGGGAGCGCGTTCACGCTGGCCAACGGGGGGTTCGGCAACCAGTCGCTGTTCGACCGGTTGACCTCCGGCGAGCCGACGGTGCCGGGTGAGTCGCTCACCGCGACCGAGCTCGTCGCCGAGGCGTCGGAGTCCGGCGCGGTGCTGACCACGCTGCTGCGCGACGTGGACCCCGCCGACCCCGTCCTGGCCCAGCTGGTGGGCGCCGCCCGCGCCGACCTGGCCGGGGTCGACGGCGTCCTGTCCGTGGCCGACCCGTTCGCCTTCCCCGCCGACGACCCGCGCGCGGGGGCCTACGTGTCGACCGAGGGCGACGCGGTCGTCGTGGTGGTGGTGCCGGACGACGCGATCGCCGAGGCCGACGTCGACACCCTGGTCGAGCGGCTCGAGCGGCTCGTCACCGACGTCGAGGCCGACCTGCCCGGGGCCAGCGGGACGGTGGGCGGGGTCGACCAGCTGATCGAGGCGATCACCGGCCAGGTCGAGGAGGACCTGCGCAGCGGCGAGCTGATCGCGCTGCCGTTGTCGCTGGCGGTCATGGTGTTCGTGTTCGGCGGGTTCCTGGCCGCGGGCATCCCCATCGTGGGGGCGATCGCGTCGGTGGCGGCGGCGCTGGCCAGCCTGCTGGGGTTCTCGTACCTGGTGGAGATCGACTCCTCCGTGGTCAGCATCCTCACGGTGCTCGGGCTGGGGCTCAGCATCGACTACGGCCTGCTGATCGTGTCGCGGTACCGCGAGGAGGCCCGCCGACCGCCGGCCGACGTCCCCGCCCCCGAGCAGGAACCCGGGCGCCGTCACCGGCACAGCGCCCGCGAGCAGCGGGTGGACGCCCTGTGCCGGACCATGTCGACCGCGGGCCGGACGGTGATGTTCTCCGGGATCACGGTGGCGCTGAGCCTGGCCGGCCTGCTGCTGTTCGAGGCGTCGATCCTGCGTGCGGTCGGCGCGGCCGGCCTCAGCGTCGTCGTCGTGGCGCTGCTCGTGGCCCTGACCCTGGTGCCCGCGCTGCTGGCCGCCGGGGGCGACCGGTTGCTGCGCCCCGGGACGCTGCGACGTGTCCCCGGGCTGCGGCGGTTGTCGGCGGCGTTCGGCGACGTGGCCCCGGCAAAGGGGGTGTTCTCGGCCCTGGCCGGCTGGACGCAGCGCCGTCCGGCGCTGGTCGCCGGGGCCGTCACCGCCGTCCTGGTCGCGCTGAGCGTCCCGGCGCTGGACATGGTCCTGCGCTCATCGGGCACGGAGCTGCTGCCGGCCGGCAACGAGCAGCGCGAGCTGTTCGACACCCTGGGGTCCGACTTCCCGGCGCTCTCCGCCCCGGACCTCACCGTGGTCGTGGGGTCGACCGACGAGGCCGTGGTCGCCGACCTGGTGGCCCAGGTCGAGGACCTGCCCGACGTGGCCGCCGTGAGACCGCCGCAGGTGCTGGAGGAGCTGTCGGTGGTCGACGTCGACCTGCGGCTGGACGACGCGTCCTCGGCCGGGGCGCTGGCCGTCACCGAGCAGGTCCGGGCCCTGGACGTCGGGGCCGAGACGTACGTGACCGGGTTGGCGGCCTCGCTGGACGACTTCACCGACTCGCTGGTGCGGGACGCGCCGCTGGCGATCGGGGTCGTGGTGCTGGCGACCTTCGTGCTGCTGTTCCTGATGACCGGTTCGCTGCTGATCCCGGCCAAGGCCCTCGTGCTCAACGTGCTGTCGCTCGGGGCGTCGTTCGGGGTGCTGGTGCTGGTGTTCCAGGACGGCTGGGGCGAGGACCTGCTCGGGTTCACGTCCACGGGCGGCATCGAGGCGTTCATCCCGCCGCTCGTCCTGGCCCTGGGCTTCGGCCTGGCGATGGACTACGAGGTCTTCCTGCTGGCCCGGATCAAGGAGCTCCGCGACACGGGGATGGGCAACGACGAGGCCGTCGCGGCCGGGCTGCAGCGGTCGGGGCGCATCATCACCTCGGCCGCGCTCATCATCGTCATCGTGTTCGCGGGCTTCGTCACCGGCGAGCTGCTGATCATCAAGCAGACCGGGGTGGCCCTGGCCACGGCCGTGGCCATCGACGCGACGCTGGTCCGGATCCTGCTGGTGCCGGCGACCATGACCCTGCTCGGCGAGTGGAACTGGTGGGCGCCGGCCCCGCTGCGGCGCCTGCACGACCGGATCGGGGTCAGCGAGTGACCGGAGCGGTACCCGGACGGCTGGTGGGACGGTCGTGGCGCGGGGCCGTCGTGGCCGCGGACGGCGACGCCTTCGTCCGGCACCACCTCGCGCCGGCCGCCGTCCGTGAGGTCCGTACCGGTGACGGCTGGTGGGCCGTGGACTTCGCCGCGTCGTCGTACTTCGCCGACGGCTGCCTGCTGCTGGGCGGCGACCCCGGTCGGGTGGGGGCGGTGGTGGGTCCGCTCGCCGAGTCGCTCGGCGCCCGCGAGGTGACCGTCGACGCCGCCGTCGACCTGCGCCTGGGCCACCCGGACCGGGGCTCGGAGTGGGCCTGGATGCACACCGCCCGCCCCCTTCCGGTCGTGCCCGGGGAGGACCGGGTGGTCTGGTCCCCCGACCCGACCGTGGTGGAAGCGCTGCTCGACGAGGCGAACCCGGACGCCTTCGTGCGCCCCGGGGACGGTCGCTCGACCGGTTGGGCGGCCGTGCTGGACGACGACGGAGGGGCCCTGGCCTGCGGCGCGGTCACCGAGCACGCCCCCGGCGTCCCGCACCTGGCCTCGATCGCCGTGGCGTCCTCGGCCCGACGGCAGGGCCTCGGCGCCGCCCTCACCGCCGCCATGACACGGCGCCTGCTGCGGACCGCCCCGGCGGTCACCCTGGCCCTCTGGTCCGGCAACACCACCGCCCGTGCCCTCTACGACCGCATCGGCCTCACCGGCGGCCACGACTACCGCACCCGCCAACTCCCCTGACCCCGACCCCCACCCCCCGACCCCCACCCCCCCCCCCATGGGCGGGCCGGGGGCCGGGGCCCCCCCCGGGCGGGGGGCGGGGCCCC
>JBBSQH010000067.1:0-24017 GCA_038258055.1 Actinomycetales bacterium
ACGGCGTCGTCGTCGGGGGTGCTCGTGCCCGCGGTCGCCGACGGCCCGGGCGAGGCCGTGGCCGGGGCCGATACCGCCGGCGCGGGCGGGGCCCCGGTCCCCGGGGCGGCCACCTCGCCCCCGGCGCACCCGCCCAGCAGCCGCACCGAGCCGCCCACCGCCACCGTCGTCCTCCCCCTGTCACCCATCCCCCCCTGCTGCGCCCACCCCCCCCCCCCCCCCCCCCCCCCCCCCCACCCACCCACCCCGCCCACCCAAGTCGGAAGGGGAGGTCAGAACGGGGGTGGGGTGAGGGCACGGCGGAGGTGGGCGCGGCGGACGGCGGTGAGGAACCGCTGCAAGAAGGCGTGGGGGGCGGTCAGGTCGGCGGCGACGAAGCGGACCATCTCCAGACCGGTGTCGGTGACGTCGTCCTGGCGGCGCTTGTCCGACCACACCCGCTCGGCCGCGTCGGCCTCGGCGTACTTGACGCGGCCGTCCACCTCGACTGCGGTCCACCAGTCCACGAAGAGCATGTCGAGGCGGTAGCGGGCCCCGGAGGCCCCGCGGACCCACGCCTGCAGGCGCGGGGCGGGCAGACCGCGTGCGAGGACCACGGCCCGGGCCGCCGACTCCAGGGGGGACTCCGCGAGCGGGTCGGCGTGGGTCGCGCAGAACTGCGCCCGCCGGTGCCCGGGAGCGCGAGGACGGCGCCCCGCGGCAGCCAGGAGGTCCTCGCGGCAGGTGCCGGGTCGGGCGAGCGCCGCGTCGGCGGCGGCGAGCGCCCACGGCGTGGTCGTGCCCTGGGCCAGGTCGACGAGGGTGCGAGGCAGGGTGGTGACCGCGAGACCGCCGACCTCGGTCGACTCGTCGTCGTCGAGCCAGGCCCGTCGGGCGCGGGTGGCCGCGACCGCCCCACCCTCGGGGCGTCCCTTCGTCCGGGGCCGGAGCAGCACGGGTGGACCGGGGAGCGAGCGCGGGGGCAGCGGCAGACGGTGCGCCGCTGCCGCCGAGACAGCGGCCAGGACGGCCGTGGGGCTCCGTCGCAGCGCGCACCGGGCCACGACCAGGTGGCGGTCCACGTCGTCGAGCAGCTGCCACACCGCGGTCGTGATGAAGCTGCCGCGGCCCACCCGCAGCAGCAGTCCCGTGGCCAGCCAGGCGTCCAGCGCGTGCCGGTCGACCCCGGCCGCGGCAAGGTCCTGGCTGTGCAGCAGCCCCGTCCCGGGCTCCGCCAGCGCCAGCAGGTCCACCTCCGGGAGCCTGCCCGCACCCGCCCGCCCACCCCCACCTGCGCGGCCCCTGTGGACACACAACCCCACCTGGGGACAACCACCCGCCGACCCACCCCCCAACCAACCCACCCCCCACCCACCTGGCATGCCTGGTTCCGGCGACACGCCGACGTGTCACGGCGTGTCCCCGGAACGACGCATGCCAAGTGCAAGGGAGGGGGAGCGGGTGGGACGGGTGGGCGGCGGCGGGGGTAGCCGTCCTACGCTGCGGGCATGGCAGAGCAGGTGGACCGCAGGCCCCGTTCCCGCGACGTCACCGACGGTCTGGAGCGCACCGCCGCACGCGGCATGCTCCGGGCGGTCGGCATGGGCGACGACGACTTCGACAAGCCGCAGGTCGGCATCGCGAGCAGCTGGAACGAGATCACCCCCTGCAACCTGAGCCTGCAGCGCCTGGCCGGGTCCGCCAAGGACGGCGTGCGCGCCGCCGGTGGGTTCCCGATGGAGTTCGGCACCATCAGCGTGTCCGACGGCATCTCGATGGGCCACGAGGGCATGCACTTCAGCCTGGTCAGCCGCGAGGTCATCGCCGACTCCGTCGAGACCGTCATGGAGGCCGAGCGCCTGGACGGCGCGGTACTGCTGGCCGGCTGCGACAAGTCGCTGCCCGGGATGATGATGGCCGCCGCGCGCCTGGACGTGGCCGCGGCCTTCGTCTACGCCGGCTCGATCATGCCCGGGACGGCGAAGATGTCGGACGGTTCCGAGCGCGAGGTCACGATCATCGACGCGTTCGAGGCGGTGGGCGCCTGCGCCGCCGGGCTGATGAGCCGCGAGGACGTCGACGCCATCGAGCGCGCCATCTGCCCGGGCGAGGGCGCCTGCGGCGGGATGTACACGGCCAACACCATGGCCAGCGTGGGCGAGGCGCTCGGCCTGAGCCTGCTCGGCAGCGCCGCACCGCCCGCGATCGACCGCCGTCGCGACGGGTTCGCCAAGCGCTCGGGCGAGGCCGTGGTCGCCATGCTCGAGAAGGGCATCACCGCCCGTCAGATCCTCACCCACGAGGCCTTCGAGAACGCCATCGCGGTCGTCATGGCCTTCGGCGGCTCGACCAACGCCGTGCTGCACCTGCTGGCCATCGCCAACGAGGCCGAGGTGCCGCTCACGCTGGCTGACTTCAGCCGGATCGGGGCCAAGGTGCCCCACATCGGCGACCTCAAGCCCTTCGGTCGCCACGTGATGAGCGACGTCGACCGGATCGGCGGGGTGCCGGTCGTGCTCCAGGCGCTGCTCGAGGCCGGCCTGCTGAACGGCGACTGCCTGACCGTCAGCGGGCGCACCCTGCGCGAGGACCTGCTCGCCCTCAAGGCGCCCAGCCCCGACGGAACCGTCATCCGCGCCCTCACCGAGCCGATCCACGCCACGGGCGGCATCACGATCCTGCACGGCAGCCTCGCCCCCGACGGTGCCGTGGTGAAGAGCGCCGGCTTCGACTCCGACGTGTTCACCGGCACCGCCCGCGTGTTCGACGGCGAGCGGGCCGCCATGGACGCCCTGGAGGACGGCACCATCGTCGCCGACGACGTCGTCGTCATCCGCTACGAGGGCCCTAAGGGCGGCCCGGGCATGCGCGAGATGCTCGCGATCACCGGCGCCATAAAGGGCGCCGGCCTCGGCAAGGACGTGCTCCTGCTCACCGACGGCCGCTTCTCGGGCGGGACGACCGGGCTGTGCGTGGGCCACGTCGCCCCCGAGGCCGTCGACGGGGGCCCGATCGGCCTGGTCGCCGACGGCGACACCATCACCCTGGACGTGGCCAACGGCCTGCTCGACCTCGCGGTGGACGACGCCGAGCTCGACCGGCGGCGGCAGGCCTACGTCGCTCCGACGCCACGGCCCCGCCGCGGCGTGCTGTCCAAGTACGTCCGGACGGTCGGCTCGGCCAGCCAGGGCGCGGTCACCGGCTGAGCCACCCCGGCTGCCCGGCCAGAACCAGCCGCAACCCGCAGCGCCAGAACCTCCCCGTGAGGCGTCGGATCGGCCATGATCGAGGCTCGGAGCCGACGACCGGACGGAACGGACTGACATGAGTGACGCCGCCGCCGGAGCGATCCGGGCGCTGGTGTGCCTGGTGCTCGCTCCTGCGGCTGTGCTCGCCGTCGTCCTGGTGGCCCGTCAGGACGACGACCCGGACGTCACCGGACCCGCCCGCAACCTGCTCCTCGCGGCTCTCCTCGTGGTCTACGCCCTGGCGCTGGTCGTCCGCGGGCTGCGCTCCCGCGGGGCCGAGCGCAGGGCGTGGCTGGTGGCCGCGTCCCTGGCGCCGGTCGGTGGCCTCGTCGTGGTGACCGGGGACCACGGGGCCCACACCTGGGGGGCCGTGGCGAGAGGGGCGGTGTACCTGCTCCTGCTCGGCGCGCTGGCCCTGTCCCCGGGGGTGCGCCGTGGTGCGGACCGGGCGCTCATGCTGGTCCTGGACGGGTGGGCCCTCACGGTCGGCCCGTTCGTGCTGCTGCTGGCGGTCGCGGGCGCGGCCCCTCGACCGGAGGACGCCGGCGCACTCGGTGCGGTCGAACCCCTCGTAGGGCTGTGGGTGCTGCTCGACCTGGCCGCCCTCGCCCTGTTCGTCGGTCTGCTCCGGCAGAACGAGGTGGGTCGGCGGTCCGCCTTGGTGCCGCTGGTGCTGTCGATGGCGGCGGCCACGCTGGCCGACACCATCACCTGGCGCCGGGGCATGGCCGGTGGCTTCGACGTGGCCTCGGACGCCGCCTGGGCGTTCGCGATCGTCTGCGCCGCCGCGGGCGCCGTCGGCACCCGCTCGCTGTTCGGCGGCGCCCACGACGACGGGGCCGACGCCCCCCGGCGCTCGCGGGCCGGGGACGAGGTGCCCGGCGAGGAGTCCCACACCTGGCTGCCGTCGGTGGTGGCCGGCACGGTGATCCTGCTGCTGGCGGTGCGCTGGTCGACAGGCGTCCTGGCCGACGGGGAGTCGCAGCCGGAGATCGTGCTGCTGGCCCTCAGCCTCGTCGTGGCGGTCGTCGCGCAGACCGGGCTGCTGCTGCGGGCCCAGAGCCGCCTCGCGCGCCGGCTCCACGAGACCTCGACCCGGTTCAGGACCATCGTCGACGGCAGCACCGACGTGGTCATGGTGTGCGGCGCCGACGGGGCCGTCCGGTTCGTCAGCCCCGCCTCGCGGGCCGTGCTGGGGCTGGAGCCCGAGGAGCTGCACGGCCGCCTGCTGCTGGAGCTCGCGCATACCGCGGACCGGTCGACGCTGGAGGAGGCCCTGGCCCGCGGGTTCGCCGGGACGGCCGACGTCGTCGACCGGGTGCGCCTGACCCGGGCGGGCGGTGGGTGGCGCCACGTCGAGGTCCGGCTGCAGCCCCACGACACGCCCGCGGTGCCGGGCGGGCTCACCCTGGTGCTGCGCGACGTGTCCGAGCGGGTCCGGATGCAGCGGGAGCTGGAACGACGGGCCCGGCTCGACTCCCTGACCGGTCTGCCCAACCGCTGGTGGTTCGGCCGCACCCTCACGCTGCGGCTGGCCGAGGACGCCCCCACGGCGGTCGTGTTCATCGACCTCGACGAGTTCAAGGCCGTCAACGACACCGAGGGCCACGCGGTGGGCGACCGGCTTCTCGTGGCGGCCGCGCGGCGGCTGCGGTTCGCGGTCGGCGACGACGACGTGGTCGGGCGGCTGTCGGGGGACGAGTTCGCGGTCATGGTCTGCGACGACGACGTGGACCGGGTCCGTGAGGTCGCCGACCGCGTGCTGCAGGAGGTGGCCATGCCCTACGCGGTGGGCACCCGGCGGATCCGGATCGCGGCCAGCATCGGGCTTGCCGTCGCGACACCGGGCAGCGACGCGGACACCGTGCTCCGGGACGCGGACCCGGCCATGTACGAGGCCAAGCGCTCCGGCGGCGAGCGGGTGGTGGTGTCGCACCCCACGATGCTGCAGGCCGCCGTCGACCGCACCGAGCTCGACCGCCGGGTGCGCGCGGCGGTCGAGGACGACGACCTCGAGCTGGTCTACCAGCCCATGGTCGACCTGACCGACGGCCGGGTCGTCGCGGCCGAGGCGCTGCTGCGCTGGCCCGGGTCGGGGGTGTCGCCGGTGGACTTCGTCCCGCGGCTGGAGCAGACCGGGCTCATCGTCGAGGTCGGGGCCTCGGTGCTGGGGCGGGCCGTCGAGGAGGCCGCCCGGTGGCACCGCGACGGCCGCACCACCAGCATCTCGGTCAACCTGTCCCCGCTGCAGCTGGTCGACGACGACCTGGTGAGCCGGGTCAGGCGCGTGCTGGGCGTGAACGGGCTGCCACCGCAGCGGCTCACCCTGGAGGTCACCGAGAGCCTGCTCCTGCGCGACCTGGACGCCTCCGTCGAGCTGCTGAGCCGGCTGCGGGCGACGGGGGTCCGGGTGGCGCTCGACGACTTCGGGACGGGGTACTCCTCGCTGGCGTACCTGCACCGGCTGCCCATCGACGTCCTGAAGGTCGACCGGTCCTTCGTCCGGGCCGCGGCCGTGTCCCGCCGCGACCTGGTGGTGCTGCGGTCGATCGTGGCGCTGGGCCGTGACCTCGGGCTGGCCGTGGTGGCCGAGGGCGTCCAGGACGTCGCCCAGGTCGAGCTGCTGCTGCAGCTGGGCTGCCGCGTCGCTCAGGGGTTCCTGCTCGCGGGGCCCAGCCGGGCCGACGACGTCCCCGACCGGGTCGTCGTGCCCCGGGGGGCGGGGCCGGGGCGGGTCCCCGAGCTGGCCGGGATGCGGGACGACGTCTCGAACGGTGAGACGGACCGGGGTCGTACCTGACAGCGGCCCGCCGGGGGCGTACCGTCCGGGGCGTGGCTCAGGACCGTTCCCCCTCCCGCGGTGCCACGCGGGCGATCGGGGTACTCGTAATCGGTAGGCGCGTCGCCTGACCGAGCCTGCAGCCACGGCCCAGCGACGCGCGACCCCTCAGCCCTCCGGGTGAGGGGTCGTTCCGTGTCCGGGGTGCCGGGCAGCGGGGCACCGACGAACGACGAAGGAGCGAGATGAGCGACTTGCGCACCACCCCGGGCCAGGCCACGACCACCCCGGCGCCGAGCGAGACCGTCACCGGTGCCATCTCGCTCGTCCGCTCCCTCGAGGCCGCCGACGTCGACGTCATCTTCGGCATCCCCGGCGGCTGCATCCTGCCCGCCTACGACCCGCTGCTGGATTCCGAGAAGGTCCGTCACATCCTGGTCCGTCACGAGCAGGGTGCCGGGCACGCGGCCGAGGGCTACGCCGCCGCCACCGGCCGGGTCGGGGTCTGCATGGCCACGTCCGGTCCCGGCGCGACCAACCTGGTGACCGCCATCGCCGACGCCCACATGGACTCCGTGCCGATGGTCGCCATCACCGGTCAGGTGAGCAGCGCCGCGATCGGCACCGACGCGTTCCAGGAGGCCGACATCACGGGCATGACCATGCCGGTGACGAAGCACAACTACCTGGTGACCGACCCGGACGAGATCCCCCGCGTGGTGGCCGAGGCGTTCCACCTGGCCTCCACCGGGCGGCCCGGCCCCGTGCTCATCGACATCGCCAAGGACGCCCTTCAGGCCGAGACCACGTTCGTCTGGCCGGAGCGGGTCGACCTGCCCGGCTACCGGCCGGTCACCCGCCCGCACGGCAAGCGGATCCGCGAGGCCGCCCAGCTGCTGGCCGCGGCCAGCCGGCCGGTGCTGTACGTGGGCGGCGGGGTCATCCGCGCCGAGGCGTCGGAGGTCCTGACCCGGCTGGTGGACGCGACGGGCGCGCCCGCCGTCACGACCCTGATGGCCCGGGGCGCGCTGCCCGACTCCCACCCCAACAACCTCGGCATGCCCGGGATGCACGGCACGGTGGCCGCCGTGAGCGCCCTGCAGAAGGCCGACCTGATCGTCGCCCTGGGCGCCCGCTTCGACGACCGCGTCACCGGTCGGCTGGACTCCTTCGCGCCGGGGGCCACGGTCGTCCACGCCGACATCGACCCCGCCGAGATCGGCAAGAACCGCCACGCCGACGTGCCGATCGTGGGGGACGCGCGCGAGGTCATCACCGAGCTGCTGGCGGCGCTGGAGGCCGAGCACCCGCCGGCCACCCGGGCCGACCTGAGCGCCTGGTGGACCCAGCTGGACGACCTGCGGACCCGCTACCCGCTGGGCTACGACGAGGCCGAGGACGGCTCGCTGTCCCCGCAGTACGTCATCGAGCGCCTCGGCGCGCTGTCCGGGCCCGACGCGATCTTCACCTCCGGCGTCGGCCAGCACCAGATGTGGGCCGCGCAGTTCATCCGCTACGAGAAGCCCAACACCTGGCTCAACTCCGGCGGTCTGGGGACGATGGGTTACGCCGTCCCCGCCGCCATGGGCGCCAAGGTCGGCATGCCGGGCACCACGGTGTGGGCGGTCGACGGCGACGGCTGCTTCCAGATGACCAACCAGGAGCTCGCGACCTGCGCGATCAACAACATCCCGATCAAGGTCGCCGTCATCAACAACTCCTCGCTCGGCATGGTCCGGCAGTGGCAGACCCTGTTCTACGGCTCGCGCTACTCCAACACCGACCTGGGCTCGCACCGCAAGGGCGGTCGCGAGGACGGGGACGAGCAGATCCGGATCCCCGACTTCGTCAAGCTGGCCGACGCCTACGGCTGCGCGGGGTTGCGCTGCGACACCACGACCGACGTGGACGCCACGATCGAGAAGGCGCTCGCCATCAACGACCGACCGGTCGTGGTGGACTTCGTCGTGCACCGTGACGCGATGGTCTGGCCGATGGTGGCCGCGGGCGTGAGCAACGACGACATCCAGGTCGCGCGCGGGATCGCCCCCTCGTGGGACCGCGAGGAGTGAGGGGACCGAGATGAGCCGTCACACGCTGTCCGTGCTGGTCGAGAACAAGCCGGGCGTCCTGGCCCGGGTGTCGGCGCTGTTCGCGCGGCGCTCGTTCAACATCACCAGCCTTGCCGTCGGGCCGACCGAGAACGCCGCCGTCTCGCGCATCACCGTCGTCGTCGACGTCGAGAGCCAGCCGCTGGAGCAGGTGACCAAGCAGCTCAACAAGCTGGTCAACGTGCTGAAGATCGTCGAGCTGGAGCCCGACTCGTCGGTGCAGCGCGAGGTCCTGCTGGTCAAGGTGCGCGCCGACACGACCACCCGGCCCGACGTGGTCCAGGTGGCGACGCTGTTCCGGGCCTCGGTCGTCGACGTCGCCACCGACGCCGTCACCATCCAGGCCACGGGTCGGCCCGAGAAGATCGCCGCGCTGCTGGAGGTGCTGGCGCCCTTCGGGATCCGCGAGCTCGTCCAGTCCGGCACCGTCGCCCTCGGTCGCGGCGGACGGGCCATCAGCGACCGCTCGCTGCGCACGGCCTGACCCACCACCTGCCAGAGTCATCCCCACCCGAACCACCGACGAGGAGAGCTATCCCATGGCCCACATCTACACCGACGCCGACGCCGACGCCGGAGTGCTCGCCGACCGTGTCGTCGCGATCATCGGCTACGGCTCGCAGGGCCACGCGCACGCCCTGAACCTGCGGGACTCCGGGATCGACGTCCGCGTCGGCCTGGCCGAGGGCTCCAAGAGCCGCGAGCGCGCCCAGGCCGAGGGCCTCAAGGTCATGACGCCCGCCGAGGCCGCGGCCGAGGCCGACGTCATCATGGTCCTGGTCCCGGACCAGGTCGCGCGCACGGTCTACGCCGAGGCCATCGAGCCCCACCTGGTCCCCGGCAAGGCGCTGTTCTTCGCGCACGGCCTCAACATCCGGTTCGGGTACATCACGCCGCCCGAGGGCGTCGACGTCTGCATGGTCGCCCCCAAGGGCCCCGGTCACCTGGTCCGCCGCGAGTACAGCGACGGCCGCGGGGTCCCGGTGCTGGTCGCGGTCGAGACCGACGCGTCCGGCGAGGCCGAGGCCCTGGCGCTGTCCTACGCCCGGGCGATCGGCGGCCTGCGGGCCGGCGGCATCAAGACCACGTTCGCCGAGGAGACCGAGACCGACCTGTTCGGCGAGCAGGCCGTGCTGTGCGGTGGCGCGAGCCGGCTGGTCCAGGCGGGCTTCGAGACCCTCGTCGAGGCCGGCTACCAGCCCGAGGTCGCCTACTTCGAGTGCCTGCACGAGCTCAAGCTCATCGTCGACCTCATGTACGAGGGCGGCATCGCCAAGCAGCGCTGGAGCGTCAGCGACACGGCCGAGTACGGCGACTACGTGTCCGGCCCGCGCGTCATCGACGACTCCGTCAAGGACCGGATGAAGGAGGTCCTGGCCGACATCGTCGACGGGTCGTTCGCCAGCCGCTTCTTCGCCGACCAGGACGCCGGCGCGCCCGAGTTCACGCGGTTCCGCAAGGAGCAGGAGGCGCACCCCATCGAGGCCACCGGCCGCGAGCTCCGCAAGATGATGGCCTGGGTGTCGGACTCCGACGACGACTACACCGAGGGCACCAGCGCCCGCTGAGCGGACCTGCACCTGCACCACCCGCACCTGCCCGGCCCGGTCGTCCTGAGGACGGCCGGGCCGACGCGCGTCAGGACGGGGCCTGCCCGACGACGGCGCCGGGGATCTCGCAGTACAGGTCCACCGAGCTGCCGTCCGGGTCGGTGACGACGGCGTACCGCTGGCCCCAGAACGCGTCGAACGGGGCCATGGTCGAGCCCCGGCCCATCGTCACCAGCCGGTCGTGGAGCTCGTCCACGGCCTCCGGGGTGGCGCACCGCGCGGCCAGGGTCACCCGGCCGGGGGCCTGGGGGACCGGCTCGCCCGGGGCGAAGGCGGCCAGGGACTGCTCGGAGTCGAGCATGAGGGTGATCCCGCCCAGGTCGCAGGCCAGGTGCCCGCTCTCGTCGGGGTCCGGGAGGTCGCAGCCCAGGGCACGGTAGAACGCCACCGACCGTTCCAGGTCGGAGCAGATGATGCTCAGCGCGTCGATGCGGGGGCGGACGAGCGGGCCGGTGGGAGTGGCGGTGTCGGTCATCGGCCCAGCGTGCCGGGACCCACCGACAGCCTGCGGCCCGACGTGTGGCGACGGCCCCGACGACGCACCATGGTCCGGTGCCGACACGACCCACCCCGCCCGAGCCCAAGGTCTGCGTCGTCTGCGGGCGCACGATCGAGTGGCGGGCCCGCTGGGCGCGGGACTGGGACCAGGTCCGCTACTGCTCGCAGGGATGCCGCCGCCGCGGCCTGACCGACGTCGACACCGAGCTGGAGCGGACCACCCTGGCGCTGCTCGACGCCCGCGCCCGGACGTCGACGATCTGCCCCAGCGAGGTGGCCCGCGCCGTCGCCGGCGCGGACGCCGAGGAAGCGGCCTGGCGGGCGCTGATGGAACCGGCCCGGATGGCGGCGCGCCGGTTGGTGGCCGAGGGGCAGGTCGAGATCACCCAGGGCGGCCGCGTGGTGGACCCGAGCACGGCGAAGGGGGCGATACGGCTGCGTCGGACCCGCTGAGCTCCGTCGTACCCGTACCGCCCCGTACCGAGTTTCAGGCCGCGGCGCCCAACGCGCTCGCCGGGGCGACCCGCGACGCGCGGTTCGCCGGCCACAGCGAGGCCCCCACGGCGACCGAGGCCACCACGAACGCCAGACCCAGCAGCAGCAGCCAGGGCACGTCGACCACGGTGCTGCCGGTCCCCAGCACCGAGTAGGTGCCCGCGACGCCGAACGCGATGCCGAGCACCACGCCCACCACGGCGCCCACCGCGCCCAGGACCAGAGCCTCCCAGGCGACCATGGCCCGCAACCGGGACCGGCTGAGCCCGAGGGCGCGGAGCAGGGCGTTCTCCTGCCGCCGTTCGGTGAGCGACAGGGACAACGTGTTGGTCACCCCGACCAGGGCGATGATCACCGTGACCGTCAGCATGCCGCCCACCACCGCGAGCAGGACGTCGAAGGTCTGCTGCAACGCCCCCAGCTGCAGCACGGGGGAGTCGACCTGGGCCTGGGGGTCCGCGTCCAGGGCCGCCGCGGTCACGGCGTCGACACCCAGCTGCACCTGCTCGCGGTCCAACCCCTCGGCCAGCGACACGAAGACCGCGGGCGTGCCACCCAGCGCCACGGCGGTCGCAGGGGCCAGCTGGACGTCGGCGAGGCTGTCGGCGTCGACCACGACGACGAGCGACCGTGCCGCAGGAGCCGGCGTACCGTCGTCGGGGGCCAGGGAGAGGTCCGGGGCCACCGACACGACGTCGCCCGTGCCCACCTCGAGCACCTCGGCGAGGTCGCCCGACAGCACGACCGTGCCGGCGTCGGGGGGTACGTCGGCGCTGGGCAGGACCTGCGACACCTCTCCCGCCAGCGCGGTCGTGACCCACGTCAGCTCGTCACCCGGTTCGCGCGTCGGGGCCAGCTCCACCCCCACCTGGACCCCGGCCTGCGCGGTGCCGACCCCATCGGTGCCCCGCAGCGTGCCGGCCAGCGCCGAGGTCCCCGCGTCGTCCAGCGACGGCGTCCCGACCGTGGTGTCGACCGGGGTGAACGCGGCCAGCTCGGCCGTGGCCGAGGCCCGCAGCGAGGTCGCCCCGACGGCCGCGGTCACGGCCAGGGTCACCCCGATGACGACCGCGCCGGCCGTAGCGGCGGTACGGCGGGGGTTGCGCCCCACCGACGCGGCGGCCAGGGTCCCGGCCGGACCGCCCACGACCCGCACGCCCCGACCCAGGGCGGCGGCGACGACGGGCAGCAGCACCCGGCCCAGGACGAGGACCCCGACGAAGGCGAGGACCGCGGCCGGCAGGGCGAGCACCACCTGCCCCTCCAGGGCTCCCAGGACCGTCCCGGCCCCGCCGCCCAGCACCATCAGACCGCCCAGGACGACCCGCAGCACCGAGGCCCGAGCGGTCTCCGGGACGGCCTCGACGGGACGGAGCGCCGCCAGGGGGGAGACCCGTCCGGCGCGGAGCATCGCGGCCACCGAGCCCACCAGGGTGGCGACCACCCCGAGGGCCAGGGCCCCGCCGAGCTCGAGCGGTCCGGGCACCGGCACGTCGACGGCGACCGGCAGCCAGCGGGTGACCGCCAGGGCGGCCAGGGCGGCCAGCGCCCAGCCGAGGAGCAGACCCGCGGCCCCGGCCACCCGGCCGAGCAGAACCGCCTCCGTGGTCCCGGCCCGCCAGAGGTCCCGACGGGTGGCGCCGATGCAGCGCAGCAGCGCCTGCTCCCTCACCCGCTGGGCCAGCAGGACCGAGAAGGTGTTGTTCACGACCACCACCGCCACGGCGACCGCGAGAGCGGCGAAGGCCCCCAGCCCGGTCCGCAGCACCAGGACCACGTTCTCGGACGACTCGGCCCGTTCGGCCCGGACGTCGTCGGCGGGCAGGACCTCGCCGAGAGGGGTCGCGGAGCCGGGGCCCACGGCGGCCTCCAGCGAGGACAGCAGCGTCGCGGGGTTGACGCCGGGCTCGGCGTCAACCAGCAGCTCGAGCTGCCCGGCGCCCAGCGGGACCGCCTGCTCGGGGACCAGGAACAGCCCGTCGAACGGGAAGTCGGAGGCCAGGCCCACGTCGGCGACGCCGACCACGGTCAGCGGGATCCGGGTGGGCTCCTCGCCCTCGACCACGCTCGGCATCAGCGCCACCTCGTCGCCCAGCCGGACGTCACCGGTCGCGGTGACCTCGCCCGGCCGGGTGGGCCAACGGCCTTCCCGCAGCTCAGCCCAGCGCAGGCCGCCCTCGGGCGGCACCGAGGCCACGTCCACCGTGCGCTCGCCCTTGCGGGGGATCTCGGCGTCGGCGACGCCGTTGCCGGCGCGGTGGACCGCGGCCACGCCGTCCAGCCCGGCCACCGTGGCGACGACCGCGTCGTCCGCGGCGGCCGCGGCGGCGGCCGCGTCGAGGTCGGTGGGGTCGACCTCGGCCTGCTGCCAGACGGCTCGCACCGCGACGTCGGCCCCGGCCACGGAGGCGACGTCGGCGCCGCGGACCACCTGGGCGAGGCCCGCCCCGACCAGCTGCACCAGGGCGGCGAAGCCCACCGCGATCGTGACCGCCAGGGCCAGGGCCACGTAGCGGCCCGGCGTGCGGCGCAACCGCGCCAGCGCCAGGTGCCTCATGCCGCACCGCCCGCACGGACCCGCGCCAGGGCATCGGTGACGGCGGCGGCGTCGGGGTGCCCGTCGAGCATCCCGGCGATCCGGCCGTCGGACAGGACGACGACGCGGTCGGCCCAGGACGCGGCCACCGGGTCGTGCGTGACCATGACCACGGTCTGCCCGCTGGACCGGACCGATGCCCGCAGCACGTCGAGCACCTCGTGACCCGTCGTGGTGTCCAGGTTGCCGGTCGGCTCGTCGGCGAACACCACGGCCGGGCGCGACAGCAGGGCGCGCGCCACGGCGACGCGCTGCTGCTGCCCGCCCGACAGCTCGTGCGGGCGGTGGTGCAGCCGGTCCGTCAGACCGAGGCGGTCGACCACCTCGCCGAACCAGTCCTCGTCGGCCGGGCGGCCGCTCAGCACCAGGGGCAGCCGGATGTTCTCGGCGGCGGTGAGGACCGGCACCAGGTTGAAGGACTGGAACACGAAGCCGACTCGCGCCCCGCGCAGCCGGCTCAGCCCGTCGTCACCCAGCCCGGACAGGGCCACGCCGTCCAGGACCACCTCACCGGACGTGGGCCGGTCCAGCGCGGCGAGGCAGTGCACCAGGGTCGACTTGCCGGACCCGGACGGGCCCATGACGGCCGTGAACGTCCCGCGCGGGATGTCCAGGTCGACCCCGCGCAGGGCGTGGACCCGGGCGTCTCCCTCGCCGTAGGCGCGGGTGAGGGCGTGGGCCGAGACGGCGACCGCTTCACCTGCGGTGCCGGTGGTGGGGAGAGCGGTGCCGGTGCCGGTGCCGGTGCCGGTGCCGGTGCTCGTGCCGGTGCTGGTCGGCGCTTGCTGGGCCTGCTGGGTGGGGCGCGCGGTGCGCCCGGTCGTCTGCATGCCGGCGACGCTAGGGACGGGCGTGGTCGGCCCGCGTCGGCCCACGGGCGGACCTCTCGGGCCCGTCAGGCTCCCGGCCGCCCTGGGGTCCACCCACGGGACGACCCCGGCCTCGCGGGGACGCCTCAGGGGCCGTCGGGGTCGTCCTCGGGGTGGACCAGGCCCGTCCGGTAGGCCAGCACGACCGCCTGGACCCGGTCGCGGCTGCCGGTCTTGTCCAGCACCCGGCCCACGTGGGTCTTGACCGTCGACTGGCCCAGCACGAGCCGCTGGGCGATCTCGGTGTTGGACAACCCCCGGGCCATCAGCTCGAGCACCTCGCGCTCGCGGACGGTCAGCCCGTCCAGCTCGGCCGCGCTGCCGCGGGGTCCGTCGCCGTCGCCGTCCCTGATCACGTCGTCGGGCGGGCCGTCGGACGAGCGGGCCCCTCCGCCGGCGTCACCGCGCAGCAGCGGGGCCACGTGGGCGAGCAGCCGGCGGGTCGCGCTGGCCGCGACCACGGCCTCGCCGGAGTGCACGGTGCGGATGGCCGCCAGCAGCTCCTCGGGCTGGGCGTCCTTGAGCAGGAACCCGCTCGCTCCGGCCGCGACGGCGGCCAGGACGTAGTCGTCCAGGTCGAACGTGGTCAGCACCAGCACCCGCGTGGCGGGGTCGGCCTGCAGCAGCTCACGGGTGGCGGCCACCCCGTCCAGGACGGGCATCCGGATGTCCATGAGGACGACGTCGACGTGGGTGCGCGCCAGCGCGTCGACCGCCTGCCGGCCGTCACCGGCCTCGAGGAGGACCCGCAGGTCGGGCTGGGAGTCCACGAGCATCCGGAAGCCCGCGCGCACCAGCGGCTGGTCGTCGACGAGGGCGACCGTGATGACCCCGGACGGCGGCCCGGCGCTCATCGGAGGCCCCCGGGGGACAGGGGGACGTCGGCGACGACGAGCCACCCGCCGCCCGCGCGGGGACCGGCGTGGAACCGCCCACCCGTCGCCTCCACCCGCTCCCGCATGCCCGCCAGCCCCGTCCCGGACCCGCCGCCGTCGCCCGTCCTCGACGCCGAGCCGATCCCGTCGTCGCCGACCGCCACCCTGACGGCCGTCGGCCCGTGGTGCACCTCGACCGTGGTCCGGACCTGAGGTCCGGCGTGCTTGAGCACGTTGGTGAGCGACTCCTGCACCACCCGGTAGGCGGTGAGCCCGGCGGCGGGCGGGACCGTCCCCGTCTCACCGGTCACGGTGAGGATCACGGGGTGACCGCTGTCGCGCACGGAGGCGACCAGGGCGGGCACGTCGTCCGCCCCGGGCAGCGGGGCGGTGTCGGCGTGCCCCGGCGCCCGCAGCGCCCCCAGCGCGGCGCGCAGGTCCGCCAGGGCGACCCGGGCCGTGGCCGCCACGGTCTCCAACGAGCGCTGGGCGGCGTCGGGGTCGGTGCGGGCCGCGTACCGCCCGCCGTCGGCCTGGGCGACGATGACCGTCAGGGAGTGGGCGATGACGTCGTGGAGGTCACGGGCGATCCGCCGGCGCTCCTGCTCCGCGGCGACCGTGGCGGCGGAGTCCCGCTCGACCTCGAGCCGTCGGGCCCGCTCGACCGCGACCTCGTCTCGCACCCGGACGATCCGTCGCAGGTAGCCGGCCAGCGTGGCGCCGACGACGGAGGTCGCCGCCGTCACCGCGAAGCCGGGTTGCACCACGAGGCCCAGCAGCGCGCAGCCGAGCAGGGCCAGGCCCAGGTACGCCGGCCACGCCCGGTTGCGGCCGTAGGCGGTGACCGTGAACATCACCGACACCGTGGCGAAGAAGTTGGCCATGAGAACGTCCGGCAGGCCCGCGAGCAGCTGCGCGAACTGGATCGCGGCGACGATCCCGGTCACCAGCTCAGGCGCCCGACGCCGCCAGACCAGGGGCACGCTCAGGGCCACGGTGAGCGCGAGCTGAACCTGCAACGCACTGCCCGGGGTGCCCCCGGCCACGGCCAGCAGGGCTGACACCAGCAGCAGCCCGCAGGCCCAGATGGCGTCCACCAGGAGGACGTGGGTGCGCCACCAGTGCAGCAGCCCCGTGCCTCGACGCCCGGTGACCGCCGTGCCGCCGCCGGTCGGCGCGGGACGTGGCTCACCGGACGAGGTCACCGCGGCAGCGTAGGGGGCGTACCCACGACGGGGTCGCGGCACAGCCGCGGCGGGGCTGCGGTCGCGAAGCGGCCCGGCCCGGGAGACGCTTCGGTGGTGAGCGATCCCGCAGCGCCGTCCTCGCCCGGGCGCCGGGTCCTCACGCGGTTGCCCACGCCCGGGCTCGACGTGGCGGAGGACCCGTCCGCGGCGGTCGCATGGGTGGCCGAGCACCTGGGGCACCTGAGCCTCGAGGGGGCCGACGGGGTGCGGGCCAGCGGCGCGTTCCGCGGTGGGCAGGACGCGGCCGACGTGGCCCTGGCCTCGCTCGACGTCACCGGTTACGCGTCGCGCCGCAACCAGGTCCTGCCCGAGGGGGCCCGCGGTGCCTCGCGGATGAGCCCGTACGTGCGTCACGGCCTGGTCGACCTGCCGACCCTGTGGCGCCACGTCGCCGACGCGCCGAGCCGGGACCGGACCAAGTACCGCGACGAGCTGATGTGGCAGGAGTACGCCCGCCACGTCTACGCCCGCACCGGCGTCGGGATGCGCGGCCCGCTCCGGTACGACCCACCCGCCGCGGGGCCGTGGCGTGACGAGCCGTGGCCGGAGCAGATGCTCTGCGTCCGCACCGTCACCGACGAGCTGCGGGGCGACGGCTGGCTGGTCAACCAGACCCGGATGTGGCTCGCCTCGCAGTGGACCGTGCGCGCCGGGTGGGACTGGCGCGAGGGCGAGGACGAGTTCTTCCGGCACCTGCTCGACGGCTCGCGGGCCGCCAACCGGCTGGGGTGGCAGTGGACCGTCGGGACCGGGACGGGCAAGCCGTACGGGTTCAGCCGCTGGCAGGTGCGCAAGCGGGCGCCGGGCCTGTGCGAGCGGTGCCCGCTGGTCCGGGCCTGCCCGATCGAGGACTGGCCGGCCGACGCGGGCGGGACGCGGGTGGACGTCGAGCCACCGGGGCTGCGTGCCGGGGCGACGACCGCGCTGGCCGGACCCACGTCGGTGGAGGGCGTCGAGGAGCCCGAGGCGGTCTGGCTGACGTTCGAGTCCCTGGGTGACGCCGACCCGGCCCTGGAGGCCCACCCCGACCTGCCCGTGGTCGCGGTGTTCGACGAGCCGTTGCTGGCCCGGCTCCGGCTGTCCGGCAAGCGGCTGGTGTTCCTGGCCGAGACCATCGCCTCGCTGGCGACCCGGCGTGAGGTCGAGGTGCACCTGGGCGCCGTGGGTGAGGCCCTGTCCGGCCGGTCCGTAGCGGTGACCCACGCCCCCGTGCCCGGCTTCGCCCGACGGGCGCGTGAGGTGGAGCCGGTGCAGGTCCACCCCTGGCGCTGGCTGGTCCGCCCCGGCGGGGGACCGGCGCAGTCGTTCAGCGCCTGGCGCAAGGGTGTCGGCCGCCCCTGACCCGTGCGGCGCTGCTCGGCGCCCCCGTCCCCGGCGTGCGGTGCGGCTCCGGCTCCGGCTGCGGTGAGGTGGTCGCTCCCGTCCCTCGTCCAGCCCAGGAGCGCCCGTGAGCCTCGTCCTCGTCACCGGATCCACCGACGGCATCGGTCGGGAGACCGCCCGCCAGCTGCTGGCCGCCGGCCACGACGTGGTCGCCCACGCCCGCAGCGACGCCCGGGCCACCGACGTGCGGGAGGCGCTGCCAGGGCTGCGCGAGGTGCTGGTCGGCGACCTTGCCTCGCTGGAGCAGACCCGGGGGCTCGCGTCCGCGGCCGCGGACCTGGGCCGCTTCGACGCCGTCGTCTACAACGCAGGCGTGGGCGGCGACGTGGCCGGTCGGACGCTCACCGAGGACGGGATGGAGCGGATCTTCCAGGTCAACACGGTCGGCCCCTACCTGCTGACCGCGCTGCTGCCCCGTCCCGACCGGCTCGTCTACCTCACCTCCGGGCTGCAGGAACGGGGTCGGCTCCACCTGGACGACCTGCAGTGGGAGCAGCGGGCCTTCGACGGCATGCAGGCCTACTCCGACTCCAAGCTGCACGACGTCGTCATCGCCCTGGCCGTCGCCCGGTCGTGGCCGGACGTCCGCAGCACGTGCGTGGACCCCGGCTGGATCCGGACCCGGATGGGCGGGCCGTCGGCCACGGACGACGTCGGCGACGGGGCCGCCACCCAGGTGTGGCTGGCGACGTCCGACGAGGACGGTGCCGCGGTCACGGGCCGGTACCTGAAGCGGTTCGTGGAGCTCGAGCC
This sequence comes from Actinomycetales bacterium, assembly GCA_038258055.1. GTDB lineage: Bacteria > Actinomycetota > Actinomycetes > Actinomycetales > JBBAYJ01 > Aquipuribacter. The sequence goes on from JBBSQH010000067.1 coordinate 18,444, forward strand.
CAACCCCGAGGCGACAGACGTGGCCAACCAGGACGCGCTGCTGGAGCGGCTGGCGGACCTGACGGGCGTGCGGCTGCTCTGAGCGCGCCGTCCCAGCCCTCCGGAGCCCGTCGACCAGGTCGCGGACGGCGCGTCGGCGCTCGCTCGGGCGCGTCTACCCTCGCGCCATGCCCGACCTCCAGACGCAGCCGTCCGTGCAGGCCCCCACCCACCTCGACCTCGCGGTGGTCGCCGGGGACGGCATCGGGCCCGAGGTCGTCGGGGCCGGGCTGGAGGTCCTGCGCGCGGCGGTGTCGACCGGCGGGGTCGACGTCCGGACCACGGACTACGACCTGGGCGCGGCCCGCTGGCACCGCACCGGCGAGACGCTGACCGACGACGACCTGGCCGCGATCCGCCGCCACGACGTCGTGCTGTTGGGCGCGGTCGGCGACCCCGGTGTGCCCTCCGGGGTGCTGGAGCGCGGTCTGCTGCTGCGCCTGCGCTTCGAGCTGGACCACTACGTCAACCTGCGCCCGTCGGTCCTGCTGCCCGGGGCCACCAGCCCGCTGTCGGCGGCCGTCCTGGACCGCGGCCCGGTCGACTTCGTCGTGGTCCGCGAGGGCACCGAGGGCCCGTACGTCGGCAACGGCGGCGCCCTGCGCGTCGGCACGCCGCACGAGATCGCCACCGAGGTCAGCATCAACACCGCGTTCGGCGTCGAGCGGGTCGTCCGGGACGCGTTCGCCCGGGCCTCCGCGCGGCCCAGGAAGAAGCTGACCCTGGTCCACAAGCACAACGTCCTGGTCAACGCCGGGCACCTGTGGCGGCGCACGGTGGACGCGGTCAACGCCGAGTTCCCCGACGTGACCGTCGACTACCTGCACGTCGACGCCGCGACCATCTTCATGGTCACCGACCCGCAGCGCTTCGACGTCGTCGTCACCGACAACCTGTTCGGCGACATCATCACCGACCTGGCCGCCGCGGTGACCGGGGGCATCGGCCTGGCCGCCAGCGGCAACGTCAACCCCGACCGGACCGCGCCGAGCATGTTCGAGCCCGTCCACGGCTCGGCCCCGGACATCGCCGGGCAGGGGGTCGCCGACCCCACCGCCACGTTCCTGTCGGTCGCCCTGCTGCTGGAGCACGTCGGCCTGGACGCCGCCGCGGCCCGGGTCCAGACGGCGGTCGTCGGGGCGCTCGCCGACCGCGACCCGGCGGCCCCCCGACCCGGTACGCAGGACGTGACCGCGGAGGTCATGGCCCGCCTCGACGGCTGAGCCGGGTCCCCTAGGCTCTGGACGACCGTCGGGACCCCGGGCCCGGGGCGAGTGCTGGGAGGCGCAGATGACGCAGACGACATCAACGGTGGACTTCGTGCTGGACGCCGAGGTCGCCCGTCGCTCCGACGACGACCGGGCGATGATCCTGTCGGCCCCCGGCTTCGGCAAGCACTTCACCGACCACATGGTCACCGCGACGTGGACCCCCGACGGCGGCTGGCACGACGCCCGGGTCCGCGCCTTCGGGCCGATCACGCTGTCGCCGGCCTCGGCCGTCCTGCACTACGCGCAGGAGATCTTCGAGGGCATGAAGGCCTACCGTCACGACGACGGCACCGTGTGGTCGTTCCGGCCCGAGGCCAACGCCGCCCGGTTCGCCCGCTCGGCCCGCCGTCTGGCGCTGCCGCCGCTGCCCGAGGAGGCCTTCATCGCCTCGGTCGAGGCCCTGGTCCGCGCCGACGTGGACTGGGTGCCGACCGGTGGTGAGACGAGCCTGTACCTGCGGCCGTTCATGTTTGCGTCGGAGTCGTTCCTGGGCGTGCGGCCGGCGCAGGAGGTCACCTACTGCGTCATCGCCTCGCCCGCCGGGGCGTACTTCTCCGGCGGTATCTCGCCGGTGTCGATCTGGCTGACGACCGAGTACTCCCGCGCCGCCGTCGGCGGCACCGGGGCGGCCAAGTGCGGGGGAAACTACGCCGCCAGCCTGGCCGCGCAGCAGGAGGCCATCGCCCACGGCTGCGACCAGGTCTGCTTCGTCGACGCCGCCGAGCACCGCTGGGTCGAGGAGCTGGGCGGGATGAACCTGTACTTCGTCCACGCCGACGGCACCCTGGTCACCCCAGAGCTCACCGGCACCATCCTCGAGGGCGTCACCCGCTCGTCCATCCTCACGATCGGCGCCGAGCTGGGTCTGGCGGTCGAGGAGCGCAAGGTGTCGGTGGACGAGTGGCGCGACGGCGTCGCCTCCGGTGAGATCACCGAGGTGTTCGCCTGCGGCACGGCCGCGGTCGTCACGCCCCTGGGGCGCCTGGCCTGGGACGGCGGCGAGGTCGTCATGGGCACCGAGGCCGGTACGACCACCATGGCCGTGCGCCAGGCCCTGCTCGACATCCAGTACGGGCGCACCCCCGACACCCACGGCTGGCTGCGGCAGCTCGCATGACGGCGGACCGGCCGAGCCTCGAGGTCTACGACACGACCCTGCGCGACGGCGCCCAGCAGGAGGGGCTGTCGCTGTCGGTCGTCGACAAGCTGGCGATCGCCCGTCACCTGGACGACCTGGGTGTCGGCGTCATCGAGGGCGGCTGGCCCGGCGCCATCCCCAAGGACACGGAGTTCTTCGCGCGGGCGGCCGAGGAGCTGTCGCTGCGCCACGCCCGCCTGGCCGCGTTCGGCGCCACCCGCCGGGCCGGCGGTCAGGCCCACTCGGACCCGCAGGTGCGGGCGCTGCTGGACTCCCGGGCGCCCGTCGTCACGTTGGTGGCCAAGAGCCACACCGGCCACGTCGAGAAGGCGCTGCGGACCACGACGGCCGAGAACCTCGAGATGGTCCGGGACACCGTGTCCTTCCTGGTGGGGGAGGGCCGTGAGGTCGTCCTGGACGCCGAGCACTTCTTCGACGGGTACGTCCTGGACCGCGCCTACGCGCTGGAGGTGCTGCAGACGGCGCTCGCCGCGGGCGCCTCGACCGTGGCCCTGTGCGACACCAACGGCGGCCACCTGCCGCGGGCCGTCGCCGACGTGGTGGCCGACGTCCACGACGTCACCCGGGCCCGGCTGGGCATCCACTGCCACAACGACACCGGCTGCGCCGTTGCCAACACCCTGGCTGCGGTCGACGCGGGCGCGCTGCAGGTGCAGGGCACGCTCAACGGCTACGGCGAGCGGACGGGCAACGCCGACCTCGTGACGGTGGTGGCCAACCTGGAGCTCAAGCTCGACCACCCCGTCCTGCCGCCGGGCGGGCTGCGCGAGGCCAGCCGGGTGGCCCACGCCGTCAGCGAGATCACCAACGTGCCGCCCTACAGCCGCCAGCCCTACGTCGGGGCCAGCGCGTTCACCCACAAGGCGGGCCTGCACGCCAGCGCCATCCGCGTCGACCCCGACCTCTACCAGCACGTCGACCCGACCGAGGTCGGCAACGACATGCGCATGCTGGTCAGCGAGATGGCGGGCCGGGCGAGCATCGAGCTCAAGGGTCGCGAGCTCGGTCTGGACCTCTCGGAGCCGGTGCTTCTGGGTGCCGTCACCGACGCCGTCAAGGCGCGCGAGGCGGAGGGGTACACCTTCGAGGCCGCCGACGCGTCGTTCGAGCTGCTGGTCCGTCGGGTCGCGGGCGGGCTGGGCCTGGAGCAGGGCGTCCCCGACTACTTCCACGTCGACTCCTGGCGAGTGATCGCCGAGATGCGGCCCGGGGCCGGTCACGGCGGCGCGACCTCGGAGGCGACCGTGCGGCTGGTGACGGGCGGGTCGCGCACCGTCGCGACGGGGGAGGGCAACGGGCCCGTCAACGCGCTCGACGCGGCGCTGCGGCTGGCCCTGACCCCCACGTACCCGGAGCTGGACGAGCTCGAGCTGATCGACTTCCGGGTGCGGATCCTCGACGCCTCGCACGGCACCGACGCCGTGACCCGGGTGCTGCTGGAGACCGCGGACGACGGGTCGACGTGGACCACGGTCGGGGTAGGGCCCAACATCGTGGAGGCGTCCTGGGAGGCGTTGGTCGACGGGCTCGCCTACGGGTTGCTGCGGCGCGGGGTCGACTCGCGCGCCTGAGGGCCGGTCCGATCGGTCGTCCACAGCCCCGTCGAAGGGGCCTGGTGTTGTGTCCGGGGTCGAACGTATGTTCGTGTCATGTCCTCGGGGGTGGCCGGCGAGCAGGTGACGGATGAGTCGCTGTTCGGTGTGCCGTGCCTGGGTGGGCCGGACGCCGGTTCGTCGACCGCCTCGGTGAGCACGGGCGGGTCGACGACCGGCGGGTCGACGCCGGGTGGGTCGACGCCGGGCGGTGAGCCGTCGGTGGCCGAGCGGGTGGCGTCTCTCGCGGCTCAGGTCGCGGCGTTGCACGAGTACCTGGCGGTGGATCGTGCCTGGCGGGTGGGTGAGGTGGACCTGCTGCAGGTTACGGGGACGTTGGTGCGGTTGCGGTCGGGGTTGGACGCGGCGTACCTGCGCGCGGTCGCCGAGGTCGATCGGCGTCGTGCCGGGTCCTCGGTGCTGGCTGGTGCTGCTGGTGGCGGGGCGGGTGCTGCTGATGGTCCGCGTGGCGTGCGGTCGGGGATCGGGTCCTCGACGGAGTCGTTTCTGCGGACCAGTGCGCCGTTGACGCCGGGCAAGTCCCGGTCGGACGTGGCTGCGGCGCGGGCGTTGGGCCCGTCGGGGTCGTTGCGGGAGATGGAGCCGCAGCTCGCGGTCGGTGACATCACGCGGGAGCACGTGGACGTCGCGGTGTCGTGCCTGGACCGGATCCCGGTCCACCTGCGCACCGAGGACGCCGACCGCGTCAGGATCGCGGACTACTTCGCGGGGCTGGCGCCGACCCGGCACGCGGCGGCCTTGAGGCAGGACGGGGCGGTCCTGCTGGCCGACCTGGCCCCGGAGGTCGCGGACCGCTTCGACCCTTGCTCCCACGAGCGCCGGTTCCTGGACTGGACCACCGACTCCACCGGCATGCTCCTGGGCCGCTTCGCCCTCGACCCGACCGCCGGGGCCACGCTGCGGACCGCGGTCGACGCCCTGGGGGGTCCACGACCGACCCTGGACGGCATCCGTGATGACCGGCAGGCCCGGGAACGCCGCGCGGACGCCCTGGTCCAGGTCGCCGACACCGCCCTCGGCGTCACCGGCCCGGTCCGAGGCGAGAAGCCCCGCATCGTGGTGCACGCCACCACCGAGCAGATCACCCGGCTCACCCCTCCTCCCGGGCACCCCACCCGAAGGAACGCGACTCGCACAGGTCCGGCTGGCACGGACCCTGCGGGCACAGACCCTGCGCCCACGGACCCGGCGTCGACAGGTCCGGCGTTCTTCGGGCCGGCCTGGACGGAGACTGGGACCCGCCTCGACCCCCACGCCGTCCGCCGGATCGCGTGCGACGCGGTCCTGCAGCGCGTGGTCTGGGACCGTGACGGGCACCTGCTGGGCTCGCACCGGCTGGACCTGGGCCGCACCGCCCGCCTGGCCGACGTCCACCTGCGCCGCGCGCTGGCCGCGCGGGACCGCGGCTGCATCATCCCCGGCTGCGGCGCCCCGCCCGCGCACTGCGACGCCCACCACATCGTCCACTGGGCCGACGGCGGCCCCACCACCC
>JBBSQH010000068.1:0-22101 GCA_038258055.1 Actinomycetales bacterium
CCGTCAGCCCCGCCATCAGCCCCACCGTCAGCCCCACCGTCAGCCCCACCGTCGTGCCCGCCGGGGGTGCTGCCGGCGCCGCCGTCCGCGGGGCCGTGAGCACCGCTGTCGGCGCCGCCGTCGGCCCCGCCGTCACCGGTGCTGGTCGTCATCTCGTCGTCGAGTGCCATGGGTCCTCCTGGGTCAGGTCGGCGGCCGGTGGTCTCCGGCCGCCCATCGGCAGCATGGCCCGGCCGTGGTCGCTCCGCGAGCGGACGGGCGCCTCGCGGGGCCCCTGGTCCAGGACGTCACGGTGGGTGCCGTCGGTGATGTCATCGCAGTGGTCACGGGCAGTGGTCGGTCCGTCACTCGGACGTCGACGGACAACCCGGGCATCACGCCGCCCTTGCCGTGACCAACGGTAACCAGAACAGAAGAACCCGCAGGTCAGGGGCGGTTGCGCCGTTCGGGTCGGTCGCCGCGGATCGCCTGGACGGTGACACTGCGTCAACGCTCAACTACTCCCGGCCAACTCGGGCCGACAGACAGGAGCAGACCATGAAGCAGAGCCTGAAGACCACCATCGTCCGCGGCGCCGTCTCCGCCGCCACCGTCGTCACGCTGGCCTCGGTCGTCGGCGCCGGCGTCAAGTGGTGGTGACGTGAGCGCCCCCGAGCCCGGGCCGCCGCCCGGCACGAGAGCGACCAGGGACGACCGCGAGCTCCTCGTCCCCGGGTACAAGTGGACATGAGCCACCCCGGGAGCCGGTCGGACGAGCGCCCCCGGCACCTGTCGGTGCTGCGGGCGCTCGCCCGGCTGCTCCCTGCCCCACCGGCCGCGCTGCCGTCCTACGCCTGGGCGGTGGGCGTCCTGGGCGTCGTGGCCACCGTGGTCGTCTGGTGGCTCGACCCGCCGCTCGCCCAGCTGGCCGACGAGCCCGCCCCGCTGCTGGTCCTGATGGGCTGCCTGGTGCTGGGCGAGCTGTTCCCCATCCCGGTGTCGCGGGGCGACGCCACGACGTCCAACGTGACGATCTCCACCACCTTCGCCGTGGCGCTCATCGTGCTCGGCCCGCTGTCGCTGGTGCTGCTGGCGCGCCTCGTGGCGGTGTTCCTCGACGACCTGAGGGGCGGGCGCCGACCGGTCCAGATGGCCTTCAACCTGGGCCAGTACGCCCTGTCGATCCTCGCCGCCCGCGCGGTCTTCGCCGTGACCAGCGGTGTCCCGCTGATGGCCGACTTCCGGCCCGCCGACGGCGGGGACCTGCTCCCGGCCGTCCTGGCGGGACTCGTCTTCGCCACGGTCAACCACACCCTCGTCGCCGTGGTCGTCGCCCTCGCGACCGGGATCCGTCTGGTCCAGGCCCTCGGGGACGACCTGCGGTTCACCCTGGAGACCAGTGCCGTCCTGGTCGGGATGGCCCCGGTGGCCGCGCTCGTCGTCGTCGACGCGCCCCCCATGCTCCCGCTGGTGCTGCTGCCGATCATCGCCGTCCGGCGCAGCGCCCAGATGACGGCCCTGTCGGAGCAGCAGGCGCTCCGGGACCCCCTCACGGGTCTCGGCAACCGCACCAGCCTGCAGCTGCACCTGACGCGCGCCCGCACCGACCCGACCCGCCCGACGCTGGGCATGCTCATCGTCGACCTCGACCACTTCAAGGACGTCAACGACAGCCTGGGCCACGACGTCGGCGACCGTCTGCTGGTCGAGGTCTCGGCCCGGCTCACCGCCGTGGCCCCGGACGACGCCCACGTGGCCCGCCTGGGCGGGGACGAGTTCGCCGTCGTCGTGCAGATGCCCGACCCCGTCACCGCCCGCGCCGAGGCCGAGGCCGTGGCCGCCCGCCTGCTGGAGGCCTTCGCGCGCCCCGTCGAGGTGGGCAGCACCCGGCTGGCGGTCCGAGGGTCGGTCGGCGTGGCGGTGGCGGCGGACCCCGACGAGGTGGTCGAGCTGCTCAAGCACGCCGACATCGCCCTCTACGAGGCCAAGACCGAGCGGGCGCGGTACGCCGTCTACGAGCCCAGGGACGACGACGCCGAGACCGAGCGGCTCACGCTGCTGGCCAACCTGAGCGAGGCGGTCGACGCCGGCCGGCTGACGGTGGCCTACCAGCCGCAGGGTGACTGCCGCACCGGGCGGATCGTGTCCTTCGAGGCCCTGGTGCGCTGGGACGACCCCGTGCACGCCCACGTCGGGGCCGACGTCCTGGTCCAGCTGGCCGAGAACGCCGGCTTCATCGACCGGGTGTTCGACCTGGTGCTGGACCAGGCCCTCGGCGACCTGGCCGCGTGGCGGGCGGAGGGCCACGAGGTGACGGTCGGGGTGAACGTGTCCGCCCGGCAGCTGTCCGACGAGGCGCTCGGCGACCGGATCGCCGCCCGCCTGCTGGCCCACCGGGTGCCGGCGGCCGCGCTGGTGGTCGAGGTGACGGAGAGCAGCCTCATGGTCGACGCCCGCCGGGCCGACGTGGTGCTCGCCTCGCTGCGCGCCCTGGGCGTCGTGCTGTCGATCGACGACTTCGGCACCGGCTACTCCTCGTTGGTGCGGCTCAAGCAGATCGACGTCGACGAGCTGAAGATCGACCAGGGGTTCATCGCCGACCTGTCCGACGGCACCACCAACGACATGCTGCTGCGGACCATCATCGACCTGGCCGACAACCTGGGCCTGGAGGTCGTGGCCGAGGGGGTCGAGACCGGCTGGGCGGCCGCCACCCTCACCGCGATGGGCTGCGACCGGCTCCAGGGCTACCACCTGTCCCGTCCGGTGCCCGCCGCGGGCGCCGTCGCGCTGCTCGACGAGCAGGCCCGGGAGGGTGCCGTCGTGCCGGCGTGGGCCCTCGGCTCCGACGAGCGACGCCCCGCGCTGCGGCTCGCCCCCACCCCGATCGGCGAGCTGCTCGGGGCGGACGCCTCGTCCGCCGGCACCCGGTCGACCGACGACCGCCCCGCCGCCCCCCTGACCACCGACGCACTCGGAGCGATGCCGTGCTGATCACCGTGCTCGTCCTGCTGGCCGTGCTGACCGTGCCCCTGACGGGGGGCTCGTTCCGCGGGCTGGCCGCCACCACCTGGCGCTGGTCCTGGCTGCTGCCGGCGGTGCTGGCCGTCCAGCTCGTGCTGCTGCAGACCTCCTGGGTGCCGGGACCGGCCTCCCCCGCGGTGCACGTCGCCTCCTACGGGCTGGCGTCGGTGTTCATCGCGGCCAACCTGCGGGTCGCGGGGCTGTGGCTGCTGGGGCTGGGTGCGCTCGGCAACGGCCTGGCCATCATGGCCAACGGCGGCACCATGCCGGCCTCGCCCGAGGCGCTGCGGGTCGCGGGCATCGAGGGGGAGACCGGGTTCGTCAACTCCGCCTCGTCCCAGGACGCGAACCTGGCCTGGCTGGGGGACGTGCTGGCCGTGCCGGCGTCGTGGCCGCTGGCCAACGTGTTCAGCGTGGGGGACGTGCTGATCGTGGCCGGTGCCGCGTGGGTGGCCCACGCCGCCGCCCGGCGTGGGGTGGTCGAGCCCCCGGTGGCAGGGCGGGCGCCTCAGCCCGCGACGGCCCTGACCGACGGCATGTCGCCGTCGACCCGGTCCGGGAGCAGCCGCCGCAGCGCGGCGTGCACCGACTCCGGGGTGAGCACCCCGACGTAGCGGTCGTCGTCCAGCACCGGCAGCCAGCCGGCGTCGTGCGCGACGATCTCGCTGAACCCGGTCTTGAGGCTGTCGCGGACGTCGACGGTGTCGTCGAAGCGGCGCCGGACCTCGCCCACGGTCTGGCCGCGCTGGAGGGTCGTCTGCGACACCCAGCCCCGCAGGTCGTCGCCGTCGAGCACGATCGCGAAGTCCAGGTCGTGGCTGGCCAGCACCTGCAGCGCGTGGTCGGTGGTGTCGCTGACCTGCAGCGTCGGCGGGTGCACCAGGTCCTCGGTCTGGATCGGGGTCACCGCCAGACGGCGCAGGCCGCGGTCGCTGCCCACGAAGGACGCCACGAAGTCCGTCGCGGGCGCCCCCAGCACGACGGCGGGGGTGTCGTACTGCTCGAGCACGCCGCCCACGCTGAGCACTGCGATCCGGTCGGCGATCCGGACGGCCTCGTCGATGTCGTGCGTGACCAGCAGCACCGTGGTGCCCAGGCGCTGCTGCAGTCGTCGGAACTCCAGCTGCAGCCGGTCGCGCACCTGCGGGTCGACGGCGCCGAACGGCTCGTCCATCAGCAGCACGGGTGGGTCGACCGCCAGGGCGCGGGCCACGCCGACGCGCTGGCGCTGACCGCCCGACAGCTCGTGCGGGTAGCGCGGCCCGTGCACCTCGGCGTCCAGGCCCACCAGGCCCAGAAGCTCGTCGGTGCGGGCCCGGGTGCGTGCCTTGTCCCAGCCCAGCAGCCGGGGGACCGTGGCGACGTTGTCCCGGACCGAGCGGTGGGGGAACAGCCCGCCGGACTGGATGACGTAACCGATGCCCCGGCGCATCCTGGGCCCGTCGGCGTGGGTGACGTCGGCGCCGTCGACCTCGATCGACCCGCCGCTGGGCTCTATCAGCCGGTTGACCATCCGCAGGATCGTCGACTTGCCGCAGCCGGACGGACCGACCAGGGCCACGAGCTCGCCGCGGCGCACCTCGAGGTCGAGGGCGTCCACCGCGACGGTGCCGTCGGCGTACTGCTTGCGCACCTCGGCGAGCCGGATCATGGGCTCGCCGTCGTGCGCGGGCGCGGTCGAGGTCGTGCCGGTAGCGTCGTCACGGTGCTGGTCCACCCGATGAGCGTCGCCGAGTCCTGCCTGCAGCGCAACGCGTGGATCTGCCCGGAGTACGTCACCACTCGGTGGGACATCCTCGTGGACGCGCTCGGGCAGCACCTCCTGCTGACCTTCGGGGCCGTCGTGCTCGGCCTTCTGATCGCCCTGCCGGTGGGCGTGCTGGCGAGTCGCTCCACCGCGGTCGAGACCGTGGCCTCGGGGGTGGCGACCGTGCTCTACACGATCCCGTCGCTGGCCATGTTCCCGCTGCTGCTGGCGCTGGGCCTCAGCTTCGGCCCCGGCGTGGTCGTGGTCGGTCTGGCCATCTACAGCCTCGGGATCCTGCTGCGGAACATCGTGGTCGGGCTGCAGGGCGTCCCGGACGACACCATGGACGCGGCGATCGGGATGGGCCTCAGCCCGCGGCGCGCGTTGTGGAGCGTCGAGCTCCCTCTGGCCCTCCCGGCGATCCTGGCCGGCGTCCGGATCGCGACGGTCTCCACCGTCGCGCTCGTGACGGTCGGGGGCCTGTTCGGCTTCGGCGGCCTCGGCAACCGGATCATCGTGGGGCTCAACAGCCGGTTCAACGCCGAGGTCCTCACGGCGACCGTCATGGTCGTCCTCGTCGCCCTGGTCCTCGACGGGCTCCTGCTGCTCGCAGAGAGACGGCTGACCCCGTGGGTGCGGGGGAGGACGGCATGAACGACTCCATCCTGCTCGCGGCGCTGGGCTGGCTCACCGACCCCGCGAACTGGCAGGGCGGCTCCGGCATCCCGACCAGGTTGTGGGAGCACGTCTGGGTGTCGGGGCTGAGCGTGCTCATCGCGGCCGCGCTCGCGCTGCCGGTGGCGCTGGTGCTTGGCCACGTCGGTCGAGGGGGCGCGCTGGCGTCGACCGTGGCCAACCTGGGCCGGGCGGTCCCGACGCTGGCCGTCCTGGTCATCCTCGTCCTGTCGCCGGAGCCGTTCGGGCTCGGCAACGTCGTCACGTGCACCGTCGTCGCCCTGGTGCTGTTCGCCGTCCCCCCGATCCTCACCAACGCCTACGCCGGCATGCGCGCGGTGGACCAGGACCTCGTGGAGGCGGCCCGCGGCATGGGTCTCACCCCGGCGCAGGTGCTGTTCCGCGTCGAGCTCCCGCTCGCGGTCCCGCTCGTGGTCGCCGGGCTGCGGATCGCCACGGCCCAGGTGATCGCGACCGCCACCATCGCTGCGATCATCGCGGGCCCGGGTCTCGGCCGGTTCATCACCGCCGGCCTCGGCAACCAGGACACGCCCCAGCTGATCGGGGGCGCCGTCCTGGTGGCCCTGTTCGCCGTCCTGGTCGAGGTGGCCTTCCAGCTGCTCCAGCGCCGCGTCACCCCGGCGAGGAGCAGCCGCCAGGTCGTCGAGGACGAGGTCCAGGTCCCCGCCGCGCTGCGCTGAGGTCCTGGGCCAGAGGACGCGGCCGGCGACCGTCACCGGATCGTGACCGTCGCCGGGATGCGACCGTCGGTCCCGGGAGTTAGACAGTCGTAGCCATCCGGCGGACGTGACCGCAGACGCGGCACGGACCGGTCCGCGCCCGAGCGCCCGGACCCTCGACATGCACGGCCAGACACGCGGGGACGACAGTCCCCGGGACACAGAAGGCGATACCTCATGACGACATCTATCCTCCGCCGCGCGCTCCTGCCCGCCGCCCTGGTCGCCTCGCTCGCCCTCGCGGCCTGCGGCTCCGGCGACCCCCTCGCCGAGGACCCGGCCGCACCCGGCGGCGACGCCGCGGGCGACACCGCCTCCGACCCCGCCGACGCCGCGGCGGACGCCCCCGAGGGCGCGATCGTGGTGGGCGGCGCCAACTTCACCGAGATGCAGATCATGGAGGAGATGTACGGCGCGCTCCTCACCGACGCCGGCTACGAGGTCGAGATCATCGCCTCGGACTCCCGCGAGATCTACGGCCAGGCCCTGATCGACGGCGACATCGACGTGGTGCCGGAGTACGCCGCCACGATGGCCGAGTTCCTCAACCGCGAGGTCAACGGCGCCGAGGCCGAGCTGGTCGCCACCAGCGACGCCGCCGAGACCGTCGCGGCCATGGAGCCGCTGGCCACCGAGCTGGGCCTGGTGGTCGCCGAGCCGGCCGAGGCGGCCAGCCAGAACGGCTACGCCATCCTCGAGACGGTCGCGACCGAGAACGACATCACCACGCTGTCGGACTTCGCCGCGTTCCAGCCCGACATCGTGCTGGCCGCCACGGAGGAGTGCGGCACCCGGCCGTTCTGCCAGCCGGGCCTGCAGGACACCTACGGCTTCGCGATCAGCGAGGTCCTCCCGCTCGGCTTCGGCAGCCCCCAGGCCAAGGCCGCCGTGGTCCAGGGCCAGGCCGACATGGCCCTGGTCGGCACCACCGACGCCACGCTGGAGGCCGACGGCCTCGTCCTGCTCGAGGACGACCAGGCCCTGCAGCTGGCCGACAACCTGGTCCCCGTCCTCAACGCCGCCTCGGCCGAGGACGCCACCCTGGTCGAGACGCTCAACGCCCTGGCCCCGGTGCTCACCACCGAGGACCTGGCCGAGCTCAACCGCCGGGTCGACGCCGACCGCGAGCTGCCGGCCGACGTCGCGACCGACTACCTCACCGAGGCCGGTCTGATCGGCGGCTGACCCGCGGCACCGCACGCGGAGGGCCCGTCACGGCCCGGGTACGGACCTCGACGGTCCGTGCCCGGCGTGGCGGGCCCTCGTCGTGGTGCCGCCGCGCCTAGCCTGCTCGTCGTGTCCGGTAGGCATCGCGCTCTGACGCGTCGTCCGTGGTGGCAGGTCGCCCTCGCCCCCCGCCGACGCCGCCCCACCCTGCGCTGGCGCGGTCTCTCCGGGGTGAGCCCGGCGTCGACGCTGCTGCTCGCCACCGGAGGCCTGGCTGGCGTCCTGGTGGGCTCCTCGTTGGACCCCGGGGCGGGCACGGCCCTGATGGTGGCCTCGTCGGTCCTGCCCCCCGCGGTGCTCGGCACCGCGCTCGTGCGGACCCGGACGGCCCTGGTCGAGGAGACCCGCCACCGGCACCGCCTCGCCGGTCGGGTGGCCGTGTCCGACGAGCAGCTGAGCCGGATGGGCGACCGGGTCGAGACCCTGGCCGACCAGGCGCACGACCAGGCCGCCGCGACCCGGCTGGCCCGCACCCAGCTGCGCGCGGCCCGCGTCGAGCTCGCCACCTCCCGCGCGACCCTGGCCGGGGTCCGGGAGCAGGCCGCTCGGGCTCGCTCCGCGACCGCGGCCGCCGTCGCCGCCCGGGACGAGGCGCGTCAGGCCGCCAACGCCGCGCTGGCCCGGGCCGACGCGGCCGCGCTGGGCGCCCGTCGGGCCGAGGTGGCCCTGAGCCGCCTCGAGGAGGGCCTGACCGACCCGTCCGCGACACGCTCGGCGCCGCGCGTCGACGGTCAGCGCAGCTTCGCGAGCGTGGACATGCGCGTCTTCGACGCCTTCGTCGAGGCCGACATGGCGGACGAGCACGCCGTGCTGGACGCCCCGGCGCGCAGCGGTCGTCATGCGGCCGCCCCCGCGCTGGACCCGGCGACCCAGGCGGCCGCCACGGTCGCGGCCGCCGGACGTGCCGCGGGGCGGGCCGCCGCGACACCGGCCGACCCCCGGGCCTCGGTCCGCGACGTCGCCTGAACGCGCGCCCGGACGGGGTGACGGGCCCGTCCGGCCCTGCCGGTCACGGGCGTCGCCCCCGTGCGGGAGGATCGGGGGCATGGACGACCAGCCGGAGCACGTCGAGGAGCCCTTCGACCCCGAGGGCGTCCGCTTCAAGCGGGTCAGCCCCCGCCTGATCTGGGTCAGGCTGGCCGGCGCCGGCATCTTCGCGCTGGTGGGCATCGCCGTGGCCGTCGTCCTCTGGCTGGTGCTCGACAGCGCCTGGTTCCTGCTCATCGCCGCCCCGGCCGTGCTGATCGCCGGTTTCTCCGCCGTCGTGGTGCCGCGCCAGGTCAGGGCGCTGGGCTACGCGGAGCGCGAGGAGGACCTGATCGTCCGTCGCGGCATCCTGTTCCGGTCCCTCACCGTGGTGCCCTACGGGCGGATGCAGTACGTCGACGTCACGGCCGGTCCCGTGGACCGCGCGCTGGGCCTGGCCACCGTCCGGCTCCACACCGCCAGCGCCGCCACCGACGCCACCGTCCCCGGCCTGACCGCGGACGCCGCCGCCCTGCTGCGCGACCGGCTGACCGCCGCGGGCCAGGCCCGCCTGGCGGGGCTGTGACCGAGGAGACCACCGCACCCGCGACGCCGGTGCGACCCCCGCGCGTCCCGATGCGGCGCCTGCACCCGGTGTCGCCGCTGGTCCGCGGCTGGGCGGCCCTGCTCGTCGGACTCGCCATCGTCGTGGAGGGCGTCATGCCGGGCGAGGACTTCGGGCCGGACATCGGGTTCCTCGGTGGCCTGGGGGTCCAGCTCGGCGGGGTGCTCGCCATCGCCGTCGTCGTCGTCCTCGGCAACGTGGTCGGTTGGTTCTTCGCCCGGTTCTCCGTCGACGACGACGCCGTGCACCTGCACACCGGCGTGCTCAGCCGCACCCAGCGTCAGGCCCGGCTCGACCGGCTGCAGGCCATCGACGTGGTGCAGCCCCTGATCGGGCGGCTGTTCGGGCTGGCCGAGCTCCGCATCGAGGTCGCCGGCGGGGCGGACTCGCAGGTCCGGCTCCGCTACCTCAAGGAGTCCGAGGCGCAGCAGCTGCGCAACGCCCTGCTGGCCGCGGCCGCAGGGGTGGAGTACGAGACCGACGAGGCCCCGGAGGCGCCGGAGCGCGAGGTCGTCGTCGTCCCGCCCGGGCGCCTGGTGGCGGGCACCGCGCTGACCGGCACGGTGATCGCCCTGACGATCGGGGCCGTGGTCCTGCTCACCGGTCTGGGGGTCGCCGCGCTGCTGCCCGGCGTCCCGCTGACCCTGGTCCTGGCCCCGATGGCCGGCATCGGCCCCGGCGCGGTCGTCGTCATCGTCTTCACGGTCGCCAACCAGTTCGCCAAGTCCTTCAACTTCCGGCTCGCCGAGTCGCCCGACGGGCTGCGGGTGCGGGCCGGTCTGACGGAGACCCGCTCGGCCACCGTGCCGCCGGGGCGGGTGCAGGCCGTGCTGGTCAGCCAGTCCTGGCTCTGGCGCCGGTTCGACTGGTGGCACGTCAAGGTCAACATCGCCGGCTACGCCGCGTCCGAGACCCAGCAGACCTCCAGCGCCGTCCTGCTGCCCGTCGGGACCCGGCAGGACGTCCGTGACCTGCTCGCCCTGGTGGTCGCGGGTACGTCCGGGCCCGACGGCCCCCGGCCGGCCGTGGACCCGGCGGTGCTGGACCACGCGCTGTCCGGCACGGGTGAGGCCGGCGGGTTCGTGACCGTCGACCGCCGGGCTCGGTGGCTGGACCTGCTCGCCTGGCGCCGGATCGGCTACGCGGTAACCGACCGGGTGCTGCTGGCCCGCACCGGGTTGCTCAACCGCAGCCTGGTCGTCGTCCCCCACGAGCGCACCCAGAGCCTCGGGCTGCTCCAGGGCCCGCTGCAGCGACGCCTCGGCGTCGTCACCTTCCGGCTGCACTCCACGCCCGGTCCCGTCGACCCGGTCGTGCCGCACCTGAGCGAGGTCGAGGGGGCCCGGCTCCTGCGCGAGCAGGGCGCCCGCGCCCGCGCGGCCCGGGCCGCGTCCGGGCCCGAGCGGTGGATGCAGCGGCCCGCCTCAGCAGCTGGGGTTGGTCTCGGCGCGGACCAGGAGCCCGTCCTCGTAGACGAAGGTGACCGCGCTGCCCGCCACGGCGGGGTCGCCCAGGAACGCGTCCAGGTCGACCCGGTCGCTGGCGATGGCCGGACCGGACTCCCCGGCGCTGCACGTGGTGACGAAGAACCGGGCCTCCGGTGACACCCCGACCTCGTAGTAGCGCTCGGTCTGGTTGCTGAACGCCTCGCCGTCGTCGATCCGTACCGGGGTCCCCTCCGTGGCCAGCACGTCGTCGTCGACGCCGGCGACGGTGAGCCGGTCGAACGTCAGCACGGTGCCGTCCGGGGTCACGGTCGCCTCGCCCAGGTAGCCCACGTCGTGACCGCGGTCCTGCCGGGGCAGCGCCGCCGGGTCGCCGGACGGCTCGGCGGACGCCGTGGGGACCGTGCTGCTGGCCGCGCCGGCGTCCGTGCCGCCGTCGGTGGGTTCCGTGGGGGCCGAGGTCACCTCCGGCGACGCCGTGACCGTGACGGTGGAGGGGGTGACGGTCGGCTCGCCGTCAGCGCAGCCGGCGAGGAGGGCGACGCCGAGGAGCACCGGCAGCACCCGCAGGGTCGTGATCATGGGCGACATGCTGGCACGGCGTAGGGTGCGCCGACGTGGTAGAGCAGGCACCGGTCCCCGTCCCCGCCGACGGACGGCTCGGCGTGGGGGTCGTGGGAGCCGGTCGCGTGGGGGCGGTCCTGGCCTCCGCGCTGCGGGCAACGGGTCACGCCGTCGTCGGCGCCTCGGGCGTCAGCGCCGCCAGCCGGGAGCGGATCGACACGCTGCTGCCGGGGGTGCCGCGCCTGGAGGTGCCCGAGGTGGTGCGGCGGGCGGAGCTGGTGCTGCTCGCCGTGCCGGACGACGCCCTGCCCGACCTGGTGGCCGGGCTCGCCGCGACCGGCGCCTGGCAGGTCGGTCAGCTGCTGGTGCACACCTCCGGCCGCTACGGCACGTCGGTGCTGGCCCCGGCGGCGGCGGCGGGCGCCATCGGCCTGGCCGTGCACCCCGCCATGACGTTCACCGGCACCAGCCTGGACCTGGCCCGGCTGCCGGGCTCGACCATGGCCGTGACCGCGCCGACCGTGGTGCTGCCCGTCGCCCAGGCCCTGGTCATCGAGATGGGCGCCGAGCCCGTCGTGGTGCCCGAGCACGCCCGGACCGCCTACCACGCGGCCCTGGCGCACGCGTCTAACCATGTCGTCACCGTGCTGTCGCAGGCGCGGCAGGTGCTGCACGACGCGGGGGTCGAGGCCTCCGCCCAGCTGCTCGGCCCGCTGGTGCAGGCGGCGGTCGACAACGCGGTCCGGCTCGGCGACGGCGCCCTCACCGGCCCGGTCGCGCGGGGGGACTCCGGGACGGTCACCGCCCACCTGCGGGCGCTGCGGGCCGGTGACGCCGACCGCGGGCCCGACGAGGCCGTCACGGGCACCTACCTGGCCCTGTCCCGGGCGACGCTCGCCCGGGCCCGGCACCAGCGTCGGCTGGCCCCCGCCGACGCCGCCCGGGTCGAGGCCGCGCTCGAGGGCGAGGGGCTGGAGGGGCCTGGTGAGGGGACCGACGGTCGACGCAGGTAGCGTTCTGAGGATGGGTGCTGCCGCTGTGCGTGACCTGACGGACCCGGCGCGCGCCGCGGGACCGCTGCTGGTGCGCGACCGCGCCGCCCTGGCGGTGGCCCGGGCGTCGATGGTCGGGCGGGTGGCGGTGGTGCCGACCATGGGCGCGCTGCACGAGGGTCACCGCTCGCTGATCCGGCTGGCCGCGCAGCAGGCGGACCACGTGGTGGTGACGGTCTTCGTGAACCCCCTGCAGTTCGGTCCCGGTGAGGACCTGGACGCCTACCCCCGGACCCTGGACCGCGACCTGGCCGTCTGCGCGGAGGAGGGCGTCGACCTGGTCTTCGCCCCCACCCCGGGCGAGGTCTACCCGGACGGCGAGCCGCAGGTGCGCGTCCGGGCCGGCGACGTCGCCGCGCGGTGGGAGGGCGGCAGCCGGCCGGGTCACTTCGACGGCGTGCTGACCGTGGTGCTGCTTCTGCTCAACCTGGTGCGCCCCGACGTCGCCGTGTTCGGCCGCAAGGACCGGCAGCAGCTGGTGCTCGTGCAGCGGATGGTCCGCGACCTCGCCCTGCCGGTGCGGGTGGTGCCGGGGGACACGGTGCGCGAGGCCGACGGGTTGGCCCGGTCCAGCCGCAACGCCTACCTGCAGGGCGAGGACCGGGACCGGGCGTCCGCCCTGCCCCGCGCCGGCGAGGCCGCGGTCTCCGCCGCGGCCGCCGGGGCGGGCCGGCGGGAGGTGGTCTCCGCCGCCGCGGCCGAGCTCGACCGTCCCGGCGTCGAGGTCGACTACTGCGTCCTGGTGGACCCGGTCGACCTGCGCGAGGTCCCGGTGGGGCACACCGGGCCCGCGGTCCTGCTGCTGGCGGCCAGGGTGGGTCGCACCCGGCTCATCGACAACGTCGACGTGCACCTGAGCGGGCCCGGCGCGTGAGGACCGTCCCCCGTCGGCTGGTGACGGGCGCCGCGACCACGGCCCCCGGCACCGACGTGGTGGTGGTCGGCTCCGGCATCGCCGGGCTGACCGCCGCCCTGGGGCTGTCCGACCACGGCCTGGCGGTCACCCTGGTGACCAAGACCGTCGTGGCCAGCGGGTCCACCCGGTGGGCGCAGGGCGGGATAGCCGCGGCGATGGCGCCGACCGACTCCCCGGACGCCCACTTCGCGGACACCATGGCGGCCGGGGGCGGGCTGTGCGACCCGGCGGCGGTCCGCGTCCTGGTCGACGACGGGCCCCGACGGCTGCGTGGCCTGGTCAGCCTGGGGGCCCGCTTCGACCTGGACCAGGCCGGCGAGATCGCCCTGACCCGGGAGGGTGGGCACGGTGCCGACCGGATCGCCCACGCCGGCGGGGACGCCACGGGGGAGGAGATCTCCCGTGCGCTCACGGCGGCCCTGGAGGGCGTGACCGCGGACGAGCGGGTCCGGGTGCTCGAGCACACCTTCGCCGTCGACGTGCTGACCGACGCCCACGGTGCGGCCTGCGGGGTCCTTGTGGCCGGCCCGGACGGCACGCAGCGCCTGCCGGCCCGAGCGGTCGTGCTGGCCAGCGGCGGCATCGGGCAGGTCTACCGGTCCACCACCAACCCGCCCGAGGCGACGGCGGACGGCGTCGCCCTGGCCCTGCGCGCCGGGGCGGAGCTCGCCGACCTGGAGTTCGTCCAGTTCCACCCCACGGTGCTGTGGCTGGGCGGCGGGGCCCGCGGCCAGCAGCCCCTCATCTCCGAGGCGCTGCGCGGCGAGGGGGCGGTGCTGCTGGACGAGGGCGGGCACCGGTTCATGCCGGACCTGGACCCGCGCGGCGAGCTGGCCCCCCGCGACGTCGTGGCGCGCGGCATCGTCGACCGGATGCGGCTCACCGGCTCCGACCACGTCCTGCTCGACGCCCGGCACCTGGGCGCGCAGTTCCTCGCCGGCCGCTTCCCGAGCATCGTGCGGCGCCTGGCCGAGCACGGCTTCGACCTCGCGGCCGACCCGGTGCCCGTCGCCCCGGCCCAGCACTACCACTCCGGTGGGGTCCGGACCGACCTGGCGGGCCGCTCCGCCGTGGACGGGCTCTACGCGGTGGGCGAGACCGCGTGCACCGGCGTCCACGGCGCCAACCGGTTGGCCAGCAACTCCCTGCTGGAGGGGCTGGTCTACGCCGCCCGGCTGGCCGACGACATCGCGGCGCGGCTGGGCGCGGGCGAGCTGTCGCCCGGGGCGGCGGTGGAGCGTAGCGGCCCCGCGGGCCTGGTCCCGGCGACGGCCCGCTCCCGGGTGCAGCGCGCGGCGTCCTCGGGACCGGGCGTGCTGCGCGACGCCGCCGGGCTGCAGGCCGCGGGTCGGGCCCTGGCCGGGGTGGTCACCGACGCCCACCACCACGAGGGCGTCAGCGCGCGGGTGGACCGGCCGGAGTGGGAGGCCGCGAACCTGCACACCCTGGCGGTCGCGCTCACCGAGGCGGCGCTGCTGCGCGAGGAGTCCCGGGGCGGGCACGTCAGGCGAGACTTCCCGGCCGAGGACCCGGCCTGGCGCCGGCACGTGGTGGTCCGCGCCGACGTGGACGGCCGGCTGGTCCTGACCGAGCATGCGGCCCGCGGGACGAGCACCGACGCACGGCTGGAGGGCGCGTGAACGCACCGGTGGGGCCGAGCCCGGACGAGGTCGAGCGCCTCGTCCGCACCGCGCTGGACGAGGACCTGGGCGGTGACCCCGGTGCCGACGTCACGACGTCGGCCACCGTCGACGACGCCGCGAGCGCCGTGGTCGAGGTGCGGGCGCGGGAGGCCGGCGTCCTCGCCGGCCAGGTGGTGTGGGCCCCGCTGCTGGCCGATGCCGCCCGCCGGCTCGGGCAGGAGGTACCGGTGGTGGAGCTGCTCGCCGCGGACGGCGACCCGGTCCGAGGAGGTGACGTGCTCGCCCGGCTGTCCGGGTCGACCCGGACGCTGCTCGTCGCCGAGCGCAGCGGTCTCAACCTGGTGGGTCGCGCCTGCGGCATCGCGACGGCCACCCGCCGCTGGGTCGACGTGCTGGCGGGCACCGGGGTCGGTGTCCTCGACACCCGCAAGACCACCCCCGGCCTGCGCGCGTGGGAGAAGTACGCCGTCCGCTGCGGGGGCGGGACCAACAAGCGCATGGGCCTGTTCGACGTGGCGATGGTCAAGGACAACCACGCGGCCGCCGCCGGGTCCGTGGTCGCCGCCTACCGGGCCGTCCGCAGCGCGTCCCCCGACGTGGTCGTCGAGGTCGAGGTCGAGTCGACCGACGTCGCGCTGGCCGTCGTGCGGGCCGGTGGGCGGTTCCTGATGTGCGACAACATGTCGACGACCGGGCTCGAGGCCACCGTGCGGGCCGTCCGGGCCCTGGTCGCCGAGCTCGACGGCCCCGACGGGCGGGTCGAGCTGGAGGCCACGGGGGGTCTGACGCTGCAGCACGCGCCCGAGGTCGTGGCCACCGGCGTCGACTTCGTCTCGGTCGGGGCGCTGACGCACTCCTCGCCCCAGCTGGACGTCGGCCTGGACTGGGTGGGCTGAGCGGTTCCGGCCGAGGCCGCGCCGCGGTCCCGCCCGGTCAGTCGATCTGGCGGGCCGAGGCCATCCGCGGGATCCGGCCGCGCAGCTGGTTGGGGGTGTTCAGCAGGCGGACCTTCCAGCGCCGGTGCAGCCCGACGATGAAGTCCAGCCCGGCACCCTCGATGGCGTCCACCTCGTCCAGGTCGACGACCACCCGGCTGAGCACCATGGTCTCGACGTCGTGCATCGCCCGGGCCAGCCGCGGCGCGGCCCGGTCGTCCAGCACGCCGTAGAGCCGGACCACGACCTGGGTGCCCACCCGCTGCACCACGACGTCGCAGGAGTCCTCGCGCGGCGCGGGTACCGATCCCTGCACGTGGCTCACCTCCGTCGTCCGGTCGTCGTCGTCCGGTTGTGGTCGTCCAGATGTCGGACCGCCCGGTCTGTCCCGGTGCGGGCCTGCCCGGCAGTCTGCCTCACATCGTGACCCGCGTCACTGCCCACCGCACCCCGAGCCCGCGCGTCGCGCGTCCCGGGCGCCGCTCAGACCCGGGCGAAGCGGTAGGCGTGGACGGCCTGGGCGAGCTCGACGGTGCCGTCGGGGGCGGCCAGGTCCTCCGCCGAGCGCCCGACCTCGGTCAGGATGGTGTCCCGGGCGGGCGACAGGGCGACGTAGGACCAGGTGGCGACCAGGCTGACCAGGTCCGCGACCTGGTACCGCAGCGAGCTGTCGAAGCTCGCCGCACCGTCCGCGGTGAACCTCGGGTCGGGGACCGACACGTCCAGGCGGGCGGCGTAGGTGTCGGCGCCCGCGCGCGCCGCCAGGTCGGGTGCGTGGGCCACCACGGAGGCGGTGATCGCCTCCGTCACCGGGTGGTGGGCGACGCGCACGTTCCACAGCAGCACCAGGGCCCCGGCGGGGCGCAGCACCCGGGCGACCTCGACCGCCGTGCGCTCGTGGTCCATCCAGTGCCAGGCCTGGGCCACCAGCACGGCGTCGACCGTGGCGTCCGGCAGCGGCAGGGCCTCGCCCCTGCCGTCCAGCGCCACCGCGTCGGGCGACCCCGTGACCAGCCGCTCGCGCATCAGCGGGTCGGGCTCGACGGCCACCACCTCGTGGCCCAGCTCCAGCAGCAGCCGCGTCAGCTTGCCCGTCCCGGCCCCCAGGTCCAGGACCCGGCGGCGCTGCTCCCCCAGGGCCCAGCGCACGACGGCGGCCGGGTACCCGGGCCGGACCCGGTCGTACTCGGCGGCCGCGCTCCCGAAGGAACGGGCCTGCTCCTCGGCCCCGGCCCCGGCCCCGGCCCGGTGGGCGGTCGGGCGGTCGGGTTCGGGGTCGGTCTCGTGCCGCCGGCCCGGGTCTGTCGTCATCCACCCATGCTGCGGGGTCCCCGACCGGTCCAGGTGCCCGGTCCGGACGTCGCGGCGGGTTCCCTATCCTGAACGGGTGAGCGACACCACGGCCCCCGCCGCCGCGCCCGACCTGGCCGGCCCCGTCGACCCGGTGCAGCCCACCGGGGCCGCCCCCGAGGGAGAACGACCCGACGGTCAGATGGACGAGCAGATGGCGGTGCGGGCCGCCAAGCGCGAGCGGATCCTCGCCGCCGGCGGTGAGGTCCACCCGGTGGCCGTGCCGCGCACCCACTCGCTGGTCCAGGTGGTCGACGACCCGGCCTACCAGGCGCTCGCCGACGGCGAGGAGACCCAGGACGTGGTCTCGGTCACCGGCCGGGTGATGTTCGCCCGCGGCACCGGCAAGCTGGCCTTCGCGACCCTGCAGGAGGGCGACGTGCGGCTCCAGGTCATGCTCAGCCTGGCCGAGGTCGGCCAGGAGCAGCTGGACGACTGGAAGCACGACGTCGACCTGGGCGACCAGGTCTCCGTCACCGGGCGCGTGGTCAGCAGCCGTCGCGGTGAGCTGTCGGTGATGGCGAGCACGTGGCAGCTGGCGTCGAAGGCGCTGCGCCCGCTGCCCAACCACTACGACGGGGCCCAGCTGGCTGAGGACACCCGTGCCCGGCGTCGCTACGTCGACCTCGTCGTGCGTCCCGAGGCCCGAGACGTCGTCCGGACCAAGGCCACGGTGCTGCGCTCGCTGCGCGAGACGTTCCACCGCCTCGGCTACCTCGAGGTCGAGACGCCCGTGCTGCAGCTGGTGCACGGCGGGGCGACGGCCCGCCCGTTCCGCACCCATCTCAACGCGCTCGACGTCGAGATGAGCCTGCGGATCGCCACCGAGCTGTACCTCAAGCGGTGCATAGTCGGCGGGCTGGAGAAGGTCTACGAGATCGGCCGCACGTTCCGCAACGAGGGCATCGACTCCACCCACAGCCCCGAGTTCACGATGCTGGAGGCCTACCAGGCCTACGGCTCCTACGACACGATGGCCGAGCTGGTCCGGGAGCTCGTCCTGGACGCCGCGACCGCCGCGGGGCGCACCGTGGTGCCGGACGGGCACGGCGGCGAGGTCGACCTGAGCGGCGACTGGCGGACCGTGACGGTCCACGACGCGGTGTCCGGGGCCCTGGGCGAGCACGTCGACGTCGACACCGACGTCGCCGTGCTGCGCCGCCACGCGGAGCGCACCGGGGTAGAGCTGCGTCCGGGGTGGGGCGCGGGCGAGGTCGTCCTCGAGCTGTTCGAGAAGCTGGTCGAGCACACCCTGCTGCAGCCCACCTTCGTCCGGGACTACCCGGCCGAGGTGCGTCCGCTGGCCCGCCCGCACCGCGACGACCCCCGCCTCGCGGAGGCCTGGGACCTGATCGTCGCCGGGGCCGAGCTGTCCCCGGCGGACTCCGAGCTGGCCGACCCGGTGCTGCAGCGCGAGCGCCTGCTCCAGCAGTCCCTGCTGGCCGCCGGCGGCGATCCCGAGGCGATGCAGCTGGACGAGGACTTCCTGCGGGCCCTGGAGCACGGCATGCCGCCCACCGGGGGCATCGGGCTCGGCGTGGACCGCCTCGTCATGCTGCTGACCGGCGTCGGGATCCGCGAGACCATCCTGTTCCCGCTGCTGCGGCCCGAGGGCTGAGGCGGCCGTGGACCTCGGTGTGCTGCAGGACGTCGTCCTGGGGCTGCTGCCCACCATCGGGGTGACGCTGCTGTTCGGGATCGCCATCCTCGCGATAGTCCGGGCCGACGCCGGCGAGCGCGAGGACCGGGCGCGGATCGAGGCCGAGGAGGACGCGGCCGCCGCCGCGGCCGCCGCCGAACGGCGCACCGGCCGGGCCTCCACGGACGACGAGAGCGCGGAGAGCTCGCAGCCCTGAGGGCCGTCGACCCGAGAAAGGCGTTGCTGCATTCGCGTCGAATTCTTGACGTGACACGACGTGTTGCATTCTGTCGCCTTGCCCCGTGATCACCGATGGTGCAATCATCGTTTCTCGGCGACGGTGGCACAGGCCACCCCGGCCGGTTCGCCGGCCGGATTCTCGAGAATTCGTCGCCGCCGGTGACAAATCCGCGAAGTGGAGAACAGCTAAATGGCTCAGCAGGTCAACGTGGTGCTCGTCGACGACCTCGACGGCACCCCCGCCGACGAGACCGTCACATTCGGTCTCGACGGGATCACCTACGAGATAGACCTGACCGCCGACAACGCGGCCCGGCTCCGCGACTCGCTCGCCGAGTGGGTCGGCCACGGCCGCCGTGTCGGTGGCGCCCGTCGTAAGGGCAACCGGGCCGTGACCAAGCGTTCCTCGGTCGGTTCCGACAACGCCACCATCCGCGAGTGGGCCCGTGCGAACGGTCACGAGGTCTCCGAGCGCGGCCGGATCAAGGCCGAGGTCATCGAGGCGTTCAACGCCGCCAACGGCTGAGACCCCGCTCTCGTCGGCACGACGCCGGCACGGAGGAGCCCCCCGGACCGTGAGGTCGCGGGGGGCTCCTGCGTGGACGGGGTCGGCGCCCCTCAGCGCTCCTGCTCGGCGTCGGTGGCCTCGCGGATCGGCTCCGGCGGCAGGTCCTCCTCCGCGACACGAGCCCGCTTGTTCGACATCAGCGACGTGACCGTGACCACGGCGAGCGCGCCGATGATGACGAAGAGGCTGGCCAGGGTCGGGATCTCCGGCACGCCGGGCCAGATGTTGTGGGCCCAGTGCAGCAGCAGCTTGACGCCGATGAAGGCCAGGATGAAGGACAGCCCGTAGGACAGGTGCACCAGCTTGGACAGCGCCCCCTCGAGCAGGAAGTACAGCGCCCGCAGCCCCAGCAGCGCGAAGGCGTTGGTCGCGAACACCAGGTACGGGTCACCGGTGATGCCGTAGACCGCGGGTACGGAGTCGACGGCGAAGACGACGTCGGTGAACAGCAGCACGATGACCACCAGCGCGAACGGGGTCAGGTACTTGATGCCGTCGCGAGTGACCCGGAACTTGGTGCCCTCGTAGTCGTCGGAGACCGGCGTGACCTTGCGGACCAGCTTGACGACGCGGAGCTCGGAGACGTGGATCTCCTTCTTCTCGCCCTTCAGCTCCTCCATCAGCAGGTGGATCGCCGTGAAGATGAGGATGGCGCCGAAGATGAGGAACGCGAAGTCGAGCTGTGCGATGGCCACGGCCCCGATGGCGATGAAGATGCCGCGGAGGACCAGGGCGCCGAGGATGCCCCACAGCAGGGCCCGCTGCTGCAGGTGCCGCGGCACGGCGAACGCGCCCATGATGAGGATGAAGACGAACAGGTTGTCGACCGACAACGACTTCTCGACGATGTAGCCGGTGTAGTACTCGACGCCGATCTGCGTGCCGAACTGCGTGAGGATGAACACGCCGAACAGCAGCGGCAGCGCGATGTAGAACACCGACCAGCCGACGGCCTCCTTCATCGACACGTCGTGCGGGTTGCGTGTGGCGATGAAGTCGAAGACGAACAGGCCGGCGACGACCGCGAGGGTGGCGGCCCACAGCAGCGGCGTGCCGATCGTGGTGAGCTCGCCCGAGCCCGGTGCGGACCCGGACGCGGGCACGCCCGAGAGGGTGGTGACGAGGGAGGTCATGGAGGTCCTTCTGGCTGGTGCGGCAGGCCGCATCGGTGAGGTCTCCGTCGCCAGCCCGGTGTTCCGGACGGGCTCGACCCGGGGTCGCGACGCGACCGTGCTGACCGGGACCGGTTCTGAGGACGTACTCCCCTCGGCGCCGATGGTAAGGCCAGGCCGGACCGATACGGTGCTTTCGTGGCCGAGGACCAGTCGGGCGGGGGAGCGGGCGCCGTCGGCGGTCCGCCGCTCCGACGTCCCCGGCGGGTCTTCGGGGTCGGCGACGAGCCCGACCCGCGGTTCACGCTCGCGAACGAGCGGACGGTCCTGGCGTGGGTGCGCACGTCGCTGGCCTTCGTGGTCGCCGGGCTCGCCGCGGCCGTCGCCGACGGGGTCGTGGACACGGGGGGCCTGCTGCAGGTGGTGGCCGTGGTCTCCGTGGTGGTCGGGGCCTGGCTCTCGCTCACCTCGCTGGTCCGGTGGGGCCGGACCGAGCGGGCCATGCGCCTGCGCCGACCGCTGCCCCCACCGTCGAACCTGCCCGTCGTGGTGCTCGGCGTGCTGGCGCTCGCCGTCGTGGCGATCGTCGCGGTGCTCTGAGCCGGGTCGGTGGGCCGGACGTGAACGGGGCCGCGGACGAGGTCCCCGACCCGGTGGCCGCGGGGACCGAGGCCACGTCCGGACCGTGGGACCCGGGCCTGCAGCCGGAGCGCACCGCGCTGGCCTGGCAGCGGACCGGGCTCTCGGCGGCCGTCGCGGCCCTGGTGGGCTTCCGTGACGGGCTCGCCACCGGGAGCGTCCTGGCGATCCTGCTGTCGCTGGTCGCCCTCGCGGCCTCGCTGCACGTGCTGCGGGCGGCCCGCACCGAGCTGGACGCCCGGGTGGAGGCGCTCCGGGCCGGGCGGCCGCTGCCCGCGCCGGTGGGGACGTTGGCGGCGGCGCTGGCGGTGCTGGCCCTGGCCGGCACCGTCCTGGTCATCGTGCTCGACTGACTGACTGGGTGGCTGAGCTTGGGGACTGGCTGGGCTGGCGGGCTGGTTGGCGCCGTCCGGCCCAGGTTCGCCCTCAGCGGAGCAGGGGAGCGCACCGGAACACTCAGGACGGGCAGGCGTTGTGCCGATGGACGACCGGACCGCGACCCTGCCAGGGGGCCAGCTGCTGCGCTCAGCGCGAACGCAGGCCCCGCGAGCAGGTGGTCGGCCGGTGCCGCAGCCACCGGACGTCTAGCATCGACTGGGAACGAGGTCCTTCGGAGCACTTCCGTAGGACGCCGCCCGCTCGTGAGGGAGCGAACAATGTTCGAGAGATTCACTGACCGCGCTCGTCGCGTTGTCGTCCTGGCCCAGGAAGAGGCCCGGATGCTCAACCACAACTACATCGGGACCGAGCACATCCTGCTCGGGCTGATCCACGAGGGCGAGGGCGTCGCCGCCAAGGCGCTGGAGTCCCTGGGCATCTCGCTGGACGCCGTCCGCGAGCAGGTCCAGGAGATCATCGGCCAGGGCCAGCAGGCCCCCAGCGGTCACATCCCCTTCACCCCGCGGGCCAAGAAGGTCCTCGAGCTCAGCCTGCGTGAGGCGCTGCAGCTGGGCCACAACTACATCGGGACCGAGCACATCCTGCTCGGCCTCATCCGCGAGGGCGAGGGCGTCGC
>JBBSQH010000069.1:0-22026 GCA_038258055.1 Actinomycetales bacterium
CCCGGCCTCACCCCGGGCACCGTCGGCCCTCCCCCCGCCCCCGCCCGGCCGCCCGCCCCGCCCCCGGCGCCGGCCCCACCCGCCAGGCCGCTCCCGGTGCCGGGTCCCGCCCCGGTCCCCACGCCCGCGCCGACCCCGCCGACCGCTCCCGCCCCGGTCCCCACGCCGGACCCCGCCCCCGCGCCGGTGCCGAACGCCTCGTGGACCGCACCGACGCTGGTCGACCCGATCGTGTGGACCCCCTCGCCGACCGACCGCATCATCAAGGCTCCCGCCGACCGTGACGTCCTGGTGCGCTGGCCCAGCCAGGACCTGGACATCGTCGGCGGCATCGAGATCAACGGCGGTCGCAACATCGTGTCAACCGGCGGCACCATCCGCTTCAGCAAGCGCCACTTCCCCGCCGGCACCGACCAGGCCGCCAAGAACCGCTGCCTCCACATCACCGGAAACAGCTCGACGCAGAAGCCGCGCACCATCCACGTCGAGGGCCTGCACTGCGCCGGTCCCTACACCTGGGAGGGCATCAACATCGACTCCAAGGCGGAGCGGGGCTCGCTGACCGTCCAGCTCCGGGACATCCTCATCGACGGCGTCAACGTCGAGCTGCCCGGCGGCACCGGCAAGCACTACGGCGGCGACGCGCTGCAGGCCTGGAACGGCCCGCACCGGCTGCGGGTCGACGGGTTCACCGCCCACAACCTCCGCTACCAGGGCTTCTTCCTGCAGCCCAACCAGTTCGGCAGCGGGGCCCTCGGGCAGTGGCAGCTGGACGACATCCACCTCGGCGGTCACCGCGACGGGCACGGCTACCTGCTCTGGCTCGCCGGCAGCCGCGCCGACATCCCGATCACCACCAGGGACTTCCGCGTCACCACCTCGCCGAAGAAGACCCCCGCCCAGAGCGTCTGGGAGCTCACCAAGTCCTGGACCGACATCACCGTCGACTGACCTGGGCGGGGCCCTTCCCTCGACCGGCTCGACCGGCTCGACCGGCTCGACCGGGAAGCGGTGTTCCGACCAGCGACACAACACGGGGTCTCGACGGCCAAGACGTCCGTCGAGGCCCCGTCCTGTCGCTGGTCGGTGCGGCCATCGGGTGCGCGCCCCGCGACCCCGCCGCGACCCGCCGCACGACCCGCCCGGCGGCCCGGCCGCCCGACAGGTTCAGCGTCGCGAGGGCTGAGCTGCCTGCTGAGATCCCGCAGCGGCCACAGGTCGGCGAGGGGCCCCACGCAGGGCGCGCTCCTCGACCAGGTGCCACGACGCGTAGCCCACGCCCAGGCCCAGCACGACCGACACGACCGAGAACAGCCAGACGGGCAGGTCGCCGAAGCCCAGGTAGGCCACCAGCAGCTGCTGGATGACGAAACCGTAGATGTAGGCGCCGTAGCTCGGGTCGCCGAAGCGGGTGACGTGGCGGGCGGCGGGCCAGCTGCGGGTGCCCAGGTACAGCACGACCACGGTGGCGCCGGGCACGAGCAGGATCGACAGCGGTGCCTCGACCAGCAGGACGGCGGCGAGCACCGCGGTCGCGGCGAACGCGCTGCGCCAGCCGGGTCGCCACGGGCTGGCCCGGACGGTCGCCGCGGCGAAGAAGAACGCGACCAGCTCGACCCGCAGCGCGATCGGGACCAGCGCCCCGTCGACGACGGACCCGGCGATGAGCCGCCAGCCGACCAGCGCGAACACCGTCGTGACGGCCGCGAGCACCTTCCAGCCGCGCAGCCAGCCGAGCGCGCCGGCGACACCCAGCAGCGTGTAGGCGAGCACCTCGACGCCGAGCGTCCACAGCACTCCGTTGACCTGTGGCAGCGGGTTGTCGTCGAACACCCCCGGCAGGTCGTAGGTGTACGGGAACACCAGCAGGTTGCGCAGGAAGAACTCGTAGGTGCCGGGGTCCAGCAGGTACCCGGAGCGGGAGGTCACCAGCGGGCCCATCACGAAGGTGACCAGCAGGAGCATGAGCGCCAACGCCGGCAGCAGGCGTCGGGCCCGCTTCTCGGCGAACGCGCGGGGGCGGGGGTCGCCCAGCCAGCTGCCGCAGATCAGGTAGCCGCTGACGATGAAGAACACGACCACGCCGAGGCGCCCGATGTTGAAGGCGAAGTCACCGAACACCAGCAGGTCCGGCTCGTTCCCCCCACCCAGGATGAACGCGTGGCTGACGATGACCATGGACGCCGCGACGATCCTGAGGACGTCGAAGCCCTGAGGGCGCACCACGTCCGCGCCCGAGCCTGACGACATGACCAGAACCTTCCGTTGCGGGAGTGCGGTGATTGCGAGGGGCGGCCGAGAAGATCCTCGGCGCCGTGATGCCCTGGGTCAGGGGGAGACGAGGACGTCGCTGCGCCGGCGTGCGACCGCCTGCTCGGTGACCTCGCGGACCCGTCGGGCGAAGCGGTCCTGGCCGAACCGGGCCGCGTGCTCCCGGACCCGGACCGGGTCGAGATCGGGCAGGTCGCGGAGCGTCGCGGCCACCGAGCCGGCGCTCGCCTCCTCGACGAAGACACCGCTCACGCCTTCGGCGGTGGAGTCCAGGAACCCGCCGGCTCGCAGCACCGCCACGGGGGTGCCGAACGCGTTCGCCTCGACAGGCGTGAGCCCGAAGTCCTCGCGGGAGACCGAGACCAGCGCGCGAGCGTTGGCGTACAGCCAGCGCAGCTCGGCGTCGGACACCACGCCCAGCCAGCGCACGTGGGGGTCGTCGGGCTCGCTGTCGGGCTTCTGCCCCACCACGGCCACCTGACCGCCCGCCAGTCCGACGCCGTCCAGGACGGCGCGGGTGTTCTTGTAGCCGCGGCCGCGCGCCACGGTGAGCCAGAAGCCCGGCTCGAGCCCGGCGACGGGTGTGCGCTCGGCGTCGACGTCGATGTAGACGGGCGGGTGGACGACCTCGGCCTGGATGCCGTAGACCCGCTCGATCCGGGCCGCCACCGACGTGGAGTTGGCCAGGTAGGTGTCGACCCGGGCCGCGGCGCGGCGGTCCCAGGCCTCCAGGCGGCCACGCAGCGGCGCCAGGGCGGCTCGCTCACGACGGCGGGGCAGGTAGTCCTCGGTCTGGTAGAGCCAGCGGGGCGGGTTGTGGCAGTAGGCGACCAGCGCGGTGTGCTCGGGCAGGCGCACGCCGTGGGCGAAGCCCGACGTGCTCGCCACGACCGCGTCGGAGTCCGGGACCTCGGTTCGGTCCCAGGCCCGGGGCAGCAGGGCCAGGCCGACCCGCGGGTCACGGCGCACCAGGTGCCACCGCTGGAGCGGCCCGGTGCGGACGTCCGCGTCGGCGAAGCCCGGGAACGTGGCCCCGGGGTTGTGCACGCTGGTCACCAGCGGGGCTTCGGGGAACGCGTCCAGCAGCGCGAGGGCCACCCGTTCGGCCCCACCTCGCTGGGTCAGGTAGTCGTGCGCGACCGTCACCTTCATGCCGGGACCCCCTTGTCGTTGCTGACCTCGTCGAGCCCGGCCGGGCGGTCGACGCCGAGCGCCCCACGCATACCGTCGACCTGTTCCGCCCACCGCTTGAGCTGCTGCTCGCGTGCGTCCTCCGCCCGCCGCTCGCGCGCCGGTGCGTCCTCGGCCAGGGCGGACCGCAGCGCGTCGGCCAGGGCTTGGGCCCGGTTGTCGGCGTGGTGGGCCAGGGGGAACACCTCCCGCAGCGTCGGCCAGTCGCTGACGACCAGGCCGCGGCGCGCGTATACGGCCTCGTAGGCGGCGCGCATCACCGACGTGGGCTCGGTGGTGAGGGCGATGACCACGTCACTGGCCTCGAGGCGGCGGCGGTAGGCGTCGGGGCCCAGGAAACCGACGAAGCTCACGTTCGCCGGCGCGGACTCCCTCATGCCCGGCGGGCACTTGGCCAGGTCGCCGGTGATCGCGACGTCCACGTCCGGGCACAGCGCGGCGGCCGCCACGACCTCCTCGACGGGCTCGTCGTCGGAGAACACGCCGACCAGCAGGACCTGGGTGCGCCGGCCCGCCGGGGGCGTACGGCTGACGCTCCATGCCGGCGGCGCCTCGTGGACGACCAGGCCGTCGGCTCCCCAGCTGCGGACCTCCTCGACCCAGGACGTCGTGGTGACCATGACCCCGGACGAGCGCCGGGCCAGCCAGCGGTGCACGCCGAGCATCCGCTCGGCCACCGCGTTGCCCTTGACCCCGAAGGAGCTGGTGTGGCTGTCGAGCAGGAACGGCCGACCGGTGAGCGCGGACCAGGCGGCGACGACCAGCCCCGGCACGACCGGGGGGTTGGTCACCGCCACCGCGGCGGGGCGGAGCCGGACCAGCGCGGCCGCGGTCAGCACGACGCTCACCAGGTAGCGCAGCAGCACCAGGCGCCGGGTGGACAGGACGCGCGGGTGCACGTGCACCGCCACCCCACCCATCGCGTGGGCCATCTCCTCGGCCCGACCGGCGTGCCGCTGCCACGTGACATGGGCGAAGGGCACGCGGCCGGTGGACGGGCGGTCGCTCGTGCGGTTGCGCAGACGAATGGCGATACTCCTCGGTCGATGGGCGAACGGGTCGTCATCGTCCCCGGAAGCGGTCATGGTGCGCGAACGGTCCCTAGACTACCGAGAAATGTCGTCCCCCTCTCTTGCTTCCCCCACATCCGACGCCCGCAAACCCGCCTTCGTGGCCACCACGGGCGGCCACCTGGTGCAGCTGAGCCACCTGGCCCGTGTCCTGGAGCCAGAGCGGCACGAGCGCGGCCTGTGGATCACCCACCGGACCTCGCAGAGCGAGAGCATGATGGCCGGCCGCGACGTGCGCTTCGTCCCGTTCATCGAGGCGCGCCGCTTCGACCAGGTGCTCACCGGCACGCCCAGGCTGCTGCGGCTGCTGCGTCAGGAGGGCGTGGACGTGGTCTACAGCACCGGTGCCGCCGTGTCGCTGGCCGCCCTGCCGTTGGCGCCCCTGGTCGGCACCCGCCCCGTCTTCGTCGAGAGCCTGGCCCGGGCCGACGGCCCGTCGCTGGCCGGCCGGGTGCACCAGCGACTGCCGTGGGTGCGGCGCTACACGCAGTACCCCGCCAACGCCGGGCCCCGCTGGCGCCACGAGTTCAGCCTGCTGGACAGCTTCGCGCTCGACACCCCGACCGCGCCGACCCCGCCCTCCCGGGTCCTGGTCACGGTCGGGACCACCCGGCCCTGGGGCTTCGAGAGGCTGCTGCGGCGCGTCGCGTCGGTGCTCCCCGACGACGTCGAGGTCGTCTGGCAGACCGGCATCACCGACGTCAGCCGTCTCGACCTGCCCGGCACCGTGCTGCCGACGACCAGCGACGAGGCGTTCCAGGAGCACATCGCCTGGGCCGACGTCGTGGTGTCGCACGCCGGCGTCGGCACGTTCGTGCGCTGCCTGGAGGCCGGCAAGGTCCCCGTGCTGGTGCCGCGCCGCGCCGCGCACGGCGAGCACGTCGACGACCACCAGCTGCAGATCGCCGGGGTCGCCGGCTCGCGCGGGCTGGCGGTTGTCCGGGAGGCCGACCAGGTCGGCCTGGACGACCTGGTTCACGCCGGGTCGCTCCGGGTACTCCCTGTCTAGACCGCGGACGACCGGTGAACCACGACGGAAGGACCGCATGAGCAAGCCAGCCTGCCCGCGAGGGGCCGCCCCCTCGACCACTGGAGACGCCGCCCCGTGGACCGTCGTCCACGACTTCGCCTTCGACCTGGGTGGGGCGGAGCGGGTCACCGCGGCCCTGGCCACCGAGGTGCTGGACGACGCCCCGGTGGTGACGCTGGGGGGTGAGCAGGGCCTGCTGGACGACCTGGGCGTCGA
Source organism: Actinomycetales bacterium (assembly GCA_038258055.1). GTDB lineage: Bacteria > Actinomycetota > Actinomycetes > Actinomycetales > JBBAYJ01 > Aquipuribacter. The sequence continues at coordinate 5,779 of JBBSQH010000069.1, forward strand.
CGACGTCACCATCGCCTACCCCCGCTTGTTCCGCCGTCACAGCTACCGCCGGGCCAGCCTGCTCCTGCCGGCCCTGCTGCGGGCCGCCACCCCGGTGGAGGGCAACGTCCTGGCGTCCTCGTACGCGTTCAGCCACCACGTGCGCGCCACCGGTCGCAAGGTCGTCTACTGCCACTCCCCGCTGCGCCAGGCCTGGAGCGGGGAGCAGATGTACCTGGACCGGCTCCCACGGGCCAGCCACGGAGCCGCGCGTCTGCCGCTGCGGGCGCTGCGGGCCAGCGACCGCAGGGCCGCGGACACCGCCACCGACTACGTCGCCAACTCCACGGTCGTGGCGGAGCGGCTGCGCCGGTTCTACGGCATCGAGGCCACCGCGGTGGCCCACCCGCCTCCTCACCAGGCGTTCACCCGCGGCCCGGACGCCCGCGGCGGGCACTACCTGTGGGCCGGTCGGATCGTGGAGCCCTACAAGAAGCTCACCCCCGTCATCGAGGCGTTCCGACACCTCGACCGCGAGCTCGTCGTGGTCGGCGACGGCCGGGACGCGGCCCGGCTACGGGCCACGGCCCCACCCAACGTGACGTTCGTCGGCGCGGTCGGCACGCAGCGGCTGGCCGAGGAGTACCGCCGGGCCCGGGCGCTGCTGTTCCCCAGCGAGGACGACTTCGGGCTGGTCCCCGTCGAGGCCATGTCGTGCGGCACCCCGGTCATCGCCCTGGGGCGCGGCGGGGCGACCGAGACGGTCCACGACGGCACCTCCGGGGTGCTGTTCGAGGAGTCCGACCCGGCGACCATCACCGCTGCCATCCACCGCTTCGAGTCGCTCGACCTGGACGAGGACGCCGTGGAGGCGCAGGGCCGCCGGTTCGGCCGTGAGCGGTTCGTCCAGACGGTCCGTCAGGTCCTCGCCGCCTGATGGGTCGGGCCGTGCCGTGAGCTCCGACGTGGCACCGGTCAGCGTGGTGGTGCCCACCTACCGGCGCCGCGACGGCCTGTCCGAGGTGCTCGCGCCGCTGCTCGCCGACCCGGCCACCCTCGAGGTGGTCGTGGTGGTCGACGGCGGGGACGACGGCTCGCTGGAGCTGCTGCAGGGTCTGGCCGCCGCCGAGCCGCGGCTGGTCCCGCTGGGCACGCCCAACGCCGGTGGGGCCGCCGCCCGGCAGCACGGCGTCGACCGGGCCCGCGGCGAGGTGGTCCTGCTGCTGGACGACGACGTCGTGGCGGGCCCGGGCCTGGTCAGTGGGCACGCCCGTCACCACCGCGACGCGACCGACCTGGTGGTGCTGGGCCACATGCCCGTGACCGTCCCGCCCCGCCGGCACCCGAGCCGGTTCTCGGCCCTGCTGTACGCGGCCGACTACGACGGCATGTGCCGGCGCTACGACGAGGACCCGCGCCTGGTGCTGCTGCGGCTGTGGGGCGGGAACGTCTCGCTGCGGCGTGAGCAGCTGCACCGGGTGCCGTACGACTCCGGCCCCTTCCGCCGCACCAACCACTCCGACCGCGACTTCGGGTTGCGCTGCGCGGACGCGGGTCTCGTCGGCCGGTTCGACCGCACGCTGCTGGCCGCGCACCGCTACGACCGCCCCGCGACGGCGTTCGCCCGCGACGCCCGCAAGCAGGGGGCGGGCCGCTACGGCGTGCACCGGCTGCACGCGGACCGGCTGCCTCCGTTCGGGCTGGACGACACGGTCGCCGACCTGCCGCGACCGGCCCGGGCGCTCGTGCGCACCGACCGGGTGCCGGCGCTGGGGGCGACGGCCCGGGCCGGTCTGCTGTCGCTGACCCGTCTGGCCAACGCGGTCGGGGCCGACCCGGCGGCCCTGACGTCGGCCCGGTTGCTGCGTCGTCTCGAGCTGCGTCACGGGGTGCGCGAGGCGATGGCCGCCGTCGCGACGACAGCCTGAGGGGAACGCGCCCGGACGGCGCCCTCCGGGGCGATCAGCCCTGCAGCGCCGGTTCGCGCGCCGGTTCGCGCGCCGGGGTGGGGACGTGCACCGCGAACCGGCTCGCCCGCCACGGCTCGCGCGCCAGGGCCGCACCTGCGAACGCGAACAGGATCTGCGACAGACCCGCGTTGGTGAGGTACGGCCACACCATGAGCGCCGCGGGCAGGAACAGCAGGATGCCGAACGTGGCCATCGCCGCCGACCTCGCCACCGACTGCGGGCCGTCGTCAGGTCGGGTGCCGTCGGGGGCGCGGGCGTGGCGCCAGGCCCGCACCGCGATGGCGCCCACCCCCACCACGGCCGCCAGGACCAGCAGCACCCCGCCGCGCAGGACGAAGGTCAGGTACTGGTTCTCGGTGGAGCCGAACACCACGTCGGTGGGCGGGTCGTTGCCCAGCCCAGCCGCGGCGGCCTCGTCGACCAGAGGCAGGTAGTCGCGCTCCCACACCAGCAGGCGGTACTCCACGGTCTGCGGCAGCACCCCACCGGCGGTGTACGTGCTCTGCGTCTGCTGCTCCTCCACCCGCTCGGTGAGGACCTGGGGGAACGCGAGCAGGGCTGCGGCCGCGAGCACCAGGGTCATCACGAGCCCCCGGCGGAGCCGGCCGGCCAGGGCGGCCGCGACCAGGAACGCGACCGGCAGCCACAGCAGCAGGGTCACGGTGACGGCCAGTACGAGCGCCGCGAGGTCGACCAGCAGCACCAGCAGCAGCCAGCCGCGGGGCATCACGGTCCGGTCCCCACGCAGAAGCAGCGTGGCCGCCAGCACGACCGGCACCAGCAGGTACCCACCCAGGGAGTGCCAGATCGGGAAGGGCCCCGTGACCCGGTCGGACTCCAGGCGCGACGCCTCGTCCAGGACCCCGTCCGAGGTCAGGTCCACCAGCACCTGGCCGATGGAGCCGACGTCGAAGTACTGCAGCACCGCCAGCAGCCCGGGCACGACGCTGACCGCCAGCATCCAGCGCAGCACGACCACCAGGTCGCGGCTGCTGACGACGCCCCGGGACGCGGCCCACCAGGTCATCAGCAGGAACGTGGGCTGCAGCCCCACCCGCAGCACGCTCTCCAGCTCGGAGCTCCCGTCCGTGGCGTGGTACATCGCGAACCCGAGCCCCGTCAGCGCCAGCACCACCATGGCGGCGTCGACCCCCGTGGCCGCGCGCCAGCGCCGCGGCCGGCTCAGCAGCATCGCGGCCACGCACAGGGCCAGCAGCAGCTCGGAGACCTTGAGCGAGGGGACCACCAGGCCGCGCGCCAGCCCGGCCAGGGCGGGGACGAACGCGACCACCACGACCGCACCCACGACGGGGTTCCGCCAGACGGCCCAGCCCAGGGCGGCGACGACGACCAGGGCGACCGGCGCCAGCCAGAAGACCGACGACGACGCCCCGACGACCGCACCGGCGACCGCGGCGCCGGCGACCAGCAGCAGGGCCGGACGGAGCCCGGTCACCGCCGTGGTGTCAGCGGCTGCTCGAACGGCGAGGCGTCCTCGTGCCCGGGCTCCGGCGCGGCGCCGTCCTCGTGGTGGGCGAGGTCACCGTGGACGGGGTGCTGGGACCCGTCGTCGGGCGCCTCGTAGAAGCGGTCGGCGCCGTCGCTCGCCCAGCTGACCGGGTCGGCGACGACCTGGCCCGGGGCCCGCTCGGCCGGGCCCGCGGCCGGGCGGTTCGGCCGACGGTTCCGCGCCGGCACCAGCCCCACGACCACCGCGGCCACAGCCAGGTCCTTCAGGGAGCGCACGGCGGAGTCCAGGTGCTTCAGACGCGCACCGATCGGGGCGACGAGGACGACCACGTCGACCTCCTGGGCCAGCCGCTCGGCGGCGCCGTCGCCGGCCAGGGTGCCGGCGTCGACCCACTCGACCGGGTGGGGCCGGGCGTGCTCGGGAGCGCGGTGGCGCAGCGCCGTGTGCACCCGCTCCAGCCGGGCGTTCGCCTCGCGGACGTCGTGCCCGGGCATGCCCGGCAGCCCGAGGACGGCCACGGCGCCGACCGAGCGGCCCGCCCGCACTGCGCGCTCGACCAGGACCTCCGTCCGGGTGTCGCCGTCCACGTCTGGGGCAGGCAGGACAGGCCAGGACACCAGCTCACGCACGTCGGCGTCGGTACGCAGCCGCGGGTCCGCCCGCTCGAGCAGGACGGCGCCGCCCAGCCCGGCGGCCAGGGCGGCCAGCACGCCGAGCACCCAGGCCAGCGGCGCAAGACCCTGCTGCTCGCCGACCTGCAGCTCGCGCAGCGGCTCGATGCTGCCCGGCATGATGTTGGGGGTCACGGCGGGCGTCTCGGCGAACGCAGCGGTCAGGGCCGTGAAGTAGGCGGCCACCTGCTCCTCGGTGGCGGCCCCGAACGTCACGCGCACGATCGGGCTGTCGGGGACCGGCACGGCCTCGGTGCCGCCGACGACGTCCGCCACGTCCAGCCCGGTCGACTCGGACAGGTGGGTCAGCAGGGCGCCGTCCTCCACCAGGAGCGTGGCGTACGACTGCGCGAACCGGTTGGCGTCGACCGGGGAGTTGGCCGCGCGGGGATCGACGACGCCCGGGGTGCCCGCGACCGTGTTGGCCGGCGGCTCGGCGATCGGCACCACGTACGTGGCCTCACCGGCCCAGGTCGTGCTCGCGGTGGCGCGCACGAGCAGGACCGTGGCCAGGCCCGCGACCAGGCCGGCCACGAGCGCCACCACCCAGAACCGGCGCAGGGCGCTGCCCAGGACGTCTCGCGAGGGTCGTGCGTGGGTCATGGTCTCCCGATCGTCGGCCTGTTCGTGCGGGCGGTGCCACGCTGGGGCGGCGGCCCCGGCCGGCTGCGGCCTGGCGGGGCGGAGGGGTCCCGGTCGACAGCTCGACGGGCGCAAGGTCGTCCACGATGGTAACCGGGGGGCGGCTCCCGCGGGGGGGATCGTGCAGAGCCACCCGGACGCCGGACCCGGGGGGTCAGTCGTCCGTCACGTAGCCGGGGCTGCGGTACCCGGTGCCGGCGAGCCCTCCGGCACGAAGGGCCCGTCGTCGGGGGCCCCCGTCCTGACGTCGTCCCAGGACCCCGTGTCGTCGTCGCGGGGCCACAGGAACGCCCCGCGGTCGTCGGTGTCGTACTGCGGGGACACGTACACGTCGTCGACCACGACGGGCCAGGAGCCCTCGTCGCGCCACAGCATGTAGCCGCTGCCCTCGACCCCGGTGATGTCGATGTTGCGCAGGTCGAACAGCTCGGGCTCGGGCTGCTCGCCGAACTGCTGCGGGAGCAGGAAGAAGCCCTGGTAGCTGGTCGACCCGGTGAGGCCGTCGACCAGCAGCTGCCGGGGGCCGGCCCAGGTCTGGATGAGGTCGGCGTGGTGCCCCTCCTGCGTCCCCTGGACCGTCTCGACGTGGATGTTCTGCAGCTGCACGACCGCACCCTCGCGCTGGTCGAGGTTGAAGCCCTCGCCCAGGCCCGCGCCGGTGATCGCCAGGCCCTCGACGTGGACGGTGCCGGTCTGGTCCTTGAGGTAGACGGCGCGCACGTCGCCGCCGTCCTCGGCCCCGGAGTCGGGGATGCTGATCTCGCCGCCGATCATGACGACGTTGCGGCCGCCGACCACGGCGACGCCGCCGGGGACCTCGAGGGGTTCCTCCGGCAGGACGAGCTCGTAGTCGCGCTCGGGGTCCAGCTCGAGGGCACGGTTGTCCTCGGTGATCTCGATCCGCTCGGGCTCCACGAGCTCCGGGGGAGCCCAGCTGAGGGGCTCACCGACGGGTTCGGGGGCGGGGTCGGCCGCGGGGGCCTCGTCCTCGACCACCGGGGCGCCGTCGTCCACGGCGGGCTCGTCCGGGCTGCCGCGCTGCGCGGACACGGCGAGGCCGCCGACGAGCGCGAGCGCGAACAGCCCGGAGGCGACGCCCAGCACCACGCCGGTCCCGTGGCCGTCGGGGGTCGAGGGCTCGGTGACGTCGTCGACGTCATCGACGTCGTGGTCACGGATGTCGGTCATCGTCATGGGTGCACCACCTCTCGCGGGGTTGTCGGAGCCGGCCCGTCGGGTCGGCGAGGACGGTCGGGTCAGTAGGCGCCACGGGCCCGCAGCACGGCACCGACGGTACGCGTCAGGATGGACAGGTCGAAGCCCAGCGACCAGTTCTCCACGTAGCGGACGTCCAGGCGACGGGTCTCGGCCCAGGGCAGGTCGGAGCGGCCGTGGATCTGCCAGAGCCCCGTCAGACCGGGCTTGACCAGCAGCCGTCGGCGCTCGACGTCGTCGTACTGGTCGACCTCGACGGGCAGCGCGGGCCGCGGCCCGACGAACGACATGTCGCCGTTGAGGATGTTGAACAGCTGGGGCAGCTCGTCCAGGGACGTGCGTCGCAGCAGCGAGCCGACCCGGGTAACCCGGGGGTCGACCTTCAGCTTGAACAGCGGGCCGGCGCCCTCGTTGGTGTCGAGCAGGGCCTGCTTGGTCGCCTCGGCGTCCACCCGCATGGTGCGGAACTTGACCATCGTGAACAGCTCGCCGTCGAGGCCGACCCGCTGCTGGGTGAAGAACGCCGGGCCGCGGCTGGTGAGCCGCACGGCCGCGGCGACCACGGCGAAGAACGGCAGCAGGACCAGCACGGCCAGACCGCTGACGGTGCGGTCGGCGATGGACTTGACCAGGCGCCGCGACCCGCTGAGCTCGGGGTGGCCGATGCGGATGATGGGCAGCCCGCACACGGTCGGCACGGTCACCCGGGGGCCGATGGCCTCGACCAGGGGCGGCGCGATGGCCAGCTCCCGACCGTCGGCCTCGAGCTCGCGCTGGGTGTGACGCAGGTCCTGCAGGTCGGTGACGGACGTGCCCTGGCAGAACATGACCACGTCGGCCGCGGCGTCACGGGCCCGCACGACGACGTCGGTGCGGCCACCGTCACGGTGCAGGCCGCGAGGCGTCCCGTCGTCGGGGTCCAGGACGACCTGGTCCACGACGTGCCAGCCGTGGTAGCCGTTGCGGTGGATGCGGGCGGTGACGGCCTCGACGTCTGCCGCCGGCCCCACGGCCAGCACGCGCAGGCGGACCGCACCGCGCTTGTTTGCGGCCTGGGCGCGCGAGCGGACGACGGCGCGGGTCGACACGGTCCCCACCAGGCTGGCGCCCAGGGCCACGACTGCGGCTGCGGCGAGGTAGGACGGCGCGAACACCCAACCGCCACCGAGGACCACCAGGCCCGCCAGGGCGGACCCGACGCCGACCCGGTGCACCTCCTCGTTGCCGCTCCAGAGGATCCGCTCCTCGTAGGCACGGGCCACCACGAGGCAGACCACCCAGAGGGCGCCGAACAGCGGGGCGAGCAGCAGGCCCGAGGCGGGGATGGTGCCCTGCGTGACCAGGCGGAGCAGGACGGCGGCGGCCATGACGGCCGCGACGCCGGCGTCCAGCAGGGCGACCGACAGGCTGCGGAACCGGGGCGCCGGGTGCGCGGTGCTGGGACGGGCGGGGGCGCTGGGACGCTCGACCGTCTCGGAGGCACCGACGGGCTTGCGGGCGGCCGCGTGGTCCAGGGTCGCCAGAGCCTCGCGGACCGACAGGTGGACCTGCTGGTCACGCTCCCGCAGGTCGATGACCTGGTCGGCGACGCGCGAGGGGCGGTGGCGCCTGGTGGGGCGCAGCATGGTTCGCTCGGTCAAGGTGAGCCTCCGGCGGCTGGCTGGGGGGTGGGACGGCATCTCCGTTGAGCCGCACGGACGGGGGATGATCACGTTCTGGCGGTGCCTGCTCTGTTGAAACGGTCACCGCGCCTGTATCTGTTGAAACGGTAACCGTGGAGTCCCCCGCGACGATCCCGGTTAGACATAATCCGGACAACTACTTCGGAGCGTCCTGGACTCGTCACTGCCTGTAGGGCCCGTCGCGTCCGGTACGAGGCGTTCTTGCCCGGTTGGTCCTAGTACGCCCCGCGGCCGCGCAGAACGGCCTCGACCGTGCGCAGGATGATCGACACGTCGAAGCCCAGCGACCAGTTCTCGACGTAGCGGACGTCCAGGCGGCGGGACTCCGTCCAGGACAGGTCGCTGCGCCCGTGGACCTGCCAGAGCCCGGTGAGGCCCGGCGTGACCAGCAGCCGGCGACGGATGAACGGGTCGTAGGAGCTGGCCTCGTCGGGCAGGCTCGGTCGCGGCCCGACGAACGACATCTCGCCCCGGAGGATGTTGATGAGCTGGGGGAGCTCGTCCAGCGACGTGCGACGCAGGAACCGGCCGACCCGGGTGACGCGCGGGTCCTCGCGCAGCTTGAAGAGCAGCCCGGAACCCTCGTTGACCTCCCGCAGGTTCGCCTTGCGCGCCTCGGCGTCGACGTACATGGTCCGGAACTTGACCATCGTGAACGGGTTGCCGTCGCGCCCCACCCGGACCTGGCGGAACAGCGACGGTCCCTTGCTGTCCAGGCGGACCGCGACCGCGACACCCAGCAGCAGCGGCCCGAGCACCAGCAGCACGGCCGCCGAGGTGAAACGGTCGGCCACGGCCTTGATGACCCGGCGGGGGCCGGTCAGCTCAGGCAGACCGAGCCTGACCACGGGCAGCCCGCAGACCGAGCTGATGCTCACCCGGGGCCCGATCGCCTCGACCAGCGGCGGGGCGATGGCGAGCTCACGGCCCTCCACCTCGAGCTGCTGCTGCACCTGACGCAGGTCCTCGATGTCGCTGACGCTGGTCCCGGGGCAGAGCAGCACGACGTCGGCACCCGCCCGAGAGGCGGCCGACACCACGTCGGCCGGGCTGCCGAGTCGGACCGGACCGTCCACGCGGGGTCCGCCGTCGGGCGTGCACGCCGCGACGACCTTCCAGCCGTGGTAGCGGTTGCGGTCGATGCGCGCGCTGACGATCCGCACGTCCTCGGCCGGCCCGACCGCGAGCACCCGGACCCTGACCATGCCCGCCCGGTGGCGTCGCTGCGAGGCCACCCGCACCAGCCAGCGGGCCACCAGGGTGGCCACCACCAGGACCCCGACGGTGGCCAGGGCGGGCAGCGCCAGCGCCGGGGGCAGCCACAGCCAGCCGGCCAGCAGCACACCCACCGCCACCGCTCCCCCGGCGGCCATCACCCGACGACCCTCGGCCGAGCCGGACCACAGGTAGCGGGGCTCGTAGGCGCGGGTCAGGGCCAGGGCGGCCACCCAGGCCACCCCACCGACCGGCACCGCCAGGAACGACGCGAGCGGCAGCCCGGCCAGCGGGACGGCCGCGGCGAGCGCCAGGAGCAGGACCACGGTGCCGACCACACCGTCCAGCCGGCGCAGCCCCGATGGGGCCTCGTCGACCAGGGGTCGCCGGTCCGACGGCGGCGACGGGTCGGCGACGGCGCGAGGACCGGGGTGCACGGCTTCGACGGCCGGCGGCCGTCCGGGCACGGCCGGCGCGCCGGGGACGAGAGTCTCGGGCCAGGACGAGGTGTCCGCAGGACCGGGCTGGTCCTGCGAGACGGAGCGCTCGGTCATCAGTCTGGTCCTCACCGGTGCACGTGACGGGTGGCCTCAGCGCTGAGTCCTCGGAGGGACCCGACTGTATGGCGACCAGGAGCCCCGTGACCGGGTCTTGGTACAGGTTCAGCCGAACGAACGACCTCAGGCGCGGGAGTGGAACCTGAGCTGGGCCGCCTCGAGCCCCTCGGTGACGACGGTCTCGACCGCGTCGGCCGCGTCGACGACCAGCAGCTCGACCTCGGGCTGCTCCCGCTTGGCGAAGCCGGTGAGCACGTAGTCGGCGAGGTCCTGGCGTCCGGGCGGACGGCCGATGCCGCACCGCACCCGGACGTAGTCCTTGCTGCCCAGACTCTGCGACACCGAGCGCAGGCCGTTGTGGCCGCCCTCGCCACCGCCCCGCTTGAGCTTGAGCCGCCCCAGGTCGATGTCCAGCTCGTCGTGGACCACGACGACCTGCTCGACGTCGACGCCGAAGTAGCGGGACAGGCCTGCCACCGGCGCACCCGACACGTTCATGTAGGTGGTCGGCTTGGCCAGCACGACGCGGGGCCCGGGGGCGCCACCGGGACCGGTGCCCAGACGCGTCTCGCACACCACGGCCTGGGCGCGCGAGGACGCCTTGAACCGCTCGGCACCGGCCAGGTGGTCCACGACCACCTGGCCGATGTTGTGCCGCGTCCCGGCGTAGCGCGGTCCAGGGTTGCCCAGGCCGACCACGAGCCAGGTCAGGAGTCGGAGTCCTCGCGCTTGGCGTCCTCCTGGGCCGCGTCCTCCTCGACGGCCGCGGCCGCAGCGGCGGTAGCGCCGGCCCCGACCTCGAGCTCGGCGGCCTCGAGGGCCGCCTCGAGACGGGTCTCGGTCACGTTGACGACGATGGCCTCGGGGTCGGTGACGAGCTCGACGCCCTTGGGCAGCGTGAGGTCCTTGGCGAAGACCTGGTGGCCGGCCTCGAAGCCCTCCACGTCGACGTCGATGCTCTCGGGCAGGTTCATGGCGTCGGCCAGGACGGCGAGGGTGTTGTGCTCGACCGTGACGACGGTGCCGCCCATGGAATCGCCGTGCGTGACGACGGCCACGTCGACCTGGATCTTCTCGCCGCGGCGGACCGTGACGAAGTCGACGTGCTCGATGGTGCCCTTGATGGCGTCGCGCTGGACGAACTTGGCGAAGGCGAGGTGCTCGGTGCCCTCGACGTCCAGGGTCAGCACGGCGTTGCGGTGCTTGAGGGCCAGCATGGTCTGGTGGCCGGGCAGCGACAGGTGCAGCGGGTCCTCGCCGTGGCCGTAGACGACGGCAGGCACCTTGTCGGCGCGACGGAGACGACGTGCGGCGCCCTTGCCGAACTCGTGGCGGGACTCGGCGGACAGGTGGATCTCGGCGGACGACACTTGGGGGGCTCCTCGGCTGGTGGGTCTGGTGTACGCGTGCGGCACGGGTCCGCGAGCCCACACCGGCGGGCGCGATCACCACGCGCCGCGTCGATGACGGACCAGCGGGTCCCTCGCCGTGACAACTGGCCCAGACTACCCGAGGTCGGGGCCAGGAGGCTGACGCCGGCGATGGGCCCCGGACCACGCGGCTATCCTCGGCCGCCGGGGACGGTCCCGCACGCGGACCCGGGACCGCGCCGAGGAGGCTCTGTGTGACCAGCGACCGCACGACAGGGACCCCTCCGGACCTGCCCGCTCCAGATCTGCCGACGGTCTCGGTCGTGGTGCCCACGTACCGGCGGCGGGACGGCCTGCAGGCCGTGCTGGCCCCCCTGCTGGCCGACCCCGCCGCCACGCAGGTCGTCGTCGTGGTCGACGGCAGCGACGACGGGTCCTACGAGCTGCTTCAGGACCTGGCCCGACGCCATCGCTCGCTGGTCCCCGTCCTGACCGAGAACCGCGGACCGGCCGCGGCCCGCCAGCACGGGATCGACCTGGGCACAGGTGACGTGATCCTGATGGTCGACGACGACGTCGTGGCCGCACCGGGCCTGGTGACCGGGCACGCCCGGCACCACGCCGACGCCGGCGACCTGGTCGTCCTGGGGTACATGCCGACCCGGTTGCCGCCGACGGGCACCCGCGGGGCCTTCGCGACGGTCCTCTACGCCGCCGAGTACGAGGCCAACTGCACGGTCTTCGAGCGGGACCCGGAGCAGGTCCTGATGCGGCTCTGGGGCGGCAACCTGTCGGTCCGCCGTGAGCAGCTGGCCCGCGTGCCGTTCGCCTCGCCGGAGTTCGTCGGGACCTACCACGAGGACAGCGACTTCGGGATCCGCTGCCTCAAGGCGGGCCTGCGCGGCCGGTTCGACCGGTCGCTGCTGTCCAGCCACGAGCACCATCGTTCGATGGCCGCGTTCCGCCGCGACGCCCGCCGCCAGGGCGCCGGCCGCTACGAGCTGCACCAGCTGCACCCCGACGTCCTGCCGGCCTACGACCTGTCGAGCAGCGCCCCGGGCGGGCCGCGCCGACCGGCCGCCGCCGCCGTCGCCGTGCTGGAGCACCCTCGGGTCCTGCCCGTCCTGCTCGCGGTGCTGGCGACCCTGACCACCGCGGCGTCACGGCTGGGCCTGCGCGCCGTGGAGATGCCCGGCGCCCGCCTGGTCCGCCGCCTCGAGCTCCGCCGAGGCGTCCGCCAGGCCGCTGCCGCCTGACCCGCCCCCCGCGTTTCGACGCAACGGCACTCTGCGTCGGTCTACCCGACGCAAGGTGCCGTTGTGTCGGTGGGGATCCGACGCAGGGTGCCGTTGTGTCAGGTCAGGGACGGACGCGGCGACGCAGCGAGCGCACGAAGTCCGCGGCGCGGCGGATGAGCCGGACCGGGAACGGGGAGCTGTGCAGGGTCCCGGCGGGCCAGGTGCCGCGTCGTCGGAAGCGAGGTCGCCGCTCCCGCACCGAGGCCCACACCTCGCGCGTGGTGAACGGCTCGGCCAGCAGGTAGGTGTCGGCGTCGGACTCGAACGGGAAGTCCCCCCACGCCCGGACCTCCGCGGGGGTGGGCCGCTCCCAGAACTCCAGCACGGCGGCATGGGTGGCGACGCGGCAGTCCAGGTCGGGGCCCAGCAGCGGCAGCAGCGGCCCGAGCACGGCGGCGTAGTGCTCGAGGCCGTCGCGGACCTGTCCCAGCCCCCAGCCGACCAGGTCGCCGACGACGGGACCGTGCACGGCCTGCGCCGTGCCGTCCACCAGCCGGTAGCCCTCGACCCGGCCGTGCTCGGCGGCCGTGAACACCTCCATCGCGACCCACAGGTCCGTGGTCCGCGCGGTGCCCAGGCCCCGCCACTCGTCGTGCAGGTAGCCCAGCAGGTTGCGGCCGGGGGCCTCGTGCACGGGGGCGTTCAGGGTCAGGTAGCACTCGACGGCGGGGAGCGACCCGCCGGTGCCCCGCACCAGGGTCGACAGCAGGCGCCCCACGCTGCCCCGGCCGTCGGCGTCGACCAGCGCGTAGGGGGTGCCGTCCTGCAGGCCGGACTGCTCCAGGTACCGCGCGGTCGCGTCTGTGTCCTCGCCGCCGGCGACGGCCAGGACCTCGGGCGACACCATGACGTCCAGCAGCGCGTCGAGCCGCTGGGCCCCCAGGTGGGTGTCCCAGGTCGGCTCGGGCAGACCGGCGGCCGCCAGCGCGTCCGACACGGTCTGCGGCCGCACCCCGAGCCAGGCCAGGCAGTTGTGCACCGTCACCGTCTCGTCGCGGCCCAGGACCGCGGCCAGCACGTCCCGCCCGCCCGGCGCAGCCACCGACTGCAGCAACCACGCCCGACGGCTGCCCTCCAGGTAGCGCAGGTCCAGGTCGAGCCCGGCGCCCGCGGCCAGGTGACGGGCCATCCGGAGCAGGATCTCGCCGTCACGGGCCAGGAAGTAGACCCGTCGGGCCCCGGCGCGCTCCGCCTGGCGCAGGCACCAGAGCACGTACCCGGCCAGCAGCGGCCCGGCCGCGCCGCACACCACGTCCGTGCGGGCGGGCGGCAGCCCCGGTGCCGTACCGAGCAGGTCCAGGCGGGTCAGCCTCGAGGCGCCCGCCAGCAGGGCCGACATGCCGCCCGTGGCCGGGGCGTGGTCCTGCAGCAGCCGCTCGTACCGGGTGGGGCGCAGCGCCGTCCGGAGCCGGTCGACCCCGGGCGCCGTCTCGTGCCCGGCGGGCAGGGCCGTCGTCGTCAGCCGCGCGACCTCGTCCTCGATCGCGGTCAACGGCCGGACCAGTGCGGGGTCGGCGCCCAGCAGGTCCACGGTCTGCTCGGCCAGCCGGGCGGACGTTTGCTCGGCCCCGTGCCGTGACCGGGTGAGCCGCCGGGCCTGCTCACGCGCCTCGACCAGCACCTCGGCGTCGACGGCGGCGAGCCCGTCGCGACGCAGCCGGCGCGCCAGGACGTACCCGACAGACCGCTCGTCCAGCAGCACGTCCACGGTCGCTCCCGCGCCAGGGGTGGGTCCGGCGCCGTTCATGCGGCCTTCCGGTGGCGTCGGCGACGGACGGCGTCCAGGACGGACCCGGTGAGCTCGCGCCAGGTGGGGCGGGCCAGCAGCCAGGCCGCCAGCAGGAACACCCCGCCCCCGACGACCGCGACCGTCAGCAGCCACAGCAGGTCCTGCGGCTGGGCGAGCACGTGCACCAGCAGCACCGCACCGGCGGCCAGGCCGCTGGCCAGCAGCACCGCGGCCGTCTGGGCGTACGCCGAGGCCCGGACCCCCAGGAGCCGGCTCACCACGACGCAGCGCAGCAGGAACGTCACGAGCCCCCAGGTCGACACCCCGTAGGCGATCGCGAGCAGACCTTCCTCGGCCAGCAGGAGGATGATCCCGATCTGCCCGACGACCGTGACGATCGTGACCCACAGCTCGGTGCCGGCGTGGCCGGTGCCCATCAGGATGCCGCGCTGCAGCCCGGACAGGCCCACGAACAACGTCCCGGCCGACAGCACCGCGGCGATGGCCGCCGACGTCTCCCACTGCGACCCGAACACCAGAGGCACGAGGTCGTTGCTGGCCAGCGACATGGCCACCATCACCGGGACCAGGACGATGGCCTGGGCGGACATGGTCCGGGCAAAGGCGGCGCTCAGCCGCTCGCGGTCGTTCTGCAGCTGCGCGAACAGCGGGTACGCCACCGCGCCCATGGCCGACGCGCAGAGCTCGACCACGACGTTGACGACCCGGGCCGCGACGGTCCAGAACCCCAGCGACACCGCACCCAGGACCACGCCGATGACGAACGACTCGCCCTGCTCGCGGAAGGCGAAGCCCAGCTGGGCGCCGATGGACTTGCTGCCGAACCGCACCGCGTCCTTGGCCTCGGTCCCCGACAGCTCCAGGCGCGGCCGGAAGTCCGTCGTCAGCCAGAGCGCGATGGTCGACACGACGAGCCGCACCAGGGTCTGGGCGACCAGGGCCCACACGCCCGCCCCAGCGAACGCGAGGGCGACGGCCGCGACGACCGACAGCCCGGTGGCGAGCACCTGGCGGATGGCCAGCTCGCGGAACCGGAGCTCGCGCTGCAGCAGGGCCGCCGGGACGCTCGACAACCCGGCCAGCACGAGCGAGATCGACAGGACCTGCAGCACCGGAGTCAGCTCCGGGCTGCCCAGGGCGTCGGCCGCGGCGCCGGCCGTCACGGCCAGCAGGACCGCCAGCAGCACGCCGAGGACGGCCGAGATCCAGAACGCCGTGCTGGTGGCGACCCGGTCCAGCCGCTTGTGCTGGATCAGCCAGGTGCCGAACCCCGCGTCGGTGAACACCGTGAGGACGGTGACGACTGCCATCGCCAGCGCGACCAGCCCGAACTCGACCGGCGTGAGAAGCCGCCCCAGGACGACGAAGGCGATGATGGTGCTGAAGCGCACCAGCCACCGCTGGACCACCGACCAGAAGACCCCGTCGACCGCCTGCTCCCGCAGCGACGGTGCGGGGGGCGCCGTGCCGTCGGGGGCGTCGTCGCGGCTCAACCGCTGTGAGGCTCGAACAGGCTCGTCACGGACCCGTCGTCGAAGATCTCTCGGATGGCGCGGGCCAGGAGCGGCGCGATGGACAGGATGGTCAGCCGCTCGAAGTGCTTGTCGGGCGTGATGGGCAGCGTGTTGGTGACGACGACCTCGTCGATGGGCGAGTCGGAGAGCCGCTGCACGGCCGGGCCCGAGAGGATCGCGTGGGTGGCCGCGACGATGATGGTCGCCGCCCCCTGCGCCTTGAGGGCCTCGGCGGCCTGCACGATGGTGCCGGCGGTGTCGATCATGTCGTCGATGAGCAGGCAGTGCCGGCCCTCGACGTGCTCGGAGCCGACGATCTCGTGGACCTGGACCTTGTTGGGCACGTTGGGGTCGCGGCGCTTGTGGACGATGGCCAGCGGGGCGCCCATCCGGTCCGACCACACGTCGGCGACGCGGACGCGGCCCATGTCGGGGCTGACGATGGTGAGCGCCTGCTTGTCGACGCGGGTGCTGACGTAGTCGGCCAGCAGCGGCAGCGCCCACAGGTGGTCGACCGGGCCGTCGAAGAACCCCTGGATCTGCGCGGCGTGCAGGTCGACGCTGATGATGCGGTCCGCTCCGGCGGTCTTGAACAGGTCCATCATCAGGCGGGAGCTGATGGGCTCGCGGCCGCGGTGCTTCTTGTCCTGGCGGGAGTAGCCGAAGAACGGCGCCACCACGGTCACCCGCTTGGCGGAGGCCCGCTTGAGCGCGTCGACCATGAGCAGGTGCTCCATCAGCCACTGGTTGATGGGGGCGGTGTGCGACTGCAGGACGAACACGTCGCAGCCGCGGACGCTCTCGGCGAAGCGGACGTAGATCTCGCCGTTGGCGAAGTCGTAGGCCGTCGTGCTGACGATGTCGGCGCCGAGGGACTCGGCGACCTCGCGGGCCAGCGCCGGGTGGGCACGCCC
>JBBSQH010000070.1:0-21779 GCA_038258055.1 Actinomycetales bacterium
ATCAGTCTGACCGCGCGTCGACCAACGACACGCTCACCAACCAGGCGACCCCCGACGAGACCAGAGGCGCCCGCCCCGCACCCAGCAGGGCGGGCGCCTCCCCCTGCCCCCTTGACAGGACCACCTTCCATATCAGCCCGTGGGTCTCGGACTCCGCGGCGGAGGCGAGGATGCAGTTGTTGCTCATGTAGCCCACGAACGTCACGGTGTCGATGTCGCTGCTGCGCAGCCACGCGAGCAGGTCCGTGCCGGCGAACACCGTCCCGAACTGCTTGCTGATAGACGTCCACTCCGGGGTCCGGCGCTGCTCCAGCAGCGGGTGGAGGTCGTGTCGGGAGGTGGTGGGGTCGAACACGGGAGCACCCTCGCCGAGGGTGTGTTGGACCACCACGACCGGGATGCCGGCCTTGGTCGCGACGTGCACGGCCGCCACGATCTTCGCCACGGACTCCTCGCGCGGCGGGAACTGGACCTCCAGCGGGCCGTCGAAGTACTCCTGCTGGACGTCGACGACGACAAGTGCGCGACGGGGAGTGCTCATGGGTCCTCCTAGGTGGCGGTTCAGTAGCACGACGTGCTGCTGTCTTTCGATCGTCGCGGACCCGTTCATCAGGCACCATTGGCCTGTATGCCTGCTTACGATGAGTTCAGGCCAACAGGGAGGCACTGGTGCGCATCGCCGTCCACGCGTTCGACGACATCACGATGTTCCACCTGGCGGTGCCCCAGATGGTCTTCGACGAGGTCGCGCGGCAGGGCCTGGCCGACTGGTCGACCGTCCTGTTCTCCGAGGACGGCAAGAAGATCTGCACGGCGGAGGGATACACGATCACCGGCGTCAGCGACCTGGGGGCCGCGCGGTCCGCCGACGTGGTCGTCGTCCCCTCATGGACCTCGGACGGGCGGACGCCCAGCGAGGCGCTCCTGCAGCTCCTCGTCCAGGCCCACGGGCGGGGCGCGACGGTCGTGGGCCTGTGCCTGGGTGCACTGGTCGTCGCCGACGCCGGCCTGCTCGAAGGGCGCAGCGCCGTCACGCACTGGCACGCCGCCGACGACATGGCCGCACGCCACCCGGGTGTCCAGGTGGACGCCTCCGCGCTCTACCTCGACCACGGTGACGTCCTGACCTCCGCCGGGACCGCGTCCGGTCTGGACGCCTGCCTGCACCTGGTCCGCGCCCGGCTCGGGGCGGAGGCCGCCAACGCGGTCGCCCGCTCCCTCGTGGTCGCACCCCACCGGGAGGGCGGGCAAGCCCAATACATCCGACGCCCGATCGCGACCCACGCCACAGCGGACCCGATCGCCGCGACCTGCCAGTGGGCGCTGGAGCACCTCGACGGTGACCTCGGGGTCGACCACCTGGCCGCCGTGTCCCGCATGAGCCGGCGCTCATTCGTCCGGACCTTCCGCGCCGCCACCGGATCGCCGCCGGCCGCCTGGGTCAGGTCCCGGCGCCTCGACGAGGCCCGCCGCCTCATGGAAGCCACCGACCTCCCCGTCGACCAGGTCGCCGCGGCCTGCGGGTTCGGCAGCGCCGTGACCCTCCGGCAGAACTTCTCCCTCGCGTTCGGCAGCACCCCGACGGGCTACCGCCGCCGGTTCAGCACCCGGGTGTCGTCCCCCTGACACCGCCACCGGCCTCGAGCTCGAGCAGCGCTGAGATGGATATCTCGCGGTCGGCGTCACTCGGAGTGCCCGCGGGCTCGTTGATCTCGATGGAAGTCAGGAGCCGCTTCGCGTCGTGCACGGAGGCAGCGTTGCGCACCTTGCTGCCTTGTGACCACGCCACCAAAACTGGCAGTCACCGGTAGGAAGTCACCAGGTAGGGATCCCGGTCAGCGTCCCGCTGACGATCGACTGCCGGTGATCGTCATCCGGGGCGAACGCGTCTCAGGGGCTGTTCACCGTTCGCCGTGGCCCACGTAGGAGGGCGTACTGGCCGTCCGAGTGTTCGCGGCGGTGGCCAGGACGGTGCCGTCGGCGCGTAGTCCGACGATGCCAGCGGCGCCGGTCACCGAACGAGACGCTCCGACATCGCTACCGCTGCACGTTTCGTTAAGCACCGGGACGCGGCGGCCCGGGCTGATGCCAGGTCGTCAGACCGGCCGTGTCTGTGCCGGCTGGGCCAGGCGCGGTCCGACCGCCGAGAACCCCAAGAGGACGAATCCGGCGGCAACGGCGGTCCAACCGGCCGCGGCGCCGCTGTCGAAAGCCAGGGAAAGAACCGCTCCGACGACCGATACCACGACCAGGCTGAGGGACAGCCACAGGAAGACCGGCAGATGAAAGGCTCGCGCGAACGGTAGGAAGTGGGCCCCCACCACGAAGACCACCCATACCGGCACCGCGTCGGGCTCGTCCAGGACGTTGGTGATGACGGCGGCCCCGACCGGTAGAGCCACGAGCATTGCAACGACCGAGACCCCATAGGTGCGAAGCGCTCCTCGGCTCGGAGGCGCCGGAGTGACCCGAGGACCGCCTACGACGAACCAGACGACGACGACGAACGCCACTACGCCCGCAACGCGCCAAAGGAGAGCACCGGGCACCGCGCCGGCGTTGACCAGGATGAAGACGAGTCCTGCGACCGCCCCGACGACGGAGCCGAGAGGGATATTGCGCACCCGCCCGTTCTACCAGGAGACGAGGGAACCCCGCGGTGCGAGGTGGCCGTGGCTCTCTCCCGGGGGAGCGATCGTGGGACAGGCGTGTTCAGGCGCAGTAGGCGGCGCGCCGGTGTGCGACTTCCAGGACGGACACCGTGTGCTCGCGCTCGTCGATCCGGTAGACGACGCGGTAGGTGCCACGGCGGGCGCCGTGGCGCTTCAGAGATCCGTCCCGTCGAGGAACCGCCGGCGTGGGCGGGCAGATGGCCCGAGACGTCGGATGTGCGCCGTGACGGTTCTGGCGGGACGGACCGGGACACCCGGCCGTGGCACCCGCGCTACGAGAGACGACCGGCTACCGGCGCGACCTGACGACGACCTCCTGCGGTAGGAGCGGACCAGTCCCAGCGGGCGGCGGATGTCTTCGCCGTGGCCGATCTCCTCGACCAGCCGACTGTCCGGGCGAGCAGCGCCCAGCAACACAGCACGAGCCAACGGGGCCAGCGCGCTCGATGCTGCTCTTGACGGTCCGGCGCCGGAACCATCCCCGCTGGGTGAGGTAGTGCCCGGCAGGCCGCGACAGGTTGGGCGGAGTCGATCTCCGGAGGACCAGGGATGAACGAGCCCCGCGCCCAACGGGGCGGTAGACGTCGGTTCTCGACGCTCCGCAAGGACGTCAGCGCCGGGACCGTGCTCGGCCTGGTCAGCGTGCCCGACGGCCTGGCGAGCGGTCTTCTCGCGGGTGTCAACCCGGTGGCAGGCCTGTACGGGTACCTGTTCGGCACGCTGGCGGGCGCCGCATTCACCAGCTCGGCGCTGATGTCGGTCCAGGGGACCGGCGCGATGGCCGTCGTCATCGCGGATGTCCCTCAGGTGCGTGACGGCGAGGACAGCGGCGTCGCGCTGGTCACGCTCGGGGTGCTGACCGGCCTCATCATGCTGGCGACCGGACTGCTCCGGCTGGGGCCGATCGTCCGCTTCGTGCCGAACGCCGTCCTCACCGGCTTCATCAACGCGGTCGCCGTCAACATCATCCTGTCGCAGCTGTCCGACTTCACCGGGCACGACGCCGAGGGTGGGAACCGCATCACGCGGACCCTCGACATCGTGCTCCACGTGGGCTCTTTCCACTGGCTCACCGTCGCTGCCGGTGCCGGGACCATTCTCCTGATCCTCGTTCTCGAGCGGACCCGGTTGCGTGGCCTCGGGATGGTGCTGGCCGTCGTCGGGGTGTCAGCAGCCGTCGCGTTGCTGGGAACACGCGGCGTCGCCGTCGTGGATGACATCGCGGTCATCCCCGACGGGCTGCCGCGGCCGGAGCTGCCCGCCCTCGACCTCGTCGGCGTCCTGCTCATCCCGGCGCTGGCGCTGGCGTTCGTCGGGCTGGTCCAGGGTGCAGCCATCAGCCAGTCGGTCCCCAATCCCGACGGGCGGTACCCGGACGTCTCCGGCGATTTCCGGGGGCAGGGTGTTGCCAACCTGGTCGCAGGCGTCATGCAGGGCGTACCCGTGGGGGGCTCGATGTCCGCCACCGCGATGGTGCGGGAGGCCGGGGCCCGCAGCCGCGTGGCCAACATCGTGGCTAGCGTCGTCATGGCGCTGGTGATCCTGCTGTTTGCCGACTCCGCCGGGAGGATCGCGATGCCGGCCCTTGCCGGGCTCCTCATGCTGGTGGGCCTCCGGACCCTCAAGGTGGACCAGGTGCGGATGGTCTGGCGCACCGGTCCGGTGCAGGCGGCGGTCATGTCGACCACGTTCGTCCTGACCATCGTGATCCCGCTGCAGTACGCGGTCCTGGTCGGGGTCGGCCTGTCGGTCGTGCTCTACGTCGCCCGGCAGTCGAACAAGGTCAAGGTGGTCCGCTGGCAGTTCGAGGAGGGCTCGCCGTTGCCGGTCGAGGTCCCGCCACCGGCCGTGCTGCCGGCCGGCGAGGTGGTGGTGCTGTCGGCGTACGGGAGCCTGTTCTTCGCGTCGGCGCAGGTGGTCGAGGGTCAGCTCCCGGAGGTGGTCGAGAGCTCCAGCGGCTCGGTCGTCGTGCTACGCCTCAGGGGCAAGGAGGACCTCGGGAGTACGTTCATCAAGGCGATCGTCAAGTACCGGACCTCGCTGGGCGAGGCGGGCTGCCACCTGGTTCTCGCGGGCGTCGGCGAAGCAGTGATGAAGCAGCTGGAACGCACGGGGGCTCTCGAGACGCTGGATCGTGACAACGTCTTCGCCGCTGAGCCAGGGATCACCATGTCGGTCGCCGCAGCGATCGTGCGGGCGCACGAGCTGCAGCGGTCGAGCCAGATCTAGCCGCCACCTGCTGCGCACCGTCGCCTGAGCCACCTCACCGGCGCGGAACGGCCCCCTTGGCGACCGACCACCGGATCCGGGCCCCCCCGCGGGCGAAACCGGATGGCTCACCCCCGCACCGCCCACGCGAGCACGGCGTCCAGCACTGGTTGCGGCAGGGGATCGGCCACCGACACCACGTCGGCGCGGTCCACGGCACGATGCACCTCGTGGCCATCGTCCTACTGCCTGACCGGGGCCTTACCGAACCGGCAGTTGCTGACCTCATGCGTCAGGCGGTCGAGATCCCGTGAGCACAGCACCGCCCGCCTGCCTGCGCGCAGAGGGACGACGATGAGCTCCGCGGTCAGGATCAGCGTCGTCATGGTTGTGGGCGCGGCGGGGGCCTTCGCCGTCCTCGGGTTCGGCCTCGCGTTGCTCTTCGAGGTCGACGGGTTCGGCGTCCCGCGCGACGTTCCTCCCCGGTCGGGCTACCTGTTCGTGTACGGGGCCGGTGCGCTCCTCGGGGTCGTCGTGCCTGCCGCGGTGGCGTGGCTGCTACTACGGGGTGGTCGCCGGTGGGTGCTGGCCGTCGCAGCGGTCCTGACTACTGCCGTGACGGTCGCGCTCCTGGGGACCACGGCCTGACCTGCCACGTGCGGGGTGTGTCCCCTGGAGATCCACAGCTGAGGATCGTCAAGCTGACGGCCTCGCGAGGGGTCCGGGCGTCTCTGGTTCACGGGGCGAAGGAACGACGCGCTCCAGGGTGGTCCTGGGACCGGGTGGGTGCGATCGTTAGGGCCATGGGGGATGACCTTGGCTACCGCACGGCCCGCAACCGGCAAGTGATCGGCGGGCTCTTCGCGTCGCTGGACCAGGAGCAGCTCGAGGCGCCGAGTCTGTGCGCGGGTTGGACCTGCCGGGACGTCCTCGGGCATCTGGTCATGTGCATCGAGCTCGGCCTACCGCGCTTCCTGCTCGAGGTGGCCCGCGACGGGGGACGCTCGGCCAGGACCTCCGACCGGCTCGCACGGAAGTACGCCCGGCGCCCGGTGGAGGACCTGGTCCAGGTGCTGCTCCGGCGCAGCGGCGACGCGGTGTCACAACCCGGCGTAGGGGTGCACGGGCCGTTCGCGGACTCCTGCATCCACATGCGTGACGTCGCGATACCCCTCGGCCTGCCAGCCACAGCGCCGGCAGCGGACTGGGTCGAGGTCGTGGACTTCCTCACCACGTCCCGCGCCGCCGCAGCCGGGTTCCTCCCGAAGGGCCGCCTCGACGGGCTCACGCTGAGGACGAGTGACCAGGCGCGTGAGTGGGGTGACGGTGCATTGGTCACCGGAACCAGTGAAGCCCTCGCCTTGTCTGTGACCGGTCGACCGGTGCTGCTGGGGGCGCTGGGGGGCCCTGGCGCCGCAACGCTCGGGGAGCGAGTGCTGGGCACCTGAGGCGCCCGCAGGGCTTCCCCCTGGGGACACCCGAAATCCAGCGGGGGCCGTTCAGGCCGACGAGGTCTGACATGCGAGCAGCACGTGCGCCGGGGGCGGGCCGAGGATCTCCGGGTGGGGATCGGTGACTGGGACGGGGTCGCGTGATCCGCCGGTGGGCCGTGGCCGCCCGCTACGTCGAGCTGACCTCAGGGGACGGTGGTGACAGGGCCGAGGGTGACCGTGGTCGTGGTGAGGCCCAGGGCCATCATCACGAAGGGCAGCACGGTGAGGGCCGTCCACGTCACGGCGATCACCCAGAGGGTGATGTTGTACCGGCGCGACAGACGAACGAAGAGGCGCCGTGCCAGGAGCGGAACGAGGAGGGAGGCGCCGGGGAACAGGTAGGAGGCGAAGAACGTAAGGACGACGAGTCCGACGAAGACAGGGACCTCACGCACCGTCCCCACCTCGGGGACTGCGGCGGCGCTCATGCCCGGATCATGCCCCGGCCAGTAGCTGTTGGGTAGAGCCAGCGGTGCCTGGTTGCGCCGCGATCCGACAGCTGTGAGCCAATCCCCGATGACCATCCCCTGCCGGACAGCGCGCCCCTGGGGCCCAAAGCGTTGGTTCCCGCGCCGGCGAACCGCCTTGCAGGCCAGTCGCGTCAATGAGGGGGCGACTGTCGGGACAGACCGGTCACACCCCCCATGATTCAAGACGCACTGAATACACGCCGGGGTGTACCGTCCGGGGGTGGAGACCCTGACGCATGCTGACGTCCTGGCCCGGTTCGGCCACGCCCTGTCGGATCCGACCCGCGCGCGACTCCTGCTGGCCCTGCGGGAGGCTCCGGGCTACCCGGCGGAGCTGGCTGAACTACTCGGGGTGTCACGCCAGAACCTGTCGAACCACCTCGCGTGCCTGCGCGGCTGCGGACTGGTCGTCGCCGCCCCCGAGGGTCGCCGGGTCCGCTACGAACTCGCGGACCGCGCCATCGCCCACGCCCTGGGGGACCTCCTCACCGTCGTTCTCGCGGTGGACCCCGCCTGCGCGAACGGATGCTGCTGATGGCAGCGATCTCCGAGCCGCCTTCGTTGACCCCGACCAGGCGGGACGTCCTCATCCGACGGGTGCGGCTGCTGGTGGCAGCGACCATCGCCTACAACATCGTCGAGGCGGTCATCGCCCTGACGGCCGGGACCGTCGCGTCGTCCTCCGCCCTCATCGGGTTCGGTCTGGACTCCGTCGTGGAGGTGGCCTCGGCCGCAGCAGTGGCGTGGCAGTTCTCCACGCCCGACCACGACCGTCGGCAGGCCCGGGAACGACGCGCGTTGCACGTCATCGCCCTGTCCTTCTTCGCCCTGGCCGGCTTCGTCACCGTCGACGCCCTCCGGACGCTGCTGGGCGCCAGCGAGGCCCAGCACTCCACCGTCGGCATCGTGCTGGCCGCGGTCTCGGTCGCGGTCATGCCGTTCCTGTCCTACGCCCAGCGCCGAGCCGGCCGCCAGCTGGGATCCGCCTCCGCCGTCGCCGACTCCAAGCAGACCCTGCTGTGCACCTACATGTCAGTCGTCCTCCTGGTGGGGCTCCTCGCCAACAGCCTGCTGGGCTGGTCCTGGGCCGACCCGATCGCTGCCCTCGCCATCGCGGCGATCGCCGTCAAGGAAGGCCTCAGCGCCTGGCGCGGCGACGGCTGCTGCGCACCGAACGCCGCCGCGTTCACCGACCAGACCGACATCAGCTCCAGCAACGACGACTGCAGCTGCTGCGCGCACTGAACCCACCGGGCAACACCACCCGGCCAAAGTGCTGGACCACCGTCGCCCGCCCTTTGAGGGATCCTCAGCCGGGTGCCGCGCACCAGGGTCTCCAACGCCGGATTGTCGCGCGGTTGCGACCATCAGGGCGCCCAGCGTCAGAGCCTCTGTCCCGACCAGGGGGCCGCAATGCCGGGGTGATGTACAGCGAGCTCACAGCACCTGGACAGGGCCGCACGCGACGGTGGCGTCATGGCCTCGACGACCAGACCGACCCTTGCCCCGGCGTCTCGTCAGGCGTCTGCGGCTCCGCACCCCGTGCGGCTCCGGCTCCGCACGCTCGGGGCTCGCGGCAAGCGGGCTGCTGTGGCGAGGGTGCTCGCCCCCTCGGTGCTCGTGGCGGGTCCTGCGGCTCCGTCCACCGCAGCGGAGTCTCCGGCCGCGGCGTACCAGGTGGCCGAGGTGGCTGGGGCCTTGGGGCTGGTCGACACGGAGCGGGTGCTCGGTGCACGTCTGGCGTCGGGGTACTCCGGTGCGGTGCCGGCCGCGGACGTCGAGTCCCTCGTTCAGGAGGTGGGGCGCCGGCTGCGGGAGGAGGGATCGCCGGCGAGTCAGCTCGCGGACACGACCGAGGCCGTCTCGCGGCTTGCCCTCACGGACTTCCTCACCCGCGGCACCCCCCTGCCTCTCGGATGAGTCTCGCGAGGCCTTCTCCGCCGGCGTCGGGCGACGGGCGCCAGTCAGCGACGGGCTGAGTGCGGCGGCGCAGCTGAGACGTCGGTGCCTCTGCTACCGGTGCGAGGGATGGTCAGCATGAAGGTCGCCCCACCGCCGGGGGTCGGGCCGACCGTGGTGCTCGAGGGCGACCTCTTGGGTGACGGCGAGGCCGAGCCCGGCCCCGCCGCGCCCGTCCCGGACCCGTGAGGGGTCGGATCGGTAGAAGGGCAGGAAGACGTCCTCCTGCTCCGAGGGCGCGACCCCCGGACCGTGGTCCACCACGGCGACGGTGACGTGCTCGGGCGTCGAGTCGACCACGAGGGCGACCGCTGTGGCTACGTCGGTGTGGCTGCAGGGCGTGCCCTCGGCGTCAGAACCGGCGTCTACAGCACCTGGACGGGCCGTCCGGCGCAGGATCCTCTGCTGGGCAGCGCGACCCAGGGCCGCCGAGGCTGGATTTTACGTCACCAGCCCGCTCTGAGCACCCACCTGCGTCACTCAGGGGTGGGCGGTCTCAGGGGGTCGTCGCAACGGTTGGGCGATCGGGCTCTGACAGTAGGCGGTTCATGGCTTCGGCGGGGGTGTCCCAGGCGAGGGTCTTTCGGGGCCGGCCGTTGAGCTCGGCGGCGACCGCGGCCAGGTGCTCCGGGGAGTGCAGGGACAGGTCGGTGCCTTTGGGGAAGTACTGCCGCAAGAGCCCGTTGGTGTTCTCGTTCGAGCCACGCTGCCAGGGTGAGTGCGGGTCGCAGAAGTAGATGGCCATGTCGGTGGCCAGGGTGATGTCGGCGTGGCGGGCCAGCTCGGTGCCGCGGTCCCAGGTCAGCGACCGGCGCAGGTGCATCGGCAACGTCTGGATCGTGGCAGTCAGCGCAGCGGCGACCGTGGGGGCGTCGTGGGCGCCGGGCAGGTGCACCAGCAGGACGTAGCGGGTGGCGCGCTCGACCAGGGTCGCGATGGCGGAACGGCAGCCCGCGCCCAGGATCAGGTCGCCTTCCCAGTGGCCCGGGACGGCGCGGTCGGCGGCCTCGGCCGGCCGCTCGCTGATGCTGATCGCGCCCGGCACTCTTGACCACGACCCTCGGGGGGCGATCGTGCGGGGGCGGCGTTGGGCCCGCCCTGAGCGCAGCTGTTTGTGCAGGTCAGCGCGTAGGTGACCGCGGCCCTGCACGAACAGGGACTGGTAGATGGTCTCCGGCGACACCCGCAGCTCCTGTCGGTCGGGATAGGCCCGGGACAGTGAGGCGGCGATCTGCTGCGGGCTCCAGCGCAGGTCCATCTTCGCGCTCACGTAGGCCGTCAGCTCCGCCCCGACCACGGAGTCGTCAAGCTTGGCGAGCTTCGGGCGCCGAGCCCGCGCCGCGGCATGCTGGTGCGACGCGTACGGCGCGTAGGCGCGCTTGCCCTTGGCTGGCGGTCGGGGCCGGCCAGGGCCAGCGCTGGCGACGCCGCCTCGACTCAGCTCCCGGCTGATCGTCGACGGCGCCCGGCCCAGCACGCCTGCGATGGCGCGGACGCCGTGCCCGCCCAGGTGCAGGTCCGCGATCCGCAGCCGCTCATCCAGGCTGAGGAAGCGACCGCTCACGACTCGAGGTGCGGGTGGTACGCGCCCACCGGCTGATCTGCGCCAGCGGTAGCCCTGAGTTCGTTGCACTCCCACAGCCTCACAGGCGGCCGTGAAGCTCACGCCCCGCCGGACCTGCTCCCAGAACCGCTCCTGACGCCGGACCTGCTCGTACTTCCACTGCGACATCGACAACACCTCTCAGGTGGGGTGTTGCGACGACTCCCTGACACCGCCGTGGGTTGTTGGGGCTTCGCCAACTCCGGCTAAGAACGCTGCTGCGTGCTTGGCGTCGACGCTTCCGTGGTCCGCGCGCTGTCTTCGTTCTCGCGACGTTCGACAGCGGTGCGCCGCCGTGGGAGCAGGGCAAGCGCGACGGTCACAGCACCCACGGCGGCGGCAATGACGAGCGAGCCCGCGAGAGATGTGCCGAGCACGTCCCCGGCCTGTTGGGCGAGGACGAAGACGCCCATGACGACGACGAACCAGCCGAAGCCGCGCCGGAGGGTCTCGGCCGGGATCTTGCCGGTCAGGGTGCCACCAAGGACCGAGCCGACGACGGCCGCCGCGGTGACGGCCGCGGCGAGGCCCCAGTCGATCTGGACGCTGGCGAGGTAACCGCCCAGGCCGGCGAAGGACTTCATCGCGATGACCAGGAGCGACGTGCCGACCGCAGCTGCCATGGGGAGCCCGCCCAGCAGGACGAGGGCAGGCACGACGAGAAACCCGCCGCCGGCTCCGACCATGCCGGTGACGAGTCCGACGACGCCGCCCTCGAGGAGCACAAGGCCGGTGCGCATGCCGCCGTCGTGGGGCTTGACCTCGCGTCGGCCGCGGATCATGGCGACGGCTGTCGCGAGCATCATGAGCGAGAAGGCGATGAGCAGGACCGTGCCGGGGATGTACTCCGCGAGGCGGCCGCCGACATAGGCGCCGACCATGGCGGCGGCGCCGAAGACGAGCCCGGTGCGCCAGCGGACCCGTCCGGCGCGTGCGTGGGGGATCAGAGCCGCGAGGCTGGTGACCCCGACCACCAGCAGCGAGGTGGCGATGGCCTCCTTGCTGTCGAGCCCGGCCACGTAGACCAGGAGGGGGACGGCGAGGATGGACCCGCCGCCGCCGAGCAGGCCGAGGGAGACACCGACGGCGACGGCCAGGAGGAGGACCAGCCAGAGGTTCCCGGCGAGCAGGTCGGGCACCTGCGTCAGCCTCGGGGCTCGTCAGCGGCGAGCTGGCCCATGACCTCGCGCACGTCATAGCCGGCGGTCTTGTTGTAGGGCAGCTTCATGAGCATGGAGCCCATCAGGCAGCTGTTAGACACCGCGGCGAAGGTGAGGCCGCCACCGACGGCGGCGGCGGCGAGCTGAGCGCCCGGGACGAGCAGCGAGGCCAGGGCCGAGGTGAGCACGATGGAACCAGCGACGAGGCGAACTTGGGGCTCCAGCTCCCAGCGCTGAGCGCCACGGCGGACCTCGCCGCCGGCATTCTCCCAGGCGAGGATCCCGCCGTCAAGGACACGGAGCCCGGCCATGCCGACCCCGACCAGGGCCTGCTCGGCCTGGGTGGCCCGGACGCCGGAGCGGCAGACGAGGACGACGTCGTCGTCCAGGTGCGCCGACAGCTCATCGCGGTGCTCCCGCAGGGTGTCCAGCGGGACGTTGTAGGAACCGGGGATGTGCATGGTCTCGAACTCCGCAGGGGTGCGGACGTCCAGGACCCGGACCCGGCCGCCGGAGACCCCGTCCTTCAGGGTCGCGGCGTCGGTGGTGCGGGGGCCAGCGGTGGGGGTGCCAGCGGGGCCGGTGTCAAAGAGGTAGGGGGTCGGGGTGTCGGTGCTCATGCGTCCTTCTCGATGTCGAGGTCGGCGGCGTTGTCGTACATGTCGTCGATGAGCACCACGTCGATCCCGGCGCGGTCGAGGACGCCGGCGGCGATGGAGGCGCGATACCCCGCGGCGCAGTGCACCCAGACCGGCTGGTCCGAAGGCACCTCGTCGAGTCGCTCCAGCAGGGCATGGAGGGGGATGTGCTGCGTGCCGGCCACGTGCCCGCCGGCCCGCTCGTCGTCGCGGCGGACGTCCAGCACGGAGGGAGACTGCCCCTCGCCCCTGCGGTCAGCCAGGTCGGTGAAGTCCACCCGCGGGAACGAGGCGGGCTCCTCGGGTCCGGCCCAGACCTCGACCGTGCCGGTTGCGGCCGCGGCCGGACGGTCGATGCCGATGCGGGCCAGGTCGCGCTGGGCGGCCTCCACCTCCTCGGGCGAGCCGGCGAGCAGGGTGATGGGGGTCCCCCAGGGGATGAGCCAGCCGAGGTAGGTGACGAACGCGCCGTCCTGGCCGAAATTGAAGGTGCCGCGGACGTGACCGGCGGCGTATGCGGTCCGCTCGCGCAGGTCGACGACCCACTCGCCGGCCTCGACGCGTCGGCGCAACTCGTCCGGGTCGGCCGGCGTGGGTGCAGACAGGTCAACCGGGCCCGGGCCGGACGCGTTGGCGGGGCCCATGTGCGCGTAGTAGGCGGGGTGGGCGGTGAGCGCGGCGAGGGTGGCCTCGACCCACTCGTCGACGCCCTGCACGAGCGCCGGGTTGTCCGTCCTCTGCGAGCCGATGGTGGCCGAGTCCCCGGAGGTGGGGGTGGCGGCGCAGAAGCTGCCGAACCCGTGCGTCGGGTAGATCTCGGTCTCGTCGGGAAGTTCGGCGACGAGCCGGTGCGCGGAGGCGTGCTGGTGCCTGGCCAGCGCCTCGGCGTTCTCCGGGCCGAGCAGGTCCGGGCGGCCGGTCGAGCCGTACAGCAGCGACCCGCCGGTGAAGACCACGGTCTCGGTGTCACCGCTCGTGCTGTCACCGCTCGTGCTGTCACCGCTCGTGCGGTCGCTGTCGTCGGCGGGGGTGACCGCGTAGGACAGGTGGGTGAAGGTGTGCCCAGGCGTGGCCAGGACGCGGACGAGGAGCCCGCCGGTCCGGATCTCGTCCCCGTCGCGCACGGGGATGCGCTCGTAGGCGACGTCGTCCTCAGCGTTGACGCAGTACTCGGCGCCCGTCTCCTGGGCCAGGGCGTACCCCCCGGTGACGTAGTCGTTGTGGATGTGGGTCTCGAGGACGTGGGTGAGGCGCAGGCCGCGTTCGGCCAGCAGGTCGGTGACGCGGTCGGTGTCGCGCTGCGGGTCCACCACGACGGCGACGGTGCCGTCGGTGACGAGGTAGCTGCGGTCTCCCAGCGAGGGGGTCCCGATCGTGACGACGTCGAGCATGGTGTCTCCAGCGGGGTCGATGGTCGGGTCGGTGCTCGGGGACGGCTCGGGGGCGGAGGACGTGTCGATGGCGGTGTCGGCAGCGGGGGAGGTCATGGCCGGTCCCCGGTGGTGACGGGGTGCCCGTCCTGGACCCAGCCCTTGGTGCCACCGCGGACGGAGACCGCGTCCAGTTCTGCGGCGCGCAGGGTGTCGGTCGCGCTCTTGCTGCGGTTGCCGCTGGCGCAGATGACGAACACGCGGCCGTCGGCGGGGACGTCGGCCACCCGGTCGGGCACGGTCTTGAGCGGGATGTTCACGGCGCCGGGCACGTGCCCGCCCGCGTACTCGTCGGGTTCGCGGACGTCGACGACGACGGCGCCGTCCCGGTGCGCGGCGGCCAGGTCGGCCAGGTCGGTCTCAGCGGTCACATCTGCTCCTCGGGTCATGTACGGAGGCGGGGCCCTCCGACGACCGTAGCGCACTTGTCCGTACATTTGTTCCGGCGGGCGGCGTCGGCCGCCCGGGGCTCCGCGTGCGGCTTCTCATCGGCCCCGTGTGGCGGCGAGCAGCGCTCGGGCGGCGGCCTTGCCGCTGGTGCCGGCGATGCCGCCGACGGGTGCGGTGGAGGCACCGCAGGTGTAGAGGCCGGCGACGCCTGGGACCCGGTGGTCGGAGAGCCGGCGGGTGGGTCGGAGGAAGGACAGCTGGTCCAGGCTGATGTCCAGGTACATGGGGTGGGCGCCGGGCCAGCGCAGCTGTTCGGCCATGCGGGCCGGGGTCCAGATGTCTCGGCCCAGGACGGTCTGGCGGAAGCCGGGGGCGTGCTCCTCGACCTGGTCGATCATCGCCTCGGTGAAGGCCTCCGCGTGCTCGTCCCAGCCGCCCTCGACGTCGAAGGGCGTGCTGGGACAGGCCAGGTAGACGGTGTGCTTGCCGGCAGGGGCGAGGCTGTCGTCGTAGACGCTGGGGGTGAAGCAGTACGTCGGGGGGCGGGCGGGGAGCCTGCGGGCCTCGGCGTCGTGGAACCCGCGGCTGAGCTGGTCCATGCTGTCAACCAGGGACTGCAGCCCGTTCCAGTCCCCCGCCTGGGCGCCGCGGTACTGCGGGAGACGGTCGGTGGCCAGGTGCACGACCATCTGCACGGCGTTGCCGCGGTGGGCCGCGGCAAGGTCGCGGCCGTCGTCGCCGCCCAGCGGGGGGTCCAGCAGGCGCAGCAGGGCGGTCTGCACGTCGACCGCGGTGATGACCGCGGCGGCGCCGATCTTCTCGCCACCGGCCAGGGTGACCGAGCGGGCCCGGCCGCCCTGGGCGTCGATGCGCTCGACCACGGCGCCGGTCCGGACCTGCCCGCCCCAGCCGGTGAGTCGGCGCTCGAGGGCGTCGGTGAGCGACTGCGAGCCGCCGCGGGCGTGCCACTGCCCGTACAGGTGATAGGCCGCCTGCCAGAACACGTAGAACGCCCCGCCCGGCAGGTGGGGGCCGGCGGAGGAGTGGCTGGCGAAGGACGACACGGGGGCGCGGGTGAGGTCCGAGCGCAGCGCGGTCTGCAGGAGCGAGCCGTAGGGAGTGACGAGGTCGTGGGCGAGCCCCACGGCCCCGCTGCGGCGCAGCGCCTGCAGCAACGACCACCCCTTGCTCCCCGCGGCCCGCACCGTCCCGGCGAGGCTGGAGCCGCCCTCCAGGGCGGCGACGACGGTCTGCACGAGCGGCACCGCCCGGTGCATGAGGCGGCGGTAGGCCTCGGCGTCGGTCGGGTCGTGCTCGGCGATGGAGTCCACCGTGGCGTCGATGTCACGGTGGAACCGGACGACGCGGCCGTCGGCGAACATCCCCGTCGCGAACGGCTCCATCGGCAGGTACTCCAGACCCGCCCCCGCGAGGTCGAGCTCCTCCGGGATCGAGGTCATGTTGATGATGTTGTGCGCCGCGGAGTGGGTGTTGAACCGGTACCCCGGGACGGTCTCGTCCGTGCGCGACCCGCCGCCCAGCTTGTCCGAGGCCTCCAGGACGAGGACGCGACGGCCCGCCTTCGCCAGGTAGCAGGCGGCGACCAGCCCGTTGTGTCCTCCGCCGACCACGACGATCGGGTCCTGCGTGCCGACGTGGTCGGGGCTGCCCGGGGTCATCGCTCGGCAGCCTGGTCGTGGTCAGGGTGCGTCAGCGTCATGTCGTCTCCGCTCGGAGCGGTCCGCCCTGTGGTGTCGGACGCGGGTTATCATCAGATGTACGTACACGTTATAGCGCGTGAGGCGCGCCCCTGCCCCGTGTTGCGGGCGCTGGCTCTCAGCGCCCGGGAAGACAGCCTGTCACCGGCCCGGCCGGTCACACCCAAGGAGAAGCCCGTGCAGCACCGCTCCCCGTACTCCCGCCGAGGTTCTCGTGCGCTGCCCGTGCTCGCTGTGGCCTTGGTGTTCCTCCTGTCGGCGTGCGCAGAGGAGGCGGCAGGGACACCTGAGGCCGCTCCGGCCGTCGATGGCTCGCAGACCGGGTCGCCGGGGTCGGTGGAGCTGGTGGACGGTGAGGACGCCGTGGCCCTGATCGACGGGGGTGCGACGGTCGTCGACGTGCGTACCCCGGAGGAGTTCGCGGCGGGCCACGTCGACGGGGCGCTGAACATCGACCTGCAGTCGGACTCGTTCCTCGAGCAGGTCAGCGAGCTCCCGGTCGACGGCACTTACGTCGTGTACTGCGCGAGCGGGAACCGTTCCGCCCAGGCTGCCTCACTCATGGCCGGCGAGGGCTTCGTACAGCTCTACGATGCGGGCGGCTTCGAGGACCTGGTCGCCGCCGGCGCCGCCGTCGCGGGTGGCTAGCCCGATCCGGTGAGAGCCGGGACAGGACCCAGCAGGAGCGGGGAGACGATGACCGACGCGAGGCAGGACCGGACGCTCGAGGGTCCCGGTCCGCTGTGGGCGCGGGTCGAGCGCGACCTGCGCGCCCGGATCGAGGCCGACGAGTTCCCCGACACCTTCCCCGGGGAGCACGCCCTCGCGGCCGAGTACGGGGTCAGCCGCCACACCGTCCGCGAGTCGTTGCGCCGGCTCCGTCAGGAGGGTGTCGTACTTGCCCACCGCGGCCGCGCGGCCCGCGTCGCCGCGGACGGCGTCATCCGTCAGCCGCTCGGCGCCGTGTACAGCCTCTTCCGTTCCGTAGAAGAGGGCGGGCGCACCCAGAGGAGCATCGTCCGACGTCTCGACGTCCGCACGGACGGCGACGTCGCGGCCCGCCTGGCACGTCCGGTCGGCGAAACCCTCACCTACCTGGAACGGGTGCGGCTCGCCGACGACGCCCCGTTCGCCCTGGACCAGGTCTGGCTCCCGGCCGAGACCACCGCCCCGCTGCTCGACGCAGACTTCACCCACACCGCCCTGTACGACGAGCTCCGAGACCGGTGCGGCATCACGGTGACAGGCGGCACGGAGGACATCCGCGCCATCCTGGCGACACAAGACCAAGCCACGTCCCTGGACATGGAGATGCCGGCGTCCCTGCTGCTCATCGAGCGCACCGGGTGCGTCGGCGGCACGCCGTTTGAGTACCGCCGCACCTACGTCCGCAGCGACCGCTTCGCCGTCAGCGCGGACTTCTCCGACAAGAGGTGGGCACACCGCCCGCCCGGTTGAGCACCGGGCGGGCGCGGTCGCTCAGGCGCGTCCACGCAACATGAGGTGCCAGTACAAGACCGGCAGCCCACGGCGCTTGAACAGACCCATGTCCCGCACGATCTTCGTGGTGTCGGGGACCTTGAACGACGGCGTCGGCGTCATCGTGTAGTCGAACTCAGCCAGGAGCAGCTTGTCCCGCGCGACAGTCAGCGGGCAGGAGGCGTACCCCATGTACTTCTCCGGCAGGGGCCGGCCGGCGAGGGAAGCGACCACGTTGGCCGCCACGACCGGGGCCTGCTTACGGATCGCGGCGCCCGTCTTCGAGTTCGGCGTGCTGCCGGCGTCGCCCAGAGCGAAGACGTCGCCGTAGCGGGTGTGCTGCATCGTGTGCTTGTCGACCTGGACGTAGCCCCCGGGGTTCTCGGGGTCCGCCACCGGAGAAGCCTTGATCCAGTCTGGCGCGGACTGCGGCGGCACGAGGTGCAGCAGGTCGTAGGTGATCGACTCCTTGCTGTCCGCGGCGTGGTCAGCGATGACGGCCGAACGCGACGTCGGGTCCACCTCCACGAGCTCGCTGCTGGTCCGCACCTCGATGCCATAGCCGCGGGCCACCTCTTCGAGCTGGTCGGAGAAGACCGGGATGCCGAACATCTTTGGCGTGGGCAGCACCAGCACGACCCGGATGTCCTTCAGGACCCCCTTCTTGCGCCAGTAGTCCGCAGCGAGGTACGCGATCTTCTGCGGCGCCCCGGCGCACTTGATCGGCCCGGCCGGCATGGTGAAGACCGCCGTGCCCCGCCGCATGCCCCGGATCAGCTCCCACGTCCGCGGGGCGAGCTCGAAGGAGTAGTTGCTGGACACCCAGGGGGTGTCCATGGCCTCGGCCATGCCGGGGACCTTGCCCCAGTCCAGCTGGATGCCCGGAGCGATGACAGCCTTGTCGTAGCTCATCCGGCGGCCGTCGGTCAGGAGCAGCGTCTTGTTGTCCGCGTCCACCCCCTCCACGCCGGTGTCGTCCCAGGAGACGCCCTTCGGGACCAGGTCGGCCTGCGGCCGCGCGCTGGCCGAAGAGGGCGCCAGGCCGCCACCGACCAGCGTCCACAGCGGCTGGTAGTAGTGCGTGTGGCTGGGGTCGAGGACGACGACGTCCTTGACCCCGGCTCGAGCCAGACGTGCGGCGACCGAGATGCCGGCCGACCCGCCGCCGACGATCGCGACGCGGTGGTGTTCGGAGGTTGCAGCCATTGAAGCCTCCACGGCCTAGAAGTTTGTGCGTACATTACACCGCGCAACCCCTCGACAGCGGATCTGCTGAGGGGTCCATCGTCCGCGGGGGCAGCGCCGTCCCGCCTGACGCGCTGGGCGGATCTGCGGCACCGACGCCGGAGGCTTCGAAAGCGGAGCAGGCCTTACGCACATGAGGCCGCCGCGGCTGGGCAGGACCAGGGAACGACGCCCTGACTACCGATGGGACTCCTCCATGGCCACTACATCCGGCGCGCGAACCGCGACGCCTCGCAGCGCCCCCAGGATCGGCCTACCCGGAACGATCCTC
This sequence comes from Actinomycetales bacterium, assembly GCA_038258055.1. Classification (GTDB taxonomy): domain Bacteria; phylum Actinomycetota; class Actinomycetes; order Actinomycetales; family JBBAYJ01; genus Aquipuribacter. The sequence continues at coordinate 18,737 of JBBSQH010000070.1, forward strand.
GGGATCGGGTTGGGTGGGTTCGTCGACGGCATCCTGCTGCACCAGATCCTGCAGTGGCACCACATGCTGACCAACAGCGGTGAGGACAACATCGGCCTGTCGGAGTACCCGGCCGACACCGTTCACGGCCTGGAGATGAACACGCTGTGGGACGGGTTCTTCCACACCGTCACCTGGCTGGCCGTGCTCATCGGCCTGGGCATCCTCTACTCCCGCGTCACCTCCGCCCGCGGCCAGGTGTGGACCTCGCGGGTGCTGTGGGGGTGGATCCTCGTCGGCTGGGGCGTGTTCAACCTCGTCGAAGGCGTCATCGACCACCACATCCTCGCCATCCACCACGTCCGCAGCGGCGAGTACGAGCTCTGGTGGGACCTCGCCTTCCTCGCCTTCGGCGCCGTCCTGGTCGTCGGCGGCTACCTGCTGCAGCGCAGCGGCACCGCGGTCGACACCACCAGTGACACGGCCGAACGCACCCGCACCCGATGAGCGCCGCCCACGAGGCGCACCTGCACGCAGTAGAGACCACCGGCACGCTCGTGCCACTCGCAGCCCTCACCGTCGTCGCCGCCGGCTACCTCGGCTTGGCCCGACTGCGCTCTCGTGAACCCCGCGGCTGGAGCCCATGGCGTACCGCCAGCTTCCTCGTCGGATGCGCCCTGCTGGCGGTAGCCCTCCTTCCGCAGCTGCAGCCGTTCCCGGCCGGCGACTTCCGCGGTCACATGCTGCAGCACCTCCTTATCGGCATGTACGCGCCCATCGGGTTGGTCCTCGGCGCGCCCGTCACCCTGCTGCTGCGCTCGGTACCGTCCCACCACGGCCGTCTCATCGGACGCCTGCTGCGGTCGAGACCCGGCCACCTGATCGCTAACCCCGTCACCGCCCTCATCTTGAACCTCGGTGGGCTCGCCGCCCTGTACTTCACCCCTCTCTACGGGGCCACGACGACCAGCCCGGCGCTGCACCATCTGGTGCACGCGCACTTCTTCGCCGCGGGCTACCTGTTCGCCTGGGTCATTGCCGGCCCCGACCCCGCACCGAAGCGCCCGAGGGTGCCGGCTCGGCTCGTCGTCCTCGGCATCGCCATCGCCGGCCACGCCGTGCTCTCCCAACTCCTCTTCGCCGGAGCCTTCACCCACGTCGAGGTATCAGCGCCGGAACGGCAGGGCGGGGCCGAGCTCATGTATTACGGCGGCGACATCGCCGAGCTCCTCCTGGCCTTCGCCCTCGTCAGCACTTGGCGCCCCCATCACCGGCCATGCAGCGCGAGCCATGGACGCGTCGAGACCACTGTCGCCATAGCCAGCTAGCCGAACGGGATTGACCCCAGCAGCCGAGGCCAGCGGCTCGGCACTCGAGCGACCCGATAGACGACCCCTGAGTGACGCAGCTGGCCCTCGAACCGGGCCGCCGGCGCGGAATCCGGCCTCGGCGGCCCTCGGGCGCGCTCTCCGGCTGAGGATCCTCAACTGGGTGTCGTGGGTGGCCCTGGCGATCTGCGTGGCCGGGGTCATCTTCGCCGGGCTGGCGATGATCATCTCCAGTCGCCGCGGTGAGGGCGGCGAGCACATGGGCAAGCTCGGGACGGTGTTGGCAGGCTGCGTGATCGTCGGCGCGGCATCGGGCTTCGTCGGCGCCCTGGTCTGAGAGACCGGGGGACAGGCTGATGAAGGGGACCATCACCATGAGCGCACCCGAGGAGTCCACCGGTCGCGGCGAGAAGGACCAGGCGACGTCGCCGGGACGACGCGGGCTCGTCCTGGCGGGCGTGTTCCTCGTGGTGGTCCTCGTGGTCGGCCTGCTCCTGGCCGTCGTCCCGTCCCGTGACCCGGCCCCGAGCGCGGATGACGCCTCACCGCCGGCCACGACCTCGTCTGCTCAGGCGCCGGTGGCGGGGGAGTGCGCGCTGCCTGCTGGGGATCAGACGGTGCCGTCAGTCTCGCCGGCGGACACGCAGTGGGAGCTCGTCGGGCGCGTGGTGGCGCCGACGGCGCCCGAGGTCTACGGCCCGGCCGTGACCGACCCGGTCCGGTCGTGCTTCGCGCGAAACCCGACCGGCGCCCTGTATGCCGCTGTGAACGCTTTGGCCACGACCACGCTGCCGGACGCTCCGCGCCTGCTCGCCGAGGAGCTTGGCGCCGAGGGCCCGGGCCGCGACGCGGCCCTTGCCCAGCTGCCTGCGGACGGGTCCCCGGTACCTGCCGATGACACCGCCGCCCAGGCCCAGGTCGCTGGCTTCCAGTTCCTCTCCTACACGGAAGACGAGACGGTGATTGATCTAGCTGTCCTGGGGGTGAGCGACGCGGAGACGGTCACGGCGCACACCGCCTTCACCCTCCGCTGGGAGCGAGGGGACTGGCGCGTGGTTCACACCTCTACTGGCGCTCCGTTCTCGCCGATCCAAGCGATCCCGGGCCTGGCCGGATACGTGCCCTGGAGCGGGACATGACGGCCACACCGACACCCGAAGCCGGCTGCGCTGTCTGGCAGCTGAACTGCAACCTCGCCGAGGTCGCCAACGGTGTCGTCGGTGACGCTCTCGGTGCGCTGGCGAAGGCCGTGGGGGATGCGGTCGGGTCGGTGCTGACGAACCTGGCGACGGTGTGGGTGGACGTCGGCACCCCGAACCTGACGACGTCGGGCAACAACCCGTCGGACGCGGTGGCCTTCATCCAGGACTCGCTGTGGTGGTACATGGCGGCCGCCGCTGTGCTGTCGGTGATGGTGGGCGGCGCGCGGATGGCATGGACGATGCGCGCCGAGCCCGGAAAGGACGTCCTCCGGTCGCTGATGACCCTGGCGGCCGTGTCCGGGGCGGGGCTGGCTGTCGTCGCCCTGGCCGTCGAGGCCGCAGACCGGTTCGCGGAGTGGATCATCGACCGCTCCACGGTGGGGGCCAACTTCGGGGAGAACCTCGGGGCGCTGATCCTCGCCCCGCTGGTGACGAACCCTGCCGGTGGAGCCCAGCAGCCGGTGCTGATCGTCATTCTGCTGGGCCTGGTGGCGCTGATCTCCTCGTTCGTGCAGATCGTGCTGATGATCGTGC
>JBBSQH010000071.1:0-21623 GCA_038258055.1 Actinomycetales bacterium
GGCGGGGCCGCCCCCCCCCCCGGGGGGGCCCCCCCCGGCGCCCCCCCCCCCGGTGCGACGCAACGGCACGGTCCGGCGCACCCCGACCGACGCAACGGCCCGTTGCGGCGATCCACCCGACGCCGGGGGCCGTTGCGTCGAAACGATCGGGCGGGGCGTGGGTCAGCTGCGGCTGGGCAGCATGCGCGAGAGCCAGCCGACGAGCTCGGACGGGTTCCGCGACTGGGTCCACACCGTGCCGGGGCCCTGGAAGTCGAACACCCAGCCCTCACCGGACTTCGCCGTCGCCATGAGCCCGCGGCTGACCTTGCGCATCTTGGGTGCGACCCGGTCCTCGTAGGCGACCACGTGCCCGGCGTCGACGGTGAAGCCGCCGCCCTCGGGCAGGTCGTGCCGGTCCAGCGCGCCGTAGCAGGCCGCCACCACCGGACCGTTGCCGCTGGCGCGGACCACGAAGGCCCCCTCGCCGCCGAACAGGTTGGCCGACCCGCCGAACTTGGTGTCGAGCTCGACCTCCGGCGCCGAGGCCAACCAGGCGCCCCGGGTCAGGACGAGCGGCATCTGGGGGGTGCAGTCCAGCACCACGGCGTCGCCGGGCAGCTGGGCCGCCAGGTCGACCCAGCCGGGGTGCTGCGGGTGCGCGGTGAACGACGACACGTACATCGACTCACCGCCGAGCACGCTGCGGGACAGCGACTTCATGAAGCCGCCCTGCATCTGCGCGTCGACCGTCACCCCCCAGGAGTGAGCGGCCATGCACCCGGACTCCCCGCGGAACTGCTCCCCCGGGGCGAGCTCGACGCGGACGACGGCGAAGGACGGCTGGTGCCGCAGGCTGATCTCCACGACGACGACGCTACCCAGGGCCGTCGCGGCCGACTAGGCCTGACGGTCCGGCGGACCCTCAGACCCCCTCGACGTCGACCACGTCGACGTCGACGGGGACCCGTCGGGCCAGCACGTCCTGCAGCGAGTCGACGGCCGCGGCGCGAGCGGCGGCGGCCACGGCGCGCACGTCCCGGCCGTATCCCGCCCACACCTGCAGCCGGAGCGAGGTGACCTGCTGCTCCTGCGCCCGGACGTCGACCCCGACGGGGCGGCAGCCGGGCACCTGGGCCACGGCGCGGCGCACGGTGTCGACGACCACGCGCTGGTCGACCCGCAGCGTGCCGGCGTCACCCACCTGCAGCGTGAGCGGTCGTCCCGGCCGACTGACCGTGCGCAGCCGACGGCTGACCCGCTCGGCCAGGTCCGGCCACCCGGGCTCGGGCTCCGCCTGCATCGCCCGGGTGGCGCGGGCCAGTGCGCCCTCGCCGTCCGGTGTGCTCATGGTCGCCATCGCGCCATCCTCTCCTCCAGGGCCCGCCGGGCACGGAACAGCTGTCCTCGCACCGCGTCGGGGCCGATCCTCAGCACCTGGGCCACCTCGGCCTGGCTCAGGCCCTCCAGCTCGACCAGCAGCCAGCACGCGCGCTGCCGGTACGGCAGCTCCGCGAGCGCGCGGTCCAGCTCCCGGGCGAGCTCCGCGGCGCCGGCCTGCTCCCACGGGTCCGACGCCGGCCCGGCGGGCCTGGCCGCCGCCAGCTCGTCGTCGACCGGTTGCGGACGTCGTCGCCGGGCCAGGTCCACGGCCTTGTGGGACGTGAGGCCGAACAACCAGGTCCGCAGGGCCGAGTCCCCCCGGAAGCGCTCCAGCGAGCGCCAGGCCGCCACGAACGCGTCCTGCACCGCCTCCTCGGCGTCCCCGGGGTCCGACACCAGCCGCCGGGCGTAACGCAGCATGCCGTGACCGTGCAGGTGCACGATGCGCTCGAAGGCCTCGCGGTCCCCCAGGGCGGCCGCCCGGGCCAGCGCCACGTCCTGCGCCCGCGCGGCACTCCCCGCCATGCCCGGGCGTAGGCCCGGGCCGGCGTCGGGCAGGCCTGTCACGCGCACACCCGACCACCCCCACCCGCCCAGCGCAACGCAACGCGGGGAGGACCACCCCGGCGCGCGCGGGAGCCCCGCGCCTGCCAGGCTCGCCATGATGTGACGCAGGTCACCACGCAGCCGCGTGCGGATCTGCTCGTCCGACCCGACTCACCTGTGTCCGACAGTCGAAGAACGACCCGAGAGGAACGATCCCCATGGCCCAGGCCGCGAAGACCAGCGACACCACCACCCCCTCCGCGTTCAGCACCGGGACGGTCGCGTCGACGGGCTCGGCGCTCGACAGCGCGCAGGGCCGCACGACGATCGCCGACACCGTGGTGTCCAAGATCGCCGGCATCGCCGCCCGCGACGTGGTCGGCGTGCACGCCCTCGGTGGCGGCGCGACCCGTGCGGTCGCGTCGCTGCGCGACCGGATCCCGGGCGGGCGCACCAACTACTCGCAGGGCGTCGCCGTCGAGGTGGGTGAGAAGCAGGCCGCGGTCGACGTCGACATCGTCGCCGAGTACGGCGTGTCCATCGCCGACCTCGCCGCCGGCATCCGCGAGAACGTCATCACGGCCGTCGAGCGCATGACGGGCCTGCAGGTGACCGAGGTCAACGTCGTCGTGCACGACGTGTTCGTCGACAACGGCGAGGACGAGGCCGTCGAGACCCCTGAGGTCTCCCGGGTCCAGTGAGCGCCCAGCCGACCGTGCCGGGCGGACTGGCCGCCCAGGCCGACCTCGTCGAGGCGACCGCGCTGGCGGTCCCCGGTGTCGTCGGTCTGCACGGCGGCGCCCTGGGGGAGGTCGCGGTCTACCTGCCGGGGCGTCGCGTCAGCGGGGTGCGGCTGCGTGAGGACCGCACCCAGGTGCACGTCGTGGTCGCCCTCGGCTCCCCGGTCCGGGCCACCGCGGAGGCGGTCCAGCGGGCCGTCGCCGCTGTGCGCCCCGGCGCGGTGGACGTGACGGTCGAGGACGTGGCCGACCCACGCGGGGGCTCCGCACCATGAGGCACCTGCTGCGGTTCCTGCCCCACCGGGCCGACGGGGCGCGACCGCCCGAGGCAGCACCGACCGACCCGGCCACGGCGGTCGCCGCCCGGCACCGTGCCGAGCGGCGTGCCGTCGCCCGCCGGCTGCACCCGGACCTCGGTGGTGACGTCGACGCGGACCTCGCCGCCCTCGCCGAGGTCGACCGTCGGTACGACCCCGCCCCGGACGGCGGGCCCGGTGGCGACCACGTCACCGGCCGGTCCCCGCGGCGTCCCCGCCGCTCCGGGCTGCGACGACGGGTGAACCGGGCGGCCCGCGCCACCCGTCAGCGCCTGCCCCGCCGGGCCCCCGGTGCCCGTCGGTACGCCCGGTTGTGACCCCGCCGCTCCGACCTCACCCGTCACCCCGGGGCTCCCGCCCCGCGGTCCCGTCCACCCCGACCCAGCGCCACCCCCGACCACACCGGAGGACCTCATGACCACCTCTCACATCGGCCTGCTGGCCGGACTCCTGCTGGCCCTCGCCGCCACCACCGGGGGCTTCACCGGGTTCCTGCTCGCCCTGGTCCTCGGTGCCGTCGGCTACGGCCTGGGCGCTTGGCGCGACGGGGAGATCAGTCCCAGCAGCTTCAGCCGCGGACGTCCGCGTGCGTGACGTGCTCGCCCCGCCGCGTGAGCGCGGCCACCTCGAGATCCGCCCTCGGGTGGTCGACACGGTGGGGCGCAGGGCCGCCAAGGGCGTGGCCGGCGTCGTGGCCGAGAGCGTGGGCCGGATCGCCCGGCGGGACCTCCCCGAGGTGAGCAGCCGGGTCGACGGCGGGCACGTCCGCCTCGACGTGGACCTCGCCGTGGCCTGGGGTTCTCCGTTGGCGTCGGTCGCGGGGGCGGTGCAGCGCCAGGTGGCCGCCCGGGTGCACGAGCTCACCGGGCTGGTCGTCGACTCCGTCGACGTCTCCGTCGCCACCGTGGTGGTCCCCGACGAGGCCCCGACCGCCAGGAGGGTCCAGTGACGACGACCGGCACGACGACCCCGGCCGTCCCCGACGACCCGACCGGTGACCACTCGGTGCCCGCACCGGCCGAGGCCGCCGGGCCGGCCAACGAGGCCGTGCCGGCCGCCCCCGTGGCGGTGGGCACCCCGTCCGCCGTCGCGGTGTCGCTGCTGCTCTGCCTCGCGCTGGTCGGCCTGGGTGCGGTGGTGCTGCGAGAGCTCGTGGTCGGCCGCGAGGTCGCCGGCAGCGTGCTCGTCCCGGGCGAGGAGTGGTTAGCCCCGTTGCTGGGGTCGGCGACGTCGGTCGTGCAGGGCCGGACCGCGGCGCTGGTGGGCCTTGGCGGTCTGCTGCTGGGCGTGCTGCTGGTCGCGTCGGCCCTGGCCGGGCGACCGCTGCAGTCGGTCCGGCTTGGGTCCCGCAACCCGCTCGACGTCCCGGTCGACCTCGACGGGCGCGGGGTCGCCGCCATCGCCGCGGAGGCCGCGCTGGCCGACGACGAGGTGGGCACGTCCCGCGCGTCCGCCGGTCGCCGCCGAGTCGTCGTCGACGTGAGCGTCGACCCGCGCGACAGCCACGACGAGGCGTCCCTGGCGGCCGACCTCACCCGACGGGTGGGCGAGCGGCTGGCCGACCTGCAGCCCCAGCCCAAGGTCCGCGTCCGCGTGCACGGGGCGGTGCCGCGATGAGCCGCGGCGTGCTCGCCCTGGACCGGGCGGTGCTGCTGCTGCTCGGGGTGGCCCTGATCGTGGCCTCGGCGTTCCTCGTGGTGTGGGGGCTCGGCCGCTGGCCCGGCTCCCCCGACGAGGTGTCGCTGACCTGGTTCAACGGCGTCCCCGACCACCCCTGGTGGCCATGGGCCCTGGGGATCGGCGGCGTCCTCGCCGTCCTCGTCGGCCTGCGGGCGGTGCTCGCCCACGCCCGCCGGCGCCGGGTGCGTCGGATCGGGCTGCCCGGCGACGACTCGGTGCGCGGCAGGGTCCGGGCGGACCTGCCGGCCGTGGCCGACGCCGCGGCCGAGCAGCTGGCCCGCTCGCCCCACGTGGAGGCCGCCCGCGGTCACGTCCTCGTCGACCGGGGCACCACCGTGCTCGAGCTCGTCGCGCGCGTCGACGCCGCCGCCGACCTCGCCGGGGTGCGGGCGGCGGTGGACCGGACCCGTGACGACCTGGCGGTCGTGCTGCCACCGGGAACCGTGCACCTGCGCGTGCGGTTGGACGTACGACGCAGTCGTGTCGAGAACGCCCGGGTCGCCTGAGGGCGCACCCGGACCGCCGTACCCGGACGGGTGCGGCCTCAGATCAAGGCCCCGGCACCGTGCCGGGCCGACAGGGGCCGGCGGCCCCGAGGAAGGAGACCCGGATGGGACTCGGTGACAAGATCAAGAACACGGCGGAGGACCTCGGCGGCAAGGCCAAGGAGGCCGCGGGCAAGGCGACCGACAACGAGCGCCTCGAGGCCGAGGGCAAGGCCGACCAGTCCAAGGCCGACCTCAAGCAGGCCGGCGAGAACGTCAAGGACGCGTTCCGACAGGACTGATCAGCACCACCGGGCGGGGTCCCGGCCCGGCACGCACGACGTGCGGCCGTGGACCCCGCCGTCACGTGCGCCCGGGCTCGCGCTCAGCCGACCTCGGTGCCGGTGTCCGCCGTGGACAGGCTCGTCCCCACGTGCAGCCGGAACGCACCCGGCTCGAGCCGCCACGCCCCGGTGCCGACGTCCCAGTGCTCCAGCGCCCGACGAGCCACGTCCACGACGGCCGTGACCGTCTCGCCGGGAGCGACGTCGACCACGGTGAAGCCGACCAACCAGCGTGGCACCCGCTCCACCTGCCCGCGGTCGCGCGAGGCGTACACCTGCACGACCTGCCGGCCGGAGCGGACGCCGGTGCAGGTCACCGGCACCGACACCGCGACGCCGGACACCGGGTCGCCGGAGACGGTCACCTCGCCCAGCTCGAAGGTGGTGTACCCCAGGCCGTGGCCGAAGCCGAACAACGGCGGCGCCGCGTCGTCGCCGTCGTGGCGGTAGCCGATGCGCAGCCCCTCGGCGTAGTCCAGGACACCGTCGACCGGCTGCGTCGAGGGCAGCCCGTCGGGCGAGGACGGCCAGGTGACGGGCAGCCGACCGCCGGGCTCTCGGGTCCCCAGGAGCACGTCGCTCAGCGCGTTGCCGAACTCCTGCCCCGGGAACCACGTCAGCAGGACCACGGGCACCTCGTCGGCCCAGGGCAGCAGCACCGGGGCGCCGGAGTTGACGACGACCACGGTGCGGGGGTTGGCCGCGACGACCCGACGGACCAGGTCGTCCTGCCGGCCCGGCAGCGCCAGCGTCTCCCGGTCGAAGCCCTCGCTCTCGACCTCGGCCGTGGTCCCGACGACGACCACGGCGACGTCGGCCGCCGCCGCGGCGGCCACCGCCTCGTCCATGAGCGTCTCGTCGGGGACCTGCACCGGGGCCAGCAGCAGCTTGAACGTCATGGTGGCGGTGTCGACGTCGCCGAAGCCGTCCGCAGACACCGGCTCGTGACGCAGCACGACCTCGACGGGTGAGTCGGCCCGCAGCTCGACGGTCGCCACGGCCATGGGCGGGCGCATCATGCCCTCGATCGGGTCGGCACCCTCGGGCAGCTCGACGACCTGGTCGAGGACGGTCTCGCCGTCGACCGTCAGCACGAACGGGCCGACCCCGGCCACGCCGACGTCGTAGGTGCCGTCCTGCGGCACCTGCACCCGGGCGGTCAGCTCGACCCGGGTGACGTCGCTGACGGACAGGTCGTCGGCGATCTGCCCCAGGTACATCAGCGAGCTCGCGTGCCGGGTCTCGCGGTGCAGCTCGCTGCCGTCCGCGGCCAGGAACCGGACCTCCGTCCCGCCGTCGAGCCACGCCGGCGGCAGGGGCGCCGTCCGGTCGGTGCTGTTCACCGCGACGTTGTGGGTGACCTCGACGTCCTCGCCCAGGACCCTGCGCAGGCCCTCGAGCGGGCCGACGGTGTAGGCCGGGAACACCGTGGCGCTCCCGCCGCCCATGAGCCGGCCCTCCGCGGAGTCGGGACCGATCAGCGCGACCCGGGTGAGCGTGTCCCGCCGCAGCGGGAGCAGGCCGTCGTCGTTCTTGGCCAGGACGAACCCCGCAGCCGCGGCCGAGCGCAGCTCACCCGCCACCCGGTCGGCCGGCCACGGCTCGGGCACCGGGGCGAACGTGCCCTCCAGCGCGCCGACCCGCTCCGCCAGGCGCAGGATGCGACGGACCTTGTCCCGGACCGCGTCCTCGCTGACGCGGCCTTCCTCGACGGCCGTCACCAGCGCGTCGCCCCACGGCCCGTTCGGGCCGGGCATCGCCAGGTCGAGGCCGCCGTTGCCGGCGGCGTCGGTCGAACGGGTGGCGAACCAGTCCGAGACCACCACGCCGTCGAAGCCCCACTCGCCCTTCAGGACGTCGACCAGCAGCGGGTTCTCGGTCATGGTGGCGCCCCCCACGCCGTTGTAGGCGGCCATCACGGCCCACGGCGACGCCTCGGCCAGCACCTGCTCGAACGGGGCCAGGTACAGCTCGCGCAGGGTGCGCTCGTCGACCTGCACGTCCACGCTGAACCGGTCGGTCTCGGAGTCGTTGGCGACGAAGTGCTTGATCGTCGCGGCCACGCCCTGGGACTGGACGCCGCGGACGTAGGCGGCGGCGATGACCGCCGTGAGCAGCGGGTCCTCGCTGAGGCACTCGAAGTGCCGGCCGCCGAACGGGGTGCGGTGCAGGTTGATGGTAGGGGCCAGCAGGACGTCGACGCCCTTGTCGCGGGCCTCGGCGGCGAGCAGGCGGCCGATGCGCTCGATGCGCGCCGGGTCCCAGGTCGCGGCCAGGGCCGTCGGCGACGGCGTGTTGGCCGACGGGTCGCGCTCGTCCCACGCCTCACCGCGGACGCCCGCGGGGCCGTCGGAGGTGACCATGCGGCGCAGCCCGACCGTGGGCTCGGGGTGCAGGGCCCAGAAGTCGGCCCCGGTGAGCAACCGGACCATCTGCTGCAGGTCGAGCCGGCTCAGCAGCTCCTCGACGTCCGGGTCGTCCGGGATGTCTCCGGGCTGCGGGTCCGGGACCAGGATGCCCGGGCTGTCCTCAGGACCGACGCGGGTGCTGGTGCCACCGTCGTCGGGGTCGAGGGGACCAGGGCCGGTGGTGCCGGTGTCGCTCATGCCAGATGTCTACCGCGCCCGGTCAGCGGTGGCTAACCCCCGCCGACCGGGTGCGGCGTCGGCCCGTCAGCGCGGGGGCGTGGTGGGACGCCCGGCCGTACCGCCGTTGCCGCCGTTGCCGTTCTTGTTGCGGAAGCTGGACACGGCGTCCTTGATCTTCTGCTGGTTGTGCGGCTTGCGTGCCTCGTTGACGACCTTGACGGCGATACCGCTCTTCAGCGCCTTGCTCAAGAAACCCATGCGTCGGTGGTACCCGTGATCGTGGGTCGTCACACCCGCCGGACCCGTCAGACGAACTCCACCGACAGGGTGGGCGTGGTCGGCCGCGACTGGCACATCAGCCGCAGGCCGCGGGCCAGCTCGTCGGGCTCCAAGGCGTAGTTGACGTCCATCTCGACGTCGCCGTCGACCACCCGGGCCCGGCAGGTGCCGCAGACCCCGCCGCGACAGGCGTAGGGCGCGTCGCTGCGGACCCGCAGGACCGCGTCGAGCACGGTGTCGTTCTCGCCGTCGACCTCGACGGTGCTGCGCCGCCCGTTGAGCGTCACCTCGGTGGTCGTGGTGGCGGCTGCGCTGGCCGGCCGGGGCCGACGGGCGACGGGCTCGGCGTGGAACAGCTCGACGTGCACCGTCGTGCGGTCGACCCCCAGGTCCTCGACCAGGGTGTCGCGGGCTGTGGTCACCATCTCGAGCGGGCCGCACAGGAACCACTCGTCGACGTCGTCGACGTCCAGCAGCGCCCCGGCGATGGCGACGAGCCGGTCGCGGTCGAGGCGACCGCTCAGCAGCTCGGACTCCTGCTCCTCGCGCGACAGGACGTGCAGCATGCGGAAGCGGGCGCCGTAGCGGTCGCGCAGGTCGAACAGGTCCTCGGCGAACATCACGTCGCGGGCCGAGCGGTTGCCCAGCAGCAGCGTGACGCGGCTGTCCGGCTCGGCGGCCAGGACGGCGCGGGCGATGCCGAGCACCGGCGTGATCCCGCTGCCGGCGACCACCCCGGCGACGTGGCGCGTCCGGGTGGGGTCGACGTCCAGGCCGAAGCTGCCGCCGGGCGGGGCGACGTCCAGCACGTCACCGGGGGCGAGGCGACGCGTGGCGTAGCCGCTGAAAGCGCCGTCCTGGATGGCCTTGACCCCGACCGTGATCTCGCCGGCGCCGGGCTCTCCGCACAGCGAGTAGGTGCGGCGGACGTCCACGCCGTCCAGCTCCACCCGGACCGTCACGTGCTGCCCGGGGCGGGCCGCGAACACCGGGCGCAGCTCCGGCGGGACGTGGAACGACACCGCGACGGCCTCGTCGGTCAGGGCCTCCACGCGCGACACCCGCAGGGCGTGGAAGCCCGCGGGGGTGGGGGTGGTGGGCTCGGGGGACGTGGTGCCCTCGGTGCTGGTGGTCCCCTCGGGGGTGGTGCTCGTGGTGCTCACGCGCTCAGAACTCCTTGAAGTGGTCGAACGGCTCGCGGCAGTCGGTGCACCGCCACAGCGACTTGCAGGCCGTCGAGGCGAAGCGCGACAGCTCCTCGGTGCGGGTCGAGCCGCACAGCGGGCAGGCCGGGGCCGGGGTGCCGTCGGTGCCGGCCAGCCCGGGTCGGTAGCCCAGCTCGAGCGGGACCGCTCCACCGGCGGGCCGGGGGCCGGGCGGCGCGATGCCGTACTCGGTCAGCTTGCGGCGGCCGTCCTCGCTGAGCCAGTCCGTGGTCCACGCCGGGTGGTGGACCAGGTGGACGTCGACGGTCTCGACCCCGGCCCTGCTCAGCGCCGCCCCGACGTCGGCGCGGATCTCGTCCATCGCGGGGCAGCCGGAGTACGTCGGGGTGATGTCGACGTGCACCGTGCCGTCGGGGTCGACGCGGACGTCGCGCAGGATGCCCAGGTCCGCGATGGTCAGGACCGGGATCTCCGGGTCGGTGACCTGCTCCAGGACCCGGAGAGCCTCGTCGCGGTCCAGCGTCGTGCCCATGGGTCCCGCGCCTACCAGCTCGCGCCGGGGTGGGAGCGGGCGACGTGCTGCAGCTCGGCCAGCAGGTAGCCCATGTCCTCGGTGTGCAGGCCGCGACGGCCTCCGGTCGGTGCCCAGGTCGTGCTGGGGCGCTCGAGACCGGCATCGGCCAGGACGGCCTCGACCGTGGTGTCCCACTGCCGTCGCAGCGGCTCGGGGTCGGGGGCGACCCCGGCCGCGACACAGCGGTCCAGCAGCTCGTCGCGCTCGAAAAGCTCGGCGGCGTACGGCCACACCTCGGCCAGCCCGGCGGTGACGCGGGCGTGCGACTCGTCGGTGCCGTCGCCCAGGCGGACGACCCAGCTCGCGGCGTGGTCCAGGTGGTAGCGGGACTCCTTGACGGCCTTGCTCGCCACGGCCGCCAACGTCTCGTCGCCGGAGCCCGCGAGCGCCGCGTACATCGGCACCTGGTAGGCGCTGACCAGCAGCTGCCGGGCCAGGGTGCGGCCGAAGTCGCCGTTGGGCAGCTCCATCAGCTGCGCATTGAGGAACTCGCGCTCGTCGCGCTGGTAGGCCAGGTCGTCCTCGGTCCGGCCGGTGCCGTCGAGCTCCCCGGCCCGGGCCAGCAGCGTGCGGGCCTGGCCGAGCAGGTCGAGCCCGATGTTGAGCAGGGCGACGTCCTCCTCCAGGGTGGGCCCGCGTGCGGCCCACTCCCCCAGCCGCTGGGCCAGGACGAGCGCGTCGTCGCCCAGGCGGAGGGTGTAGGTGGCCAGGTCGGCGGGGTCCAGCGCGTCCGCCGCGGGGACGGCCGCGACGACGGCCACGTCGCCGCTCACAGGTTCTGCACCTCGTCGGGCACCACGTAGAACGTCGGGTGCCGGTAGGGCTTGTCGCCGGCCGGGTCGAAGAACGCGTCCTTCTCGTCGGGGCTGCTGGCCGTCACGTCCTCGGAGCGGACGACCCAGATGCTGACGCCCTCCTGCCGGCGCGTGTAGACGTCGCGGGCGTTGCGCAGGGCCATGTGCGCGTCGGGGGCGTGCAGGCTGCCCGCGTGGGTGTGCGACAGGCCACGCCGGCTCCGCACGAACACCTCCCACAACGGCTCCCGGTCCGCCGGGGCCACCCCGCTCACGCGACCCGCCCCGTCCCGTCCGCCACGACGGCACCCTGCGTCGGGTGGTCCGCCACCGCGGCACGGTGCGTCGGAACGGCGGCGCGCTTGGCGGCGTGGGCGGCGGCGGCCTCACGGACCCAGGCGCCGTCGGAGTGGGCGTCCTTACGGAACTGGACGCGCTGGCGGTTACAAGGACCGTCGCCCTTGACCACGCGCATGAACTCGTCCCAGTCCGGCGTGCCGAAGTCGTAGTGGCCGGTCTCGGCGTCCCAGCGCAGCTCCGGGTCCGGGATCGTCAGGCCGAGGAAGTCCGCCTGCGGCGCGGTCGCGTCGACGAAGCGCTGCCGCAGCTCGTCGTTGCTGAACCGCTTGATGCCCCAGGCCATCGACTGCGCGCTGTTGGGCGACGCGTCGTCGGGCGGGCCGAACATCATCAGCGAGGGCCACCAGTACCGGTCGAGCGCGTCCTGGGCCATGGCCTTCTGCGCCGCCGTGCCGCGGGCGAGCGTCAGCATGCCCTCGAAGCCCTGCCGCTGGTGGAAGGACTCCTCCTTGCAGACCCGGATCATCGCGCGGGCGTACGGGCCGTAGGAGCAGCGCGACAGCGGGACCTGGTTCATGATCGCGGCGCCGTCGACGAGCCAGCCGATGGCGACCGTGTCCGCCCAGGTCAGCGTGGGGTAGTTGAAGATCGTGGAGTACTTCTGACGTCCCTCGTGCAGCGCGTCGAGCAGGTCGGCGCGGTCCGCGCCCAGCGTCTCGGCGGCGGAGTACAGGTACAGCCCGTGGCCGGCCTCGTCCTGCACCTTCGCGTAGAGGATGGCCTTGCGCCGCAGGCTGGGGGCCCGGGTGATCCAGTTGCCCTCCGGCTGCATGCCGATGATCTCGGAGTGGGCGTGCTGGGCGATCTGCCGGACCAGGGTCCTGCGGTAGCCCTCGGGCATGGCGTCGCGGGGCTCGATGCGACCGTCCTCCGCCACGACGGCGTCGAAACGGGCCTGCTCCTGCGCCGTGAGACCAGTGTCGGTGGTGGTGGTCATCGTCGTCCTCCTCATTAACCGACCGCTCGTTCGGTAATTATGGTCCGTCTGTCGGAGCCTGCTGTCAAGGGCAGGAGCGGTGCCCTGCTCGTGACGGTAGCCCTCAGCGACCTGGCCGCAGCGGCGGCGACCCGGCCACGCCGTCGGTGTCGCGGACCCCGTCGACCAGCTCGGACAGGGCCGCGGCGGCGTCGCGACGGGGGCTCCAGCCCAGCTCGGTGCGGGCCCTGGTGGTGTCCATGAGCGGCGTCCAGAGCCCCATGTCGAACCAGCCGGGGTCGGTCGGCTGCAGGTGCAGGGCCCACGAGGCCGCGACCAGGGCCCGCAGCGCGCCGGGGGGTGCGGGCACCGAACGCCGCGCACCCATCGCCCGCGCCAGGTCGTCCGGGCCCAGCACCGGCTCCCCGGCCACGTTGACCCCGCCTCCCGGCCGCGCGTGCACGGCCAGCCGGAACGCCTCGGCCAGGTCCGCCGCGTGCACCACCTGGGTCCGCAGCCGCGCCGGGATCGGCAGCACGGGCGGCGTGAGCGGGCCCACGGCCCACCGCGGCAGCAGCGGACCACCGAAGTAGCGCCCGATCTCGGCCCCGGCGGCCCCCTGCATCACCAGGGCCGGGCGGAGCCGGGTGACGCCGAGGCCGTCGTCGGAGGCCTCGACGTCGTCGAGCAGACGCTCGGCCGCGGCCTTCTGCCGGCTGTAGGGAGAGCCGACGATGCCGCCCGTCGGCCAGCCCTCGTCGACCCGCCGGTCCTTCGGGCCGGGGCTGTAGGCCCCGACGCTGCTGGTGTGCACCAGGTGCGGGACCCCGGCGGCCACCAGGGCACCGACCACCGTGAGCAGACCGCCCAGGTTGCTGCGGCGCAGCTGGACCTCGTCCCGGCTCGGCTGGATCTGCCACGCCAGGTGCACCGCGACGTCGCAGCCGCGGGCGGCCTCGGTCAGGCCGGGCCGGCTCGCGGGGTCACCCAGGTCGCAGACGTGCCAGCGCAGCTGCGACCACGGCGCCACGGACGTGTCGGGCCGCCGCCGGACGACCCCGACCACCTCGTCCACGGCCGGGTCCTCGAGCAGCGCCCGGACCAGCGCCGAGCCCACGTTGCCGGTCGCACCGGTCACCATCACCCTCATCCGGTCACCCTCGCCGCCCCGCGGACGACCCGCACGTCGTCGCCGGTCGCGCAGGTCGCGCCCGAGGCCGACGGGACGAACTCCGCGAGTCGGGCCCTGACCATGGGCAGGGGGACGCCCTGCGGGCTACCGTCAGCCAAGGGAGGGCCCATGACGACCACGGATCCGACACGCGGTCGCGGACGACCTGCACGGCACAGCCTCGACCAGCTCGTCGAGCTCGTGGCCACGCAGTTCATCGACCGCGGCTACGACGCCACGTCCATGGAGGACCTCGCGCGCGCCACCGGCCTGACCAAGGCCGCGCTCTACCACCACGTGGCCGGCAAGGAGGAGTTCCTCCGGCTCGCCGTGTCCCGGGGCATCGACCTGCTCGACGAGGCCGTCACGGAGGCCGAGGACCACGACGGCCCGGCCGTGGAGCGGCTGGAGTGCGTGGTGCGGCGCAGCGTCCGGGTCCTGGTCGACAACCTGCCCTACGTGACGCTGCTGCTGCGGGTGCGGGGGAACACGGCGACCGAGCTGTGGGCGCGGGAGCGGCGGCGCGAGCTGGACGCGCGGACCGCCGCCCTGACCGCCAAGGCCGTCGCGGACGGCGACCTCGACCCCTCGGTGGACCCCGGGCTGGTGACGCGCCTGGTGTTCGGCGCGGTCAACTCCGTCACCGAGTGGTACCGGCCGGGCGGGGACATCGACGGCGAGCAGATCGCGGACACCCTGGCGCGGATGCTGGTCGACGGCCTGCGGGCGCGGGCCTGAGGGGTCGCTTGACGCCCGCAGCCGCTGGGCGTTGACTGCCTTCCCGACCATCCGTTCAGGAAATGCGGCCAGCCGCCGCCCAGACGAGTCCCAGGAGGACGCCGTGACGTCGAGCGCCGACCCGGTGGTGCCGCCGGGGACGGTCGTGGGTGTGGTCGGCGCCGGGACGATGGGCGCCGGGATCGCCCAGGTCGCCGCGACCGCCGGGCACCCGACCCTGCTGCTGGACGTCCGCCCCGGGGCCGCGGCGCAGGCCGTCGAGCAGGTGAGGAATCGGCTGCGCCGCTCCGCGGACAAGGGCCGGACCACCCACGAAGCAGCCGACGCCGTCGCCTCGCGGTTGCGGTCGGTGTCGTCGGTGGCGGACCTGGCCGGCTGCGGCCTCGTCGTGGAGGCCGTCGTCGAGGACCTGGCGGTCAAGCACGACCTGCTGCACGCGCTCGAGGCGGTCCTCGCCCCGGACGCGGTGCTGGCCTCCAACACCTCGTCCCTGTCGGTCAGCGACCTCGCGGCCCCGCTGGCCCGGCCCGGTCGCGTCGCGGGGCTGCACTTCTTCAACCCGGCCCCGCTGATGCGCCTGGTCGAGGTGGTGCACGGCGAGCGGACCGACCCCTCGGTCGTGGCCGGGTTGACCGACCTGGCCCGGCGCTGGGGCAAGGTCCCGGTCGCGTGCACCTCGACCCCCGGGTTCGTCGTCAACCGGGTGGCCCGCCCGTTCTACGGCGAGGCGTTCCGGCTGCTGGCCGACCGCGGTGCCGAGGAAGCCGGCGGCGGGCCCGGGCCGGGCACGCTGACCGCGGCCACGGTGGACGCGCTTCTCCGTGAGGCGGGCGGGTTCCCGATGGGTCCGCTCGAGCTCACCGACCTGATCGGCCAGGACGTCAACGCCGCGGTCAACCGCAGCGTCTGGCAGGCGATGGGGCAGGACGCGCGGTACGCCCCGTCGCCGGTACAGGACGCGCTGGTCGCGGCCGGCGACCTGGGCCGCAAGAGCGGGCAGGGGTTCTACCGCCACAGGACCGACCAGCCGCCACCCGCGACCGTCGAGCCGGACGGCGCCGGCGGGGTCGACCTCCTCCCCGACCCGACCCTCGCCGCTCTCTTCGCCCGCGCCCCCGGTCTCGACGCCCCCGCACGTCCCGGCGGTCTGGTCGACGCAACGGCGGGTCCTACGGCTCCGAGGTCCGACGCGACGACAGGTACCGGCGGGTACGACGGGGTCGTCGTGCGCCTGACCGACGGACGGACCGCGGTGCAGGTCGAGGCGGCGGGGGGTCGCCCCGCCGTGCTCGTCGACCTGACGCGCGACCAGGCCACCTGCACCCGGGTCGGGGCGGTCGCCTCCCCCGGCTGCCCCCCCAGGTCGCTCGAGACCCTGGCTGCTGCGCTCGCGCCGGCCGGCATCGCGGTCTCGCCGTTGCCGGACGCGCCGGGTCTGGTGGTGGCCCGCACCGCGGCTGCCCTCGTGAACGCCGGCCACGACGCCGTCGAGGCGGGCGTGGCCTCGGCCGACGACGTGGACCTGGCGATGGAGCACGGTGCCGGTCATCCGCAGGGCCCGCTCGCCTGGGGCCGTTCGCTGGGCGAGGGCTGGGTGGTCGGCGTGCTCGACGCCCTGCACGCCGCCGAGCCCACCGGTCGCTACCGGGTCAGCCCGACCTTGCGGGCGCGGGTCATGCTGGCCCGCGACCGGGTCTCGGCCGGGTTCGGCATCGAGCTCGTCAGCGCGGGCGAGGGCCGCGGCGTGGTCCGGGCCACGGTGACCGAGTCCATGCTCAACGGCTTCGACATCGTCCACGGCGGCGTGGTCTGCCTGGTGGCGGACACGGCGCTGGCGGTGGCCTGCAACAGCCACGGCCCGCTGACGGTCGGCGCCGGGCTCGACGTGTCCTGGGTGACGGCGGGTCGCCTCGGCGACGTGCTCACCGCGACGGCGGTGGAGCGGGCCCGCTACGGCGGCGGGCGACGCAACGGCCTGTACGACATCACCGTCACCCGCGCCGACGGCAGCCTGGTCGCCGAGGTCCGGGGCCGGACGAGGACCGTGGGACGAGAACCAGCACCGGCAGACCCAGTGGAGGAGCAGTCATGAGCGAGGCGTTCCTGGTCGACGGCGTACGGACCCCGATCGGTCGCTACAGCGGGGCGCTGTCGTCGGTGCGACCCGACGACCTGGCCGCGCACGTCATCACCGCCCTGCGCGAGCGGCAGTCCGGCGTCGACTGGGACGCCGTCGACGAGGTCGTGCTGGGCTGCGCCAACCAGGCGGGTGAGGACAACCGCGACGTGGCCCGGATGGCCGTGCTGCTGTCCGGTCTGCCGGTGACCACGCCGGGGATCACCGTCAACCGGCTCTGCGCGTCCGGCGCGGACGCCGTGGCCACCGGTGCCCGCCAGATCCGCGCCGGGGAGGCCGACCTGGTCGTCGTCGGCGGCGTGGAGTCCATGTCGCGGGCGCCTTTCGTCATGGGCAAGGCCGAGACCGCCTTCGACCGCCGCGCCGAGCTCTACGACACCACGATCGGCTGGCGCTTCGTCAACGACCGCTTGGCCGACCGGTACGGCACCGACGCCATGGGCGAGACGGCCGAGAACGTCGCCGAGGACCACGACGTGTCCCGCGAGGACCAGGACGCGTTCGCCCTGCGCAGCCAGCAGCGCACGGCCGCCGCGCAGTCCGACGGCTGGTTCGCGGGCGAGATCGCCCCGGTGCCCGTGCCGCAGCGCCGGGGCGACCCCGTGGTCGTGGACGTCGACGAGCACCCGCGCGCCTCCACCACCGCCGAGACCCTCGCGAGGCTGCGGCCCGCCTTCCGCGCCGGCGGGAGCGTCACGGCCGGCAACGCGTCGGGGGTCAACGACGGCGCCGCGGCGCTGCTGCTGGCCTCTGCTGACGCGGTGGAGCGGCACGGCCTGACCCCGCTCGCCCGGGTGACCGGCGCCGCGAGCGCGGGCGTCCCGCCCCGGGTGATGGGCATCGGCCCGGTCCCCGCGGTGCAGAAGCTGCTCGGCCGCGCCGGCCTGGAGGTCGGCGACGTCGACCTCGTCGAGCTCAACGAGGCGTTCGCGTCGCAGGCGCTCGCGGTGCTGCGGGGCCTCGGGATCGCCGACGACGCCGAGCACGTCAACCCCCACGGCGGAGCCATCGCGCTGGGGCACCCGCTCGGCATGAGCGGGGCCCGGCTCACCCTGACCGCGGCCCGCGCGCTCGAGCAGCGTGACGCCCGCCGCGCCGTCGTCACCATGTGCGTGGGCGTCGGTCAGGGCGTCGCCCTGCTGCTCGAACGCTGAGCGCGGGGCCCCGCCACGTCCAGTCCCGCTCACGCCTTGTCCGCACCGAGAGCACGAGGAGCAACGATGCTCGAGAGCTACGTCGCCGGATCATGGCGCACCCCGACCGACGACGGCGCTCCGCTGCTGGACGCCGCGACCGGTGCCGAGGTCGCCCGTATCTCCACCGCGCCGGCCCCGGCTGCGGACGCGGTCGCCCACGCCCGCACGGTCGGGGGCCCGGCGCTGCGGGCGATGACGTTCCACGAGCGCGCCATGCTCGTGAAGGAGCTCGCGCTGGCGCTCAAGGAGCACACCGACGAGCTGTACGAGCTGTCGTACGCGACGGGCTCCACCGCGCGCGACACCGCGATCGACGTCGACGGCGGCATCGTCACGATGCTCGGGATGTCGTCCACGGCCCGCAAGAACTTGCCCAACGACGTCGTCGCCACCGACGGCCCCGTCGAGCGGGTCAGCCGCGGCGGCACGTTCCTGGCCCAGCACGTCTGGACCCCGCGGCGGGGCGTCGCGGTGCAGGTCAACGCGTACAACTTCCCGGTATGGGGCGCACTGGAGAAGCTGGCCCCGGCGCTGATCGCGGGGGTGCCGTCGATCGTCAAGCCGGCCGAGCAGACCGCCTACGTCACCGAGCGCATGGTCCGGCTCGCGATCGGGACCGAGATCCTGCCCGAGGGCGCGCTGCAGCTTCTGGTCGGCGGTCACGAGGGGCTGCTGGACACCCTCGACTCCCAGGACCTGCTGGGCTTCACGGGCTCGGCCGACACCGCGGCCCTGCTGCGAGCCCACCCGGCCGTCGTGCAGCGGGGCGTCCGGTACACCGCCGAGGCCGACTCGCTCAACGCCGCGGTCCTGGGTCCCGACGCGGTCGCCGGCAGCCCGGAGTTCGACCTCTTCGTCAAGGAGGTCGCGCGCGAGATGACGGCCAAGGCCGGGCAGAAGTGCACGGCCGTCCGCCGTGCGTTCGTGCCGTCGCCGCTGATGGCCGAGGTGACCGAGGCGCTGGCCGCGCGCCTGGCCACGGCCACGGTCGGCGACCCGCGCGACCCCGCCACCCGGGTCGGGGCCCTGGTCGACCACGAGCAGCGCGACGCGGTCCGTGACGCCGTACGAGCCATCGCCGCGGGCGGTCGGATCGTGACGGGGTCGCTGGACACGGTGGTCGACGGGTACGAGCGCGGGGCGTTCCTGGCGCCCGTCCTGCTGGCCGTCGACGACGCCCGGTTCGCGGCGGTGCACGAGGTCGAGCCGTTCGGTCCGGTGGCCTCGCTGATGGCCTACGACAGCGCCGAGGAGGTCGTCGACCTGCTCGCCCTCGGGCGTGGCTCGTTGGTGGCGAGCGTCGTCAGCCACGACCCCGGTTTCGTCCGTCAGGTCGTGCTGGGCGCCGCCCCATTCCACGGTCGGATCCACGTCCTGGACCGCGACGACGCCAAGGAGTCCACGGGGCACGGCGCTCCGCTGCCCCACCTCGTGCACGGCGGGCCCGGCCGGGCCGGCGGCGGCGAGGAGCTCGGCGGCGTTCGCGGGGTCTTCCACCACATGCAGCGCACCGCCGTGCAGGGCAGCCCGGACATGCTGACCGCCGTCACCGGGCAGTGGGTCCCGGGGTCGCGCCGGCGGACCGACGGCCCCCACCCGTTCCGGCTGTCGATGTCGGAGCTGCAGGTCGGGGACGGGTTCACCAGCGACTGGCACGAGGTGACCGCCGAGGACATCAGCGGCTTCGCGGCCATGAGCGGCGACACGTTCTACGCCCACACCGACCCCGAGGCGGCGGCCGCCAACCCGATCTTCGGCGGCATCGTCGCCCACGGGTACTGGGTGCTGTCGCGGGCGGCGGGGCTGTTCGTCGACCCCGCGCCCGGACCGGTGCTGGCCAACACCGGGCTGGAGAACCTGCGCTTCACCACCCCGGTGCGGGTCGGGGACCGGATCCGCGTGGCCCTGACCTGCAAGGCGCTCAACCCCCGCGAGCACACCGACTACGGCGAGGTCCGCTTCGACGCCTCGGTCACCAACGACCGGGACGAGATGTGCGCGACGTACACGTTGCTGACGATGGTGCTCAAGCAACCGGCCGGGGCCTAGGTTCGACGCCATGGCGAAGGTGTACGAGGGCGTCGACGACGACCTGGCGGCGTGGGTCGCCGAGCAGCCGATGTGGTTCGTGGCGACGGCTCCGCTGGCGGCCGACGGCCACGTCAACGTGTCGCCGCGCGGGCACGACAGCCTCGTCGTGCTCGGGCCGCACCGGGTCGCGTGGGTGGACTACACCGGTAGCGGGGTCGAGACCATCTCGCACCTGCGCGAGAACGGCCGGGTGTGCCTGATGTTCGCCTCGTTCGACGCCCGCCCGCGCATCGTCCGGCTGCACGGCACCGGCACGGTCGCGCTGCCGGGTGAGGCCGTGTTCGACGAGGTGACGGCGCTGCTGCCGGAGCACCCGGGGACCCGCGCCGTGGTCGAGGTGGTCGTCACGCGTGTCAGTGACGCCTGCGGGTGGGGGGTGCCGCTGATGCAGCTGACGGGCGAGCGGGACCTGCTGCAGGCTCACGCGGAGAAGAAGGGGCCGGACGGTCTCGCGGAGTACCGCCGGACGAAGAACGCGACGAGCATCGACGGGCTTCCTGGGATCTGAGCCGGGCACCGTCCACAGCCCGGCGTGACGGCCTGGTGTTGTGTCCGGGGTCGAACGTATGTTCGTGTCATGTCCTCGGGGGTGGCCGGCGAGCAGGTGACGGATGAGTCGCTGTTCGGTGTGCCGTGCTTGGCCGAGCCCGCGGTGGGCGCGACGGCTGGCGGGGACACGGCTGGCGGGGACACGGCTGGCGGGGACACGGCTGGCGGGGACACGGCTGGCGGGCTGGGCGTGGCCGAGCGGGTCGCGTGGATCGCGGCCCAGGTCGCAGCGCTGCACGAGGTCCTGGCGGTGGATCGTGCGTGGCGGGTGGGTGAGGTGGACCTGCTGCAGGTGACGGGTGGGCTGGTGCGCCTGAGGTCCGGGGTGGACGCGGCGTACCTGCGGGCGGTCGCGGAGGTCGACCGCCGTCGGGCGGGCGCCTCGGTCGCGGATGGTGGTGCGGCGGGTGGTGGCGTGGCGGGTGGTGGCGTGGCGGGTGGTGGCGTGGCGGGTGGTGGGGATGGTCTGCGGGGTGCGCGGTCGGGGATCGGGTCCTCGACGGAGTCGTTCCTGCGGACCAGTGCCCCGTTGACGCCGGGGCAGGCCCGTGAGGACGTGGCCGCGGCCCGGGCGTTGGGCCCCGGCGGGTCGTTGCGGGAGATGGAGCCCCAGCTCGCGGCGGGTGACATCACCCGGGCTCACGTCGGGGTCGCGGTGTCGTGCCTGGACCGGATCCCGGTCCACCTGCGCACCGAGGCCGGCGACCGGGCCACGATCGCGGCCTACTTCGCGACGTTGGCCCCGACCCGCCACGCCTTGGAGCTGAAGCAGAACGCGGCCGTCCTGCTGGCCCGGCTGGCACCGGAGGTGGTGCAGCGGTTCGACCCGCGTTCGCACGAGCGCCGGTTCCTGGACTGGACCACCGACGCGACCGGGATGCTGCTCGGCCGCTTCGCGTTGGACCCGACCGCGGGGGCGACGCTGCGTGCGGCGGTCGACGCGCTGTCCGGGCCGCGGCCCACCACCGACGGGGTCCGTGATGACCGGCAGGCGCGGGAACGCCGCGCGGGCCTTGGTCCAGGTCGCCGACACCGCCCTGGGCGTCGCGGGCCAGGTCCGCGGTGAGAGGCCCCGCCTGGTGGTGCACGCCACCGCCGACCAGCTCGCCCACCTCACCCCACCCGCAGCGAGCTGGAGCCGCTCGGACCCGCCACCCTCGGACCCCTCGCCCTCAGGCCCGGCACCCTCGGGCCCGGAGTCGACGGGCCCGGAGTCGACGGGCCCGGAGTCCACCGGGCCAGCGCTCACCAGGCCGGCGTTCACCGGGCCAGCGCTCACCGGGCCAGCGCTCACCGGGCCGGCGTTCTTCGGGCCGGCGTGGACGGAGGCCGGGACCCGCCTCGACCCCCACACCCTGCGCCGGATCGCGTGCGACGCGGTCCTGCAACGCGTGGTCTGGGACCGCGACGGCCAGGCCCTGGGCTCGGAACGGCTGGACCTGGGCCGCGCCGCCCGCCTGGCCGACGTCCACCTGCGCCGCGCGCTGGCCGCGCGGGACCGCGGCTGCATCATCCCCGGCTGCGGCGCCCCGCCCGCGCACTGCGACGCCCACCACATCGTCCACTGGGCCGACGGCGGCCCCACCACCC
>JBBSQH010000072.1:0-21492 GCA_038258055.1 Actinomycetales bacterium
CCAGCGGGGTCCTTGGCCGTCGAGGCCGCGAGTCGTGGGGCGGGCCGGGCGACCCCCCCCCCTCCCGGCGGGGGCGGGCGGCCCCCCCCACCCCCCCCGCCCCGCGCCCCCGGCCCGGGGCGGGCCGGCCCGCCCGCGGCCCCCGGCCGGTACGCGCGAGCGAGCGGACCGGATCGAGGCCGGGCCCTGAGTCGGCCCGGCCCGGTGACGGCGCCCCGACCACTCGGGCACACGACACGGCTCGTGGGTGGCTCTCGCCGGCGGTTCCGGGCGAGTTGTGTGCCCGGGTGGTTCCCCTGCAGCCGCGCGGACGGCTGCGTCCGAGGTCCCGGCCGAGTCGGGAACCCCTCGACGCCGGGCCCTAGCCGCCCTCGCCACGGCGGCGGGCGCCGGTGAGCCGGGCCAGGGCGACGGAAGGCCCGACGAACCGGCTTGGTCGGGAGCGGCCCCGCGGGTGCACCGGCTCGAGGGGTTGCCCGTCGGCACCGGTCTCGACGGCGACGGGCGGGCGGACCGGCTCGCGGTCCCACAGCCGGCGCAGCCGGCGGAGCCGGCGCGCCGCGAGGTCGCCGAGCACGACGCCGGAGGCCAGCGCCGTGACGATGCCGATGGCGCCCAGCACGGTCGCGATGCCGACGGCGGTGTCGCCCTGCACGATCCTGAACATGCCGCGGTACAGCGCGAGCCCGGGCAGCAGCGGCATGAAGCCCGCCACCGCCGGCACCAGGGCGGGCACGTCGTAGCGACCGGCCACGACCACGGCCACCGTGCCGGCGACCACGGCGGCGGTGGCGGTGGCGTACAGCGGCTGCACGCCCAGCGCCGTACCGCCCGCGAACACCAGGCCCGACGTCGTGCCGATCGCCGCGGCGGGCACGAGCAGCCGGGGCGGGGCGTACACGCTGAGCAGGAAGAACGCACTGGCCAGCGCGCCACCGGTGAGGCGCATCCACAGCGGGGCGACGGCCGGCTCCGCGGACACCTCGCGAAGCGGCACCCCGAGTGGCACCGCCACCGCCAGGACCAGACCCACGCCGCTGGCGATGCCCGCGAGCAGCACGAACACCTCGACCACCCGACCGGCCGCAGTCACCACGTACCCGGCCAGCGCGTCCTGGACCGCCGAGAGCATGGCCACCGAGGGCAGCAGCGCCACGATGCCGCCGGCCACGACCAGGGATGGTCGGACCGGCAGCCCGACCGCGAAGGCGCCGGTCGCGACCGCGGTCACGATGGCCGCCCCGGCCGCATTGCCGAAGAAGACGGGCAGACCCCTGGTGCTCGTCCACCGGCCGACCACGAGCACCAGGTACGTGACGGCCCCGGCCAGCAGGATCCCCAGCAGCCCGCCTCCCAGCAGCAGCACCACCGCCCCGGCCAGCGCGGCGGACCCGGCCTCGGCGGTGCGCCGGCCGTACGGGTAGTCCAGGTCGCGGATGCGGGCCATGCCGGCCATGGCCGACGACACCGACACCCCTCCGCTGACGAGCTGTCCCAGCAGCCGGTGCACCCGGATCAGCCGGGTGTAGTCGAGGTCACGCTGCAGCACCATGCGGCGCCGGGTCCAGGGCTGGGTGTCCCGGTCGGCCGCCCACGTCACCGACAGGGACGTGAAGTTGACGTCCACCTCGATGTCGCGCAACCCGGCGGCCAGCGCCACGGCCTGCATGGTCGCCGCCGCGTCCGCGGAGCCGGCCCCCGCCGCCAGGACCTCCTCGCCCGCGTCGAGCGCCAGGTACAGGATCCGGCCGATGTCGTCCTCGGGCGGGGTGGCAGCAGTCATCGCCCCCAGCGTGTCAGACCGGGTGGGGTGGTCCGTCCTGGTCGGTCCGTCCGCCTCGTCTCCTGGCGGCCACCGCGGCCGCCGCGGCCGCCAGCGCCAGGACCGCGCCCAGCAGGCCGAGCTGCACCAGCAGGCCCGACGAGGGGCCGGCGGCGGTCGCGGCCACGGCAGGTGCCGAACGGCGGCCGGTGATGGCGGCCAGCGGGTCGGTCGTCGGGGCGGCGTCCGCCTCGTCCTCGTCACCACCGGCGTCGGGGTCGACGGGCGAGACCGACGGAGCCGTCGACGGGGCTGCCGACGGTGCCGACGACGGTCCCTCGGCCCCTTCCTCGCGCGAGCGGGAGGCCTGCGGCAGCTCCCCGGGGACGGCGAGCGTCCCCACCGAGCCGCCGGCACCTCCGGTCGCGAAGGCCCAGTCCAGCAGCGTGGCGGACTGGCGCCAGGCACCGCTCTGGGCCCGCATCACGGTGGCCACGTAGCGGCGGCCGTCTCGCTCGGCGGTGCCGACGTAGGACCCGCCGGCGGCCCGGGTGAACCCGCTCTTGAGCCCGGTGGCGCCGTCGTAGTTGCGCAGCAGCCGGGACGAGGTCTGGATCTCGTAGGTCTCCCGCGCGGGGTCGCCGACCGCGCCGGACGCCGGGAAGTCGTAGCGGACGGTCGACGCGGGACCGGCCACCCGGGGCTCGGCCAGGGCGGCCCGGGCCAGGACCGCCAGGTCGTGCGCGGTGCTGACCTGGCCGTCGGCGTCCAGCCCGTTGGTGGTGAGCGGCACGGTGCTCCAGGCCCCGACGGCCCGGGCGACCTGCGTCATCCGGTCCAGGGCCACCTGCGGACCGACGAGCTCGCCCAGCGCGACGGCCGCGTCGTTGCCGCTGCTCAGCATCAGGCCGTGGGCCAGGTCCTCCACGGTGTACTCGGACCCCTCCACGAGGCCCGCCCGGCTCCCGACCGCCTGCGCCGACGCCGGCCCGGCGGTGTGCACGGTGGCGGGGTCGAGACCGGGCAGCAGGGCCAGCGCCGTCAGGACCTTGATGGTCGACGCCGGCGCGAACGGGACGTGGGCGTTGCAGGCGGCCAGCACCTCACCGGTGTCCAGGTCCGCGACCAGCCACGACGTGGCCGGTACGGGCGGGGGAGCGGGGACCCCGGCCGGGAGGAGCAACCCTGGCGCGGCCAGCTCGTCTCCGGTCACCGCGTCGCCGGGGGGCGGCAGCGGGGCCCGGGGTGCGGCCGGGTCCAGGGCCGCGTCGCCCAGCGGGAGCTGGGTGGCGGGGCACGGCTCCACCACGGGCGGCGGCACCGTCGAGGCCACGGCCTCGGGGGCACCCGGCAGCACCGCGCCGCCGGCGCCCAGGGCGACGGCGGCGACGACGCACGCCACCAGGCGACGGGTGGTACGTCGGGCGGTGCTCACGAGCTCACACGCTGCGCGCGATGAGCGCCCGCTTGACCTCCTGGATCGCCTTGGTGACCTCGATGCCGCGAGGGCAGGCCTCGGTGCAGTTGAAGGTGGTCCGGCAGCGCCAGACGCCCTCCTTGGAGTTGAGGATCTCCAGGCGAAGGTCCGAACCGGCGTCACGGCTGTCGAAGATGAAGCGGTGCGCGCCGACGATGGCCTGCGGGCCGAAGTACTGCCCGTCGGTCCAGAACACCGGGCAGGAGCTCGTGCAGGCGGCGCACATGATGCACTTGGTGGTGTCGTCGAACCGGTCGCGGTCCTCCTGGGACTGCACCCGCTCGCGGGTCGGCTCGGCACCGGTGGTGATGAGGAACGGCATGACCTCGCGGTAGGCCGCGAAGAACGGCTCCATGTCGACGACGAGGTCCTTCTCGACCGGCAGGCCCTTGATGGGCTCGACCGTGATGGGCTTGGCCGGGTTGAGGTCCTTGAGCAGCGTCTTGCAGGCGAGACGGTTGCGGCCGTTGATCCGCATCGCGTCCGAGCCGCAGATCCCGTGGGCGCAGGAGCGACGGAAGGTCAGCGACCCGTCGGTGTCCCACTTGATCTTGTGGAGCGCGTCGAGCAGACGGTCGGTGCCGTAGGCGGTGACCGTGTACTCCTCCCAGTGCGCCTCGTCGTCGCGCTCCGGGTCGTAGCGACGGATCTTGAGGGTGACCTCGAAGCTGGGGATCGCGTCCGCGCCGGCGGAGTCGGTGCGCTCGGCCGTGCCCGTGCTCTGCGCGGTGTCGTCCCGCTGCTCGGTGTCGGAGGAGGCCAGGCCGTTCGTGTCGCCGGCCGAGGTCTCGGTGGTCGTCATCAGTACTTGCGCTCCATCGGCTCGTATCGGGTCTGCACCACGGGCTTGTAGCCGAGGCGGATCTTCGCGGCACCGGTCTCGTCCACGTCGCGGTAGGCCATGGTGTGCTGCATGAAGTTCACGTCGTCGCGCGTGGGGTAGTCCTCGCGGAAGTGGCCGCCGCGGGACTCGTTGCGGGCCTTGGCGCTGGCGACCAGGACCTCGGCCAGCTCGAGCAGGAACCCGAGCTCGACGGCCTCCAGCAGGTCGGTGTTGAACCGCTTGCCCTTGTCCATCACGCCGACCCGGGTGTACCGCTCCTTGAGCAGGGCGATGTCCACCTCGGCCTGCTTGAGCGTGCCCTCGGTCCGGTAGACCTGGGCGTTGGCGTCCATGGTCTCCTGCAGCGCGGTGCGGATGGCGGCCACGTTCTCGGTGGGGGCGCCGTCGGAACCGCGGCTGCGCAGCTCCTCGAGCATGGTCACCACGGTCGCCTCGGGCGCCTCGGGCAGGTCCACCAGGTCGGCGGTCTGCGCGTACTCCGCGGCCGCGATGCCGGCCCGCTTGCCGAACACGTTGATGTCGAGCAGGGAGTTCGTGCCCAGGCGGTTGGCGCCGTGCACGGACACGCAGGCCACCTCGCCGGCGGCGTAGAGCCCGCCCACGGTGGTGTCGTTGTCGGCCAGGACCTCGGTCTCGACGTTGGTCGGCACCCCGCCCATGGCGTAGTGCGCCGTCGGGTACACCGGGACGGGCTCGGTGTAGGGCTCCACGCCCAGGTAGGTGCGGGCGAACTCGGTGATGTCCGGGAGCTTGGCGTCGATGTGCGCCGGCTCCAGGTGGGTCAGGTCGAGCAGCACGTAGTCCTTGTTGGGGCCGGCGCCGCGGCCCTCACGGACCTCGGTGGACATGGCCCGGGCCACCATGTCGCGCGGGGCGAGGTCCTTGATCGTCGGGGCGTAGCGCTCCATGAAGCGCTCGCCCTCGCTGTTGCGCAGGATCCCGCCCTCGCCGCGCGCGGCCTCGCTCAGCAGGATGCCGAGACCGGCCAGGCCGGTGGGGTGGAACTGGTAGAACTCCATGTCCTCCAGCGGCAGGCCCCGGCGCCACGCGACGCCCATGCCGTCACCGGTCAGGGTGTGGGCGTTCGAGGTGGTCTTGAACACCTTGCCGAAGCCGCCCGTGGCCAGCACGACCGACTTGGCGTGGACGATGTGGATGGTGCCGGTCGCCAGCTCGTAGGCCACGACGCCGCTGGCGTGACGGCGGCCGTCGGCGCCGTCGCTCATCAGCAGGTCGAGCACGTAGAACTCGTTGAAGAACTCGACCTCGTGCTTGACGCACTGCTGGTACAGCGTCTGCAGGATCATGTGGCCGGTGCGGTCGGCGGCGAAGCAGCTGCGGCGCACGGCGGCCTCGCCGTGGTTGCGGGTGTGCCCGCCGAAGCGGCGCTGGTCGATCCGGCCCTCGGGGGTGCGGTTGAACGGCAGCCCCATCTTCTCCAGGTCGAGGACGGCGTCGATGGCCTCCTTGCACATCACCTCGGCCGCGTCCTGGTCGACGAGGTAGTCGCCGCCCTTGACGGTGTCGAAGGTGTGCCACTCCCAGTTGTCCTCCTCGACGTTGGCCAGCGCGGCGCACATGCCGCCCTGCGCCGCCCCGGTGTGGGAGCGCGTCGGGTAGAGCTTGGTGAGCACGGCGGTACGGGACCGCTTGCCGGCCTCGAGGGCGGCGCGCATGCCGGCGCCCCCGGCCCCGACGATGACGACGTCGAAGCGGTGGTGCTCCACCTTGGCGCCCGTGCGGGCGGTCCTGGGGGCGGGGGTCGGGGTGCTCATGGGTGCTCCTCCTCGTGCCGTGCTCAGCAGCTGTGTGGTCGACAGCCGTTCCGGGTGCGGCCGGGACTCAGCCGGTGCAGACCGCCAGCGTCGACGCGGGGTCGATGCAGGGGTCGAAGGTGGTGATGGTGTACGTGCCGATGACCAGGGTCACCAGGACCGCAGCACCCAGCGCGCCGGTCAGCCACAGCCGGGTGGAGTCCTTCTCGGAGTAGTCGGCGATGATCGTCCGCATCCCGTTGCCGCCGTGGATGAGGGCGAGCCACAGCATGGCCAGGTCCCACAGCTGCCAGAACGGGCTGGCCCACTTGCCGGCGACGAACGCGAAGTCGATCTGCTTGATGCCCTCGCCCAGGACGAGGTTGACGAACAGGTGCCCGAAGACGAGGACGACGAGGACGACGCCGGACAGGCGCATGAAGAGCCAGCCGTAGAGCTCGCCGTTGCCGCTGCGCGGCGCACGGGAGCGGGGGGCCTCGAGGGCGGGTGCGGTCATGGTCATCTGGTCACTCCCCGAAGACGAAGCCGAGGTGGCGGACGGTGAACGGCACCATGAGGACGACCCACACACCGATCACGCCGTAGAGCATCTGCTTGTGGAACCGCGGCCCGTTGCGCCAGAAGTCGACGAGGATCACGCGCAGCCCGTTGAGGGCGTGGAACAGGAAGGCCCCGACCAGGCCCAGCTCGGCCAGGCCGACGACCGGGTTCTTGTACGTCTCGATGACGACGTCGTAGGCCTCGGGGGAGATCCGCACCAGGCCGGTGTCGAGCACGTGCACGAGCAGGAAGAAGAACAGGACGACGCCGGTGATGCGGTGCAGCACCCACGACCACATGCCCTCGTTGCCCCGGTACAGCGTCCCCTGCGGCTTCCTGCTGCTCGAGGGGGCGTTGACGGCGGTGGACGCCACTGTGCGGTCCTTCCTGCAGTCCGTGTCACGGTCACCGGACAGGCGCCCCCGGGAGCGGGGGGCCGGGGTGCACCGACCGGCTCAGCATACGTGCGACCTGCGGCGGACGACGGATCGGGGCGACGTCGTGTGGGTCACAGCGCGACACGGCGTGACGAGGCGGGGCCCCTCGTTGCGACCCCGCGCGGGACCTCAGCGCGCGAAGAGGTCGGGCCCGGCCACCGTCGACAGGTCCAGGACCGTCCGGCGCGGGGTGCCCGGGTGCGCCCGCACGGCCTCGTCGTAGTAGCCGAGCAGCTGCGAGCAGACGGCGTCCCAGGAACGCGACAGCACCGCCCGGCGGCCCGCCTCGCCCATCTTCTCCCGGAGCGCGGCGTCGCGGACCAGCACGCCGACCTGCCGCCGCATCGCCTTGTCGTCCTCGCCGCCGTAGCGGTAGCCCGTGATGCCGTGCTGGACGATGTCCCGCGGGCCCCCGACGTCGGGAGCCACCACGGGCAGCCGTGCGGCCATCGCCTCCTGCAGCGTCTGGCCGAACGTCTCCTCGGTCCCGGTGTGGACGAACACGTCCAGCGCTGCGTAGGCGTCGGACAGGGCGTCGCCGTCCAGGTGCCCCAGGAACGTCGCGGGCAGCCCGGCGTCGGCCAGGTGCCGCTCCAGCCCTGCGCGGCTGGGGCCGTCCCCACCGATCACGAGGCGGATCCCGGGCATCCCCGCCAGCGCGACCAGCCGCTCCACCCGCTTCTCGGGGAACAGTCGGCCGACATAGCCGACGACGACCTCGCCGTCCGGTGACAGCCGCTGCCGCAGCGCCTGGGCGGAGGCGGTGTCACGCCGGGCCGGCGCGAAGCGCTCGGTGTCCACGCCGCGGCCCCACAGCCGGACCCGCGGGACACGGTGGGCCCGCAGGTCCGCCGCCGCCGCGCGCGAGGGCGCCAGGGTCATGTCGGCCATCTCGTGGACCCGGCGCACCCAGCGCCACACCCCGCGGGAGGCCATCTTGAACCCGTGCCGGGCCGCGAACCCGGCCATGTCGGTCTGGTAGACCGCCACCGTGGGCAGGTCGAGGCGCTCGCAGGCGGTCAGCCCGTAGGCGCCCAGCACGAACGGCGCGGCGACGTGGACGACGTCGGGCCGGAAGTCCTCCAGCGCCTGGGTGACGTGGGCCGTGGGCAGGCCGACGGGGAACTGGCGGTAGCTGAACGCCGTGACCTCGCGCACCGGGGCCCCGGCGTAGGACTCCGGGGCCGGGCCGGGGCAGATGACCAGCCCGTCGTGGCCGTTGCGCTCCAGGTGCTCCAGGACGCGGCAGACGCTGTTGGTCACCCCGTTGACGGTGGGCAGGAAGGACTCCGCCACCACAGCGACCCGCATGCGCGCCACTGTAGTGCCCTCACCGTTACCGTCCGGGGCATGAATCGCTGGCGTCCCGCAGGCCCGTCCGAGCGTCTGCCCGGCTTCCACGCCGTGGTCCCGGCGGGCGGCGCGGGCACCCGGCTGTGGCCGCTGTCGCGCTCGGCGCGACCCAAGTTCCTGCACGACCTGACCGGTTCGGGCCGCACCCTGATCCAGGCCACGTGGGACCGGCTGGTGCCGTTGGCCGGCGACGACGGAATGGTCGTCGTCACGGGCGCGCAGCACGCCGTCGCCGTCGCGCGGCAGCTGCCGGGGCTGCACGACGAGGACCTGGTCGTCGAGCCGGCCCCCCGCAACTCCGCCGCCGCGATCGGCCTGGCCGCCGCCGTGCTGGCCGTCCGCGACCCCGACGCCGTGCTCGGCTCGTTCGCCGCCGACCACGTCATCACCGACGACCGCGCGTTCCGGTCGGCCGTCACCGAGGCCGTCGCGGCGGCGCGCGAGGGCTGGCTGGTGACCATCGGCATCGACCCCACCGGCCCGTCCACCGGCTTCGGCTACATCCACCCGGGCGACGGGCTGCAGGTCGCGGGCGCCCCGTCGCTGCGGCGGGTCGAGCAGTTCGTGGAGAAGCCCGACGAGGAGACCGCCGCCGCCTACGTCGAGGCGGGCTGGCGCTGGAACGCCGGGATGTTCGTGGTGCGCGCCCAGGTGCTGATGGACCTGCTCGACGCCCACGAGCCCGTCCTGGCCGCGGGGCTGCACCGGATCGCCGCCGCGTGGGGCGGTGAGGACCGTGAGGAGGTGCTGGCCTCGGTCTGGCCCAGCCTGCCGTCGGTCCCGATCGACACCGCCGTCGCCGAGCCCGCGGCCGCGGCCGGCCGGGTGGCCGTCGTGCCCGGCCCGTTCCGCTGGGACGACGTGGGGGACTGGACGTCCCTGGGTGACCTGCTCGCCTCGGGCCTGGCCCAGACGGTGCCCGCGGGTGACGGCGCCGAGGGCCTCCGCGTGCTGGGGGACGCCAGCAAGGTGGTCGGCAACGACGCGACCGGGGTGGTCGTCCCCAACGGCGGGCGGCTCGTGGTCGTCGCCGGGATCCAGGACGTCGTCGTCGTCGACACCCTGGACGCGGTCCTGGTCACCACGCGTGAGCGCGCCCAGGAGGTCAAGCACATCGTCGACATCCTCAAGCGGGAGGGCCGCAGCGACCTGGTGTGAGCAGGACGACGCCTCCACGACGACCGGGGGCGGCGCGGGCGACCTACGATCGCCCGCATGACGACGGAGTCCACGACCGGGTCCACCACCGGGTCCCAGCCGGGGTCCGAGACCGAGTCGGGCCTGCCGCTGCCGGCGGTCGCGACCGCCGACGACGTCGCCGACGGCCTGGAGCAGCGGTTGGGGGAGCCGGGCCGGTTCCCCTACACCCGCGGTGTGCACCCCGGGATGTACACCACCCGGCCGTGGACCATGCGGCAGTACGCCGGGTTCGGCAGCGCGGCGGAGTCCAACGCCCGGTACCACCAGCTGGGGGCGGCCGGCACGGGCGGGCTCAGCGTGGCCTTCGACCTGCCGACCCAGATGGGCCTGGACTCCGACGACCCGCTGGCCGGCGGCGAGGTCGGCAAGGTCGGCGTGGCCATCGACTCCCTCGACGACATGCGCACCCTGTTCGACGGGCTGCCCCTGGACGAGGTGTCGACGTCGATGACCATCAACGCGCCGGCGTCGGTCCTGCTCCTGCTCTACCAGCTCGTCGCGGAGGAGAACGGCATCGACCCGGCCCGGCTGCGGGGCACGGTGCAGAACGACGTCCTCAAGGAGTACATCGCCCGGGGGACCTACATCTTCCCGCCCGCCCCGTCGTTGCGGCTGGTCAGCGACACCTTCGCCTACTGCGCCGAGCACCTGCCCAGCTGGAACACCATCTCGGTGTCGGGCTACCACATGGCCGAGGCCGGGGCGACGCCCGCGCAGGAGGTCGCCTTCACCCTGAGCGACGGCATCGCCTACCTCGAGGCCGCCCAGGCGGCCGGGTTGTCCGTGGCCGACGTGGCCCCCCGGCTGTCGTTCTTCTTCGTGGCCCGCACGACGCTGCTGGAGGAGGTGGCCAAGTTCCGGGCCGCCCGCCGCGTCTGGGCCCACGTCGTCCGCGACCGGTTCGGCTGCGACGACCCGCGCTCGCAGATGCTCCGCTTCCACACCCAGACCGCCGGGGTCCAGCTGACCGCCCAGCAGCCCGAGGTCAACCTGGTCCGGGTCGCCCTGCAGGCCCTCGGCGCCGTGCTCGGCGGCACCCAGAGCCTGCACACCAACTCCTACGACGAGGCGATCGCCCTGCCGACGGAGAAGGCCGCCCGGCTGGCGCTGCGGACCCAGCAGGTGATCGCGTTCGAGACCGACGTCACCAAGGTCGTCGACCCGTTCGCGGGGTCCTACGCGGTCGAGGCGATGACCGACGACCTGGAGGCGGAGGTCGTCCGGCTGATGGCGGCCGTCGAGGAGCGCGGGGGAGCCGTCGAGGCCATCGAGGCCGGGTTCCAGAAGGGCGAGATCGAGCGCTCGGCCTACTCGTTCGCGCAGCAGGTCGACGACGGCGAGCGGGTGGTGGTCGGGGTCAACCGGTTCCGCACCGAGACCGAGGAGCCCTACGAGCCGCTGCGGGTGGACCCGGACCTGGAGCGCGCCCAGGTGCAGCGGCTGGCCGACCTGCGGGCCCGGCGCGACGGCGACGCCGTCGACCGGGCGCTCGCGCAGCTGCGCCGGGCGGCGGCGGGGACCGACAACGTCCTGCTCCCGATGCGGACCGCGCTCGCCGCGCTGGCCACGGTCGGTGAGGTCTGCGGCGTCCTGCGCGAGGAGTGGGGACGCCACGAGCCGTCAGAGCGCTTCTGACCGTTCGTGACCCCGGCGGCCGGTCGGGCGGCACCGCCGTGAACCCGCACTGACCTGCTGTTCCGGGCGCATCACGGGATCGTCACGACCTGGTCACGACCTGGCGGGAGCGTCGTGGCGGAACCGGCGCGACAGGTATGTTCCCCCTCGACCGTGCGGGGGCCCATCGGCTGCCGTCACCGGCACCACCCGACGGTCCATCGGCCCCACCATCAGGAGGAAATTGTGAAGCAGTGGACGCGTGTGACCGCGGTCCTGGGTCTGTCGGCCCTCGCCCTCGCGGCGTGCGGCGAGGCGCCCGACGAGGCAGCCCCCGCCGCCAGCGACGCGGCCGGTGGCACCAGCAGCGAGGCCGCGGCCGAGCCGGTGGACTTCACGGGCTGCATGGTCACCGACGCCGGTGGCGTCGACGACCGGTCCTTCAACGAGGCCGCCGACCGCGGTCTGACGCAGGCCGTCGACGAGCTGGGCATCGAGAAGAACGTCGTCGAGTCCTCCTCCGAGACCGACTACACCCCCAACGTCGAGCAGCTCGTCGCCGGTGAGTGCGACCTGATCGTCGGCGTCGGCTTCCTGCTCGCGGGTGCCGTCGGCGAGGCCGCCACGGCCAACCCGGAGGAGACCTTCGCGCTCATCGACTCCACGCTCGAGGAGCCCGCTGACAACGTCAAGCCGCTGCTGTTCAACACGGCCGAGGCCGCGTTCCTGGGTGGTTACCTGGCCGCCGGCATGAGCGAGTCCGACACCGTCGCCACCTTCGGCGGTATCCCGATCCCGCCCGTCACCATCTTCATGGACGGCTTCGTCGACGGCGTGGCGTACTGGAACGAGGAGAAGGGCGAGGACGTCCAGGTCCTCGGCTGGGACAAGGAGTCCCAGGAGGGCACCTTCACCGGTGACTTCGAGAACCAGGCCAACGGCCAGACCACCACGGAGAACTTCATCTCCCAGGGCGCGGACATCATCCTGCCCGTCGCCGGCCCGGTCGGGCTGGGTGCGGCCGCGGCCGCCGAGGCCGCTGACGGCGTCAACCTGATCTGGGTCGACTCCGACGGCTACGAGTCCGCCTCGCAGTACGGCTCGCTCTTCATCTCCTCGGTGCTCAAGAACATCGACGCCGCGGTCTTCACGACCACGCAGGAGACGATCGACGGGGCCTTCACCAGCGAGCCCTACGTCGGCACCCTCGAGAACGGTGGCGTCGGGCTGGCCCCGTTCCACGACTTCGAGGACACCGTCCCGCAGGAGCTGAAGGACGAGCTCACCGCGATCCAGGACGGCATCGTCGCGGGCGACATCGTCGTGGAGTCGCCGGCGTCCCCGTGACGCCGCGCCGCTGACGTCAGCTCGTCGGCAGCAGCTCCAGCTGCGGGGGCGTACCGGTCCGGTGCGCCCCCGCAGTACGTTCTGACGCAGGTCCACGTCTGTGCCGCACCGGCAGACGACACAGCACCCACACGAGGAGGTGGCGGTGAAGCTCGAGCTCCAGGGCATCACCAAGCGGTTCGGGTCCTTCACCGCCAACGACGGCATCGACCTGGTGGTCGAGCCGGGCGAGATCCACGCGCTGCTGGGCGAGAACGGCGCCGGCAAGTCCACCCTGATGAACGTGCTGTTCGGCCTGCTGCGGGCCGACGAGGGCCGCGTCCTGGTCGACGGCGAGCCGGTGGCCTTCACCGGGCCCCGCGACGCCATGACCGCCGGCATCGGCATGGTCCACCAGCACTTCATGCTCGTCCCCGTGTTCACGGTGGCCGAGAACGTCGTGCTCGGGGACGAGCCGGTCAAGGGCGGTGGGTTCCTCGACCGCGCCGGGGCCGCGGAGCGCGTCCGCGAGACGGCGGCCCGGTTCGGCTTCCACCTGGACCCCGACGCCCTGGTGGGGGACCTGCCGGTCGGTGTCCAGCAGCGGGTCGAGATCGTCAAGGCACTGGTCCGTGACGCCGAGGTCCTGATCCTCGACGAGCCGACCGCGGTCCTCACCCCGCAGGAGACCGACGAGCTGCTGACGATCATGCGCGAGCTGGCCGACTCCGGGAAGGCCATCGTCTTCATCACGCACAAGCTGCGCGAGGTCAAGGCCGTCGCCGACCGGATCACCGTCATCCGCCGAGGAAAGGTCGTGGGCACCGCCGAGCCGACCGCGTCCGCCACCGAGCTCGCGTCGCTGATGGTCGGCCGCGCGGTCGACCTGACCGTCGACAAGCAGGACCAGGAGCCGGGTGAGGTCCGCTTCAGCGTCCGGGGGCTCACCCTGGTCGAGGACTCCGGCGTGACCAGCCTGGCCGGGGTCGACCTGGACGTGCGCAGCGGCGAGATCGTCGCCCTCGCCGGGGTCCAGGGCAACGGGCAGACCGAGCTCACCGAGGTCGTCCTCGGCCTGCACCGGCCCACCACCGGCTCGGTCATGCTCGACGGGCAGGAGCTCGGCGGCCGTACGGTCCGCCAGGTGCTCGACGCCGGCGTCGGGTTCGTGCCGGAGGACCGGTCCACCGACGGCGTCATCGGCAGCTTCACCGTCGCCGAGAACCTCGTCCTGGACCTGTTCCACGGCTCGCCCTACGGCTCCGGCCTGGCGTACCGGCCCACGGCCGTGGCCGAGAACGCCCAGCACCGCATCGAGGAGTTCGACATCCGGGCGGGTGGCCCTGAGTCCACCGCCGGGTCCCTGTCGGGCGGCAACCAGCAGAAGGTCGTCCTGGCCCGTGAGCTGTCCCGGCCCCTGCGGCTGCTGATCGCCAGCCAGCCCACCCGCGGCCTGGACGTCGGGTCGATCGAGTTCGTCCACAGCCGGATCGTGCGCGAGCGGGACAACGGCACCGCCGTCCTGATCGTGTCGACCGAGCTGGACGAGGTCGTCGCCCTGGCCGACCGGATCGCCGTCATGTACGCCGGGCGCATCGTCGGCGTCGTCCCGTCCGACACCCCGCGCGAGGTGCTGGGGCTGATGATGGCCGGGATGAGCGCCGAGGAGGCCACCCAGGCCCACCGCAGCGAGACCGGGCACCTGTCCGCCTCCGGTGAGGTCCCGCCGGGGGCCGGCAGCGGTCCCGACGTCGCACCGTCCGGAGGAGACCGATGAGCGCACCCGTCGTCGAGAAGCCGGCGCCCACGCCGCAGCCGGACCCCGCCCGGCCGAGGGCCACGTCGTTCTGGCGCTCCACCGTCCTGCCGTCCCTGCTGTCGGTGGTGATGGCGCTGGTCGTGGGCGCCGTCCTGATCGCGGTGAGCGACGACGACGTGCGGGCGGCCGCGCAGTACTTCTTCCAGCGGCCGAGCGACACGTTGGTCGCCGTCTGGCAGAGCGTCACGCAGGCCTACGGGGCGCTGTTCCGCGGCTCGATCGTCAACCTGTCGGCCGACAGCGTGGCCGGTGTGCTGGGTCCGCTGGCCAACACCCTGCTGTTCGCCACCCCGCTGATCGCCGGCGGCCTCGCCGTCGCCATCCCGTTCCGGGCCGGCATGTTCAACATCGGCACCGAGGGCCAGATCACCGTGGCGGCGGTGTTCGCGGCCTACGTCGGCTTCGCGTTCGACCTGCCCCCCGTGGTCCACCTGCTCGCGGCGGTCCTGGCCGGGCTGGTCGGTGGGGCGCTCTGGGGCTCCATCCCGGGGGTGCTCAAGGCGACCACCGGTGCGCACGAGGTGATCACCACGATCATGCTCAACTACGTGGCGCGGTTCGGGATCCTGTTCGCGCTGGGGACCACCTACTTCCAGCGCGAGGGCCGGGCCGACCCGATCAGCCCGCCCATCGCCGACACCGCTGCCCTCCCCGCGCTGCTGCCGTTCGGCCGCCTCAACTGGGCCTTCGTCATCGCC
Organism: Actinomycetales bacterium; assembly: GCA_038258055.1. Classification (GTDB taxonomy): domain Bacteria; phylum Actinomycetota; class Actinomycetes; order Actinomycetales; family JBBAYJ01; genus Aquipuribacter. The sequence continues at coordinate 14,846 of JBBSQH010000072.1, forward strand.
CTGGCCGCGGCGGCCCTGGCCTGGTGGCTCATCAACCGCAGCACGGTCGGCTTCCGGCTGCGGGCCGTGGGCGCCAACCCCGAGGCCGCCCGCACGGCCGGTATGTCCGTGCCCCGCACCTACATCACGGCCATGGTCCTGGCCGGCACGTTCGCGGGTGTGGCCGGGGTCTCGCAGGTGCTGGGCAGCGAGAAGGTCCTCACCACCGGGATCAGTGCCGGCCTGGGCTTCGACGCCATCACGGTGGCCCTGCTGGGCCGGGCCAACCCGCTGGGTGTGGTCGCCGCCGGGCTGCTGTTCGGCGGGCTCAAGGCCGGTGGCCTCACCATGCAGGCCACCACGGGCACGTCGTTGGACATCGTCGTCGTCCTGCAGGCCCTGATCGTCCTGTTCATCGCGGCCCCGGCGCTCATCTCGGCCGTGTTCCGTCTGAAGTCCACCGGCGCAGGCGTCGGCCAGCTCTCGAAGGGGTGGAACGGATGAGCGCGACCGCCACCGCTCCCGCACCGCGCGCCGACGCCCCGCAGGGGCCGCCCGCGGCCGCGCCGCGCCGCTCGTGGCGCCAGCCGGTGGTGCTGTGGGTGATGGGTCTGCTCGCCCTGCTGGGCTTCGGGCTCGGCTCGCCCGGCGGCACGACGAGCGGGTTCCGGCTCTCGATCGAGTCGCAGGCGATCCAGCTGCCCTCGGTCGTCGTACCGACGCAGGCGACCGCCCTGCTGCTGTCCGTCCTGGGCCTGGCCGTGGCCGGGGTGGTCACCTGGCTCGTCGCGAACCGGCGCCCCGTGTCGACCTGGTGGTCGGTGGCCTTCGGGGTCTCGTTCGCCCTGGCGTTCCTGGTCTGGGCCATCGCCGACAACGAGATCTCGGTCGTCAGCCTGCTGCAGGGCTCGCTGTTCCTGGCCACGCCGCTGGTGTTCGGCGCGCTGGGCGGAGTCCTGTGCGAGCGGGCAGGCGTCATCAACATCTCGATCGAGGGCCAGCTGCTGGCCGGGGCGTTCGCGTCGGCCGTCGTGGCCAGCCTCACCGGCAACCTCTACGTCGGCCTGCTGGCCGCCCCGGTGGCCGGGCTCTTCTTCGGCTGGCTGCTCGCGGTGTTCTCGATCCGCTACCTGGTCGACCAGATCGTGCTCGGCGTCGTCCTGAACGTCCTCGTCCTGGGGCTGACCAGCTTCCTGTACGGCCAGGTGCTGGTGAACAACGCCGACGTGTGGAACCAGCCGGGTCGGTTCTCGCGCCTGCCGATCCCCGGGCTGGTCGAGATCCCGATCCTGGGGCCGGTCCTGTTCAACCAGTCGATCATCGTCTACCTGATGTACGTGGCCGTGGTCGTGCTGCACGTCATGCTCTTCCGCAGCCGGTGGGGCCTGCGGGTCCGGGCCGTGGGCGAGCACCCCAAGGCGGCCGACACCGCCGGCATCGACGTCAACAAGGTCCGCTACCGCAACGTCCTGATGGGCGGGGCGATGGCCGGCCTGGGCGGGGCGTTCTTCACGCTCGGCTCCGTGGGGGCGTTCGGCGAGGAGATGACGGCCGGGCAGGGGTTCATCGCCCTGGCGGCGCTCATCTTCGGTCGGTGGTCCCCGGTCGGGGCCCTGGTCGCGGCTCTGGTGTTCGGGTTCGCGCTCAACCTGGCGTCGATCCTGTCCATCATCGGCACGCCCATCCCGTTGGAGTTCCTGCTGATGGCCCCGTACCTGGTGACGATCTTCGCCGTGGCCGGGGTGGTGGGCAAGGTGCGCGCCCCCGCCGCCGACGGCGTCCCGTACACACCGTGACCGCCGACGACGTGCGCGGGGACCAGGACGTCCCGGAGGTCGACTGGCCGGCGCTCAGGCAGGCGGCGGTCGAGGTGATGCGTCGGGCCTACGCGCCGTACAGCGGGTTCAGCGTCGGCGCGGCCGGTCTGGTCGACGACGGTCGGGTGGTGGTGGGCTGCAACGTCGAGAACGCCGCCTACGGGGTCACGCTGTGCGCCGAGTGCGGCATGGTCTCCTCGCTGCACGGCACGGGCGGGGGGCGCCTGGTCGCGGTCAGCGTGGTCGACGCGACCGAGGGCCCGTGCCCGCCCTGCGGGCGCTGCCGGCAGCTGCTGTGGGAGGCGGGCGGCCCGGACTGCCTGCTGGACGCCGGGGACGGGGCCCGTCCGGTCCCGATGACCGAGGTGCTGCCCGGGGCGTTCGTCCTCCCTGGCTGACGTGGGATGCTGCGCGGCGTGGTGAGCACCCCTGTGACCGAGGCGTTCGACGCCGTCGACATCATCCGGACCAAGCGCGACGGCGGGGTGCTGAGCGGCCCGCAGGTCGACTGGGTGATCGACGCCTACACCCGCGGTGCCGTGGCCGACGAGCAGATGTCGGCCCTGGCCATGGCCATCCTGATCCGAGGCATGTACCGCGACGAGATCTCGCGCTGGACCACCGCCATGATCGCCTCGGGCGAGCGGATGGACTTCACCGACCTGCCCCGGCCCAGCGTGGACAAGCACTCCACGGGGGGTGTGGGCGACAAGATCACGCTGCCGCTCGCACCGCTGGTCGCCGCCTGCGGGGCCGCCGTTCCGCAGCTGTCCGGGCGCGGGCTCGGCCACACCGGCGGCACCCTGGACAAGCTCGAGTCCATCCCCGGCTGGCAGGCCGGTCTGGACAACGCCCGGATGCGACAGATCCTCGTCGACGTCGGCGCCGTCATCTGTGCGGCAGGCTCAGGCCTTGCCCCTGCCGACCGTAAGCTCTACGCCTTGCGTGACGTGACCGGAACGGTCGAGGCCATCCCGCTCATCGCCAGCTCCATCATGAGCAAGAAGATCGCCGAGGGCACCGGCGGGCTCGTGCTCGACGTCAAGGTCGGCTCCGGCGCGTTCATGAAGACCGTCGAGGACGCCCGCACCCTGGCCGGCACCATGGTCGGCCTCGGGGCCGACGCGGGTGTCCCCACGGTCGCCCTGCTCACCGACATGTCCACCCCGCTGGGGCTGACGGTCGGCAACGCGCTCGAGGTCCGCGAGTCCGTCGAGGTGCTCGCCGGTGGCGGGCCGGCCGACGTGGTCGACCTGACCCTGGCCCTGGCGCGGGAGATGCTGACGCTGGCCGGCATTGACACCGACCCCGCGGACGCGCTGGCCGACGGTCGGGCGATGGACTCCTGGAAGGCGATGATCCGGGCGCAGGGCGGCGACCCGGACGCGCCGCTGCCGACGGCCCGCGAGACCCACGTGGTCACCGCCGGGGCCGACGGCGTCCTGACCCGCCTCGACGCGCTGTCGGTCGGGGTGGCCTCGTGGCGCCTCGGTGCCGGCCGCGCCCGCAAGGAGGACGTGGTCCAGGACGGCGCGGGCATCGAGCTGCACGCCAAGCCCGGCGCCACCGTCCGGGCCGGTGAGCCGCTCATGACGTTGCACACCGACACCGGTGAGCGCTTCGCCCGGGCCCTGGAGTCCCTCGAGGGCTCCTACGACGTGGTCCCCGGCGGGACCGCCGAGGCGGGGGACGTGGTGCTCGAGCGGGTCGATCGTCCGCTGGCCTGAGCGCCAGGGCGAGGTCGCTCCGGCGCGCCGGGGCACTACCGTGACCGGGTGACTGCTTCTGCTGCCCTCGTCGACCTGGCCGCCGCCCCCAAGGTGCTGCTCCACGACCACCTGGACGGCGGCCTGCGCCCGACCACGCTGGTCGAGCTGGCCGACGGGATCGGCCACACCCTGCCCAGCACCGACGCCGACAAGCTGGCGGCCTGGTTCGTCGCCTCCGCCGAGTCCGGCTCGCTGGTGCGCTACCTGGAGACGTTCGCCCACACCGTCGCCGTGCTGCAGACCGCCGAGGCGGTCGAGCGCGTCGCCGCGGAGGCCGTCCTCGACCTGGCCGCCGACGGCGTGGTCCACGCCGAGATCCGCTACGCGCCCGAGCTGTGCACCGAGGGCGGGCTGTCGCTGGAGGCCGTGGTCGAGGCGGGGCAGGCCGGCTTCGCCCGGGGGGTCCGCGAGGCGGCCGCGGCCGGGCACCGGATCAGCATCGGCACCCTGGTCGACGCGATGCGCCACACCGACAACCACGTCGCCGCGGCGCGGCTCGCCGTCCGCTACCGCGACGCCGGTGTGGTCGGCTTCGACATCGCCGGGCCGGAGGCCGGGTTCCCCGCCAGCCGTCAGGCCGAGGCCTTCGACCTGCTGCGCGCCGAGCACGTCCCGTTCACCGTGCACGCCGGCGAGGCCGCGGGCCTGGACAGCGTGGAGGACGCGCTGTCGGTCGGTGCGCTGCGGCTGGGCCACGGCGTCCGGGTCGCCGACGACGTCGTCGCCGCCGACGCCCCCGGCGGCACCCCGCAGCTGGGGCGGGTCGCGACCTGGATCCGCGACCGTCGCATCCCGCTCGAGGCGAGCCCCACGTCCAACGTGCAGACCGGCGCCGCCCCCAGCATCGCCGCTCACCCGTCGACCCTGCTCAAGGACCTCGGCTTCGCGGTCACCGTCAACACCGACAACCGGCTGGTGTCGGGGACGACCATGACGCGGGAGATGACCCTGCTGCGCGAGCAGGCCGGCTGGAGCGACGCCGACCTGGCCCTGGCCAGCGTCGCCGCGGCGGAGGCGACGTTCCTGCCGCTGCCGGTGCGCGAGGAGCTCGTGCTGCGCGTCCGCGACGGCTGGGCGGCCCTGGCCGGCTGAGGCGGGGGCTCAGCCGTCCCCGGCGGCGCCCTCGGTCTGCTCAGGCCCGGCCCCGCAGGTCACCTGGACCACCAGCTCCGGGAACGGGACCGTCTCGACCCCGTCGGGGACGGCGGGGACGTCGTCGGCGACGAACCGGGCGGACAGCCCGGACGACTCCACCTCCAGCCGGCCCTCCCGCTCGACGGGCTCGTAGGGCTGCTGGCGGTCCCGGTCCACCCAGGCGGTCAGGACCGCGTCCAGCACCCGGCCCCCCTCGACGTCCAGGGCGCCGGACGCGGACGTGCCGGCGACGTCCAGCACGGTCCAGTGCAGACCGTCGTCGTCCGCGGTCGCCGTCAGCCCGCCGTTGCCCAGCCCGGCGCGCCACGACTCGTCCCCGGACCAGCCGCAGACCCCGGCGTCGGTCGAGGTGCGGGCGTTCGACCCGCGACCGGCCGCGTCCACGAGGAGCGTCACCGGGCGGGTCCGGTACGACGCCGGCTCGACGACCTCGGCCTCGACCCGAGCCGACGCGTCCGCCGCCAGGGCTTCGTCACCGGGGTCGCTCAAGGCCTGCTCGAACGCACCGCAGGCCGTTGCGAGGCCCGCGAAACCGCAGGCCGCCACGATCGCCGCCCCGCGGGCGAGCGCCCGTCCGTTCCTCGTGCCCGTCATGCCGACCACCCCCGCTCGGACGCTACCCCGACGGGCGGGCGCGCGCCGGTGGTTCCGGCCACGGGTCGGCCCGGCCGCTCAGCCCGCGCCGTCGAGCTCCAGCACCCGGATGGCGAGCTGCACCCTGTTGGTCACGTGGAGCTTCTCGAACAGGTGCGTCATGTGGGTCTTGACCGTCGTGGTGCTCAGGAACAGCGCCGACGCGATCTCGGCGTTGGACAGGCCCTGGGCGACGAACCGCCCCACCTCCCACTCGCGCGGCGTGAGGCCGTCGGGGGAGCCGGCCGCGGACCGGGCGTCCGCCCCGACGGGTGCGGGCCACGGGCGGGACCGCTGCGGTCCGGCCGCGAGCGCCACCAGCCGCGCGAGCACGCTCGGCGAGAACGAGCCCCGGCCCTGCGCCGCGTCGTGGACCGCCGCGACGACGGCCTCGGGCGGGGCGTCCTTGAGCAGGAACGACACCGCCCCGGCGCGTAGCGCGTCGAGCAGGTGGTCGTCGGTCTCGAACGCGGTCAGCACGACCACCCGGGCCCGGGCCCCGGCCGAGGCCAGCCGGCGGGTGGCCTCGATGCCGCTCGTCCCCGGCATCCGGACGTCCATCAGGACCACGTCGGGGTCGAGGTCGTCGACGCGGCGAACGGCCTCGGCGCCGTCCGCGGCCTCGCCCACCACGCTGATACCGGCGGCACCGTCGACCATGAGCCGCAGGCCGGCGCGCATCAGGCGCTCGTCGTCCACGACCAGCACGCGGACCGGTGCGTCCTCCGGCGTCACGCCCAGGCCCGCCACGGCAGGACCACCTCCACCACGAACCGGCCGTCCGTGGCCCCGTGGCGCGCGAACCCGCCGAGCAGCCGGGCCCGTTCCGCCACCCCGACCAGACCGAGGCCCGTGCCCAGCGCCGCGGACGGGGTCGGGCCCAGGGGGTTCGACGCCCGCAGCACGAGGTCGTCGCCCTCGTGGGCCAGGACGACGTCGACGGGCGCGCCGGGGGAGTGCTTGTGGGCGTTGACCAGCAGCTCGGCGGTCATCTGCGCCACCGACACCGCCGTGGCGGGGGACCTGGCGTCCAGGTCGGCGGCGTCCAGGCCGCGCCAGGTGACGTCGACCGACTGCCCCTGGGCCCGGGCCCGGGCCGCCAGTGCGTCGACGGAGCGGGACGTCGGCGGCGGCTCGACGCCGCCGTGGTGGCCCCGCCGCTGCCCCGGGTCGGTGCTGCGCAGCGCGGTGAGCACCTCGCGCAGCACCGTGTTCGCGTCAGCGGCGGCGTCCCGCACCGTTCGGGCGGCCTCCTGCACCCGCTCCGGCGGCAGGTCGTCGCGGGACGCGAGCG
>JBBSQH010000073.1:0-21463 GCA_038258055.1 Actinomycetales bacterium
ACGACCCCCCCCTCACCGCGCTCGCCGTCGACGTCGAGCGCAACCTCCGCGCGCCGCTGACGGGGATCCGCGCCAGCGCCCAGCGCCAGGGCCTGCCCCAGCCGGAGACCACGGTGGGCGTCCGCTCCGGCGACACCTCGCAGGCCGACCGGCGCACCCTGGCCCTGCGCCCGCCCGACGTCCTCATCACCACCCCGGAGTCGCTGTTCCTGCTCGTCACCTCCCGCGCCCGGGAGTCGCTGCTGGGCGTGGAGACGGTGATCCTCGACGAGATCCACGCCGTGGCGGGCACCAAGCGCGGGGCGCACCTGGCCCTCACCCTCGAGCGGCTGGACGCCCTGCTCGAGAAGCCGGCGCAGCGGTTCGGGCTGTCGGCGACGGTCCGACCGGTCGACGAGGTCGCCCGGTTCCTGTCGGGCGGGCGGCCCGTGCGGGTGGTGCAGCCGCCGTCGGACAAGCAGTTCGACGTCAGGGTCGTCGTCCCGGTGCCCGACCTGTCCGACCTCGGCACGCCCACGGGCGAGGTCGTGGGCAGCGCGGCCGGCGAGGAGCAGCGGCGCTCGATCTGGCCGCACGTCAACGACCGCGTCGTCGACCTGGTGAGCGCCCACACCTCGACCCTGGTGTTCACCAACTCCCGACGGCTGGCCGAGCGGTTCACGGCCCAGCTGAACGAGAACTGGCAGGAGCGCCTGGACGCCGCCGCGGCGGAGCACGAGGACGGCCAGGACCCACCCCCGACGCCCGTCGAACGGCGGACGCCCGCCCAGGTGATGGCGCAGGCGGGAGCCTCGTCGGGCGCGGACCCGGTGCTGGCCCGGGCCCACCACGGCTCCGTCAGCAAGGAGCAGCGGGCCCTGATCGAGGACGACCTCAAGACCGGTCGCCTTCCCGCCGTGGTGGCCACCAGCAGCCTCGAGCTCGGCATCGACATGGGCGCGGTCGACCTGGTGGTGCAGGTCGAGTCCCCGCCGAGCGTCGCCTCCGGACTGCAGCGGATCGGGCGCGCGGGCCACCAGGTCGGCGCCGTGTCGCGCGGTGTCGTGTTCCCCAAGCACCGCGCCGACCTGGTCCAGTCCGCCGTCGTCGTCGAGCGCATGGTCTCCGGCATGATCGAGGCCCTGCGGGTGCTCACCTCCCCGCTGGACGTGCTGGCCCAGCAGGTCGTCGCGATGTGCGCCATGGACGAATGGTCCGTCGACGAGCTGTACGCCCTGGTCCGCCGCACCGCGTCGTTCGCGGACCTGCACCGCGGCCCGTTCGAGGCGACCCTGGACATGCTGGCGGGGCGCTACCCGAGCGAGGACTTCGCGGAGCTGCGCCCCCGGCTGGTGTGGGACCGGGTCACCGACACCCTGACCGGGCGGCCCGGCGCCCAGCGGCTCGCGGTCACCAGCGGCGGCACCATCCCCGACCGTGGCCTGTTCGGGGTGTTCCTGGCCGGCTCCGAGGGCGCTGGCCGCCGGGTCGGCGAGCTCGACGAGGAGATGGTCTACGAGACCCGGGTCGGTGACGTCATCACCCTGGGTGCCAGCTCGTGGCAGGTGCAGGACATCACCCGCGACCAGGTCCTGGTGACCCCCGCGCCCGGTCGGGCCGGCAAGCTGCCGTTCTGGCACGGCGACGCGCTGGGGAGACCGGCCGAGCTGGGCCACGCCGTGGGCGCGTTCGTCCGGGAGCTGGTCCGCGCCACCCCGGCCAAGGCCCGGCAGCGCGCCCTGGCGGCCGGCCTGGACGAGTGGGCCGCGGACAACCTGCTGGCCTACCTGGGCGAGCAGAAGGAGGCCACGGGCCACGTCCCCGACGACCGGACGATCGTGGTCGAGCGGTTCCGTGACGAGCTGGGCGACTGGCGGGTGTGCGTGCACTCCCCCTTCGGCGGTCAGGTCCACGCGCCGTGGGCGCTGGCCCTGGCGGCCCGGTTCCGGGAGCGGCACGGTGTGGACGTCCAGGCCATGCACGGCGACGACGGCATCGTGCTGCGCCTGCCGGACGTCGAGGTCAGCGGCTGGGGCGCGGGCGACGGCGACCGGGAGCCGGACCCGTGGGCCGACCCGTCGCTGCCCCACCAGGGCGGGCAGCCCGACTGGCCCGGCGCGGCACCCGTACCCGCCATCGACGTGCCCGACCTGGTGGTGCTGGAGGCCGAGGACGTCGACGACCTCGTCACGCAGGAGATCGGCGGGTCGGCCCTGTTCGCGTCCCGGTTCCGGGAGTGCGCCGCCCGGGCCCTGCTCCTGCCGCGACGCAGCCCGGGGCGGAGGCAGCCGCTGTGGCAGCAGCGCCAGCGTGCGGCGTCGCTGCTGGACGTCGCCCGCCGCTACCCGGCGTTCCCGATCGTCCTGGAGACGGTGCGGGAGTGCCTGCAGGACGTGTTCGACGTACCGGGTCTCGTCGGCCTGATGCGGGAGGTCGCCTCGGGCGAGGTGCGGGTCGTCGAGGTGGAGACGTCGACGCCGTCACCCTTCGCCCGGTCGCTGCTGTTCGGCTACGTCGCGCAGTTCCTCTACGAGGGCGACTCCCCGCTGGCCGAGCGGCGGGCCGCGGCGCTGTCGCTGGACCCGCAGCTGCTCGCGGAGCTGCTCGGTCGCGGCGACGGCGCGTCGCTGCGGGACCTGCTCGACCCGGAGTCGGTGCGCACGACCGAGGAGGAGCTGCAGCGCCTCGTCGAGGCGCGCAGGGCCCGTCACGCCGAGGACGTGGCCGACCTGCTGCGGGTCCTGGGCCCCTTGCCGCTGCCGGAGGTGGCGCGGCGCAGCGTCGAGCCCGACCAGGCCGGGGCGTACGTGGCGACCCTGCTGGCCGAGCGCCGTGTCGTCGAGGTGCGCATCGGTGGCGAGGCCTGCGTGGCGGCGGTCGAGGACGCCGCCCGGCTGCGCGACGCGTTGGGCGTGGCGCTGCCGGTCGGGCTGCCCGAGGCCTTCCTGGTACCGGTCCCCGACCCGGTGGGTGACCTGGTGAGCCGGCACGCGCGCACCCACGGCCCGTTCGCGGCCGTGGACGTGGCGAGGAGGTTCGGGCTCGGCGTCGCCGTGGTCGAGACGGCGCTGCGTCGCCTGGAGCAGGCCGGCCGGCTGACCTCCGGCGCCATCCGTCCGCTGGCGGTGGGCGGCGGGGCCGACGTCCTGGACTGGTGCGACGCCGGTGTGCTCCGCGTCCTGCGCCGTCGTTCGCTGGCCGCGCTGCGGCAGGAGGTCGAACCGGTCACCGCCCGGGACCTGGCCCGGTTCGTGCCGTCGTGGCAGTCGGTCGCCCCGGTCGCACCGTCGGGCCGGTCGGTCGGCCTGCGCGGGGCGGACGGGTTGCTGAGGGCGGTGGAGCAGCTGGCCGGGGCCCGCGTGCCGGCCAGCGCGCTGGAGTCGCTGGTGTTGCCCGCCCGGGTCACGGACTACCAGCCCTCGCTGCTGGACGAGCTGACCGCGGCGGGCGAGGTGGTCTGGGTCGGCCACGCGCCGCTGGCCGGGGGCGACGGCTGGGTGTCGCTGCACGCCGCGCACACGGCCCACCTCACGCTCCCGCTGCCCGAGCCCCGGGCCGCGCCGGCGGTCGCGGAGGGCACCGAGGGCGGGGAGGTGGAACCGGGCGACCCCGACGTCGCCGCCCGCGTGCTGGAGCTGCTGGGCTCCGGCGGGGCGTTCTTCTTCAACCGGCTCAGCAGCGCCGTCGGCCCCGGCGGGGCCACCGCCCCGGTCGCCGAGGCCGACCTGGTGCGCGTGCTGTGGGAGCTGGTGTGGTCCGGGCGGGTCACCAACGACACCCTCGCCCCGCTGCGGGCGCTGGTGTCCGGCGGGGCGACCCACCGCACCCCCAGCAAGGCGCCCCGCTCCCGGTACCGGCGGGCCCCCAGGATGCGACCGTCCGGATCCGGCGGCCTGCTGTCCGCGGCGGCCCGGTCGGGGCCACCGACCACCGCCGGACGGTGGTCGCTGGTGCCGGACGTGGAGCGGGACGCCACCGTGCGGGCCGCCGCGACGGCCGAGGTGCTGCTGGACCGCTACGGCGTCGTCACCCGCGGCTCCGTGGTGGCCGAGGAGGTGGTCGGCGGGTTCGCCGGCGTCTACCGGGTGCTGGCCGCGATGGAGGAGACCGGCCGGGTCCGGCGCGGGTACTTCGTCGAGGGTCTCGGCGCCGCCCAGTTCGCCACGGTCGGGGCCGTCGACCGGCTCCGGGCCGGGGCCGCGGGTCCCGACGCCGAGCCCGACGTCGGGGTCGACCCCGGCAACAGGGTCAGCGGTGGCGGGGACGGCGGGACGCGGGACGCCGGTCCCGGGCTGGTGCTCGCGGCGACCGACCCGGCGAACCCCTACGGGGCGGCGCTGCCCTGGCCCGAGCGCGCCGGGCACAAGGCCGGGCGCAAGGCGGGCGCCCTGGTCGTCCTGGTCGACGGCGACCTGGTGATGTACGTCGAGCGCGGCGCCCGCAGCCTGCTGACGTACTCCGGCGACGAGGCCGTCCTGACCGCCGCGGCGGAGGCGCTGGCGGCGACGGTCCGGGCGGGTCGCCTGGGCCGGGTCACGGTGCCCCGGGCCGACGGCGAGGGCGTGCTCGACGCGTCGGGAGCGGTGTCGCAGGTGCTGGAGGCCGCCGGGTTCCGGGCCACCCCGCGCGGTCTGCGGGCCGGCTGATGCCCGAGGGCGACACCGTCTGGCTCGCGGCCAAGCGGCTGCACCAGGCGCTGGCCGGCCAGGAGCTGGTCGGTTTCGACCTGCGGGTGCCGCAGCTGGCCACCACCGACCTGACCGGCAGCACCGTGACGGAGGTCGTGCCGCGGGGCAAGCACATGCTGACGCGGTTCACCGGCGGCCCGGGCGACGGCCTGACGCTGCACACGCACTTCCGGATGGACGGCACCTGGCACCTCTACCCCGACGGGGAGAAGTGGCGCGGTGGGGCCGACTGGCAGGTCAGGGCCGTGATGCGGGTACCTGGCACCACCGCCGTCGGCTACCGCCTGCCCGTGGTGGACCTGGTGCGGACCGACGACGAGGACAGCCTCGTCGGCCACCTGGGCCCGGACGTCCTGGGACCGGGGTGGGACGCCGAGGAGGCCGTCCGCCGCCTGGCCGCGGACCCGGAGCGCATGGTGGGCGACGCCCTGCTCGACCAGCGCCTGATCGCGGGCCTCGGCAACATCTACCGGACCGAGACGTGCTTCCTGGTCGGCGTGACGCCCTTCACGCCGGTGGGACGGCTCGCCGAGCAGGGCACGGACCTGAGCACGGTCGTGAGCGTCGGGTACCGGCTGCTGCAGGCCAACAAGGACCGCTACATGCAGGCCACCACCGGTGACCTGCGCAAGGGGCGCAACCACTGGGTGTTCGAGCAGCGGGCGTGCCTGCGCTGCGGCACCCGCGTGATGACCGCCCACACCGGCAAGGCCGGGGTCGAGCGGGTGGCCTGGTGGTGCCCGAGCTGTCAGCGGGGCCCTGCGCCGGACCCGGTCCCGATCCGCGAGCTGCTGCCCCCGACCACGGGACGCACCCGCTACCGACCCTGACGCCCGGGCGTCAGCCCCGCCGACCGACGAGCGGTCAGGCGACCGGCGCCAGGTCGTCCCCGGAGGGGACCGGGGCCGGGATCATGGTCTTGTGGATCCGGTCCACGTGTCGCTGCGGCACGCGCTCGCCGCGCGGGCGGGTGCCCTGCGGCTCGGCGGCCAGACGGTTGGCCAGGGACTCCGACGTCGCCACGCGGTCGCTCACCGAGCGGAGCACGCTGGACATCGGGACGTCGAGCGCCTCGCAGATGCTCAGCAGCAGCTCCGACGACGCCTCCTTCTGACCGCGCTCGACCTCGCTGAGGTACCCGAGCGACACCCGGGCGGTCGAGGACACGTCCCGGAGCGTGCGGCCCTGTCGCTGCCGCGCACCACGCAGGACGTCGCCGATCTCTTCTCGAAGCAGGACCATGACGACCCCCTTTCCCGACCGGCGTGCCGGTCTCTGGTGCGGTGTTTCCGTCGCGGAGGGTGGGCCGAGGCGGATCCGGTGCAGCGGATGGTCGGTCCACGGTACCCCGAGCCCGGACGGAGGACCGAGCCGGGAGGGTTGCGATCGCGTTACGCCACCCGCGCGGCCCTGGGCTGACCCGGGACCATCGGCGTCAACGCCGGAGGGGGCCCCGGCCTTCCCGGGCCGTCAGGAACCCTCGCTCACCACCCCTGACCGGTGACGACGGACCGCGCCCAGGATGGAGACCGTGTACTGCACGCCCGTCACGACCGTCACGACCACGGCGGCCGCCATGATCACGTAGGCGACGACGGTGAGCGGGCCCGGCAGGGGCGCCACCAGCAGCGTGAGCGCCACGGTCTGCAGGACCGTCTTGAGCTTTCCGCCCTTGGACGCCGGCACGACGGTGTGCCGGATCACGGCCGCCCGCAGGACGGTGACCCCGATCTCGCGGCCCAGCACCAGGACCGTCACCCACCACGGCAGCACGTCGAGCAGGCTCAGCGCGACGAAGCCCGCCCCGGTGAGCGCCTTGTCGGCGATCGGGTCCGCGACGATGCCGAACGTGGTGACGGTGCCGTTGCGCCGGGCCAGGTAGCCGTCGAGCTTGTCGGTGGCCGCGGCGACCGCGAACACGCCGGCGGCCCACCAGCGCAGCCCGGTGTCCTCGCCGCCCTCGGCCAGCAGGAGCCAGAGGAACACCGGCACCATGAGGATCCGCAGCAGGGTCAGGGCGTTCGGGACGTTGGCGTTGCGCCGCCACGAGCCGCTGTCCACCAGAGCGCCGTCCCGGCCCATCAGCGCACCGTCCCGTCACCCACGGCCAGCAGGTCGGCCCCGTCGGAGCCGACGACGTGCGCGCCCACGAACGCCCCGACCAGCACGGTCGCGCCCGCGGGGACGACGACGGCGGTGCTGCCGTCCACATCGGGGCCCTGGTGGGCGGCCCGACCGGACAGCACCACGGCGTCGGCGGGGCCGCCGTCGGGCAGCAGGTCGAGCACCTCGTCCGCGGCGTCACCGGCGAGGACCTCCTCGACGAGGACGTCGACCTGCTCACCGAGGCGGTCCTCGGCGCGCTGGGCCACGAGCTCGTCGACGACGGCCGTGACGTGCTCCACCCGTGCGGCGACCTCGTCGACGTCGTGCTTGCCGTCGTAGCCCGCGGCCTCGGTCCCGTCCTCGTCGGAGTAGCCGAACACACCCACCACGTCCAGGCGGGCCTCGGACAGGAACTGCACGAGCTCCTGGACGTCGTCCTCGGTCTCGCCCGGGAACCCGACGATGACGTTGGAGCGGATGCCGGCCGTCGGGGCCAGGGCGCGCACCCGCCCGATCAGCTCGAGGAAGTCCTTGGTGCCGCCGAAGCGACGCATCCGCCGCAGCAGCGCCGGTGCGGAGTGCTGGAAGGAGAGGTCGAAGTAGGGCACGACGCCGGGGGTGGTGGCGATGGCCTCTAGCAGCCCCGGACGCAGCTCGGCGGGCTGCAGGTAGGACACCCGGACGCGCTCGACGCCCTCGACGGCGGCCACCGAGGGCAGCAGGTTCTGGAGCAGGTCCAGGTCACCCAGGTCCTTGCCGTAGCTGGTCGTGTTCTCGCTGACCAGGAACACCTCGCGGACGCCCCGCTCCCCCAGCCAGCGAGCCTCGTCGAGCACCTCGGTGGGGCGGCGGGACACGAACGAGCCTCGGAAGGCCGGGATCGCGCAGAACGTGCACCGACGGTCGCAGCCCGAGGCGAGCTTGAGCGGCGACCAGGGGGCCGTACCGAGCCGGGCGCGCACCACGGGCGGGCCCGAGGCCGGCGCGACGGCGGCCAGGCCGGCCTGCTCCGCGACCTGGCCCGGGGCCGGGGGCGTGGCCGTCGGGGCCACCACGGCGGCCCCGGCGGCCACGGCGCCCGGGCCGGAGCCCATGCCGGGTACGGCGGTGCCGGCCCGGGCGGCCTGGCGGTCCACGGGGCTCAGGGGCAGCAGCAGACGACGGTCGCGGGGGGTGTGGCTGGCGGGCCGCTCCCCCTCCAGGATCCCCTGCAGGTGGGTGTGCAGGTCGGCGTAGGAGTCGAAGCCGAGCACGGCATCGGCCTCCGGGAGGGAGTCGGCGAGCTCGTTGCCGTACCGCTCGGCCAGGCAGCCGACGGCGACGACGGCCTGGGTCCGGGTGGTGCCGTCCTGCCCGCCGTCCTTGAGCTGCGCGGCCTCCAGCAGCGTGTCCACGGAGTCCTTCTTGGCCTGCTCGACGAAGCCGCAGGTGTTGACGACGGCCACGTCCGCCTCGGCGGGGTCGGCCACCAGCTCCCAGCCGTTGGCCTGGAGCCGGCCGGCCAGCTCCTCGGAGTCGACGTCGTTGCGGGCGCAGCCGAGGCTGGTGATCGCCACTCGACGGGTCGGGCTCAGGGCAGGCACCCGACCAGGGTACGGGCCCTCGGAGGGGCGTCGGGGCCGCCGCGGTCGCCGGAGGACCAGCACGGGCTGTCCCGCGCGGGCGTCGCGGGCCACCATGAGGCCATGGCCGGGTCCCACGTCGAGGTCGAGACGAAGCTGGCACCACCGGAGGACGAGCCGGGGTGGCGGTTGCCCCTGGACGCGCTGCGGGGGGTTACCGGCGTCTCCACCGTCACCCGGCCACCCCCGGTGACGCTCGTGGCCCGCTACCACGACACCGCCGACCTGGACCTGTTCCGGGCCCGCGTGACCCTGCGTCGCCGCCAGGGCGGGCCGGACCAGGGCTGGCACCTCAAGCTCCCGACGGCCGGGTCGGCGCGGCTCGAGCGGCACGAGCCCCTCGGGGTCGAGGACGGCCCGGTACCGCCGTCGCTGCTGGGTCTCAGCCGTGCCCGGCACCGCGACCGCCCCCTGCAGGTGGTGGCCGAGCTCACGACGCGGCGACGGACCACGGAGCTGGCCGACACGGCCGGGGTCGTGCTGGTGGAGGTGGCCGACGACGACGTCAGCGCGCGGGTCGTGGGCGATCTGAGAAGCGACCCGACCGACCCGGGGAGCGGCGCCACCGGCCAGCAGTGGCGGGAGGTCGAGGTGGAGCTCGTCGGGGGCAGCGAGGACCTGCTGCAGGCCGTGGTGGAGGTGCTCCTGGCGGCCGGGGCCCGGCCGGCGGCGCACGGGTCGAAGCTCGCCCGCGTGCTCGCGACCGCGGGGGCCCTCGACGCGGAGGCGTCGGGCGGTACACCCACCGCCCCGACCGCGGCCGGCGGCCCGGACGGGTCCGGGGCCCCCGACGCGACGCCGACCGACGGGGCCGCCGAGGTGCTGCTGGGTGCGGTGGCCGGGCACGTGGAGACGCTCCTGGCCCAGGACCCGCTGGTCCGTCTGGACGCCCCCGACGCCGTCCACACCATGCGGGTCGCCTCGCGGCGCCTCCGCAGCC
Organism: Actinomycetales bacterium; assembly: GCA_038258055.1. GTDB lineage: Bacteria > Actinomycetota > Actinomycetes > Actinomycetales > JBBAYJ01 > Aquipuribacter. The sequence goes on from JBBSQH010000073.1 coordinate 9,336, forward strand.
TGCTGGCGGCGTTCCGGCCGCTGCTGGACCCGGCGGTGGCCGAGCCGCTGCGTGAGGAGCTGCGCTGGCTCGGGCAGGTGCTGGGTGGCGCCCGGGACGCCGAGGTGGTGCAGGCCCGGCTGGCCGGGGACCTGGCCGGTCTGCCGGACGCGGGACCGGGCCGGACCTGGCCGCAGCGCCACGACCTGCCGTCCGGCGGGGCGGTTACCGCGCTGGACGGTGACCGCTACCTGGCGCTGCTCGCCGCGCTCGACCGGTTCGTCGACGAGCCGCCGGTCGTCGCCCGGCGCGGACGTCGCGCCGGCACCAGGAAGGCCGCCCGACGGGCCTACCGTCGTGTGGCGCGCGCACTGGCCGCCGTGCCCGAGCAGGGCGGGCCGGAGCAGGACCACGCGCTGCACGAGGTGCGCAAGGCCACCAAGCGGCTGCGCTACACCTGCGAGGCGGTCGCCGAGGTGCACGGCAAGGACGCCCGACGCCTGGCCCGTCGTGCCGAGGACCTCCAGGAGCAGCTGGGCGAGCACCAGGACTCGGTGATGGCCCGGGAGGTCCTGCTCGGCGCGGCCGCGCGCACCGCCGAGCAGGCCGAGACGTTCCTGCTCGGCACCCTGACCGGTCGGGAGCTGGCCGCCACCCGGGCCGCCGTGGCCGGTCTGGACCGGCCGGTCCGGCGGCTGCACCGGGCTGCCGACCGCTGGTTCGGCTGAGCGGACGCGCACCTGTCCCGGGGACCAACAGGCCGAGCCGCCTCGACGGCTGAGCGACACGTGCGCGGTGGGGGCCCTCAGCCCTCGGCCGCCACCTCGCGCAGGGTCTTGGTGGGACGCAGCCACGCACCGTCCACGGGCAGCGAGTCCAACCGGGTGCGGTCCAGGGGCTGCAGGAACGCGCCCGGGACCTCCTCCAGGTCGAGGAACCGGATGTGCGGGGACTCCGCCGCGTACCCGGCCACCTCGAAGAACGACAGGACGGTGACCTCGACGCCCTCGCGCGCCAGCACCTCCAGCGGGGCCAGGAAGTTGCGCCCGTCCCCGCTGGCGACGACGAGCCGCCGCAGCCGCCCGGAGCGGGCCCGGTGGTGCACGTGCTCGAGCATGTCGAGGTCGACGTCGTCGCGGTCGGCCAGCTTGGGCCGGGCGAACACCGCGAAGCCCAGCGACCGGACGGCCTCGACCCAGCCCCGCATCTGCCCGGCCAGCATCGGCGGGACGTTGGCGAACACCGCCGCCTCGACGTCGTGGTCACCCGCCCGGTCGACCAGCCAGCGGGCGATCGCGTCGTAGCGGGGCCGGTTGGCCGCCGTCGGCTTGGCCCCGATGACCTGGGCCAGGGTGGCGTCGATGTTGGGGGCGTCCCAGACCAACAGGTCGACCGGACCCTCGCCCGGGGGCATCGCGTACTCCGGCGTCGGGCGCTGGCTGCCCTGGTGCGCCGAGGAGGTCGCGGCGCCCTGGGTGCCGCGCGGGGCGGCGGGCGCGTCCTCGTACCCGTCGTCGGCGCTGTCCAGGGCGTCCTCGTCGACGTCGTAGACGTCGGCGGGGTCGGCACCGTGCGAGCCACCGCTCACGTCGGTCCAGCTGTCAGCCACGTCCGGTCAGCTCCCATGCGTCCTCGTCCACCTCGTCGTCCGACTCGTCGTAGACGGGTCCGTCCCCGTGGGCGCCGACGCTACTCCCCGACGGCTCGGCGACGGCACCACCGGCACCACCGGCACCACCGGCACCGGACGGACCGTCGCCCCGGAGCCTGGCCAGCACCTCGGGGAGGTCGTCCGGGCTGACCATCACGTCGCGTGCCTTCGACCCCTCGCTGGGCCCCACGATCTCGCGGGACTCCAGCAGGTCCATCAGGCGCCCGGCCTTGGCGAAGCCGACCCGCAGCTTGCGCTGGAGCATCGACGTGGACCCGAACTGGGTCGTGACCACCAGCTCGGCCGCCTGCAGCAGCACGTCAAGGTCGTCGCCGATGTCCTCGTCGATCTGGTTCTTGGCCGCCGCGGGCGCCGTGACGTCCTCACGGTAGGACGGCTGCAGCTGCGTCTTGACGTGGGCGACGACCTCGGCGATCTCGGCCTCGGTGATCCAGGCGCCCTGCACGCGCATCGGCTTGCTGACCCCCATGGGCAGGAACAGCGCGTCACCCTGGCCGATCAGCTTCTCGGCACCCGGCTGGTCCAGCACGACGCGGGAGTCCGCCAGGGAGCTGGTGGCGAAGGCCAGCCGGCTGGGGACGTTGGCCTTGATCAGGCCGGTCACGACGTCGACGCTGGGCCGCTGGGTGGCCAGCACCAGGTGGATACCGGCGGCCCGGGCCAGCTGGGTGATCCGGACGACGGAGTCCTCGACGTCACGAGGGGCGACCATCATCAGGTCGGCCAGCTCGTCCACGATGACCAGCAGGTACGGGTACGGCGTGAGGGTCCGCTTGGAGTCCGGCGGCAGGTTCACCTCGCCCTTGCGGACGGCCTTGTTGAAGTCGTCGACGTGCCGGAACCCGAAGGCAGCCAGGTCGTCGTAGCGGTGGTCCATCTCGGCGACGACCCACTGCAGGGCCTCGGCCGCCTTCTTGGCGTTGGTGATGATGGGCGTGATCAGGTGGGGGACGCCCTCGTAGCTGGTCAGCTCGACCCGCTTGGGGTCGACCAGGATCATCCGCACCTCGTCCGGGGTGGACCGGACCAGCACCGACGTGATCATCGAGTTGATGAACGACGACTTGCCGGCGCCGGTGGCCCCCGCGACGAGCAGGTGGGGCATCTTGGCCAGGTTGGCCACGACGTAGCCGCCCTCGACGTCCTTGCCGACGCCGATCGTCATGGGGTGGGTGCTGCGCCGGGCGACCTCGGAGCGGAGCACGTCGCCCAGGCAGACGGTCTCCTTGTCGGCGTTGGGGATCTCGATGCCGATGGCCGACTTGCCGGGGATGGGCGACAGGATGCGCACCTCGGCGCTGGCCACGGCGTAGCTGATGTTGCGGCTCAGCGCCGTCACCCGCTCGACCTTCACGCCCTGGCCCAGCTCCACCTCGTAGCGCGTGACGGTGGGGCCGCGTGTGTAACCCGTGACGGCCGCGTCGATGCCGAACTGCGTGAGCACGTCGGTCAGCGCGTCGACGATGCCGTCGTTGACGGGGCTACGGGTCTTGTGGGGCGTGCCGGCGTGCAGCTGCGAGACGTCGGGCAGCGAGTAGACGATGTCGCCGGTGAGGGTCAGCTGCTCGACCCGGCCCGGCAGGTCGGGCAGGTCGGGCATGGGCTGCACGACCGGGCTCTCCTCGACGGCCGCAGCGGCGGGGACGGCGTCCGGACGGGGCTGCTCGGGGTCCGCTGCCACGGCCGCCGCCGCGGCCCGGCCGCTGCGGCGGGCTCGATCCGCGGGCCGACGGTCGTCGGCGCGGTCGTCCTCGTGGCCCACGACGGCCGCCGAGTCGTAGGGCACCTCGCCGGCCTCGAGCTCCGCGGCCTCCGCCGCCGCCAGCGCGGCCCGCTCCCGGCGACCGCGCCTGCCTCGACGCGGGACGATCTCCTCGCCGTGGCGACCCTCCTCGATGGGGTCGCCGTCCAGGTCGTCGTCGTCGGCGCGGGGGGTGCCGCCGGTCAGCCAGAGCACGCCCTCGCGCACCCGGTCGGTCACCTCGTGCAGCGGGGTGGCCGTCACGACCAGCACGCCGAAGCCGCCCAGCAGCACCAGGATCGGGACCGTCAGCCAGACCGACACGGCCGCCTCGAGCGGGTTCGCGACCAGGAAGCCGAGGATGCCGCCGCCGGCGCGCAGCACGTCGCCGCCGTCGGGCGGGGACGGGAACCCGGCCACGACCTGCAGCACGCCGGCGCTGGCGGCCCCCACGGCGGCCAGGCCGATGCCGATCCGGCCGTTCTCGCGGTCGGCGTCCGGCCGGCGGAACATCCGCAGGCTCAGGGCCAGCAGGACCAGCGGCAGGGCCAGGGCCGCCCGGCCCAGCAGGCCGGCCACGCCCAGGTGCATCCACCGGATGACGACGCCGTCCAGGCCGAACCACTCGCCGGCGGCGACCACCGCCGCCGCGGCCAGCAGCAGGAACCCGAACCCGTCACGCCGGTGGGCGGGGTCGAGCTCGCTGGCGCTGCGGTGGACGGAACGGACGACGGAGCCCACGAGCCGGCCCGGCAGCGTGAGGACCGCCATGAGCAGGCGTCCCGGCCCGCCGGAGCCGGAGGGGCGGCCGGCCGCGGGACGGGTGCGGCCCGTCCCTGCCTTGGCGGGCGCCCGGCCCTTGCCCGACGCCGCGCCGTTCGCACCTGACCCGCGCTTGGCGGGCGCCCGGCCCTTGGCGGCGGTCTGGACCTTGGTGGTGGCCGTGCCGCCACGCGCCGAGCCGCCGGCGCGCCCGGTCGGGCGGGCGGCTCCACGGGAGGCCGTGGCGGGGCGCGAGGACGACGATCGGGTCACCGCATCACCGTACGCGCGCGCCGGTCCTCGACCGGAGACCACACGCCGGGGCCGGTCGGGCAGCCGCAGGTCAGGCGCTGAGGACGACCGGGATGATCATGGGTCGGCGCCGGAACCGCTCGTTGACGAACCGACCCACCGCCCGGCGGACGACCTGCTGCAGCGGGTGCTGGTCGGTGGCCCCGAGCGTCACGGCCTCGACCAGCGCGGCCTCGATCCGAGGCAGCACGTCGTCGAAGACGGACTCGTCCTCGGCGAACCCCCGGGCGTGCACGTGGGGCCCGGCCACCACCCGGCCGCTGTCGTGGTCGACCACGACGAAGCACGACACGAACCCCTCCTCCGCCAGGATCCTGCGGTCCTTGAGGTCGGCGTCGGTGATCTCGCCCACGGTCGCGCCGTCGACGTAGACCAGGCCGCACTCGACCGCCCCGACCACCTCGGCCACCCCGTCCACCAGGTCGACGACGTGACCGTCCTCCACGACGAGCACCCGGTCGGGGTCGACGCCGGACGTGACGGCGATGGCCGCGTTGGCCCGGAGGTGCCGGGGCTCACCGTGCACCGGCATGACGTTGCCGGGCCGCACCAGGTTGTAGACGTACATCAGCTCACCCGCCGTGGCGTGACCGCCGGTGTGCACCCGGGCCACCCCCTTGTGGACCACGTCGGCGCCGAGGCGGGTCAGGCCGTTGATGACTCGGTAGACGGCGTTCTCGTTGCCGGGGATCAGGCTCGACGCGAGCACCACGGTGTCCCCCGGCCCGACCTGCACCCGGTGGTCCCCGTTGGCCATGCGAGACAGCGCCGCCATCGGCTCCCCCTGCGAGCCGGTGGACATGATCACGACCTGCTCGTCGGGCAGCCGCTCGGCGGACTTGATGTCGGTCAGCACGCCGTCCGGCACCGTCAGGTAGCCCAGGTCCCGCGCCAGACCCATGTTGCGGACCATCGACCGACCCACGAACGCGACCTGCCGACCGTGCTCGGCGGCGGCGTCGAGCACCTGCTGCACCCGGTGGACGTGGCTGGCGAAGCTGGCCACCACGACGCGCTTGCGGGCGCGGGCGAAGATGCCCGACAGCACCGGTCCGATGTCGCGCTCGGGCAGCGTGAAGCCGGGGACGTCCGCGCTGGTGGAGTCGATCATCAGCAGGTCGACGCCGCGGTCGGCGACCCGGGCGAAGGCGCGCAGGTCGGTGATGCGCCCGTCGAGCGGCACCTGGTCGAGCTTGAAGTCCCCGGTGTGCAGCACGGTGCCGGCGCCGGTCGTCACCGCGACGGCCAGGGCGTCCGGGATGGAGTGGGTGACGGCGAGGAACTCGCAGGAGAACGGTCCGAGCTGCTCGGTCGCACCCTCCTGCACCGTCAGGGAGTACGGCGTGATCCGGTGCTCACGGAGCTTGCCCTCGACGAAGGCCAGGGTCAGCCGCGAACCCACCAGGGGGATGTCCGGCCGCAGGCGCAGCAGGTAGGGCAGGGCTCCGATGTGGTCCTCGTGCCCGTGGGTGAGCACGACCGCCACGACGTCGTCGAGCCGGTCGGCGATGTGGGCGAAGTCCGGGAGGATCAGGTCGACGCCCGGTTGGTCGTCCTCGGGGAACAGCACCCCGCAGTCGACGACCAGCAGCTTGCCGTCGATCTCGAGCACCGCCATGTTGCGGCCGATCTCGCCGAGGCCTCCCAGCGGGACGACCCGCAGGACGCCGGGACGGAGCGGGGGCGGCGGTCCGAGCTCGGTCCGGGCGGGCAGCACGCGACGAGCCTAGAGCAGCCCTGCGACGGTCAGGGCGGCCCTCAGGTCCTCGCGCTGCTGCGCGTCGGCGGCCAGCAGCGGGAGCCTGACGGCCGGGCTCGGGATCTGCCCGAGCAGGTGCAGCGACGCCTTGACCGACACCACCCCGGGCATCCTGGTCATCACGGCGTCGACGAGCGGCTGGGCCCGCCGGTGCTCGGCGACCGCGGTGGCGAGGTCGCCCGCGTCCACGGCGGCGACCAGACGCGCGAACGCCGGACCCAGCAGGTGGGTCGTCACCCCCACCACACCCGCGCCGCCGTGGGTCAGGTAGGCCAGGGTCAGGCCGTCGTCACCGGAGTAGAAGGCCAGGTCGCTGCCGCTCATGACACGGGTGGCCGCCTGCAGGTCACCCTTGGCGTCCTTGACCGCGGCCACCCGGGGGTGCTCCCCCAGCCGCAGCAGGGTCTCGGTGTCGAAGGCCACGGCCGACCGGGCCGGGATGTCGTAGAGCATCACCGGGAGCTCGGTGGCGTCGGCCACCGCGCTCACGTGGGCCACGAGACCCGCCTGGCTCGGACGGGAGTAGTAGGGCGCCACGACCAGCAGGCCCGTGGCGCCGGCCGCCGCGGCCCGCGCCGCCAGGTGCCGGCTGTGGGCGGTGTCGTTGGTCCCCACCCCCGCCAGGACGTGACCGCGCCCGGCGACGGCCTGCACGACGACGCGCACCAGGTCGTCCTTCTCGTCGTCGCTGGTGGTCGGCGACTCCCCCGTCGTCCCGCTGACCACCAGGCCGTCGTGCCCGTCGGTCATCAACCGGTCCGCGAGCGAGGCCGCGGCCGCCAGGTCGACGGATCCGTCGTCGGTCATCGGGGTGGCCATCGCCGTCAGGAGGGAACCGAAGGGGCGATGCGACATGCGGGCGAGGGTACCGACCGCTCGGGCCGCTGGACGCCCCGCCCACTCCGCGCCGGGGCAGCAAGAAACCGCGGCACCAGTCGCTCGGGGGGTCCGGCTGGCACCGCGGTTCAAGGGCGACATCGGAGCAAGGTGGCGTTTCGTTACAGCTGGATCCGCGCACCTCACGTGACCTAGGTCACACCGAACGGGTCAGGGCGCCACCCGGCCGTTGCCGTCGAACGCGGCGTGGGTGACGGGCATGAGGCTCGCCCACTCGCGCTCCATGGCCTCGGCCACCATCTCGATCTCGCGCTGCGGGTAGGACGGGAACGTGGAGTCCTCGCGCTTGGTCCGCAGGCTGAGGAAGTTCATCAGCGACCGGGCGTTCACGGTCACGTACATCGAGGAGTACAGCGAGAGCGGCAGGACGATGCGGGCCACCTCGCGCGCCACCCCGGCCTCCAGCATGTCCTGGTACGCCTGCCACGCGGCCTGCGACGCCTCCTGCGTCCGCCGCACCACCAGCTCGTGCTGCTCGGGGGTGCCCTCGACGAAGTCGTAGGCCCCGGGCTTGCCCACCTGCTTGAGGCGGCGCTCAGGACCGGGGACGTAGAAGACGGGGCGCATCTGGCGGTACCGGCCCGACTCCTCGTTGTAGGACGCCATCCGGTGCCGCTGGAACTCGCGGAACACGAACAACGGCGCCGACACGTAGAAGGTCATCACCGCGTGCTCGAACGGGCTGCCGTGCCGGTCCCGCATCAGGTAGCGGATCAACCCGGCCGATGCGGTGGCGTCGGCCTCCACGTCGGCCAGGCTGGCCTCGCCCTTGGTGGACACCCGGGCGGCGAACAGCACGTCGGCGTCGCGGGCGCTGTGCTTGACCAGCTCGACGTCCATGTCGGAGCGGAAGGTGGGGCGGGCCTGGGGCGCATCGGTCACGGGGCCACGCTAGCGGCGCGTACCTGCGAGCCCGGGACCGGCTGGGAGACTGGCGTGGTGAGCCACTCCTCCCCCACCCGGTCCCCCGACGGCGCAGTGTCCCCGGACGCACGCCCGGTCCACGGTCAGACGTTCGCGGCCGTGCTGTTCGACATGGACGGCACCTTGATCGACTCGACCCCGTCCGTGGTCAGGTCCTGGCTGCGGCTGGCGGAGGAGAACGGGATCAGCGTCGAGGACCTGCAGGCGGCGGCCGGGCACGGTCGACCGGCCCGGGACATCGTGGCCGACCTGTTCCCCGAGGCGGGGCGGCCCGTCGCGCTGGCCCGCATCACCGAGCTCGAGATCGGCGACGTCGACGACGTGGTGGCCCTGCCCGGGGCGGCCGCCGCCCTGATGGGCAGCGGTGTGGCGGGCGCCATCGTCACCTCCTGCGCGGCGGACCTGGCCAGGGCGCGTCAGCAGGCCGCCGGGATCCCGGTGCCCGAGGTCGTCGTGACCGCTGACGACGTGACCCGGGGCAAGCCCGACCCCGAGCCGTTCCTGCTGGCCGCGCGGGTCCTCGGGGTCGACCCCGCCCGGTGCCTGGTGGTCGAGGACGCCCCGGCCGGGCTGACCGCCGGGCGCGCCGCGGGGATGACCACGCTCGCGGTGACGACGACCCACCGCGACGCCGAGCTGGTCGCGGACCACGTGGTGGACGACCTGGGCTCGGTCGGGATGACCCTGACCCCGTCCGGGGTGCTGGTCACCGTCGGTTGAGGGCACGAGCACGGTCGGTCCACGAGCCACGAGCGGGCCCGGTGACCGGGCCCGCTCGTGAGTGCTCGTGCTGGTGGGTGCTGCTGGTCAGTGCTCGAAGTCACCGACGTAGTGCTCGAACAGCAGGCCGATGGTCGTGACGAGCAGGATGCCCAGGCCGATCAGGAACATCCACACCCCGACGGCCATGCCGGCGAACACCACGGCACCGCCGGCGGCGACGCCGATCGGCCAGACGCTGCGGGGGTTGAAGAACCCCAGGTCCCCCGCACCCTGGGCGACCTCGCCCACGGGGTCGTCCTCCGGGCGGGCGTCCACCCGGAGCGAGACCAGGTAGAGGTAGAGCCCGATCATGCCGGACAGGCCACCTGTGAGCAGGATGGCGATGAAGCCGACGTACTCCCAGCCGGACAGCAGCCCGTAGACGAACGCGAGCGGTACGAAGAAGAACGCGCCAGATCCCAGGACCCAGGTCTCGACCCTCATGTCAGCGGCCCTTCGTGTCGGCGGGGGCACCGGCGTCGCGGCGTACGTCGGGGTCCCCGAGCACCTGCTCCAGGATGTTCTTGTCCGCGGAGGTGTGGTCGGCCGCGGCCACCTCGGGGTGGTGCAGGTCGAACGCCGGCCGCTCGGAGCGGATCCGCGGCAGCGAGGAGAAGTTGTGCCGCGGCGGAGGGCACGACGTGGCCCACTCCAGCGACCCGCCCCAGCCCCACGGGTCGTCGACGGTGACCTTCTTGCCCCGCGTCGCGGTGATGTAGACGTTCCACAGGAACGGCAGGGTCGCCGCGCCCAGGACGAACGCCCCGACGGTCGAGATCTGGTTGAGCAGCGTGAAGCCGTCCTCGGGGAGGTAGTCCGCGTAGCGTCGGCTCATCCCCTCCACACCCAGCCAGTGCTGGATCAGGAACGTGGTGTGGAAGCCGATGAACGTCATCCAGAAGTGCAGCTTGCCCAGGTTGTCGTTGAGCATCCGACCCGTGAACTTGGGCCACCAGAAGTAGAACCCGGCGAACATCGCGAACACGACGGTGCCGAAGACGACGTAGTGGAAGTGCGCCACCACGAAGTAGCTGTCGGACAGGTGGAAGTCCAGCGTGGGCGAGCTGAGGATGATGCCGGTCAGGCCGCCGAACAGGAACGTGATGAGGAAGCCGATGGACCACAGCATGGGGCTCTCGAAGGTCAGCGACCCCCGCCACATCGTGCCGATCCAGTTGAAGAACTTCACCCCGGTGGGCACCGCGATGAGCATCGTCATGAACGCGAAGAACGGCAGCAGCACCGCCCCCGTGACGTACATGTGGTGCGCCCACACCGCGACCGACAGACCGGCGATGGCGATGATCGCGAAGACCATGCCCTTGTAGCCGAACAGCGGCTTGCGGCTGAAGACCGGGATGACCTCGCTGATGATGCCGAAGAACGGCAGCGCGATGATGTAGACCTCGGGGTGGCCGAAGAACCAGAACAGGTGCTGCCACAGGATGGCGCCACCGTTCTCGGCCTCGAACACCACCGACCCGAGCCGACGGTCGGCGCCCAGCACGAGCAGCGCGGCGGCCAGCGGCGGGACCGCCATCAGCACGAGCACGCTGGTGATCAGGGTGCTCCACGCGAAGATCGGCATCCGGAACATGACCATGCCCGGAGCGCGCATCCCGATGACCGTGGTGATGAAGTTGACCGCACCCAGGATGGTCCCGAAGCCACCCAGTGCGAGGCCGAAGATCCACAGGTCGGCGCCGAGGCCCGGTGAGTACGCCTCGGTCGACAGCGGCGCGTAGGCGAACCAGCCGAACCCGGCCGCACCCTGAGGGGTGAAGAAGCCGGACACGGCGATGATGCCGCCGAACAGGTACAGCCAGTAGGCGAAGGCGTTGAGCCGCGGGAACGCGACGTCGGGGGCACCGATCTGCAGCGGGAGCAGCCAGTTGGCGAAGCCCGCGAACAGCGGGGTCGCGAACAGCAGCAGCATGATCGTGCCGTGCATCGTGAAGAGCTGGTTGTACGACTCGCGGCTCTCGACCACCTGCAGGCCGGGGGCGAACAGCTCGGCCCGGATCACCAGGGCCATCGCGCCGGCGATGATGAAGAAGAAGAACGACGAGATCAGGTACAGCGTCCCGATCTTCTTGTGGTCCGTCGTCGTCAGGTAGTCCGCGAGGATCTGGCCCGCGGAGCGGGTCCGGATCGCCGTGGTGATGTCGTCGGTGCGCTCGGTCGCCCGGGCGTCGGACCTCTCGGCGATGGCCATCAGCTGTCCTCCTCCTGGAGCTCGCCTTGCTCGACGGTCGTGCTGCCGGACTCGCCGGTGTCGCTGGAACCGGTGACGGTCCCGCCCAGCCGGCGCTCGTTCTCGATGAGCTCGGAGCGGCTGAGCTCGGTGCTCAGCGCACCGGTCTGGCCGGCCTGCTCGAGGGAGCTGATGTAGTCGTCGTACTCGTCACGGCTGACGACCTCGACGTTGAACAGCATCTCGGAGTGGTACTCGCCGCAGAGCTCGGCGCACTTGCCCTTGAACACGCCCTCCTCGGTCGGCACGACCTGGAAGCGGTTCTCGCGGCCGGGGATGTTGTCCATCTTGAACAGGAACGCGGGGATCCAGAACGAGTGGTTGACGTCGCGCGAGAACAGGTGGAACTCGACCCGCTCGTCCACCGGGAGCACCAGAGTGGGGATCCGCTCCTCGGCACCCTCGGTGCCGTCGAGCGCGGCCTGGACACCGGTCTCGTAGACGTCCTCGTCCACGTAGTTGAAGTCCCAGGACCACTGCTTGCCGATGACCTCGACGACGTGGTCGGGCTCCTCCTCCAGGCTGAGGATGTCCGCCTGCGACACGGCCGTGTAGTAGAAGAGGACGGCCACCATCATCAGCGGGATCGCGGTGTACATGACCTCCAGCGGGAGGTGGTAGCGGAACTGCGGCGGGACCTCGGGGTCACCGGCGCGGCGCCGGTAGGCGATCACGCACCAGATGGTGAGGCCCCAGACGATGACGCCGACCGCGAGGGCCGCGATCCACGACCCGTTCCACAGCTGCTGGATGACGGGCGTCTGGTTGGTCGCACCGACGCTCTCGGCCGGCAGGTAGCCGCGGGCCAGCTGGTCGGCGGAGCAGCCGCTGAGCGCGACCAGCGCAGTGACCCCGAGGCCGGCGCGTGCGAGCCGGAACCTGGTGGCCGCGGAACGAGTTGTCACCACTGAGCCCTTCCCGAAGTGATCTGTCGAGGGCGCTGACGAGCCCGATGCCGTGTGCCGTGCGTGTCGTCCCATGCCTGTGCGCATGTGTTCGTCGTGCTGCGCCGAACCTTACCCCGGCCCTGGTGGCGACGACCGGGTGGGCTCGCCCGGCTAGCGTG
>JBBSQH010000074.1:0-21358 GCA_038258055.1 Actinomycetales bacterium
TACGCTCGGTGAACACCGGGGCCTCCCACACATGTCGGATAGGCCGAGCAGGCCAGCCCTGCCCGACAACCCACGAGAGTGTGTGAGCGAGGCCCCGGCCTACAACCACCCCGGCGGGGCGGTCACGCCATACCGTCTAGCCGCGGAGGTCCTCTCCGACGCGACGGGAGCCATCCACATCGCCAACGAGGCCGGGTCCGTCTCCGCCGAGGCGGTCCACACCACCCTGATGACGCTCCTGCACTCGAACTTCGCCGCGGTGGCCACCACGCAGGCCTGGACCGACGCCGTCACGGCCGCCGCGCCGTTGGACAAGAACAACCTCGTGGCCTCCGCGCTGCTGGGCGCTCAGCGGGCGGGGTAGTCAAGCGAGCTGTACGACCCCACGGGACGACCCGCCCCTAAACGGTCCGGTCAGGTTGGCAGCGGGGCGCGGTTCATGGGCGTAGGACCAGCGGGCCGATCTGCGCCAGCGAGTCCACGATGTGGGTAGGACCGGCGGTGCGGAGCTCATCGTGGGTGCCGAAGCCGTGGAGCACGGCGATGGAGTCGATCCGGTTGTCGAGGGCGGCGAGGACGTCGTGCTCGCGGTCCCCGACCATGACTGCTGACGTGCGCGGGGCGCCGGTGGATCGAAGGGCCCCGGCGAGGGTGGCGGTCTTGGTGACGACGTCCTGGGGAGCGCGCCCGAAGACGTCGCTCAGGTGACGATCGAGACCCGCGACCCTCAGGGCCTCCTCGGCGAACGACTGGATCTTGGCGGTCACCACCGCCACCCTTACTCCCAGATCAGCCAGCAGGGTCAGGAGGTCGTCGGCTCCGGGGTAGGCGCGGTACTGGGCGATGCCCTCGTCGCGGTAGTGCTCGCGGTAGTGGGCCACGGCCTGCTCGACCTCGGCGGGGCGGAGACCGCAGTAGTCGCGGAACGAATGCTCCAGGGGCGGTCCGACGAAGCGCCGGAGTGCCGCCGCGTCCTGCTCCTGCAGGCCCATCTGCCTGAGCGCATGCCTGACCGCATCGGTGATGCCCGAGCCCGGGTCGCACAGGGTCCCGTCGATGTCGAAGAAGACGGTCTGGTACCGGTGTGAAGTCGTTGGGCTCATGATTGCCATCCTTCCCTCGGCACGTCACCCGGGCAGAACTCGCAGGGGCCGGTGCGGACCCGACCCGCGCGCGCATCCGGCACCCGCGCGCCAGACGCGGTGCAGAGTCGCACAAGCCGTTGGCCACCTCGACGGAGGCGTTCGTTAGCCGATCCAGGCCGGACGCGGGTCAGCTTCAACGTCGCGTGCGAACACCTGCCACGGGGACCGCTGTACTTCCCCAGCCAGCGGGTGGCGTGCACCCCGCTCACCACGCCGGCCGGGCCGCGGCTCAGGGTCGCGGGGATGATGGAGCTCCGCCCTGCCGACGCCGCCCTGGACCCACGACGCATCGACGCCATCGTCGCGGCCGCCCGACCCATGCTGACCGGAGCGGACCTCGACGACCGCCGCGACGAGTGGGTCGGTTCCCGCCCCTGCACCAACGACGGACTGCCCCTCATCGGCGCGACCCGCTCACCCAACGTCCTCGTCGCCGGCGGTCACGGCATGTGGGGCGTCGCCCTCGGCCCCATCACCGGCAAGCTCCTGGCCGAACGCATCGTCAGCGGCGTCACCCCACCCACCCTCACACCCTTCGACCCTCTGCGGTGAGGCCCGACCCCCGCGTACCGTCGGGCCCGCACCGGCAGACTCGTCTTGACTGCATCCCGGCCGAGCGGCCGTCACGCAAGGCGGGGCCAGTCCTGACAGCTCATCGGGGCAGGCCCGTCGTCAGGCCGGTTTTGCGACGGTGAGCAGCACGGCGGAGTCCTCGACGGCCTCGAGGCTGTGGCGGGCGTCGGGGATCACGAGCAGATCGCCCGGCGACCCTTCCCAGCTGTCGTCCCCGGAGCGCAGGGTCACCCGACCGTGCAGTACGTGCAGGGTCGCCTCGCCGGGGCTGTCGTGCTCGTCCAGGCGGCGGCCCGCGGCCAGGGCGATCACGGTCTGGCGCAGGACATGCTCGTGACCGCCGAAGACGGTGTGCGCGCTGCGGCCGCTGGAGGCCTCCAGCGCGGCCTTGACCTGCTGGCGGGCGAGGGCGGTGAGGGAGGACTTGTTCATGTGCACCTCTCGATACGGGCGTCGGTTTCGTCCTGGTCTCGCGGCGTGGTGGAGCCGAGGTGGCCAACGTCCCACGACCCCGCGTACGACAGGCCCGGACCCGACCCCCGGCTCGACCACGGACTCCCCACGCGACGGGTCGCGGACGCCCGCTCTCCCTGGGAGGGCCAGGACGGTGGGGTCCCAGCGGACGACCCCTCACCGATCCAACCGGCCCTCGGAGCGGGCGATCGAGGCCGAATCCGGCGCCGAGGGCCGCTCGGCGCGCTGTCCGGTAGTCGATCCGCAAACGGTGCCCAAGTCGCGAAGCGGGGGCCGCCTCGGCGGGTCGCCTCCTACCAACGCCGGTGGATCTTCAGCTCTGGTAGCGGACCTCGCCGTCGACGGTGACGTCCGTCGACGACAGCCCGATGCTGCGGGCGACCGCGACCGAGGCGGCGTGCTGGGGATTCACGTGCGCGACCAGGTCCTTGATGCCACGGCGGTGAAGCCAACTCACCACCGCGTCCGTCGCCTCACGCGCCAACCCCTGCCCTTGCGCGGGAACCGCCACCACCCACGCAAGCTCCGCGAGCAGACGACCGCGGTGCTCGGCAGCCGGTCCCACCGTGTCTGGAACGACCTCGATGGTGGCCTGCACGTAGCCGGCGACGCGGCCGGTGGACCGCTGACGCAGCACCCAGTTGCACCAGCGCTGCGTGCCGTCCGAGGAGCCACCGACGACCTGGCGGCCATAGCGGGCGGTCAGCTCCCCGAGGGTGGCCGGCGCGCCGCCGATGTAGGTGTGGAGAGCCGCGTCGTTGAGGGCGGGTGCCATCTCGGCGGCGTGCTCAACAGTCAGGGGTTCTAGGTCCAGCCGCTCCGTGCGCAGCGGCTCGGCGGCCGGGCGCCCCGTCAAGTCCGTCACCACAGCACCGTAAGCGGCGACCGGTAGATCCCGCGTCGGACCTGCCGCACGGGTCGATCCCAGCTGACGACCCCCGACTGACACAGCCGGCCCTCGGAGCGGAGGATCGAGGCGAGACCCGTGGCCGACGGCCGCTCAGCACGATGTCCGGTTGTCGATCGACTATCGGGGACGGCGATGAGTCCTGGCGTCTGCGCCGGTCGTAGCCGGCAACCCGTCTCTGCTGGAGGAGCGATGTCGTACCAGGCCTACCTCGACGCGATCGAGGCCAAGACCGGCAAGACCCCCCGCGAGCTGCTGGACCTGGCGGCGGAGCAAGGATTCGGTCCCACCAGCAAGGCCGGGGAGGTCGTCACCTGGCTGAAAGACGAGTTCGGCGTCGGACGCGGTCATGCGATGGCCTTCCACGGTGTCCTCAAGAACGGTCCCACGATCAGCAGCGCACACGTCGGTTCGGGCGGGAGGCACAGCGATGCCTCCACCGAGCTGCTGCTGGACGGAGTCGCGGCCCGCGGCGGCCGTGCCCGCCGGTGAGAGGCCGAAGAACGGTCACCGGGCGCGGACCGGTCCAGTGTCGTAGCCGGGCGGCAGACTGCCCACCCCGATGGGAAGGGACTCAGTGATGACCGATCAGGACATGCTCAGCTGCCTCGACCGACACCTGGGGGTGAGGTGCGCGTGCCGACGTCGCACGTGATCAGGCCGCTCACTGCCGAGACCTACCTGGCCTGGCTGGCGCTGGCTCAGAAGCACAACGGGGTCTGGGGTGGGTGCTGGTGCTCCTACTTCCACGGCGACACCGAGCGCACCGTCAAGAACGAGCACGACGGGCCGACCTTCAAGCAGCGGCTCGTGGCGGAAGGCGTCGCCCACGCGGCGCTGGTCTTCGACGGCGACCAGGCCATCGCGTGGTGCGAGTACGGCAGTCCGCTGGAGCTGCCGAACATCTACCACCGCAAGCAGTACGACGCGGGCGAGACCAGGCCGGCCCCGTGGCGCATCACCTGCTTCTTCGTCGACCGCGACCACCGACGCTCCGGCGTGGCCCGGGAGGCGCTCGACGGCGCGCTCGAGCTCATCGCCCAGGCCGGCGGGGGCGAGGTGGTCTCGTTCCCGAACGAGCTGGTCCCGGACAAGAAGACGTCGTCCTCGTTCCTGCACAACGGCACGCGGGCGATGTTCGAGAAGGCGGGGTTCACGTTCGAGCGCCACATCGGCAAACGCAAGACCGTCATGCGTAAGACGGTCGCGCCAGCCCCACCAACGTAGGGACGGGCAACGGCCGCACTCGGACAAGCCCGTCAACCCGCTCGAGCGTCGAGGCATCTCCGAGGAACCGATCGGCACGCGGACGCCAGGTGCGCGAGTGGCAGGGGCAGCAATGAGTGGTGATCCGGCTCGGTGTCTGAGCCTCTAACAGGAAGTCGAACGTGGAGGAGCGAATGGTCATTGTCGCGGGGCACTTGATCGTCAAGCCTGACGACCGGGACGAGTACCTCCGCGGCTGCGTAGACGTCGTGGAGCAGGCGCGCTCGACGCCTGGCTGTCTCGACTTCTCGATCACCGCGGACCTGGTCGACCCCGGCCGCATCGCGATCTACGAGAGATGGGAGTCGCAGGGAGCCGTCGAGGCGTTCCGGGGCAGCGGTCCCAGCGACGAGCAGGGCGCCGCGATGCTGGGCGCCTCTGTCGCGGAGTACGACATCGCGGAGGTCCGGACTTTGATCTGAGCGCCCGCGTGGCCGGCTGGGGATCGGCTGCCGGAGCAGCCATGCACTGTGGCGCAGGCGCTGCGCCCCCGCGTTGGCTCGTCCGGGTTGTCAGGCCTGCCGCACCCGCACGAGGCGGTCATGGCTCGCCAGGTGGACGATCTCCATGACGGACCAGTCGGACCGGATGTCGGTGAGGTCAAAGGCGTCCCATGCGTAGCTGGCGACGAAGGCGAGATCCCCGCGGACGCGTACAGGGAAGCGCGAGAGCAGGTTGAAGTCCTTGGCCCAGCCGTCCACGTACGCGAACAGCTGCCAACCGGTCGTCCGCAGCAGCAGCTGCGCCCCGGTGTGCGTCAGGCCGTTGCCGCCGTAGTAGTCGGCCCACACGTCCTCGGCCTGCTCCACCATGCCGGTGGCCACGTACTGCGGCCGCCGGACCCAGACCGGCGGCGGGACGTCCTCAGGGACCACATCCGCCGCAGCCGTGCCCTCGAAGGCATCGGCCCCCCGCGGCTCACACCGGCCGTCGATGGCGATTGCCATGGAGCGCATCACGGCTCCCGGGACGGGCTCCTCGATCTCTCCGTCGACGATCTCCTCATCGGCCAGGCGCACCCACCATGACGCGCCCTCTCCTGCCTAGACGCCCATGCTCGCAAGCATGGCCGCCGACAGCCTCACCAGGCGGCTGACCCGGCCATCTCACCGTGTCGGCGCTTCGCCAGGAGGGGTTGCCCGCGGCGCCCGAGGTCGGCGAGGCCATGGGCGAGCTCCCCTCCTGCGGAGCGGAGAGCAGCCCCGAACACCTCGAGGCTCAGTGACCGAAAGCCGATCGGCAGCCGGGAAGCGGGCTCGCGGGGTACCGCGGCCGATTTCGAGGCTCGCGGCACGGCTTCGGGCGGGGTCGCACCGGTGGAGGGTCGTCTACCGGAGCAGCGCCGAAGGCGCGCAGCCGCTCGAGCCGCTGGCTCGAGCGCGCTACTACGTCCTAGGGGCGCGCGTGTACTTTACTTGACACTATGTCGGGTAAACCTGACACTCGTGGCATGGGACGACGGTCGGCACAGGGGCGCAGCAACGCGGTGAGAGGCGCTCGTACGGCACTGGACCTGACCCAGGCCGAGCTGGCAGCAGCCGCCGGGGTCACGCGTCAAACCGTCGTGGCCGTGGAGGCCGGCGACTACGCACCGTCGGTGTACCTGGCCCTGGCTCTCGCGGACCGGCTCGGGCGCAGCGTGGAAGAGCTATTCGGACACGGCACGACCGCAGGGGTCGCCGCCGGTGGTGCTGGCACTGCCAGCGGAGACGAGGAGAGCGACCGATGAAGAACCATGCGCCAGTCAACGACGAAGCAGGAGTGGGCGAAGGGTGGTTCGCGCGCACGGCGGGGCGGATCGGCGACCTCGGCAGCCCCTTCTACGACGAGGAGCATCAGCGGGACGTCTGGAACGAGGCCAGCGCCGTGGGGTTCCAGCTGATGCTGTGGCTGCTCCCGGTCGCTGCCGTCGTCTCGGTCTGGGTCGGTGGCACCACCGCGATTCCCTACGCGCTGGTCATGTTCGCCGCCTCCGGCCTGGCGTCATGGGTGGTGATCGGGTTCGCCCGGGCGCGCGGCGTGGACATGGGGTCCGCGACGGGCATCACGGTGCTGCGCTGGCGCATGGTGGCCTACCTGGTCCTTCTCGGGTCCTTCTGCGCCGGCGTCGTGCGGCAGCGCCCGAGGACTCCTTCGGGCGCGGTGCGGGGTGGGGGTTGCTGGTTGGTGCCGCCTTCGGCATCGTGGCGGTCGCCTGGAGCCGGTACCGGACACGCCGAACGTCGATCTGACCGCCTACAGGTCACTGCTGCTGCCTGGCAACGTGTCACCAACCCGGTGACGCGCGGCATGCGGTCGAGAATCGCCAACTGATGATCGTCACCTGGGATCTGCCCCGGATCACCCGCAGGACGACGCACTGAAGTCCGGCCGTGCCCTCGTACATGGGGCATTGGCGCCGTCAGGCGGTTATTCCGGAGACGTCAGGCACCGCGCCGGCCACCGACCCAGGCGCTGAGCCCGAGAAGAACGCCCCAGACCAGGAACCACGGCTCCCACAGCAGCAAGCGCCACCACAGCACCAAGGGCTCGACCGGCTCGCTCGGGGTGAGGACGCCGAGCGCGACCAGAGCTACCGAGGTGACCTGCACCAGGCCGTACACCGTGAGCAGGACCGCTCCGGCCCAGGCGCCGCGCACGAGCCACCGCCGCGGCAGCCTGTTTCCCCACGGTCGGACCAGGGCCAAGGCGAGCACCCCACCGGCGACCTTGAGCAGGCCGGTGACCCACACCAACGTCACGATCACCGGGTCACGGGCCACGGCCAGCTCCTCGATCCGCCCGCCCAGGGTGTCAACGCCCGCCGTGCCACCCAGGCCCCAGTAGATGCTGACGGCAGCAAAAGCGAAGGCCACGGCAGCGGCCGCATACCCCGGCCACGACGACGAGCCGTCGAGGCCTCGTCGCTTCGGCTGACCGCCGTCGCTTAAGGACACCGACGAGGCTTGCCGACTGTCCAGTGATGACCGCACCGGGCAACCCTGACGGATGTCCGGGCGGATGTCCGGGGGGACAGCCCCCGCTACGCGGAACCCGGGCAGCACTTGCCCAGCAGTCGATGGTCCACCGGGTCAGGCTCCCGGAGTAGTCAACGGTCGAGCGACGGGTCAGGCAGTCTTGCCGGGTGCGCGCACTGGACAGGGCCCTCGCTGATCTTGAGGCCGGACGCCCGTGGATGGCGCGAGACCGACTCCATGGCACCAACCCGTGGGGGACGGGCAATGCGGCGGTTTTCGACCTGCTCGGACGCGTGCACTGGGCGATGAACGACCAGCCGGCCGCCGGGCTCGCGTGGTTCCTCAGCGATCGCTCTAGTGACGACCCAGAGACCGCAGCGGCGCTGGAAGTGATGAGGCAGCGCTACAGGAACCCGGTTGCCGTGGCCATCGGGCTGGACCTGAGAGCGCCCATCAGCAAGTTCGCTCCGGCCGCGCAGCAGCGCCTACGCGACCTGCAGGCCCAGATCGCGACCGACCATGGCAAGTGGAACCCGCCAGGACTCCCGCAGGGCGCGCGTCGACGGTTCTCCCGGGACAGCCCACCTGACCCGATGCCGACATCTCGCCAACAGCTGCGAAAGGACCGTCTCGAGGAGGCGGCCATCGGTGCCGGGCTGATCACCATCGTCGTCGTCTTCATCGTGGGCATCGTCGAGTCGGTCCAGTTCGTCGCCCGCCTCCTGGGCTAGCTCGCCTGACGTCGCCGGACGCCGGGGACCGCCTTCCGGCCCCTGGGGAGCATCGACCGGACGACGGCCTGCCGAGGGTGCTCGCCCCGGCAGGCCGCTGCCTCCGATCGCTCAGGTGCCCTTGACGTTGACGATCTGCCGCAGGGTGTGGTCCACCTGCACCAGCGGCTCGGCGTCACGCATGACGACGTCGATGTCCTTGTACGCGGCCGGGATCTCGTCCAGGAACGCCTTGGACCCCGACCACTCGATACCTGCCATGGACTCGACGAGCTGGTCGTAGGTGAAGGTGCGCTCGGCGTGCTTGCGGCCGTACTCCCGCCCGGCCCCGTGCGGGCTGCTGTTCAGGCTCATCCTGTCGCCCTTTCCCGTGACCACGTAGGAGCGGGTGCCCATGCTGCCCGGGATGAGGCCACGGGCCCCCTCGTGCGCCGCGATGGCGCCCTTGCGGGACAGCCACACGTCCTTGCCGAACACGTTCTCCCGCACGGTGTAGTTGTGGTGGCAGTTGATCCGCTCGTGCTGCTCCACGGTGCCGCCCACCCACGCCGAGAAGCAGTCCGCGACCCGGTCCATCATCTCCTCGCGGTTGAGCAGGGCGAACTGCTGCGCCCAGGTCAGGCCGCGGATGTAGGTCCAGAACTCCGGGTCACCCTCGACGAGGTAGGCGAGGTCCGGGTGGGGAAGGTCGATCCAGCGCGCCTTGCACTGCTTCAGCGCCACCGCGATGTTGCGCGTCGCGATCTTGTTGCCCACGCCGCGGGACCCGGAGTGCAGGAACAGCCAGACCCGGTCCTCCTCATCCAGCGACACCTCGATGAAGTGGTTGCCCCCGCCCAGGGACCCGAGCTGCATCTGCCAGTTCGCGGCGTACGCGGCGGGGTCCACGTCCTGCGAGGCCGCCGACTTCGTGAGCTCAGCCAGACGCGCCTCGGTCCGCTCGTCCCGGACCCCGGTGTTGTAGTTGCCCGGCGACAGGGGCACCGCCTGCTCGATGGACTCCCGCAGTGGGCGACGGTCCGGCGGCAGGTCGCCGGCCACGAACTGCGTTTGTAGTGCGATCATCCCGCAGCCGATGTCCACCCCGACCGCGGCAGGGATGATCGCCCCCAGCGTCGGCAGCACCGTCCCCACGGCGCATCCCTTGCCGAGGTGGGCATCGGGCATGAGAGCGACGTGCGGGTAGATGAACGGCATCCGGCTCGTCATGAGGACCTGGTCGCGGGTCTGGTCCTCGAGGATCGAGGCCCAGTTGTAGAAGCGCGTAGTGACTTTCTCCATGGGCAGACTGTCGCAGCCGGGCGCGCCGGGCTCGCGTCATTTTCCTGGGGCCCGCCTGATGGCCGAGACGCGGGCGCACTCCGGACAGGCGACCGCCGCCTCATGACAGGGCACCCGTTCCGACAGTGGACCCTCCATCGGCGCGACCTCGCCCCGGGCCGTGCTGTGAGCCCCGAAAGCGGCCTCGCGGCGCCGCGAGCCGCCATCCCGGCTGACGATCCTCTGCCGGACAGCGCGCCGCTTGTAGACGGCCGAGAGCGTGAAGTCGGCCAGCCCCGCGGAGTGCAGCGCGGGAACTCCTCGAAGCTTCGGTTGCTTAGTCCTCGAAGGGGGTCGGTTTCCAGGACAGCAGCTTGGGGGTCTCGCCCCGACGGCGGGCGCGGACGAAGCGCACCACCATGTACAGCCAGATCCCGACCAGCGCGGGATACATCACGAATAGCGCGTAGCTACGAGCCCGGACGTCCTCACCGCTGACGATGTCCTGGTAGATGTCCCAGAGCAGGAAGGGAGTGCCGACCACGATCAGCGGCATGATCCACAGCCAGAGCCATCGGGCCCCGATATGCCAGTCGGTCTGTTCCGGGTCGTCAGCTGGTCGCATGCGTCGCCCGGTCTTGTCATCCCCCATGAGGCCAGCCTGCCCCA
The DNA here is from genome assembly GCA_038258055.1 of Actinomycetales bacterium. GTDB lineage: Bacteria > Actinomycetota > Actinomycetes > Actinomycetales > JBBAYJ01 > Aquipuribacter. The sequence goes on from JBBSQH010000074.1 coordinate 9,983, forward strand.
TTCTGACGCCTCGAGCGCTCGGGCCGGGGCTGCCCCCGTCGCCCAGGCGGCGTCCCAAGTGACCATTGCCAGGTAGAGGATCCTTTGCTAGAGATCGCGTCTGCGCCTCTACCGTTGCGACAGATCGGACCGGCAGCCCCGCGCCGATGGCGGCCACGGGTCCACAGGCCCAAGGCGCCGGCTGTGGCCTTGGGTCTCACGGGTGACGCAAGCGGGGTCGACCCAGGCTGGTGACAATGACATCCTCAAGGGGTGGGGGTTTGGCCAGTGACGGTGGTGTCGGTGCTCGTCATCGTCGCCGCGGTCGCAAGCTTCGTGTCGCTCGTCAGGCATCCGCCGCCCACCCTGGACCGGGGTACCCGGCGGCGTGTCACGCGCCAGCTGAACCGGGGACGGGTCCCAGCAGAAGAGCCCGACCGGTCAGCGGCCGTCCCGCTGGCAACTTCGCGCGCTGCTTCGTACTGGAGCGTGGTGATGCTGACGGGCCTGGCCGTGTCGCAGGTACTCGTCGCCAGGACGGTGAACGATTTCGACCCCCGCGTCGCCTACGGTCTCGCTGGTCTGCTGGTCGTGGTGGCCGGCTTCGGCCTGCGTGACGTCCTTGCCGCCAGGCTGGCGCTACGGCGACTAGGAGCCCCGGCTTCCTCCTGAGGCTGTGCGCGCAGACCGCCAGCTGCTGGTCAACGGGCAAGACCAGGTCGCAGTCTCGTCTCCAGCGTCGTTCCCACGGCCGACCGAGTCTGGGCGGACCTCGACGCGCCGGTCCGCGTACGACTCATCCGTCGGCCGAACTTTGGCCGGACGGAAGGCCCTCAACGCCGGGTTGCGCACCGTTCCTCCGCCTAGAAAGCCGGCGGTGTCAGTCAAGGATCGGCGGATTCAGGCGGTCGTCGCAACGACGGGCTTGGAGGGGTCTGACAGTAGGCGCTGCAGGGCGTCCTCGGGTGTGATGCCGCCGAGGGTTTTGCGGGGTCGCTGGTTGAGCTCGGTGGCGACCTGGAGCAGCCGTTCGGGGCTGTGCAGGGACAGGTCGGTGCCCTTGGGGAAGTACTGGCGCAGCAGGCCGTTGGTGTTCTCGTTGCTGCCGCGCTGCCAGGGGCTGTGGGGGTCGCAGAAGTAGATGGCCATCTCGGTGGCCATGGTGATCTGGCGGTGCTGGGCGAGCTCGTTGCCCTGGTCCCAGGTCAGGGTCTTGCGCAGGTGCGCGGGCAGCGTCTGGATGGCCGCGAGGAGGCCGTCGCGGACCGCGAGGGCGCCGTGACCGTCCGGCAGGTGCACGAGCATCGTGAACCGGGTCTGCCGCTCGACCAGCGTCGCGATCGCGGAGCGGCAGTTCGAGCCCAGGATCAGATCGCCCTCCCAGTGGCCCGGGACGGCCCGGTCGGCGACCTCGGCCGGCCGCTCACTGATCATGATCATGTCGGGGATCTTCCCCGACCCGCCCGTGGTCTTGGGGCGTCGCGGGCGCCGGACCGCGCGTCCGGTCCGCAGGTGATGGTGCAGGTCAGCGCGCAGGTGTCCGCGGCCCTGGACGTAGAGGGCCTGGTAGATGGTCTCCGGACTCACCTGCAGCTCCAGTCGCTCGGGCACCACCACGGCGAGGTGGTCGCTGATCTGTTCGGGACTCCACTTCAGGCACAGCTTGGCCTGCACCCTCTCGGCCAGCTCGAGATCGTCAAACCTGCTGGCCTTCGGTCGGCGGCCCCGAAGCTCGGCCCGCTTCTGAGCCGCGTACGGCGCATAGGCGACACGTCGCGTCCGTGGCGCGACGGGGCTGCCGTTGCGCCGCAGCTCCCGGCTCACGGTAGACGGCGACCGCCCCAGCGTCACCGCGATCGACCGGACCCCCGACCCGATCAGGTGCAGGTCCGCGATCCGGAGCCGCTCCTCCAGCGACAGGTAGCGGCCCGAGGCAGGGGGCTTCTTCCGCGGCACCATTCCGCCGGTCGCCTGGCGCCAGTGCCGGCCGCTTTGTCTGTTCACGCCGACAGCGTCACAGGCCGCCTGCAGCGTCGAACCCTTCGCGATCAGCACCCAGAACGCGGCCTGCTTCTCGATCGATTCTTTCCTGGACAACACCAGCAACACCTCACATCAGCAGGGGTGTTGCGACGACCGACTGAGCCCGCCATCGGCGACCGGGAAGGGACCCGCTGCGACCAGAACGTGCTGCTCGGCGCCAGCTCCAGTGGTTGGTTCTCGGAACCGACGCTGCCGTGCGGGCGTCCCATCGGCATGAGGCCATGGCGCACTCTTGCCGCGACTGGGTTCCTAGTCGGTGCGTTCCTGGTGGCTGGTTGCGGCGGGTCCAGCACCGGCGCAGGTGCGGGTGCCTCACCGTCGCCGACGGTGGCAGGTGAGCGGCCGACGGTCACGGGGGACGGCGCGCCGCGGACGGAACGGTTGTCGGCTCCGCAGGTGCGGACCATCGCCAAAACCGCCGGGGGCCCACCATCGGGGGTGGCGGCCTCCTTCAGCACAGTGCTGGTTGTCCCGTATGAACTGGTGGACGCGGTGCTGGTCGACCTCGGCGTCGGGCAGCTGCCGCGTCGGGATGGTGAACCGCTGGAGTCCGGTAGGTACTCCGATCTGTATGGCTCCAACGACCTCGCCCCCGGCGAGGTACTCGCGGTCTGGTACTCCGGCCAGTCGGGCAGCTGCCCCTCCTACCTCCTTGGACTGCGCTCAACCGCCGACGGTAAGGCTGATGTCGAGAGGGGGCCCGCACCAAACCCGACCTCCACCGCGATCACGACTTCGACGCCGAACGCGCCATGCTCCGCGGACTACAACCCCTACCGGCAGCTCGTCGTCCTATCAGAGGAAGCCGTGCCAGCGATCAGCGATCTGCCGGTGACCCTTGAGGGAGAGGACGGCGCCAGCGACCTCGTCGTAGACGTCTACCCCGAACCGTTAGCACCCTGAGTTCAGGACGGCCAGAAGCCGTCCACTGGTCCGGTGAAGCGTGCCCCCACCTAGCGCTCGATGTGAGCCAGCAGCTCAGCTCGTGACGACCAAATCGATCCCAGCTGACGACCCCTCACTGACTCAGCTGGCCCTGGCGGCGGCCGATCTAGGCGAAATCCGGCGCCAAGAGCCATCGGGCGCCCCGTCCGGCTGACGATCGGCTAGTGACACGAGGCCATGTTCTCGGCTCGCCGTCAGCAGTCCCACGCCACCTGCCGCGATACTCCTGCGGTGTGGAGACGCCGCCGTCGACCCGTGCCGGGGCGAGTCCCCGACCTGCCGCCGTCGGCTCCAGCGACGTACGCGACGGCCGAGGCGGTTGCGGCTGCCCTGCTCGCGCATCCAGAGACCATCGATCAGGACGCGACGTTCGGAAGCGGCCATCTCGACTCGATCGAGTCCGTGGCCTTCGCCGAAGGTGGGGACTGGCTAGGGCAGGTGACGGTGCCCGGCCTGTGCATGCTCTGGCACCAAGGCGATCACCGCTACGGGCTCCTCATGCCCCTGCACTTGCTCCAGCGACACAGCGGGGGTGACGTCGACTCGATGGTGTTCTACCTCCGCCTCGCCGTAGACGAACCGCACGAGGAGCCGGCCGCGGGATCTCGGTGCTGGGTCCTTGACCTGCCCTCAGGCGCCTACTGAACCTGCCTGGCGCCAACCCAGCTGACGATCCCAGCCGGGGAGGGCGTCCAAGGCCCCGTCGAGGCCGGATTCTGCGTCGTCGGCCCGCTCGGAGGGCCAGCTGCGTCACTCAAGGGTCCTCATTCGGGTGCGGTCTGGTGAAGGGCCCCTCGCTGGTCGTTGTGGGCAGGTCGGGCCGGTCGTGGCCACGGACCGCGCGCTGGTCGCCGCTGAGGGCTTGAGGGCGGGCGCCCTGCTGTCGAGAACACACCAGTGACGGCCGGGGGCATCGAGTCCGACGCTGAGGCTGACATGCCGGCGAGGGGCCCGGTCCTGCTCGGGCGGGACCAGTTTGTCGACGTCTACCTGTCCACGGTGCAGGCGGTGTTCCGGTTGTGCGTGGCGCGGGTCGGCGCGGCTGAGGCGGAGGACGCGGTGTCGGTGGTGTACCTGGAGGCGTGGCGGCTGCGGCATCGGGCGGTCGAGGTCGACGGGTCCTGGCTGCCGTGGGTGCTCGCGGTCGCGGAGAACTGCTGCCGCAGCTGGCGACGTACCCGTCGCCGTCATCAGGCCCGCCTGACCCGCTTCCACGACCTGGGCGCCACGACCGACCAGGTCGGGAACGCCGGAGAGGCTGGGCAGGTCGGGGACCACGCGGATGCTGTGACGGCTGCGGTGGACGGCGTGGAGCGGGACCGTCGGGTGCGGACCCTGATCGGCGCGATGCCGGACCCGCTGGGCTACGTGGCGCGTCGGTGCCTGCTGGAGGAGGCCACCTCGGTCACGGTCGCGGCCGAGTTGGGCTGCTCGGCCAGCACCGTCCGGGGCCAGCTCGGCGAGGCCCGACGCCAGCTCGCGGTGGCGTTGCGCCGGGCGGGTGACAGCCCGGACGGCGCGGCCCTGGCCGGTCATCTACCTGACAGGCGCCCCACCGGCGCCCGCAGGCTGGCTGAGGGGATGTCGTCATGACACCGGACCCGCGGCTGCCGCCCGATCGAGTCCTGCTGCGCCTGGAGCACCTGATGACCGAGATCACCACCCACCCCGACACCACGGCACGAACCGACACCCCTGCCACGCCAGCCACCGCCGCGACCGCAACCGGCGAGCCCGTGGTCGTGGCGATGCACCCGCAGGCGCGGCACCAGCGGGCGCCGGGCCTGCTGGCGCTGCGGCGTCGTTCGGTGGTGCTGGTCGGCACGGCCGCCGCGGTCTTGATCGCCGCTGGTGTCGGTGCGGTGGGGCTGGCCGGATCGCCCGGCCTGGGGACGCCGGCCTTCGCCGTGACGCCGGACCGGGGGGACGTGGTCATCCGCATCGTCGACACCACCGCCGACGCGGAGCAGATGACTGCGCAGCTGGCCGCCGAGGGCCTCGACATCCAGGTCCAGACCATGACCGCCAACCCTCAGGTCGTGGGTAGCTGGGTCGGTGTCAGCGCGGAGGACACCACCGACGAGACCGTCGTGGCCGACGTCATCGAGCAGGCCCTCGGCTACCCCGAGGACGTGCGGGTCCCGGCCGACGTCACCGGCCTTACCCTCGTCGTCGGAGTCCCCGCGGAACTCGGTGATGAGCCGGCCGTCATCGGCCTGCGGAACGCGTTCGCGCCTGGGCAGCCGCTGGCGTGCTCACCGGCCCGCGGCGCGACCCTCGAGGAGGCCACCGCCATCCTCGAACAGCAGGGCCTCCAGCCTCGGACCGTGGCCATCGGCTCCCTGCGGCCGGTCCAGGCCGAGGCGTCCGACATCGTCACCATCGCTTACCAGGCCGACGACGCCCCCGATGAGGTCATGCTCGTCACGAACGCCCCCGACGCTCCGAACCTGCAGGGCCAGCTCGAGTACGGCTTCTCCCCGGCCGCCGTGGCCGACGGCGCCTGCGCATGACCGCCGGCGCCCGCGCATGACCGCCCGCGACGGTCAGGCCACCGGCGTGCTGCCGCTAGAGGGCTCAACCGGGCAGGCGCTCGGTCCCACACCCTTCGGGACCACGAGCAGGACGGCGGGCTCGGTGAGCGGGCAGATCCGGTGGCACCGGGTCCACGGCGGGTTCACCCGCTACCGCGCCACCGCCACCAGCTTCGCCTGGCCGGTCAAGGTCCTTCTCGGCGCCCCGCCCTGGCTCACCCTGGCCTGGTGGGCCTGGGTCGGCGTGTTCAACCACCCGCTGTTCGCGCTCATCTTCGCCGTCCCCCTGACTTGGGCCGCCCTCTGGTGGACCCGCCAGGTCTGGGCACGCCACCGCAGCCACGACCTCACTGACAAGCCCACCTACACCGCGACCGACATCGGCCCGGCCCACCAGCCGTCGCGGCCACACCTCACCCTCGGAATCGAGCCCCGCGACCGAACCACCCCAACCCACCGCTGAGCCCCCCGCGGTAGACCACTTCGCGACCGACGTCCACCGATTCCCCATCGGTCACCGGTATGTGATGCCTTCGCCCGCCTGCGGCGAGACACTGGGTCATGGCTGATCAGGAACCGGGCTGGCGCGCCTACAGCCCTCAGGACCCAGACCTGCCCGACGATCTCCGTCAACTACACGACGAGGCGTCGCCTCCCGTGCCGCGCGGCGAGGTCCATGTCCTGGTCCATGAGGTCGAGCCTGGGCAGAGCGAGGTGCGGGTGCGCGTGGATGACACTGCAGGCGCCAAGGCAAGGCTCAGCGAGGTTGAGCTGATCGACGCCGCCATCGTTGAGCTACGGCTAGCCCGACGAGCGTTCTCCGGCGAAGGCGACGGCTGAACGAAGCGTCTCTTGGCCCGGGACTGCCGCTGATCGCCAGGACGAGTCCGTCGTCAGGTTGCTTTCAGCTCGGCTCGCAGGCTCACGTCGTCAGAAGACGATCACTACCGGTGCGATAGGGCAGTAAGGTCACTCGCCGGACAGCGGCAGGACCTCCGAGCACGCCTCGACGTAGTCGGCCACCCAGGGCTCCACGCCGCTCCGGGTGGCGGTGACGCGCACCTTTGGCCCGTCGCCAAAGTCCGCCACCACGTCGACGCGCGCCTGATCGTCCACGCCGAACTCCTCGCCGACCTCGAGCCGCGCACCGGACAGCTCCGGCATCGCCTCGATCACAGCGGCCGCCGGCTCCGGTTCGCCCAGCTGGGCAAGATCCGCCGAGCCGTCCTGATTGAGATGCAGCGACCAGCTGGCGAGCTCCTCGCCCTCACAGGCCAGGTCGTTGCCGCTGGGGGCAGCAGTCGCTTCGCCGCAGCCGACAAGTGCCAGAGCACACCCGAGGACCACCACCGGTCTGCGCAGCGAGGTCAGCATGCCTGCAGCCTGACACGACGGTGTCGCGTGGAGGACAAGAATCTTCAGCTGGGGATCCGTCACTGGTGTACCGGCTCGGGGTAGACGGCAGCGGGATCGAGGCGGACTTCCATCGGCGTCCAGCAGTCGTCGAAGAGCACCCCGACGGGGGCTCCGCACTCGGGGCACCGCAGGTTGGGCCCCTCCTGGCCGTCGATGCCGCAGCAGCCCACGGCGGCCTCCGGATCTGCGACGAGGTCCGGGACGAGGTCGCCCTGGTCGAGCAGCCAAGCCTCTTCTGGATGGGGCGCTGACTCCGGGTAGTCGTCGCGCTCGGCGACCCATCGCGGCGAGAAGGCTCGGCGGTCCGTGAGCGCGCAGGTCCCCTCTGTGGCCATGGTTGGTGGCAGGTCCACCGGCGGAGTCCCTCTGCCACCGGCAGCTGGGCCCGGGTCGTCGACGGCGACGAGCTCTGCGGTCAGACGCGCGTCGCAACGCCGGCACCGGATGCAACCCCGCGCGTCCACAGACCCATGGTGCCCGTCATCAGCCGGACAAGCACTGGCCAGGTCAGCCCCCACCGCTCCTCCGTAGCCGATGGGCTAGCAAAGTGTGTGAGGCCGGAAGGTTACGTCCATCGCTTCGAGGTGACGCCAAGTGCGACAAGGCCGACGACCGCAAGCACCAGAAGGCCGGAGCCGATGAACAGGATGCCGAGCAGCAGGCTGCTGATGGAGCCGGTCGGCGGGGCGATGCCAAGTCCTTCGGCGAGCAGGTACCAGCTGAGCCTTACTTGGGTCCCGGGCACGATGGCGCTCACGGTAGCCACGAGACCGAAGGCACCTGCCGCTGCCGTGACGCGTCGTAGGAAGAGGCGGCCTGGGCTCGATGCCCGCCGTGCGGACCCGACGACGACGGCCGCACCCGTGACGGCCACGACGGCGCAGAGCCACAGGACGATGAGGATCGCGAACGACAGCCAGCCGGACGTGTCCAGCGCGGCGTACAGGCGGTCTACGTCCTCGGAGACCGTCTGGGTCGGCTCGACCACGAACAAGGTCCACAGCAGCAGCCCCACGAGGGTCGCCATGCCGGTTGCGACCAGGGTCGTCCAACGTCGGTCACCCCTGGTCGTCACCCGCCGGACGCTACGCGGCAGGACGTCTGCAGCGGTGGCGGACCGGCGCATCCCCATCAAGTCTCCACTCGACGTGACAACGCCGACGAGCCGGCTGAGCTGCCGCTGTCCGGTAGTCGAACGTCTGCCGGCGACCTCGAGGCCTCCGTGGCTGGCCTCCCGTCTGCTGCCCTGCCCGTACCGCAGGGGATCCCAGCTGGCGATCCCTTCCTGACGATGTGTCAGGAAGACGTCTCCGGGGTGTCCGGATCCAGCGCCGGGACCCGCTGCGTGCCGAGGCTGGCTGGTAGCGGCGCCAAGTCGAACGGTCGACGGACTGCGCGTGAGGCGATCCGCCACACCCCGTCTTGACGCAGGTATCGGTCCTCGTACACCCCTCCGCCGACCACCCAGCGGCCGTCAGGCAGCTGGATGGTGACCACCACGTCGCACCGGCCCACCGCTCGGTCTGGGTCCACCTCGTCCCGGTCCACGACGTGATTGGCGGTGGCGTGCTGCATCCTCGGGAACGTCGCCCACTGCCCCCGCACCGCGGCGAGGATCGATTCGAGACCACGGAAGCGGTGGTCCTCGTCCTCAGGGTCATCACCAGCCGCGTCCCACAATGCGGCGTCCGTCCAGACGCCGGCGAACCGGTCCATGTCCTCCTGGTCCGCTCCGACGCAGTAGTCAGCGGCGAGGCGATGCAGCGCCAGCTGCGTCTCCACCTGCTCCAGTCGCGCGGCCAGGTCTTCGATCGTCACCACTTGGCCACGCTAGGCGGCTGGGTTGGCCGCGGGCGTGCGCCAGACGCTCGAGTTGCTCGCCGTCGAGCCAAAGTCCGGTAGCCGATCGCCAACCGGGGACTGGCGACCAGTGGCGTGCTGGCGTCGGCTCAGCTGCTGACTGCCGCGCAGAAGGCGAGTACGCGTTGCCACAGCAGCTCTGCGGCCGGTTCGTCGTACTCCTGCGGGAGGCTCGGGTCGGTGAACAGATGGCCGGACCCGGCGTAGTCGAAGACCTCGATGGAGGCGTCCGCGGCGCGCACGTCCCCGATCACGGCGTCGATCCACGCTTGTGAACGGAAGGGGTCGTGCTCGCTGTAGTGGATCTGAGCGGGCACCCCGGCGGGCCAGCGCTCGGCGCCGAGCATTGACACCGGCAGCGCACCCGACAGCATCACGACGCCGCCGCAGGGCCGCTGGGTGGCCACGTACTCCGCCATGCCGCCACCGTTGGAGAAGCCGGCGGCGAGGAACCCGTCTGGCAGGTTCGCCACCGCCTGCACCGCGCGCTGCATCAAGGCGGGAAAGCCGACTGTCTCGAGGAACTGACCGGCTTCGTCGTAGTCGTCGAAGACTCGTCCGTCGTACTGGTCGACGATCAGTACCTGGTGCCCATAGGCGCGGAGGCGGGTTGCAGCGTCGATGATCCCCGGACGAACGCCGAGGGCGGAGTGGAACAGTGCGATGTGGGTCATGATCCCCACCCTGCCGAGTGGCTGGTGACAGCAGCCTGTCACCGTTTCTGTCACTCTTTTTGTCGTGAACCGAACGGATCGGCTGCATGCCCTGAGCGAGGAGTTGCGCCGGGCCGGTCCTCGCGGCCGCACCGCCGCGCGGCTGGCCGGTTGGCTAGAGGTGAGCACCCGCACGATCAAGCGGGACGTCGCCGCGCTACAAGAGGCCGGCTTGCCGGTATGGGCGCAAGCCGGTCCGGGCGGGGGCTACGTGCTGGACGAGGTCGCGACGCTGCCGCCGGTCAACCTCACCCCGGCACAGGTGGTCGCGATCGCCGTGGCCCTCGCAGCGAACGTTGACGCGCCGTACGCCGTCGACGGCCGAGCCGCGCTGGAGAAGCTGCTTGACGTGCTGGACCCCGCCACCCGTAGCCGGGCTGAGCAGCTCGCCGGCCGGGTGTGGGTCCGGGCCTCGCCCCCGAGGAGGCCCGACATGCTCAAGGCGGTGGAGGAAGGACTCGCGGGGCGCCGTGTGCTGGTGCTGAGCTATCGGGACCGACTGGGCACGCCGTCAAGCCGGCGGGTAGAGCCTCACCTGCTGGCTCGAAGGGACGACCAGTGGCATCTCGTCGGCTGGTGCCATACCCGTCGCGCCCCGCGCTGGTTTCGCTGGGATCGCATCGCGGGCGCCGATCTCACCAACGAGCCCGTCCCTGAGCGCGACCCGGCCGTGTTCGGCACTCCTCCTCCCGACGCCTACCCCGTCCGGTAGAGGACCCTCCATCGGCGCGCTCTCGCCCCAAGCCGTGCTGTGAGCCGTGAGGGCGGCCCGCGGGGCTCCGCGAGGCCCTATCCCAGCTGACGATCCCCAAGAGGAGGTCGGACGCCGTCTGCCCGTCACGTCGGTGCTCGGCGAAAATGGTGGGTGCCGCCCGTTCCTTGCGTGCAGCATGACCGTGTGCAGTCGATCCAGAACGCCATGACGCCTGACGGTGAGCCGGGATGGGAGGACGCGGCTCGAAGGTGCGCGGCCCGCCTGCGCGAGGACCGTGGTGTCTCCGACAGCTGGTCGGTCACCAACGACAGCGGCGGCTTGTGGGTGACCTACGACGGGATCCGCGTCCAGGTTGGCGCCGGCGCGGACATCACATCGGAACAGGGGCTATTCGAAGAGATCGACTCCTGGGTTGCCCACGAGCGGCCTGCAGGCCCCGGGCGATGGCTCCCGCGAGACGCGGCCGCAGTGCGTGAGGCAGATCATGCCGCGCGCCGCTGCGTGGCCTGGTTCCAGGCCGCCGCCACGCGGTTGGCCGCGGACCTCGAGAACGCCTGGGGCGTGTCGACGGTGTGGCAGGTGACTGAGTCCCAGGTCGACCCTTCGTGGCCGGGAGAGGAGCGACTGCCCGCGATGCCGCTAGACAACGAGGTCCGAGAGGGCATCTGGGGGGAGTTGGTCGAGGTCGGTGCAGTCGTAACCGGGCAACCGCCACCGACACCCGTTACCGGCAGGGTGTCCTGGCCAGAGATCAGGATCCTCATGACCGCCGCAGATGGGTCCGGGGCGGGGCTCACGGCTCCGTACTGGGAGCTGACTGGCGAGGACGACGCGGTCGACGAGCTCGCCGTTCTCTTCGAGGACGCACTTATGGAGGAGGTTTGGGGCTACTGGCCCACCTGCCCGGCGCACGATCACGCGCTTGCGATCACGCGCGTGGACGGTGTCGCGACATGGTGGTGCTCGGAGGCCGGACAGGACCTCGCCGCGGTTGGCTCCTTGACCCGTGACCCTCACGCGCCGGTGTTGAACTAGACGGTATGGCGTGACCGCCCCGCCGGGGTGGTTGTAGGCCGGGGCCTCGCTCACACACTCTCGTGGGTTGTCGGGCAGGGCTGGCCTGCTCGGCCTATCCGACATGTGTGGGAGGCCCCGGTGTTCACCGAGCGTA
>JBBSQH010000075.1:0-21266 GCA_038258055.1 Actinomycetales bacterium
CCGGGCCCGCTCGGCGTCGCCCCGGTCGCGTCGGCAGGTGGCCCGCGCCCTGCTGGCCGTCGGTCGCAGCCCCGAGGCGGCGGCGCTGGTGGGCGAGGACGCCACGCGCGCCGGGTCGGCCGTGCGGGCCCGCGCGCTGTGGGCCACCGGGCGCCTCGACGAGGCCGTCGCCGCGACGCCGTCCCGTGCGGTGGCCCGCCGGTGGCGCTCCGAGGTCGACGTCCTGTCGCGCCGGCCCCGGCGGTCCGCCACGCCCGGGCCCGCCACGACCACGGCCGGAACCTCCGGGACCGGCACCCCGGCCCGCAGCGGTGACGCGCCGCGGGTCCTGCACCTGGTCACCAACTCGCTGCCGCACACCCGCAGCGGGTACACCGGTCGCACCCACCAGATCCTGACCGCGCAGGCCGCGGCCGGGATGACGGTCGCGGCGGTCACCCCCTTCGGCTACCCCGGGACGATCCTGCGGCTGCCCGCCGGGCCGGTCGAGACGGTCGACGGGATCGACTACCACCGGCTGCTGCCCCGTCGCTGGCACGCCTCGGCCGTGGTCCGCCACGAAGAGGAGCTGACCCGGCTGGACCGGCTGGTCACCGAGCTGCGGCCCGACGTGCTGCACGCCCACAGCCACTTCGTGAACGCCCTGACCGCCCTGGAGGTCGGCGCCCGGCACGGCCTGCCGGTCGTCTACGAGGTGCGCGGCCTGCTGGAGGAGACCTGGGCCCAGCGCAGCGGGCCCGAGGCCCGGCAGTCGCAGCGGTACCGGCTGTACCAGGAGCAGGAGGCGTTCGCGGTGGGCGAGGTCGACGCCGCGCTCACCATCGGCTCGGCGATGCGCGACGTGCTCACCGCCCGCGCCCGGCCGCGTCGCCCGGTCGAGCTGGTCCCCAACGCCATCCCGGCCCGGGCCCTGCAGGAGCGGGGCGACCGCGAGGCGACCCGGGCCCGGCTCGGCATCCCGGCGGCCAGCCTGGTGGTCGGCAGCGTGTCGAGCGTCGTGGACTACGAGGGCTTCGACGTCCTGGCGCGCGCGGTCGCGCTGCTCGCCGGGACCGGGGTCGACGTGACGATGCTGCTGGTCGGCGACGGGGACGCGGCGCCGTCGGTGCGCGCCGCCGCGACGGCGGTCCGGCCGCCGGGCCGGGTCGTCATGCCCGGTCGGGTCCCCGCCGACGCCGTCGCGGACCACCTGGCCGCGCTGGACGTGTTCGTGGTCCCCCGCCTCGACCTTGAGGTCTGCCGGCTGGTGACCCCGCTCAAGCCGGCCGAGGCGATGGCGGCCGGGCTGCCGCTGGTCGTCAGCGACCTGGCGGCGCTGCGGGAGTTCGTTGACGACGACCGGGGCGGTCTCGTGGTGCCGCCCGGGGACCCCGCCGCGCTCGCCGGGGCCCTCGGGCGCCTGGCGGACCCGGGTCTCCGCCGGCGGATGGGCGATCTCGGCCGGGAGCGGGTGGCCGCGACCCGGACCTGGGAGGCGGTGGTGGCGACCTACGCCGAGGTCTACGACGCCGTCCGGGGCACGGGGTCCAAGCGAGGCTGAGGCGGCTCGAGCGCCTGGGAGGACGACGAGGGCGGGCACGGTCCGTCAGGACCGCACCCGCCCTCGGGGGCTCGCTACCGGTGCCGGGTCAGAAGTCCTCGACCCGGAGGATGCCGATGGAGTCCACGTCGGACCCCTGGAGGCGACCCGCGACCGGGTAGTCGGTGTCGCGACCGAACCGGTAGACCGTGCCGTCGGTCCGCAGCGAGGCGCGCCCCGGCCGGTCGACGCTCACGTAGAAGCTGTTGCTGCGCTGCAGCGCCAGGGTGTCGTAGCCCCGGCCCACGAAGTCGCCGGAGATCGGGAAGTCGTCGGGCCGACCGAAGGTCGAGGACACCACGGAGCCACCGCCACGGACGTTGGCCGAGGCGAAGTAGTACTTGCTCCCCCGGGCCAGGGCGATGGTGTCGGTGCCGTTGCCGTCCCAGTCCCCGACGACCGGGTAGTCGTCGGCCCGGCCGAACAGGAACGACGTGACCGTCCCGCCGCCGTCCCGGTTGGCCCCGGCCAGGAAGAACACGTTGCCCCGGACGAGGCCGGGGGTGTCGATCCCGTCGCCGTCCCAGTCCCCGCACAGGGGGAAGTCGTCGTTGGTGCCGAACCGGACCACGCTGTCCGCGACGCCGGCGCCGCGCAGCACGAAGGTGTTGCCCGTCCACTCGCTCGGCACGTCACCGTTGCCGCCGGAGTCGCAGACCAGCGGGAACTCGACGTCGAAGACGCTCCCGAGGTCCTGGAACGCGGTGGTGCGGCCGAGCTGGCCGGGGCCCGTGATCGGGGCGAAGAACCAGTCGAGGTCGCCGGGGGCAGCCGCAGCGACGGCTGCCGCCTCCGCCTTGACCTCCGCCCGGTCGTCGGAGGCGGACGCGGGTACGGCGAGGCCGACGGCCATCGCCAGGGCGGCGAGCCCGGCGGCGGCGGCGGTGAGGGTGGGACGGATCATGAGGGTTCCCCTAGGTAGGTGTCGACATCGACAGGGGCATCGTCAGGCTCGGGCCCCGACTTGACCCCGGGAACGGCACAGCGTTATCGAACCGATACCCGGGGCGACCCGACAGCGGCGCCTGGCCCCCTACGAGCGTCAGGAGCCGTCGACACGGACCACCCCGACGGAGCCCGCGGTCGCGCCGTCGAGCCGTCCCGCGACCGGGAAGTCGGCGTCCCGGCCGAAGACGAAGGAGCGTGCGGCCGTCATGGCCACGGTGCCCGCCGGGTCGAGGCTGACGAAGAACCGGTTGCCGCGCCTCAGGGCCAGCGTGTCCGCAGCGGACCCGCCGAAGCTGCTCGCGACCGGGAAGTCGTCCCCTCGTCCGAACGACGACGCTCGCACCGAGCCACCGCCGCGGACGTTCGCGGACGCGAAGAAGTACCGGTTGTCCCGGGCCAGGGCGATGGTGTCGGTGCCGTTGCCGTCCCAGTCCCCGACCACCGGGTAGTCGTCGGCCCGTCCGTACCCGAACGACGTGACCGGTCCTCCGGTCACGTTGGTCGCGGCCAGGAAGAACACGTTTCCGCGAACCACGCCAGGGGTGTCGATCCCGTCGCCGTCCCAGTCCCCGCACAGCGGGAAGTCGTCGTTGGTGCCCAGCCGGACGACCGTCGCGTCGCCCCCGGTGCTCCGGAGGACGAACTGGTTGTTCGCCCACTCGGAAGGCATGTCACCGGTTCCGTCCGGGTCGCACACCAGCGGGACCTCGACCTGGGGGGCGCGGCCGAGGTCCTGGAAGGACTGCGTCCGTGCCCCGTCCGACACCTGCCGGAAGAACCAGTCGAGGTCCCCAGGGTCCGAGGCCGCATCGGCCCGGGCCTCGCGAGGGGCTGGCGTCGCCGGGCCGGCGGTGGCCGAGGCAGCAGCCCCGCCGACGGGGGCGAGGACCATGGCGAGCGCGGCCGTGGTGGCCGTGAGCAGGGACAGGGCACGAGACGTCATCACGGGGTCCTCGTCGTCGGGTGGGGTGGGCCGCAGTCATCCTCGGTCAGCCCGGCCCCGCCCGCCCGGTGGGGGCCGAACCGCGGTCGCGCCGCCGACGCCCTCACCGCTGACGCTGCCCGAACCAGACCAGCTCGACCCGCCGAACGGCGGCCCGGCCACGACCACCCAGCAGCCGGCTGAGCAGGTACCCCGTGCGCACCGCGACCCGGGCCAGCGGCACGGGCAGGTGCACCGGCTCGCGCCCCCCGAGGTCGCGCAGCAGCGAGGCCGCGGTCCACCCCTCCCAGGGCTGCAGCGACACCGGGGGCGGGGCCGGCCGGGTGCCCAGGTCGAGCACCCAGGCGGCCAGCCCGGCGGTGCTGGTGACCGGCACGTGGTCGTCACCGCGCCCGGCCACGCTGGACAGGCGGGAACGCGCGAACCGGGTGAGCGACGCGGTCGTCGACCGGCCCTCCCCCTGCACGCTCGTGGCCCGGGCGACGACCAGCCTGACCGGCACCTGGTCGCGAAGGTGCCCCACGACCGCCTCGCCCAGCGCCTTGCTGCCGGCGTAGGGGGTGCGGGGGTCGACCTCCTCGGAGGCGTCCAGCACCGCGCGCTCGCCCTGCACCGCGGCCGAGGACAGGTGGACCAGGCGCGGGACCCCGGCCCGCGCGGCCGCCAGGACCACGACGGCCGGCAGCAGGGCGTTGGCGCCCACCAGGGCCGGGGAGTCCAGCGCCCCGGGCTCGGCGAGCCCCGCCGCGACCACCACCACGTCGGCGCCCACCAGGGCGTCGACCAGACCGGCGACGGCCGGTACCGCCGGGGCGTCCAGCGTCCGGCCCGCCGTGTCCACCAGCGCCTCGACCGTGCTGGCGGGGGCCGCGAGCAGGCGCGGTGCGGGCACGGCGGCCACGTCCAGGCCGGCCGCGGCGCACGCCTCGACCACGGCCCGGCCCACGAAGCCGGACCCGCCGACGACGACCCAGCGCGCGCTCACGCCAGGTCCTCCAGCAGGCGCAGGTACCGCTGCGCCAGGACGTGGTCGTCGGCGTGCTCCTGGACCCAGGCGCGCGGGCCTGGGCCCACCTGGAGGCGCTCGGGGTGGGCCCGGAGCTCCTGCCACAGCGCCGCCAGGGCGGCCGGGTCCTCCGGCGGCACGACGTCACCGCCGCCCGCCGCGGCCACGACGTCGGCGGCCTCGCCCGCGACGACCGCGCTGACGTGCCGCCCCAGGGCCAGCAGCTCGTACAGCTTGGACGGCACGGTGGCCTCGAAGCTGCTCCAGCCCCGGAGCGTGACCAGGGCGGTGTCCACGTCGACCAGCAGGGCGCGGACCCCGGCCGGGTCGGTGGGCGGGCGGACGTCGACCGCCGTGGGGTCGGGCAGCGCGGCCCGCTCGGCGAGCACCTGGGGCAGGGCGGCGCCGTGGCCGACGACGGTCAGGTGCACCGTCCCGGGCGGGCACAGCCCGACGGCCCGCACCGCCAGGTGCACGGCCTGGCTCTCACCCACCGTGCCCGCGTAGCCGACCCGCAGCGGCGCGCCCTCGCCTCGGACCGGGGCCGGCAGCGGGGCCACGGCGGTGGTGTCGGTGCCGTTGGCCACGTGCACCACCCGCCGGGCGCCTCGCCCGCGCAGCCGCTCGGCGAACCGCTCGCTCACGGCCACGACCGCGTCGGCCGAGGTCTGCAGCCTCCTCAGCAGCGGGGACAGGACGGCACGCGCCGGGGCGGGTACCCCGACCTCGTCCATCAGGTCCGGCCAGGCGTCACGCATCTCGACCACCAGACGGGCCCGCACCAGCGTGGCCGCGAGCCGGCCGACGAGCAGCGTGGGCAGGCCCGGGGCGGTGGCGACCACGACGTCCGGCCGCGACCGCAGCACCGGCAGGAGGCTGCCGGCGGCGACGAGCAGCTGGTCGAGCAGGCGTCGACCCCGCCCGGTGTCGTAGGGCAGGTACCGCACCCGGACGACCGTCTCGCCGTGCCGGCCCACCGACCGGCCGGGGCCGGGCGCCCCCGGAACCGCACGACCGCGTGGGTAGTGCGGGCGTCCCGTGACGACCAGGACCTCGTGGCCGGCGGCCACGAACCGCGGCACGAACGCCGACCAGCGTCGTTGCGGGGCGCCGACCTCGGGCTCGTAGTAGTGGCTGAGCAGGCAGACGCGCATCAACGGCCCCGCGCCCGGGCGACCTTGCCCCACGGCGACGGGTGGCCGAGCCAGGCGGGCAGCTTGACCCAGAGGGCGCCGACGACGACCAGGGCGGCTGCTCCGGGCAGCCGCCACGCCAGGGGCTGCTCGGCCACCACCAGCGCCACCGCGCAGGCCAGGACCGTGGTGCCCGACGCGGCCAGCGCCACCTGGCGGTGGGACCAGCCGGCGTCGGTCAGCCGCTGGTAGGCGTGGGTGCGGTGCGGCAGGAACCAGCGTTCCCCCGCCGCCATCCGCAGCGTCAGGGTGTGGACGGTGTCGGCGAACCAGACCACCAGGGGCGCGACCGCCATCTCCAGCGGCAGCCCGGTAAGGAACCCGGCGCCGGACAGCAGCGCGATCATGGCGCCGATGCCGTAGGAGCCGACGTCGCCCAGGAACATCCGCGCGGGGCCGCCCGTCAGGCCGTTGAAGGGCAGGAACCCGGCCCCGGCCGCGGCCAGCACCAGGCCGGCCGGGACGAGCCAGGCGGTGTCGTCACCGCCGCCGTGCTGCAGCCAGCCGAACAGGGCGAACGCCAGCCCGGCCGTCACGGTGTGCAACCCCGTCATGGTGTTGAGGCCGTCCATGAAGTTGACGGCGTTGACGTAGGCCGCGGTGGCCACGGCGGCGACGGGCACCCACACCCAGCTGACGTCGGCGAGCACGACGACGGCCAGACCCACCGCCGTGCCGACCAGCAGCTGGGCGAGCGCGCGGTACAGCGGGCGGACCCCGCGCACGTCGTCCACCAGGCCGATCGTCCCGGCGGCGACGCCGGTGGCCAGCAGCAGGGGCAACCAGCCGCCCTGCAGGGCGTCGACGTCGCCGAACGGGGGGGCCCAGGCCGCCGCGGCCGTGGCGGCGCCGACCCCGGCCAGCACCGCGATCCCGCCGCCGCGGGGGGTGGGCGCCGCGTGCGACGAGCGCGAGCCCGGGGTGTCGAGCAGGTGCACCCGGCGCAGCAGCCCCGGCAGGAGCGACGCCACGACGACGGTCACCACGAACGAGACGGCCGCGAGCACGGCTGCGGCCCCGGGGCCGGACCAGCCGTCGGTCACGGGGTCCGGACGTCGGGGCTGACGTCCCGGCTCAGCGGGACGGTGCCAGGACCCGTCGGCAGGGTCTCGTCGGTGATGGAGCCCCGCAGGTCCGACCCCGCCGTGCGGTGCAGCTCGTCACGGACCTCGTCGCGCTCGCGGTACGGGTCGATGTCCAGCACGGCCGCCGCGGCCAGCGGCGGGACCGGCACGTGGGTGATCAGGGGGTGGGCCCGTCGGGTGCCGACCTCGTCGACGCCGATCAGGTCCTCGTGCAGCTTCTCGCCCGGGCGCAGGCCGGTCTCGACGATCTCGACCGTCGCACCGGCCAGGTCGGCGATCCGGGCGGCCAGCTCGGCGATCAGGACGGGCTCGCCCATGTCCAGCACCAGGCTCTCGCCCGCCCCGCCGATCGCGCCGCACTGGATCACCAGCTCCACGGCCTCGGGCACGGTCATGAAGTAGCGGGTGACCCGGGCGTCGGTGAGCGTGATCGGCCCGCCGCGGGCCACCTGGTCGGCGAACGTGTGCAGCACCGACCCCCGGCTGCCCAGCACGTTGCCGAACCGGACCGACATGTACAGCGACCCGTCGCGGGCGAACTCGGCCGTCAGCCGCTCGGCGATCCGCTTGGTCCAGCCCAGGACGGACGTGGGGTCGGCGGCCTTGTCGGTGGAGATGTTGATGAACCGCTCCACGCCCACCTCACGGGCTGCCTCCAGCACGTTCAGCGTCCCCCAGACGTTGCTCTGGAGGGCCTCGCCGGGGTTGGCCTCGACCAGCGGGAGGTGCTTGAGCGCGGCGGCGTGGAACACCACGTCCGGCTTCTGCTCCGCGAACACCTCACCCAGGCGCCGGCGGTCACGGATGTCGGCCAGCACCAGGTCGGCGGAGTCCAGGAGCGCGTGGCCCTCGATGCTCAGCTGCACCGCGTGCAGGGCGCTCTCGTCGCGCTCCAGCATGATGAGCGCGCTGGGGTTGAAGGCGTGGATCTGCCGGCACAGCTCCGAGCCGATCGACCCGCCCGCGCCCGTGACGAGGATCCGCCGACCGGTGAGGTACGCCGCGATCTCGTGCACGTCGGTGGAGATCTGGTGCCGCCCCAGCAGGTCCTCGACCGTGAGCGCACGGATGTCACCCAGGCCGATCTCGCTGCCCAGCATCTTCGACGTCGACGGGACGGACAGCAGCCGCAGGCCGGCGGCGCGCGCGGTCGCCGCGAGGCTGCGCACCTCGGCGGCCGTCGCGGCCCGGACCGCCAGGACCAGGGTGGTCGCACCGGTGCGGCGGGACAGCTCCGGCAGGTCCTCGCTGGTGCCCAGCACCCGGACCCCCTCGATGCGGAGGTTCTTCTTGGTCGGGTCGTCGTCGACCAGGCCGACGGGCCGGTACGGGCTGGACGGGTCCTTGAGCATGGCCCGGATGACCTGGTACCCGCTCTCCCCGGCCCCAGGACGAGCACCCGCTCGGTGTCGCTGCCGGGCGCGGACTGCGCGTCGATCGCGCGACGGCCGATCCAGCGCAGCCCGGCCATGCCGATCAGGGTGAGCGCGGCCGAGACCACCGGCACCGACAGCGGCACCACGCGCGGGCCCACCTGCGGCCCGTCGGAGGACGGGACGAGGACGGCGAAGGCCAGACCCGCCACGGCGGACACGCCGACCACGATGGCGAGGACGCTCAGCTCCTCGAACGACCCGTACCGGTACTGCCCGCGGTAGACGACCGCGGTGCCGACGGCCAGCAGCACGGCGACCACCACGACCAGGTACAGGACCAGGCCGACCGGGTCGACGGTGCGGAACGCGGTCAGGTCCAGGCGGGCGGTGACGGTGAGCAGGGTGGCGCCGACGAGCACGACCGCGTCCAGGGCGGCCTTGGTCGGTCCGGTCCACCAGCGTACGAAGGTGCTGCCACGACGGGGCTCCCCGGCCGGGGTCGTGCCGGCGGGCAGTCGGATGTCGTCAGGAGCAGGTGGCACGGCCGTCACGATAGTGCGAAGGCGCCCCGGCCCCTGGTTCCTCGCCCGGCCCGTCGACCCACGACGGACCGCCGCGAGCGGGTGACCCGCTCAGCTGGACAGCGCCAGCAGCCCCAGCGCGCACAGCACGTACTCCCGGTCGACCGCCGTCGCCGCCGCGTCCGGGACGTGCCACATCCCCGCGTGGTCGCCCACGACGGCCCCCAGCACCCGCTGGGCCCGGGCCGCATCGCCGTGGCGCAGCACCCCGCCGGAGCCCACGACCAGCTCGACGTCGCGCAGCGGCCGGGCCGACGCGCCGGGCCCGGCCGGCCGGGCGTGTCGACGGACGGCGGTGACTGCGGCGACCGCCGCCAGGTCGGTGTCACGGTCCCGGGCGTGGGGGTCGTAGGCGAGGCGTCCCGGGTCGGCGGCCAGCGCGTCGACGTCGGCGGCGACGAGCGGACCGAGCAGCCCGGCGACCAGACCCTCCACCTCGGCCGCCGTGGCCACGCCCGGCGCGGACCACCGCATCCCCAGGTCGCCCTCGACCGTCCGCGACGCCACCTCGAGCCCGGCGACGTCGGCCTCGACGCTGTCGGCGGCCGGCTGGGACAGCACGGAGTAGACGTCCGTGGTCGCGCCGCCGACGTCCACGGCCAGGACACCACCGGGGTGGGCGGTGGCCAGCTGCTGCACCCCGGCCAGCACGGCGTCCGGGGTGGCGGCGAGCACGAGCCGGTCGAAGCCACGGCCGCGGCTCAGCCGGTCCCCGCCCATGACGTGGCGCAGGAACGCCGACCGGACCGCCTCCCGGGCGGGCCCCGGGTTGAGCCGGCCGATCCGCGGCAGCACGTTCGCGGTGCGGCGGACCTCCACCCCCGCGGCGACCAGCAGGGCCTCCGCCTGCTGGGCGACGTCGGCGTTGCCCGCCAGCACGACCGGCAGCCCGGCAGCGCCGTGGCCGCCGTGGCCGCCGTGGCCGTCGGGCCCGAGCGCCGGGGCCAGCGACGCGGCGTTGGCCAGCAGCACGTCCCCGTCCCCGCCGTCGGTGCCCCCGGTCAGCACCACCACGTCGGGCCGGGCCGCGACCAGCGCCCGCACCGAGTCGTGGTCCAGGACCCCGTGGGCCAGGTGGACCACCCGGCCCCCCGCGGACACCGCCGCGCGACGGGCCGCCTCGGCCGTGACGACCAGCTCGTAGCCCACGACGGCCAGCCGGAGCCCACCACCGGCGGAGCTGCAGACCAGCGGCTCGCCGAACGCCACCGGGTGGGCCCCGACGTGCTCGCCGAGACGCGCCAGAACCCCGGCGACGCCGTCCATCACGTCGGTGTCGACCGTGGTGCGGTGCTGGGCCGTGGCCAGCACCCCGTCGCAGGTCAGCGCGGCCGGCCGGGCGTCGGGTCCCGTCCCGCCGACCGCCGGCGCGACGCGCACGGCCGCCGGCACGGTCGCGCCGACGTCGACCAGCAGGGCCTTGGTCCACGTCGAGCCTACGTCGACGCAGACCCGCAGCCCGTCCACCCGCTCCCCCGGTCCTGCCGAGCCGGTCCTGCCGGACCCCGCCTCAGGCGGAGGCGGCGGCGAGCGCCCGGTCGAGGTCGTCGACCAGGTCCGCGACGTCCTCCAGGCCGACCGACAGCCGCACCAGGTCCGAGGGGACCTCCAGCGCCGTGCCCGCGACGGACCCGTGCGTCATGTCGCCGGGGTGCTCGATCAGCGACTCGATCCCGCCCAGGCTCTCGGCCAGGGTGAACACCTGGGTGGAGGCGCAGGTCTTGAGGGCCGCGTCCTTGCCGCGGCGCAGCCGGAAGCTGACCATGCCGCCGGGCAGGCGCATCTGCCGCGCGGCGACCTCGTGACCGGGGTGGCTGTCCAGGCCCGGGTAGAGCACCTGCGCGACGGCGGGGTGCTCGGCCAGGTGGGCGGCCACGACGGCGGCGGAGGCGCAGTGGCGCTCCATCCGCACTGCGAGGGTCTTGAGCCCGCGCAGGGTGAGGAACGCGTCGAACGGCCCGGACACGGCCCCCATGGCGTTCTGGTGCCAGGCCAGCCGGTCCGCGAGCGGCTCCCCGGTGTGGGGGTCGGTGGCGGCACCGACGGCCTGCGGCGCCCGCACGACCAGCGCCCCGCCGACCACGTCGCTGTGACCGCCGACGTACTTGGTGGTGGAGTGCACGACGACGTCGGCGCCGAGCTCGAGCGGGTTCTGCAGGTACGGGGTGGCGAAGGTGTTGTCGACGACGAGCAGGGCACCGGCGGCGTGGGCCGCCTCGGCCACGGCGGCGATGTCGCTGACGCCGAGCAGCGGGTTGGTCGGGGTCTCGACCCAGACGAACCGGGTCCGGCCGGGCACGATCGCGCGCGCCACGGCGTCGAGGTCGTCGGTGGGGGCGGTCGCGAACTGCACGCCCCACGGCTCGGCGATCTTGGCGAACAACCGGTACGTGCCGCCGTAGGCGTCGCCCGGCAGCACCACGTGGTCGCCGGGACGGGTCAGGGTGCGGACCAGGGCGTCCTCGGCCGCCAGACCGGACGCGAACGACAGCGCCACGGTGGGCTCGCCGGCCGCGGACTCGACCGCGGCCAGCGCGGACTCCAGCGCCGTGCGGGTCGGGTTGCCGGAACGGCTGTACTCGTAACCGACCCCGAGACCGGTCCGCAGCCCGCCGACGCCGTCCTGGGCGTAGGTCGACGTCGCGTAGATCGGTGGGATCACCGACCCGGTCGCCGGGTCGGGCTCGGAGCCCACGTGGATGGCCCGGGTCGAGAAGCCCTGGGTGCTCGGACGGTCCTGCGGGGTGCTCACCGAGCCAGGCTAACGGCCTGCCAGCGGTTGACATCACGGGCCGGGTGCGGCTTGGTGGGAGGAGTTCCAGCAACGGTTGCAGCCACGACGACGTGCGCGAGAGGGACGACCATGCGACGAGGACGACAGACGAGGCTCACCCGCTGCGCAGTGGCGGCCGGCACCGCACTGGTGCTGGCCGGCGCGCCCGGGGCCGCGGCCACCGCCGCCGAGGACCCTGACCACGGGCTGTCCGCCGCGGACGAGGACGTCCTGCGCACCTACGTCGCCGACACCTGGGCGTCGTTCGACGCCATGGTGGACCCCGCGACGGGCCTGCCCGCGGACAACATCGGCGGCGACCTCAGCGCGGCCAGCCGCAGCGGCTACACCTCGCCGACCAACATCGGGGCCTACCTGTGGAGCACGGTCGTGGCCCGCGACACGGGCCTGGTCGACCACCGCGAGGCCACCCGGCGGATGGCGCGGACCCTGCAGACCGTCGGCGACCTGGAGCGGCACGACGACTCGGGCCAGTTCTACAACTGGTACGACCCGGCCACCGCCGAGCTGCTCACCACCTGGCCGACGGACGGCAACCCGATCGAGCCGTTCCTGTCCAGCGTCGACAACGGCTGGCTGGCGACCGCGTTGCTGCTGGTCGAGAACTCCGACCCGCGGCTGCGGCAGGAGGCCCGGGCGCTGCGGCTGTCGATGGACTTCGGGTTCTACTACGACCCCGCCGCCAAGGCCGACGTCGGCCTGCTCCGGGGCGGGTTCTGGGACTCCGAGCCGAGCGGCTGCAGCACGCCGGGCAACTACGGCGACCGCGGTCCCGACGTGTTCTACACCTGCCACCACTACGGCGCGTTCAACACCGAGCCCCGGATGGCGAGCTACCTGGGGATCATGGCCGGGCAGATCCCTGCCGAGCACTACTTCGGGCCGTGGCGGACCTTCCCGGACACCTGCGACTGGTCGTGGACCGAGCAGCGCGCCGGCGGCGCCTGGGAGACCCACCGCGGCGTCGAGGTGTTCCAGGGCACGTACGGCTACCGGGGCACGGAGCTGGTCCCGACCTGGGGCGGCTCGATGTTCGAGGCGCTGATGGTGCCGCTGTTCGTGCCGGAGGACGAGTGGGGCCCGACGTCCTGGGGCGTCAACCACCCGCTGACCGTCCAGGCCCAGATCGAGCACGGGATGGACGAGGCCGGGTACGGCTACTGGGGCTTCAGCCCGTCCAACGACCCCGCGGGCGGCTACCGCGAGTACGGCGTCGACGGCATCGGCATCGAGCCCGCCGGCTACAGCTCCGACCAGGAGCGCACCCTGGTCGACGAGGGTTACGAGGGCTGCCGCGAGGGCACTCCCGCCCCGCAGGAGTACGGCGACGGGGTGGTCACCCCGCACGCGTCGTTCCTGGCCCTGCGCTACGCCCCGCAGGAGGCGCTGGCCAACCTCGACAACCTGCGCACCGACTTCGACGCCTACGGCCCCGGCGGGTTCTACGACGCCGTCGCCGTCGAGAGCGGCCAGGTCAGCCAGACGTACCTGTCGCTGGACCAGGGCATGATCATGGCGGCCCTCGGCAACGCCCTGACCGACGACCGGCTGCGCGACTCCGTGTCGCGCGGACGGATGCAGGCCGTGCTGGAGCCCGTCATGGCCGAGGAGACCTTCGGGTCGAGGCCGCGCCCCTAGTCACCCCCGGGGAACGATCGCGGCGGGCCACTGGTTGCACCCGGTGGAAACCCTTCGAGGAGGAACGCATGCTGTTCGGCACCCGCAAGACGACCCTGGTCACCCCCGAGGAGGCCCTGCCCGGTCGGGACACCGCCGTGCGCGTCCCGGCCCGGCACACCGTCAAGGGCACCCCGCTGGTCGGCCCCTGGCCCGAGGGCCACGAGGAGCTGTACGTGGCGATGGGCTGCTTCTGGGGGGCGGAGCGCATCTTCTGGCGCCTGGACGGGGTCCACACGACGGCCGTCGGCTACATGGGCGGCCACACCCCCAACCCCACGTACGAGGAGACCTGCACCGCGCGCACCGGTCACACCGAGACCGCCCTGGTGGTCTACGACCCGGCCGTGGTGCCGCTGGAGCGGATCTTCAAGGAGTTCTGGGAGAACCACGATTCGACCACGCCCAACCGCCAGGGCAACGACGTCGGCACCCAGTACCGCTCCGCGATCTTCACCACGACCGACGAGCAGGCCGCCGCCGCCCGTGACTCCCGCGAGCGCTACCAGCGGGCCCTGAGCGCCGACGGCTACGGCCAGATCGCCACGGAGATCCGGCCCGCGTCCGAGGCCGGCCCGTTCTACTACGCCGAGGACTACCACCAGCAGTACCTGGCCAAGAACCCCGGCGGGTACTGCAACCACGGCTTCTGCCAGGTCGGCTACGACCTGGCGTCCCACGGCCAGGACGCGGCTCGGGCCAGCCTGCCGGAGGCCTGAGCCACCGCACCGACGACCTCAGCGGCCGCCCGCACCCGGGCGGCCGCTGAGCCGTCTCCCGCCGGAGCGGCCGGCTGCCCGCAGCGTGGTCGACCGAGGCCCCCGTGCTCAACCGGCCAGCGTGCCGCCGAAGACCTGCCAGGCCAGTAGCGACTTCGCCACGAGGCTGAGGACGACGTACGCCCGCTCGCCATAGGCGTAGCGCCGCCACTTGCCGACCCGGGCGTACTGCAGCGCCTGGTTGAGCCCGAACACGTTGAAGAACAGGAACAGCGAGACGATGATCCCGTAGACGAAGGCGGGTGGCGCGGCCTCGCTCTGGGAGCCGGGGGCGAGCACGTACAGCAGGATCGCCAGCCACGGCACGGCACCGGCCATGCTGCCGAAGACGAAGGGCAGCCACCGACCGCTGCCGGGCTGCTCGTAGCGCTCCTGCAGCCAGCCGAACAGGATCATGGTCGCGTTGACGGCGAACAGACCCATCAGGGCCGCGGCGTCCGCGATCCCGGTGATCTGCGCGATCAGCACGATCATCACCGAGCTCGACAGCGAGTACTCCACCCAGCGGAAGTAGTTGTGGTGCTCGCGAAGGCCGCGCAGGTACCGCGGGTACCCCCAGGGCGAGGCGACCAGCAGGTGGAAGAAGGCCGACAGGGCCAGGAACAGCGCCACGCCCAGCCCGATGGGCGAGTCGAAGAGGGTGACCGGCTCGTACAGGCCGGAGCCGGGCGGGCCGTTCAGGTAGGCGGCTGTCACCGGCAGGGCGAAGTCGTTCGCGAGGACCAGCACCGCGACGGCCTGCCCCGCGTGCAGCACGGCGGCGCCCAGGTTCAGCCCACGGAGCCCGTTCAGAGGCCCCGTGCTGTCGTCCCGGGTGTCGGCGATCGGGTCGGGCGGGACCGCGGCTGCATGGGTCACGGGATGTCCTCCACGTCGTGACCAGGACGGTTCCCGGTCGTGACGATCATCGCCCGCGGGGAGCCGGGGCGCGACCACGACGCACCTGCGACCCCACCGCCCCTCAGGTCGGGGGCAGGACCGGGGTGTCGGGCTCACCCTCGGCCGGGGTGCCGCGCGCGAGCAGCGCCAGCACCACCCCGGACAGGACCAGCCCGAAGCCGAGCACCTGCAGCGCGGTCAGCGACTCGTCGAACCACCACCAGGCCAGCACGGCCGCCCCCACCGGCTCCAGGGTGGCGACGACCGTGACGACGGTGGCCGGGATGTAGCGCAGCGCGGCGGTCGAGGCCGCGAACGGGCCGAGCGTGCCCAGCAGGATCACCCACAGCACCACCAGCAGCAGGAGCACCTCGCCGCCGCCGATCGCCTGCGGCAGCTGGACCTGCTCCCGGGACGACTGCGCGAGCGTCCCCCACCAGGGCGCGACCACGGTGGCGAGCGCACCGGGGATGGCGAAGCCCCAGAACGTGGTGGACAACGGGTCGCGGTGCCGGACGATCCGCTCCCCCAGCAGGAAGTACGTCGCGAACGACACCGCCGCGACCAGGCCGGCGACCACACCCACGACGTCCAGGTCGACCTCGCCGCCGCCCAGCCCGAGCGCCAGGGCCAGCCCGCCCAGGCTCAGCGCGAGCGCGGGCCACAGCAGCGCGCTCACCCGCTCGTGCAGCACGAACCGGGCGATGAGGGCGACCAGCAGCGGGGCCAGGTACTCCAGCAGCAGCGCCAGCCCGATGGGCAGCCGCTGGATGGCGACGAAGTAGCTGAGCTGCACCAGGCCCACGCCCGCGATGCCGTAGACGGCCAGCAGGGGCAGCTCGCGCCAGGTCACCCGCAGGGTCCGGACCCGACCGGTCAGCACCAGCACGGCCCCCAGCACCAGCGCGGTGCCGGCGATCCGGACCGAGGCCAGCGGTACCGGCTCGATGCCGCTGACCAGCGCCAGCCGGGACACCCCGGCGTTGACGACGAACATCAGGATGCCGAGCAGCAGCAGGGTGTAGCCCGGGCCACGACGGACCGGCGTGACGCCGGGTCGGGGCGCGGCGACAACGCGCGGTTCGGTCACGTCGCGCAGTCTGGCTCCCGACGCGCCCGGTCGCCCGGGCCGTCCAGGACGTGGTGGTCAGGCCGAGCGGTCGACCCCCGAGATCCGGGGGAACGGCCGGGTCGAGAACACCACCTCGACCGGGACGGCGAAGAACTCCGCGATCCGCAGGGCCAGGAACAGCGACGGGCTGTACTCGCCCCGCTCGAGGTAGCCGATGGTCTGGTAGTGCACCCCGAGCGCCTCGGCCAGCTCCCGCCGGGTCACCCCGCCCTCGACCCGCAGGGCCGCGATGCGGTTGTGGACGTCGCTGTCGCTCACCGGATGGTCTGCACGGCCGCCTGCCGTGCGGCCTCCACGGCCGACCCGGACTGCCGGCGCGCCATCCGGCGCAGCACGATCGGGGTGAGGGCCAGGGTGACGACGGCCCAGGCCCCCAGGACGGCCACGGTCTCCCAGGTCCGCCAGGTCCCGGTCAGCTCGATCGCCGCGGCCTCGGCGGGCAGGAACGCCGAGCGGAGGCCGAGCCCGATCCAGTACAGCGGGAAGACCTGGGCCACGACCTGCACCCAGCCCCACATCACCTGCAGCGGGACGAAGATGCCGGAGATCCCGCTCAGCAGCAGGATCGGGAGCATGCCCCAGGTGGCCACCTTCTGGCTGCTGGGCACCAGGGCTCCGATGATCATCCCGATCGGCACCGTCGCCAGCAGCCCCAGCACGACCACCCAGGCAGAGGTCAGCCACGCCGTCGCGCCGCCCGGCAGGACCCCGTCGAACAGGATGGCGCTGGGCACGATCACGACCAGCAGCATCGGCAGCAGACCCAGCGAGTGGTAGACGGCCTGGCCGCTGACGTAGCCGACCATCCCGTTGGGGACGGCCTTGGCCCGCAGCAGGGTGCCGTCCTCGCGTTCCATGGCCAGCGCGAATGCCGGTCCCATCATGGCGTTGAACACCAGCAGCGCCCCGAGGATGCTCGGCAGCGCGACGGTCGGGTACAGCAGGTCCGTGCCCTGCACCTCGTTGTTGCGGTTGAAGAAGAGGAAGATCACGGTCCCCACCCCGAAGAACAGGTAGAAGCCCTGGTCCTGCGGGCTGCGCAGGCTCTGGACGAACTCGGTGAGCCCGCGTCGGACCCCCACCCTGACGGCGTGCGTCCTGACGTTCACGCGACCACCTCCAGCGCCCCGCGGCGCTCCTGCTCCGGGCCGGGCCCCGCGGTCTCGTACCGGTGGACCATCTCCACGTAGGTGTCCTCCAGGGTGGCGCGGCGGACCTCGAGGTCGCCCAGCGCGTCCCCGTGCTGGGCGAACAGCTGCCGCACGTAGGCCGTGGCGTCAGCGGTGGCGTGGACGTACCTCTCACCAGCGACGGTCCAGGTGACCTGCGCCTCGCGGCCCACCCGATGGGCCAGCTCCTCGGCGCTGCCGTCGGCCACGATCCGACCCGCGGCCAGCACGAGGATCCGGTCGCACAGCCTCTCGGCCTCGGCCAGGTCGTGCGTGGTCAGCAGCACGGTGGTGTCCTCCAGGTCGGACAGCCGGTGGACCAGGTCGTGGAAGTCCCGCCGCGCCATCGGGTCCAGGCCCGCGGTCGGCTCGTCCAGGAACAGCAGCTCGGGCCGGCCGATGATGCCGATGGCCACGTCCAGGCGCCGACGCTGGCCACCGGACAGGGTGACGACCTTCTGGTCCGCGATGCCGTCGAGACCCACCATGGTGATGAGCTCGTCCAGGTCGTACGGACGCGGCCGCTCGGCCGTGGAGTAGGGCGCGTAGTAGGCGCCGAGGTGCCTGAGCAGCTTGCGGGGCGTCCACCGGGGGTGGTCCCGCCAGGACTGCAGCACGACCCCGACCCGCGACCGCCAGGCCTCGTCCCCGGTCTGGGGGTCGCTGCCCAGCACGTCGACGTGGCCCTCGGACCGGGCGCGGAAGCCCTCGAGGATCTCGATCGTGGTCGTCTTGCCGGCCCCGTTGGGCCCGAGCAGGCAGAGCACCTCGCCGCGGTCCACGTGGAAGTCCACGCCGTCCAGCACGTCCTTGGTGCCGTACCGCATCCGCAGACCGCGCACCTGCACGATCGGCTCGCCCTTGTCGGCCCTGTCGCGAATCGCCACTGCCGTCCCCTCCGTCGCTGGTCGACCGTCGTGCGCTCCTGTCCGCCAGTGATAGTAGACCTGCTACATCGATAGCACTAGTACTACGCACCAAGGCGTGACGACATCAGGGGGCCAGGCCGGGGGCGACGCCGCGGGTCAGCCGCCGGCGGGCTCGAGCCGGATGGGGCTGGCGTAGGCCAGGGCCCGGTTGTTGCTCGGGTGCCCGTCGGGCCCGGGCTGCAGGTTGCGCGCGGCCGGGTCGGCGACGCGGACCACGAGCCACGGCACCTCGTCCGCGTCCCACTCCCCCTGCAGGTCCACCCGCACCGTGGTCGGACGCCCCGACTCCGCCCGCTGCACCGCCAGCGCCGTCGGGACGGTCAGCCCGGTGGTCAGGACCTGGAGCTCCACGTCGCGCCCGACCGAGGCGGGCCCCGCGTCGACGTCCACCGCGAGCTCCAGCGACCGGGTCCCCACGGGGACCTCCAACGTCCCGCCGAGGCGAGCCGCTCCGGGACCGCCGTCCGGGCCCAGGGACGCCACCACGTCCAGGCGCAGACCGGGCTCGCGGGTGGCGTAGAACCGGCGCGCGGCCATGGCCTCGTGGACCCCGGCGCGGGTCCACTCCTTGACCCAGAGGCCACCTCGGCCGAGCCCGGGCTCGAAGCCCCAGCGGCGGCCGTGCTCGTCGGAGACCCCGAGCAGCCCGGGCCGCCAGCCGGCCGCCAGGCACTCGAGCATCGGGCTGCCGAGCCCGTTGCGGTACCCCTCGAACAGGTAGTCGTCGGTGCGGTTGAACACCTCGATGCTGACCAGGCGGTCCGTGAGCCGGGGGTCGTGGGCGAAGGAGTCGAAGCGCAGCGGCTCACGCCCGGGGTGGTTGAGCCCGAACAGGGTGTCGGGGCCGGGCACCGGGCCCGCGATCCAGTCGTGCAGCCCCTGGATCCCGGCCCGGTCGTCGACGGGGATCCAGGCCTGGGAGAACCAGACGTTGACGTGGCCCAGGTGCGGGGTCGTCCACTCGAACCCCCGCACGGCGGTGAACGCCCCGGGGTCGTCGGCCGCCGCGGCGAGCTCGCCGGCCCGGACGAAGTCGGTGTCGGTGATGAGCTTGACGGGCATGCCGGCCCACGGCACGACCTTGCGCACCCGCTCCAGCGCGTCCAGGTCGGTGAACCCGGCGTGGTCGGTCAGGGCGGCGGCGTCCAGGCCCGAGGACCGCATGCAGTCGAACGCGTCGTCGGCGTTGCCCGCACCGTCGGACAGGTCGGTGTGGTTGTGCAGGTCCGCGTGCAGCACCTGGGTCCCGGCCACCAGGTCGCGGTGCGGCCCGTCGAGCAGCCCCGAGGCGCGGGAGGCACCCCGGCGCGGCTCCTCGCCCCGGCTGTGGGGGCGCAGCAGCAGCGCCCCGGCCGTCGCCTCGTGGCTGTGCCCGGGACCGTCGCTCACTGGGCGAGGAAGCCCAGCAGGTCCAACCGGGTCAGGACGCCCACCGGCTTGCCGTCCTCGACGACGAGCACGGCGTCGGACAGCGTGAGCGCCTCGCGGACGGCGTCGACGGACTCACCCGCGCCCATCAGGGGCAGGGGCGAGTCCATGTGCTTCTCGACCGGGTCCGCCAGCGTGGCCGCCCCTGTGAACACCCGCTGCAGCAGGTGCTCCTCGGTGACGGCGCCGGCCACCTCGCCGGAGGTGATCGGCGGCTCGGCCTTGACCACCGGCATCTGCGAGACGCCGTAGGTCCGCAGGATGCCGATGGCGTCGCGCAGCGTCTCGTTGGGGTGGGTGTGCACCAGGGCCGGCAGGTCACCGGTCTTGCTGCGGAGCACGTCCGAGGCCGTACGACCCCCGTTGGGCGCCACGAAGCCGTAGGACGCCATCCACCGGTCGTCGAAGATCTTCGACAGGTAGCCGCGACCCCCGTCGGGAAGGATCACCACGACGACCGCGTCGTCGCGGCCCTCCTCGGCCAGGCGCTTGGCCACCCGCAGGGCGCCCACGGCGGCCATCCCGCAGGAGCCACCGACCAGCAGCCCCTCCTCGCGGGCCAGGCGCCGCGTCATGTGGAAGGACTCGGCGTCGCTGACGGCGACGATCTCGTCGGGGATCGCCGGGTCGTAGGCGCTGGGCCAGAAGTCCTCGCCGACGCCCTCGACCAGGTAGGGCCGACCGGTGCCGCCGGAGTAGACGCTGCCCTCGGGGTCGACGCCGATGACCTGGACGCCGCCGCCCTCGCGGTCCGCCGACCTCTCCTTGAGGTAGCGACCGACCCCGGTGATGGTGCCGCCGGTGCCGACGCCGGTCACCACGTGCGTGACGCGGCCGTCGGTGTCGTCCCAGATCTCCGGGCCCGTGGTCTCGTAGTGGCTGGCCGGGCCCGCGGGGTTGGAGTACTGGTCGGGCTTCCAGCCGCCGGGGCTCTCGCGGGCCAGCCGGTCGGAGGTGGAGTAGTAGGAGTCGGGGTGGCTGGGCTCGACGGCGGTCGGGCAGACCACGACCTCGGCCCCGTAGGCGCGCAGCACGTTGCGCTTGTCCTCGCTGACCTTGTCGGGGCAGACGAAGATGCACCTGTAGCCGCGCTGCTGGGCGACCAGGGCCAGCCCGACGCCGGTGTTGCCGCTGGTGGGCTCGACGATGGTGCCGCCGGGCTGCAGGGCGCCGCTGGCCTCGGCCTCGAGGACCATCTTGAGCGCGATGCGGTCCTTGATGCTCCCGCCGGGGTTCAGGTACTCGACCTTGGCCAGCACCAGGGGGCCCTTGCCCTCCTCGGCTCCCGGCCACAGGCCGCGGGTCACCCGCGAGAGCCTGACCAGAGGTGTTCCACCGACGAGGTCCACTATCGACTCGGCATACCGCACCGCCCAATCGTGTCAGACATCCGACCGGCGCTCTGCGCCCGCCCGCCCTGGGCGAACCGGCGGACCCGGCCGGTCCGGCCGACCTACCCTGGTGACATGCCCCTCGGCCGCCTCCAGGACCACCGTGCGGGGCCGGCCGACGTAGGCCGGCCCCCGGCGGGTGAACCTGCGCGCCGACGCTCCACCCGCCGGCGCGAGGAGCCGATCACCGAGGACATGACGACGTCCCGCCCCGACCGGCGCCGGCTCAGCCGGACCGTCGCCCTGGGCGGCGGCGGGCTCACGCTGCTGGGCGTCACGGGTGTCGGTGTCCTGGTGGCCGAGGCCAGGCTGGCCAGCCGCTGGATCATCGGGCGGATGAGCACGCCGTTCGACGTCGACGGGCGCTACGACGCGTA
>JBBSQH010000076.1:0-20458 GCA_038258055.1 Actinomycetales bacterium
AGACCAGAGGCGCCCGCCCCGCACCCAGCAGGGCGGGCGCCTCCCCCTGCCCCCTTGACAGGACCACCTTCCATATCAGCCCGGGGCTTTCACGGGCGATCGACCGTTGCGGTCGTGTCGTGACATGAAAAGTGCCCCTGAGCAGCCACGATGAGTCTTGTCTAGGGACCAGCCGTCGCCGTTCGAGGAGCACCTTCCAGGTGAAGAAGCGTAGCGGGCTCTACCCGCGTGTCCGAGTCGACGCGGCCGGGGCCGGGGTCGTCTCCCAAGCCGGGGCCGTGCTGCTCGTGGAGACCGCCCGGACCGCCGGTCTGGACCGAGAACTCTCGACGGCGTTGCAGCGGTGGCGGCGACCAAGCGCACGGCGCCCCCGGCGGAGTGAGCCAGCAGCGACTGCTAGGGGCTCGCTTCGATCTGGTGGCCACGTAGCGGGGGCCGACCACGGCCAGATGACGACCGACTACCGGGATGTCACCGCGCGGCAACCGGACGAGTCCTGACCCACATTGGGTGCAGCCGGTAGACTTGTCCGGATCAGGGGCGCGCGATGGGACGTCATGTGGGACGACACTCCCTGGGTGCCTCAATGAGCCTCCGGGCCCGCGAAGACACCGTCCAGCGTCGTGAAGGTGGGGGCGGGGACCGCAGCCACCGCGTCCTCCAGCAGGTCGTCAGCGATCGCCCAGTCCGCAGCGAAGTCCGAGGGACTGCGGATCGTGTGGAGGTCGACTCGGACCTCGACGGGCACGGTCAGGCCCGGCCTGCGGGTGGCCGCACCCTGGATGTGTGCCTTGAGTGCGTCGCCGTAGGAGGCCCAGGTCTGTTCGCGTTGCAGCTCCAGTTGTTCCTCCTGCTCGGCGATCGCGTCGAGCGTCTGCT
Source organism: Actinomycetales bacterium (assembly GCA_038258055.1). Classification (GTDB taxonomy): domain Bacteria; phylum Actinomycetota; class Actinomycetes; order Actinomycetales; family JBBAYJ01; genus Aquipuribacter. Next base: position 880 of record JBBSQH010000076.1, read on the forward strand.
CCTGGTCGGGAGCGGCGGAGTCGACGCTTTGCGCTCGCTCTACCAGGGCCTGGGTGGCCTGGTCGTACTGCCCCCACACGCCGAGCTCGTTGAGGATCTCGCTGACGAAGATCTCCACGACGACCGGTTCCGTGCGGTGTAGGAGCAGGTCCTGCTCGTCGTGTCCGACGGTCGAGGTGATCAGTTGGCGGACTCCGGCGGCTTCCCACGACCCCGGTCGGCCGGAGAGCACGGCGTCCACTCCCCCGACGTTCGCGGCGGCTCCGGCCAGGGCGTGCGTCACGAACTCCGCCCAGTCGATCCGGCGTGAGGCCAGGCCCTGCAGACGCGCGGCCTCAGTGAGGACGCCGACCGCGTCGGCGAGGACCCGCTCGTAGGTGCGCACGTTGCTGGCTGGGCTGTCCATGTTCGCTCTACTCCTGATCAACGACTGGTGGGCGAGTTGGCTCCCGCCGTGCCCGGCAGCGGTGGGCGTGCGGCGGGTTGTGCGAAGCAGTCGCCGGGCCCAGTCGGTGACGGACAGGGGCGGCCGGTGATGCTGTCGTCGCCTTGCCGGGGGGTCACTGCAGCTCTCCCGTGACGAGGTCGATGACGCTGAGACGCGCCGGGGTCTCGGCTCCGTTCACTGACGCGGCGGCGGTGTCGTGGTCGTACGTGTGCTCGCGGAGGGTGCGGGCGGTGGGGGCGCAGTGGCGGGTGTGGCGGCCGGTGGCGGGCCAGGGTTCGTGACCGTCGTGGCAGTGCCCGTGGGTGCGGGTGCGGGCCCGGTCGTGGAAGGCGGGGAGGCTGTAGCGGTGCCAGTCCTCGAGCGCGTCGCTGTTGAACGCCTGACCAGCTTGGTGGCGCTGATCGGTGAGGACGGCGATCTCGTGAACGAGGTGGGGGTGCTGGGGCCAGCACGGCACGATGCCGGCGTCGGCGTCCCAGACGTACTCGTGGTTCAGCCAGGTCACGACCTCCTCCAGCCACGCCCAGACCTCGCGTCGCAGTAGGGGGTGGGTGCAGGTGGCGGGGTCCCACGGGCGGGCCAGCCGGGTCTGGTCGCCGATTGCGGCGACCTGCTGCGTGGTGCCGTGCGCGGCGAGGTGCAGCTCGCGGTAGGCGTGCCGGACGAGCGGGCCGGGCAGCGGGAACGGCAGCACCATCCGGCCGTGGTCCTGGGACACCGGGTACGGCGAGGAGGAGCGTGGGGTGCTCATCAGTGATCCCGATCGTCGCGGTAGTCGCGGTGGTCGCGGTGGTGGGGGGCCAGGCCGTGGCGTTCGGCCTCGGTGACGGCGGCGGTCGCGCGGGCGGTGGCGCTGAGGGCGGCGTGGCGGGCGGTGCCGGTCCGCTGGCGCTGCTCCTGCTGCTCGTTCAGGAGGCGTCGGCCGGGGCGGTGGTCGATGCAGCGGTGCAGGCGGGCGATGACGGGTTTCCCGTTCTCGGCGACGACGAGGGCGCGACGTTCGGGGAGCTGGCGGATCTCTTCCGGGCGCAGGACGGCGATGTCGTCCCCGGAGAAGCTGCGCCCGCTGGTCTTGCCGGTCTGCCAGCTGCCGCGGCTGATGCGGGTGGTGCCGAGGAGGTCGGAGATCTCCTGGTTGAAGGCGACGTCCTTGGACCCGCCGAACAGGATGAGGACGTTGGTGAGCCCGAACAGGGCCCGGGCTTCCTGCTCGCCGAAGATGGCCGCGAGCTGCCGCCACGTCTGGGCGGCGTAGATGAACGAGATCCCTAGGGCTCGTTCGTTGGCCATCCGGGTCCGCAGGGTGGGGATGGGGGCGGTGGAGGGCAGCTCGTCCAGGCACGCCAGCATCGGTGGGCACAACCGCCCCCACTCCGACGCGTTGGCCAGGGCGAGGGCGGTGTCCAGGACGTGCTCGGTCAGCGCCGTCATGAGCGGTGACGCGGAGGCGTAGGGGTCTTCGCGGCCGAGGAGGTAGATGGTGCCGCGGCGGCGGATGACGTCGGTGATGTCGGTGCTGGCCCGGCCGGGTCCGGGGGTGCAGCGGGCGCGGATGTCGGCCTGGAAGAACAGGCTCAACGCCTGCTGCACGGTGGTGGTCGTGTTCCCGGCGGTGCGCTCGTCACCGTGCAGTGCGCCGTGGAGTAGGCCGTGCCAGAACGGTGCGGCGTGGGGGTGCTCCCGCAGGATCTCCGCGGGTTCGCTGGCGTTGCGGGGGTTCGCGACCCACCGCAGCACATGCTCCAGGGAGCGTCCGGTCAGCGCGGCGGCGTGGAAGAAGGCTTGGATGACCTTGGCCGCCTCGGCGGCGTAGAAGCGGGCGGCCGCGTCGTCGCCGTTGACGCTGACCGCGCCCTTCACGGTGCCGGCGGTGAACGCCTTGGCCCGCCGTTCGGCGACCATCGGATCGACGCAGCCGTCGATCGGGTCCCACACCAGCTCCGGCAGCCCCGGGGCCAGACCGAACGGATCCAGGACCACGCACGGCCTCCCGCCCGACGAATGCCCGCTGCCTTCACCGCGAGCTTCACCCTGCCCCCTGTCGCGCCGGCCGCCGTTGTCAGCGCTGCGGGAACGCGCGGTGACGGTGAGGAGGAGGTCGTCGACCTTGGTCAGGGTGACCAGGGCGGCGCCGGGGGCGTTGAGCAGGGCCGGGGTGAGCAGGTCGAGGGTCTTGCCGGACCCTTGGGGTCCGATGACGCCGGCCGTGCGGTCCCACGGCACCCACAGCTGTCCCCCGCGGGGTTCGTGGGCGTGGCCGATCTGCCAGCCCACCTCCCGGCAGTCGGCGGTCCTCATCGGTTGCTCGGCTGTGAGACGCCGGGCTGCCGCGTCGAGACGTCACCGTGCAGGTCCTGCCGGCCGTGCGGGTGGTGACTTCGGTGGAGGTGGTGACCGTTGCTGAGGTGGTGACCGTGGCGGGAGAAGAGGTCGGGGCGGATGGTGGCGCGGTTGCGTCGCAGCCGAGTACGTCCCAGGAGTTGTTCGACCTCGCCACGGGTGGCCATGCCCCGCACCCGGCCGGGCCCCCAGCGGTCGAGGGCCTGCTTGGCGACCCAGGCCATGAGCAGCACCGCGACGACCTCAGTCGCGACCAGGCACACCCACAGCAGGTCCGGCCCCACGACAGTCCCGGTTGCTCCGGACGTCGCTGGTAGCCCTGCGGTGGCGTCGCCGCGCAGCAGGACGGGCAGGCTGCTGAACAGCTCCGTCCTGCGTGGCCACGTCCACGACCCGCCCGCGAGGACGACGGCGAGGGTGCGGGCGAGGTGGGCGGCCAGCACGAGGACCAGGCACACCAGGACGGTGGCGGCGAGTGGCACTTCCCACGTCAACGGGTACGGGTCTTGCCGGCGAGAACGCTGCATATCCCTACAAGGGGAGTCCGCACCGCCTGGTGGTCACATCCCTCGCGACAAATTCGCCCAGGTGCAGCCGGACACCGGGTTAGGGGCTGCTGAGGGTGGTGCCGTCGGAGATGTCGCCGACGCGCCAGATCTCGAAGCGGTGGTGCTCGGGGCCGCTGGCGTAGCTGAAGGAGCCGACGCCGCGGCGGCGGCTGCGGGCCTCGATGGTCGTCTGGGTGGTGGGGTCGGCGACGAGCATGACGTGGCCGATGCGCTCGGGGCCGAGGTAGGAGTCCCAGAAGACCATGTCCCCGGCCCGTTCCTGCCCGAGCTGCACGCGGTGTCCGTTGCCGGCGGCCAGCCAGTCGCGTTGGGCCGCGGCCGTGCGGGGGGCGCTGATGCCGACCTGGGCCAGAGCGGTGCGGGTGAACGAGGAGCAGTCCCACGTGTCGGGGCCGTTCGCGCCGAACACATACGGCTTCCCCGTCTGGGCGTGAGCCCAGCCGAGCATTGTCGCGACCCGCTGGCTGGTGAGCGGCGCGAGAGAGGGGTCGCCGGTGTTGTCGGGGTGGGTGGTGCCGGGGCCGCAGTCGGTGAGGTCGCCCAGGACCGTGCTGACGGTGCCGCCGCCGTAGGCGTGGGCGTAGTGCAGGACGTCGTTGACGTACCAGTGCGCCCGGTTGTACGCGAACAGGGCGGCCCGGACACCGGTGGGACCGTCGGTGAGGCCGGAGCGGGTGAGGTAGTGCGCGGCGGAGAACACGCTGTCCGCGTCGTTGCCGATGTCGGCGCGACCGTCACGGTCACCGTCGACCCCCATCGACACCCAGGTCGAGGGGAGGAACTGCATCAGCCCCCGCGCACCCGCCGAGGACGTGCCGGTGAGTCGGCCGTGGTTGGTCTCGGCCATCCCGACCCCTGCGAGCACTGTCCACGGGAGCGCGTACGTGTCGGCGGCCGCCCGGTACAGCGCCTCGACGTCGGCCGGGATGGGGGTGGGCGGGTTGACTAGGGACGCCTTGCGGGGCTGACCGGGCGGGGGCAGGTCGAACCCGACACCGCCCTCGAGCGCCCCGGCCACGACGGGCTGGACCTGCCCGTCAAGAGCCCGCGCGGTCGTGGGCGAGTCCGTGGGGGGGGGTGGCCGTGCCGTCGAGGGGGGCGCCGTGGGCGGCCATGAAGGGGATGGGGTCGATGGCGGTGCCGTGGCGGTGGACCTCGAAGTGCAGGTGGTTGCCGGTGCTGACGCCGGTGGACCCTTCGATGCCGAGGTGCTGCCCGGCGTGGACTCCGGTGTCGGGGGTGATGTCGGGGTCGATGGTGGCGAGGTGGGCGTAGCGGGTGCTGATCCCGTCGCCGTGGTCGACGTCGACGACGTTGCCGTAGCCCCCGGAGCGGCCGGCGCGGGTGACGACGCCCGCCGCGACGGCCACGACGGGCCCGGGTGAGGGTTGGGAGACGAGGTCCTGCCCGCTGTGGTGCCGCCACTCGTGGCGCACGGGATGGAAGTGACGGCCGAACCCGCGCCGCGACACGGTGTAGGGCTGCTCGAACGGCGCCCGCCAGCCCCCCTCCCCCGCACCCGCCCCAGCACCTACGTCGGCATCGCCACCGGCCGCGGTGCTACCGGTCTGGTCGACGCAGGCGATGGTGGCGCCCACGGAGGGGGCGGCGACGGTGGACAGCAGCACCGCCGCCAGCAGTGGGCCCACGAGCAAGACGGCAGCGACGCCCGCCAGGGCGGCGGCGAGGAGCTTGGTCATGCCGTCCTCACCCGGCCCCGCTGGGCGCTGATCGTTTCAGTCCCGCCACCGTGGACGGCGCGGGCGCTGGGTGTGCTCACAGGGCGCTCTGGATGGCGTCGTTGGTGAAGGTGAGGTGCTTCTCGGCGGGGTGCAGGACGGTCTGGACCTTGTACAGCTGCTCCCCCACCGCCCAGACGGCGCGGCCCTTGCCGTGGCGGGCCCAGCTGGTCACGAGGTCGCGGGCGACGGGGCCGAGGGCGAGGAGACGTTCGAGCTCCTCGCCCACGGCGGCGTCCTGACCGTGGAGGATCTTGATGTCGGCCAGGTGCAGCATCTCCTGCGCGATGACCGCGGCCTGGGAGCCGGCCGCGCCGGCGGACAGCAGGTCGCCGGGCTTGTGCGCGACCGCAATCTGCAGGTCCCCGCGCCGCGACAGCCGCAGGTCGGCGTCGAAGGACTTGACCGCGTCCGGGCCCAGGCGCAGCTGCCGCCAGGACTCGTCTCGGATGACCAGGCGCAGGTCGCCCGGGTTGGCGGTCTCCCGCATCGCTCGGCCCCAGCTGTTCAAGCACAGCAGGGCGATCCCGACCGCTTCATCGCCTAGGGGTTCGAGGCGGGACAGGCTGAGGGACTGCAGCGGGGCCCGCCAGTCCACGTCGATGCTGGTGTGGTCGTCGAACAACCCCGCCAGCGCCCCCGACACCAGCTGGCCTAGTGCGTCGCGCAGGAGGCGGGTCTCGTCGAGGAACTGCCGTTCGCTGGCGTAGCGGCACTGGGCGATGAGGCGGTCGGTCGGGGTGTCCAGCAGGTGCCACAGCTGCGGGACGGTGACCTCGAGGAGCTGGGTGGCGCCGGCGGTGTAGCCGGTGAGCTCCTGTAACGCCGCGGTCACGACGACCTCGTCGGAAGGGCCGAAGGAGACGAACTGTTCGCCGATGCGTTGGCTGCCGACCAGGCCGCGGACCAGGGTGAGCCAGCGCCCGAACACCAGCGACGCCCGCCGCCGCGCCTCCGCCGGATCCAGGTCGGCCCAGCCGTGGCCGAGGGGTCCGAAGGCGAGCGGGTTGACGCGGGCGTTCAGGCCGGGCCCGATGACGAAGGGGGTGACGCCGACGGCGTGGGCGAGGCGTTCGTACTCGTCCTTGACGTCGCCGAGGACCAGCGCCCGGTAGCCGAAGTCCATGAGGCGCAGGACAAGGGCCTTGACGGTGGCGGACTTCCCGACGCCGGGGTTGCCGAAGCAGAAGATGTTGGGGTTGGTGACCTGGATGTCGTCGCGCAGCACCCACCCGAACGGGTCGACGTAGAAGCTGCCGCCTGACAGCTGGTCGATGCCCATCCACGCCCCCGTTGGCGGCAGGCCGGGGGTGGCGATGAACGGCCACAGCACCGGCGCCTGATCACTGGTCATCCGCCACGTCGACACCGGTGCTGCCGCCGGAGCCCACCCCCGCCCCGACCGACGCGCCCCTCGCCGGGGGGCGTACCGGAACAGCCGCCCCTCCCGCACCTGCGTCGGTGGTGGGGCGAGCGTGGGCAGGTCGTGACCGAAGTCCGCCAGCAGCCGCCCCACCCCCCGCCCCGACCCGACGGCGGTCCCCACCCGGCGGGCTGCCCGGGTCATGCGTCACCACGGCGGGTGAGGCTCACACCGAGGGGGACAGAGGTCGCGGCGAAGCCGAGGTCTTGGGCGAGGTCGAGACGCAGCGGGGCGTACCCGGCGCGGCGGATGGCGGCGTCGAGACGGCGCCCGAACTCCTCGATCCGGTAGCTGCTGGGCACGGTGACTGAGGCGACGGCGTAGGGGCGGGTCATGCAATGCCCGCGGGCGAGCTTGGAGTCCAGGCCCCGGGCTCGCGCGGCGTCGCTGCGTTGCCGGGCGCGGATCTTCATGCCCGCCCGGTTCTTCAGCTCCTCGCCCAGGTCCGCGGACCACTCCCTCGTGGCGGACTGCCGGTCCGCGGTCACCTGGCGGAGGATGGGGTAGACGACGGTGAAGCTTCGCCGCTCCCCCGGTTCCGAGGGGGTCAGGACCGGGGCCAGGGCGCCCAGGACGGCGCCGTTGTCGGGCAGCTTGATGGTCGCGCTCACCGAGCTCCACGCGTCGTGCGTGTAGTGCCGCACCGCGGCGTCCGCACCGGAGGGTCCGGCCATCGCCCACGGCACATCCGCCACCACAGCGGTTGCCGGTGCGGGGTCGACGGCCTGATCGGCCGCCCCGTCCGTTGCGGTAAGTGCGGCGGGGTGCCGGGCGGTGCTGGGGGTGGGGTGGTCGCGTTCGGCGTGGGCGGCGACGATGCCGGCGCGGTCGCCGGGGGCGAACCCGGTCCGGCACGCCAGCGCCAGGTCCGGTGAGGTCAGCCAGGTCACCTCGGTCATCGACATCGCGCCGCGGAGCTGGGACTCGACCTCACCCATCAGGCCGTACAGGACGCGGGCGCGGCCCTCGAGGCCACCGCCGGACTGCTTCGCGGCGCGACCCATCCGGGTCTCGGGAACAACCAGGGTGAGCCAGGCCTCGGTCCGGACCGAGGCCGAGGTGAGGGCGTGGCGGAGGTCGTCGTTCACGGCCCGGGCCAGGGGCGGGCCGTCGGGGCGGCGGTGCCCGTGCATCCACAGGTCGCGTTCGGCGCCGTCGTCGGGGACGGTCCGCACGGTGATGAGAAGCTCGTCGATGAGCTCGGTGTGGGCGGCGAGGTCGAGCAGGCTGCTCAGCCCGGCGGCCTGGTGGGTGCGTTCGGCGTCGTCGGCGAACCCGAGGCCGGGATGCACGATGGCGGCGGTCACGGCCCAGGTCCGGGCGGCGTGGTCCTGAATCACCGCCACGCGGCTCAGGGAGGCGCCGCGGGGTGGGCCGTCGTGGACGTCGATGCCCTGCAGCACCCCCGGCAGGTCCACCGCCGCCAGGTCGCCGGCGGCACCGGAGGCGGCGTGGGCCCGGAACCGGGTCCACCCGGCGACCCGCCCGAGCGTGTGCAGCAGGGAGGCGGTGACCCAGCCCGTGGCGGGCCGGCCCCGCACCGGGACGACCGTCACCAGCAGCACCAGCAGCCACCCCAGCACGCACAGCAGCGCGGTCGACCACGCCTCCGCCCGGACGGCCAGGAACACCGGCAGGCTTGAGAGGACGAGGACCGCGAGCTGCCAGCCGTTGAGGCCGAAGAACCAGCCGATCCGGTCCCGGCTGTAGTCGTCGAACACCAGAGCCATCTCGGGCCCCCTCCAGGTCAGGTCAGGTCAGGTCGGGTTGGTCAGGTCCCTCGGATCGATCGGCTAAACCGAGGCGGTGCCCGGGTTACACGGGGACGATGGGTACCGACGCGGCAGCACCGGCCGCGCCCCCCGCCCCTGCACCCGCGCCTGCACCCGCGGCGCCGGTACCGCTGGCCGCTGTGCCTCCGGCGCCCGTGCCCGCCGGGGCCCCACCCGGGGTGGGCCCACCGGTCGAGGGCGCTCCGTTCGAGGTCGCGGGCGGGGTCGGCGACGACGCGGCACCGGGGCCGGGGCTACCGGTGGGAGGGACGGGCCCGGCGTCGGGTCCCCCGCCGTTAGGACCGGTGCCTGGCGCCTTGCCGGCACCGTCGGTCGGATTGTTGGCGTCGGGAGCGCTGCTGGTGGGGCGGCGGTCGGGTCGGGTGGTGCGGTGGAGTTCGTGGTCGGGGTAGTAGCTGGAGCTGCCGACGCCCATCTGGCTGGCCATGTCTACGCCGACCGCTGCGCTGGTGGCGCTGAGCCGCTGCATGAACCCGATGCCGGACGCGGCAGCGGCGCCGGCGCCGCCACCGATCGCGGACAGCCACCCCTGCTCGGCCTGGCTGAACCGGGCGCTGGTCGCGTCCTCCCCGGCCGACTCCCCCGCCGACCGACCAGCCCCGGTCCTGTCACCCGCACCACCGGGCGCTCCGCCGGCGGCTTGCGCCGCGCCGCCCGAGCCGGCGGACGAGCCCCCGCCGAGCAGGCCCTGCAGGCCGCCGGAGGTAGCCAGACCTCGTCGGAGGGCCGCGCCGGAGGAGGTGCCGGGGTCCACGAAAGCGAGGAGCTTGAACAACGCGAGGGGTGAGAAGCAGGCGATGAGGATGAGGAGGACGCCGGGCAGGGCCGAGCCGATGGCGGCGAGGGTGCCGTCGGCGAGGCCATTGGCGACCCCGGTGGTGGTCTGCACCCCGACGCCGAGGACGAGAACCATGAGGACGGGGCTCAGCGCGGCGGCGTGGGTCCAGCGCAGGCTCTTCCAGAACCAGTCCTTTCCAGAGTCCGACAGCAGTCCCGCGGCAGCCAGGGGCGTCGTCGCCGCGAGGATGATGAGCGCGCCGGCGCGGGTGAGGATGACCAGGAGGTGCCCGAGCGCGGCCAGCCACAGCACCAGCCCCATCAGCCCGAGCACGGTGGCGACGGTCCCGTCGGCGACGTCCTGCACCGCGATGGCGTCCCACGGCTGCCACGCCGACCACGACGTCACGTTCAGCAGCGACTGCATCAGCGCTTTGGTCAGTCCACCGCAGGCGGCGACGAGGGCGACGAGGTAGGTCAGCCAGCCGCCCCAGACGACGGCGAACTGCGCGAACCCGACGCCGACGCGGGCGAGGCTGCCGCCGTCGCGGCGGGCGGCGCTGACGCCCAGCTGCAGCAGGCCCATGATGAGGACCAGGGCCCCAGCGAGCCAAAACGTGGTCCGGTACAGCTCCGCCGCGGGGCCCGTCGCGCGCAGGTCCGGGGTGATGAAGGCGTCCATCAGGTAGAACACCATCCGCAGCACCCACAGGCCCGCGTTCCACAGCGCCAGCATCGCGACCGTCCACGCGTCGGTGACGATCTTCCCAGCCGTCCCGGCCAGGATCCCGAACGGGTCGAACACGTCGTCCAGCACCACTCAGCCCTCGCCCGTCTCACTGTCGAGCCGCCCGCCGTCGACCCGGCCGGCATCGAGCCGCCCGCCGTCGACCCGGCCGTCGTCGAGGGTCGTGTCGTCCAGGGCTGGGCTGGTGTCCGTCCAGGTGCGCCAGCCGGCGTCGATGCTCTGCTGGGTGCCGGGCCAGGTCGAGGGCGCGCGAGCAGGCGGGACGCCGGGGGCGAGGAGCCATCGGCCGTCGCGCCACTGCATCCGCTCGCAGTGCCCGAAGCCGATGCGGGCCTCGGTGGTGATGACCGCCCTCACCTCCAGCAGCACGCACGCCAGCACCCAGTCCGGTCCGTCGCGGCCCTTGACGAGCCCAGCGGCCGGGGTCGCGGTGACCGTCGTGGTGACGTCTTTCTCCGGGCCCATCTGCGCGGTGCCGAGGAATGACTGGACGTGCCGGGCGATCTCCCAGTCGGCGACTCCGGTGTCCGGTGCGTCGCCGCTACGACTGTCAAGGCCCGCACCGGCGAACCCGTCACGGTCAAGATCACCACCGCTGTGATCCGTGCTGTCGTCCAGGTCGAGGTCGATGACGCTCTCCTTACTGGCACCCGCGTCGGATCTGCCGCCCTCCCGGCCGCCCTCAGAACCGGTGTCCGGCGGGTCAGGGAGGGTCCAGTGTTCGTGGACCTCAGCGGTCAAGGGGACCGACATGGCTTGGAAGACGGTGGTCTCGATCGCGGCGAGCTGGGCGATAGCGCCTTCCGGAGTGCGGGGGAACCCGGTGGGTACGCCCCCAGGGCCGCTGCTGGTCGAAGGCGGGATGGTGATGCCGCGCGCCGACTGTGTGGCGGGTGGCGCGGGTAGGGCGGCCTGCGAGCCGAAGGACGGCATCGGTGCCGCCGCGATGGCGTCGCGCCGCTGCTGCGCCTGTTCCTCGGCCAGGCCGGATCCCGACCCGGCAGCGGGGCCGGCAGCGGGGCCGACGACCTCGGGGTGATCCGACGGTGGCGTGAGGGTCAGGTAGACCGCGTAGCCGAGGCCGCCGAGCAACGCGGCGACCGTGACCAGCACCGCCGCCCCAAGCGCAAGCAGCCGCCGCCCACTCCACTCCTCGGCCCCCAATGAGCCGGCCCGGGGGTCAACCACGCGCCTGTTCACGCGAGCCCCCCACCCGCGGCCGGTGCAGCAAACGCTGTCCACACCACCGGAGGAACGAAACGATCAGATGTCGGCATCGACACACTGACCGGCCCGGCCGTCTCGGCGGGAACGACCACAGCGGCGCCGTCGAGGTCGACGACGCTGACCACGGGTGGCCTGCTATCGGGGCTGGCGGTGATGCAGCCGGTGCCCATGAACCCGTTGACCATGCCGGGCAAGACGAGATAGCCGATGCCGGCGACGAAGATGATGACGATGCTGACGACGCCGGCCTTGCTGGCGTGCGGCATCCCGAAGATGCGTCCAGCCAGGATCGCGCCGATGCCGATGAGCATGCCGATCGTGAACAGGGCCAGGACGCCCCAGAGGATGTAGCCGGTGATCTCGTCGACGTACTGCTGGGCGTTTCCCGGGGCCACCGGACACACCGCACCCGCGGACACCAGCCAGGCGTCCGCGCCGCGCGCAGTCACGCTGGTGGGGCCCGCGACGATCGCGAGGACGGGATCGGCCGCGGTCACGAACGCCGCAGGATGGGGCGCTGCGGTGAGACGGTCCAGGGGTGTCATCAGGTGTCTCCTCGCGAGTCGGTGATCAGGTGGTTCAGCACGCCGCTGGCGGCATGCAGCAGCGGAGCCGGGAGCGGCGCTGGGTCGAGGCCGTGGACCGCGAGGCGTCGGTCGAGGGGGGCGATCGTGAGTCGACCCTGACGGTCGAGCTCACCGGAGCGGGCTCCGAGGCTGTGGAGGACGGCTCGTGGCCAGCGTCGCCGAGGTGGCCCGATCACGACCGCGACCACGGACGGCGCCGGTCCGGGCTCGTCGGCGTTCTCAGTCGCTCCGGCGGAGCCGGCATCTGGGTTGGCCAGCAGGTCGAGGTGGACCTCGAGTTGGCGGAGGCCGGGGACGGTCGCGGTCGTGGCTAGGACGACGTGGGACGCCGTGCCCAGCGCGGTGCGGAGCCAGGAGGGGTGGCGTATGACGTGCTCGAGGTCCCAGCCCACGTCCAGCACGGTCAGTCGGGAGCCGGTACCTGGGACTGGGCCTGGTGTGGGGCAGGGTGCCGGGACGGTGTGGGGCCCTGCGCGGTAGCCGTCGCCACGCTCCAGGACGACGTCGCCCCGGGTGCCGCGCCACCATCCGGAGTCGTCGCGGCCGAGTTCGGCCGTGCTCGCCGCGGCTAGACCGGACGTGGTGAGGGAGCCGCAGTGGACCACCCGCGCGGCGTCCCACCCCCCGGTCCGGCCGACCCGCAAGGACTCGTCGCCGGTCTCCCATGAACCCGGGCCCGCGGTGAGGGCGGCCGTCGCCAACGCGATCGCGGTCGTGGAGGCACCACACGACCCGCCGCATCCCACGACCGGGAGGACCTGCTCGCCCGCAGCGGGGACCCACGCCGCCCCCTGCGTCGCGGGCGGCCCCGTGTTCGGCAGTACAGGCGGTGCTCCAGGGGGCTCGATCAGGGCGTGCGCGGTCCCAGTCCGGCTCATGGCGGCCGGCGCTGGCGGAGGCAAAAAGGTGCGCGGTCGGAAAGTCCCGGCCTGCAGCGCCGCCCAGGCCCGTCTGAGCTCCTCCAGCGGCACCATCCGCGCAGGCACCGGCGACTGCCGGGGGGTGAACGCGTGGGCGAGGGTGACAGCGGTCTCGTCGGCCGTTGCGGCCGCACCAGTACGGGCGGCCTCGGTGTCAGTGTGGGTGTTGGTGTGGGTGGTGTTCATGCGGTGTCCGAGGTGAGGATCTGTCGGCGCTGTGCCAGGCCGGCACGAAGCTGGTCGGGGCTGAGCCGGGTGAGGGCGGTCTTGGCGGCCTGCACCTCCCGGAGCAATGCCACGCACCCGTCCAGCTGCTGCAGCGCCTCCGGCTCCCGGGCGGCGACGTCGAACAGGCGGGCGACCTCGGCCGTGGCGCGCCGCTCCACCATGCACGTCACCGAGTCGTCCAGGCACGTCACCGGGTCGTCCAGGCTCACCACCGGGTCTTCCGGGCTTGTGGTGGGGACGACCTCCAGCGCCCACAGCATTCCCTGCCCTGGGGCTCGGCGGGGGTGTCGGCCGGTGCTCATGCGCAGGCCTCGTACCCGCCGTGGCGGACGGCCTCAGCCAGGGCCTGGACGCTGCGGTGAGCGCGGCGTCGGATGGTGACGGCGGAGACCCCCCACCGGCCGGCGACCGCCTCCGACGCCCCGACGCCGGTCAGCCCCCCGTACCTGGCCCGGACGCGGCTCACGTCCATGCGTTCCGCGGCCTCCACCAGGCTCAGGAGCAGCGCGCGGTCGGCCGTGGTGATCACGTCCTGCCGGCAGCCCCACTCCAGCACCTCCAACATCTCCTCCCACGAGGTCGGTTCGGGCAGCCCGTCGAAGTGGTCCGCGACGGCAAGCTCCGCCATGTCCGCGGGCTCCGTGAGCACGGTGAGGTCCCAGGCGTGGTCGCTGGCCAATCGCTTCGGTCGGCGCCCGCCCTGCCGCAGGACCGCGCTGCGAACGTTGCCGCGGATGTTGCCGGCCACCTTCCGCAGCCGCTGCCAGGGGAAACTGCGCGCCTCCAGCCACAGCTGGGACGCGACGAGCTGATCGGTGCGGTACATCAGGTCGTGGTGCCACCGGTCGATCGCCGCGGCGCCCGGCAGCAGCGCCCAGCACAGGGTCATCGCCGCAGCGAGGTCGTCACCCCCGTCGCGGGCGGCCCGCCTCGCCAGGGCAAGCAGAACCTCATCGGCGCGGTCAGGTTCCGCGGCCAGGCTCCAGCGCTGCACCTCCAACGGGTCGGCAACCACCGTCAGGCAGGGATCGCCGGTTGCCCAGCGGGGCCACCTCTCCCCCGCCTGACGGATCAGGTCATTCGACTCCGGGGTGCTCAGACCCAGGTGCTCGGCGACGCTCATGAGGCTCCTCCCGCCACGTGTCTCGTGGATCCACGGTGACGAGAGAACGCCCCACATTTCGTTCCCCCTGATTGCTGTGGACAGGGGGAACGTGGTGGGGACAACGGGGGGACAAAGGGGGGAACGACGATGTCGCCGCAGGTCAGAGCACGTCCCCCCGAAACTTCCCCGACACGCTGGTCTCGCCCCGACCACCGGCGGCGACGAGCTGGCCTGTCGCACCAACCCCCATGCTCATGGCGCGGTCGGGTCGGGCTGCCTCACGTTCAGTCGGACGACACCCGTGGAACGCCGATGGTTCTGTCGGGGCCTAGGCGCAGGGTGCGCTGATGACGCAGGCGCAGGCGAGCGGTCCGGGCATGGTGTCGTTGGACGCCTTCGTGGAGGCGCGGCTGGTCGAGGAGCGACCGGGGGTTCAGGGCCGAGCCCACCTCGAGCTGGTGGCCAAGCAGGAGGTCCTCGCGGCCTACCGTCGGTCCAGGTTCGGGACCACGCACCGGGCTGGTCTCGGTATCGCGCTCAAGGCCTTCGCCCGGATCTGGGCCGACCACAACGACTTCGACCCCGGGTGGCGCACCTGACCTCGATCAAGGCCAGCCGCCCGGCGGATGTGACTGCCGCGCACCCCCACGAACGACCTGGCCCCGGAGAAGGCGGCCCGCGGCGCAGGTCGTGTCGTCGGGGCCTCGGACCACCCAACGAAGGACAGGGAGCTGGAGCGCGACGTCGGTGTCTCCCAGAGGAATCCCGAGGGGTTGCGTGTCCTCAGCTGGCCGCCTGTCGGTCGTCGGTGAGCCAGCCGTGTCGTTCGAGGATGGCGTGCGTGCGGGCGGACAGCTCGTCCGGTGCTCCGGCGTCGTCCGTGCGGTTGCAGACCTCTGTCTGGATGATGTCGGCGGCGGTGCTGCGGTGTCCGGAGGCCATGGCGACCGCGGCCAGGTCGAGGCGGGGGATCTCCTCGTCAGGGGCGGCGAGGGCGGCGAGCTCCGCGGTCGCGCGCGCGGCCGGCAGGTCACCGGTGTGCAGGAGGTGGGTGGTGACGAGGTGTGCGACGTCGACGACCGCGCACAGCATGTGCTGGTCGAGGCGGTCGCCCTCGACGAGCCACGTCCAGCCGCCGGGACGGAGCCGGCTGAACGGTGCTCCTGTCACGAGGGTGAGTGCACGCGTCAGATCGTGGATGCCGTCGGGTCCGCGGGTCTGGCCGCGCAGTCGGAGCCGTCGGAACAGGTCGGCGTCGACGAGGAGGTCCTGGACCTCGTAGACCCCGACGCCGCGGTGCTGGGCGGCGGGTGAATGCCGGGCGTCGGGGATGTGGGGGCGTCCGGTTCGGGGGTTGGTGCCGAGCCAGTCCCGGATGGTGGCGACGTAGCCGCGGGCCTTGGTGGAGGTGATGTCGAACGCGGCCGCGACTTCTTCGGGGGTGGCACCGTGGGGGCGGGTGGCGAGGTAGGTGAGCAGCTCGGTGTAGTACGGCTTGCGCTTGGTGACGGGCACGCCCCGGGTCCGGGCACCGACGGGACCCAACAGCGTCAACCGGGGCAGGGTGCTGGAGTCGGCGAACCAGGCGGCGAGGTCGTCGTCGAGGCCCGGGTCGCTGTCGGCCACCGCTCGACTCACCGCCGCGGGCACCGACGGGGCCAGGGCCTCCAGGTCCGCCCGGGTCGTGGCCGCGATGTCGAGGTACTCCTCATCTGGCCCACCCAGGACCGACGCGGCACCCATCGTTCGCTGCGCCTCGTGCCGCGGAGCATCGCTGTCGGGCCCGTACCCCGTGCTCTCGAGTTCCCGTTCGTCGCTCCCCCCGTCGCTCCCCCCGTCGTTCCCCCCGTCGTTCCCGCCGTCGTTCCCCCCGTCGTTCCCCCCGTCGTTCCCCCCGTCGTTTCGGCTCGCTTTCCCCCCGGCATCTAGCGGGTCGTCATGAGCGGGACGGTCGTGGTCGCGGACGTCGAGCCGACCGTGGCCTGCCCAGCCGTCAGCGGTCTCCTCTTCCCAGCGGGTCACCCTGAGGTCGTGTCGGGGCAGCGTGTGGGCGCCGTTGAGGGCTCCCGCTGCATCGGCGTAGGCCTGCCAGCCGTGGCTGTCGGCGTGGGGGGTGGGCATGGGGGCGTCGGCCGGGCCGAGGGCAAAAATCGCCGCGCAACCCTGCGCCTCCGCCGCTGACAGCCCGCTGGAGGAGACGCCGGCGATGACGATCCCCGCGGGACCGGTCACCGTGAGCTGCGCGGCGGGGTCGATATGGAGGATGGTGTCGGCTGCCGCGCTCCCCCCAGCGAAGGGCGCGGGTCCTCGCACCCGGTCGGCATCGGAGGCAGGCGCCCACTCGATGCCTTCGGCCGCGTCCGTGGAGGTGGTGGCGGTGTTCGCGGGAGCGAGCACGAGAACGGTGGTGCCCGTGCGGGCTGGGTGGCTGCGGATGAGGTCCGTGAGTATGTCCAGGCCGGCGAGTGGCTGGCCACCGTCGAGCAGGAGCAGTTGGGGTGGCCAGGTCTCCTCACCGGCCTGTCTGATGCGGGCGTCGGGGACATCGAGGTCCAAGTGGGTGCTGCGGTCGACGGCGGCCACCGCGTCCGCCGTGAGGTCCGGGACCGGGCCAACTGTCCCACCCGGCCCCCGTCCCAGCTCCGCGTTTCGTGGGTCGGCGTGGTCGGGCTGATCGGGTGCAGGGGCGACGCGGATTCGTTCGGGGTTGAGGGGGCCCAGCTCGGTCGCGATCCCGACGCAGTGCACCCGCGCCGCCTCCGACCACGGGTTGCAGCCGACCTCGGCCGCGACATAGCGCAGCAAGTCCTCCCCCCGCTGCCGGTCGCCGGTGACGGTGACGACGCCGAGATGCTCGAGGTTCAGCATCCTGGTGGCTCCGGTCGGGGTGACGCCGACCGTGACCAGGAGCGGGTACGGCGCGGGCTGATCGGGCACGGACGGCCCCACCTGGTCCAGGTCGACGTCGACCGGCAGGTGCCACGTCAACGGGTGGGGTCCCGATGTCCCTGGCTCGATAACTGTCCCTGGCTCGGTGACTGTCCACGGTTCCGTGACGGTCCACGGGTCTGTGGCCGGGTTCGGTGTCGCGAGGTGGAGGGTGATCCCGGTCCGGTCGAGCGTGACCGCGACCACGGCGGGCAGGGCGTCGTCGTTTCGTAGGCAGGCGGTGGCCAGTCGGCGGAGGATCTGGTCGAGTCGTTCGATGCTGGTCGCGGTGTGGGTGTGGGCGCGCACGCTCTTCTCCACCACCTCGTGCCGGCTGTCGGGCGAGGCCAGGGTTCGGCCCGGTCGCCGGAGCCGGGACTGACGGCGGCGATGCTGGTGCAGCAGCAGAAGGAGGGCCCCGGCGAGCATGGTCCCCGCACCCGACAACCCGGGCAGGGCCCATGACGGGGCCGAGTCCACGGGATCACTCACGTTGTCGGCGTCGTGCGCCTGCCCTGTGTCGGGCATGCGTCCGCTGCTCGAGTCGTCCTGCCGTTGCGATGCCTCGGGCATCCGCAGGTCCCGCAGCTCCGGCGCAGCGGCGGTCGCCTCGGCCGTGTCACCGCGCCGTTCGTCCCCTGCCGCTTCGGTCGCTCCACCGCGGGCATGGGCCTCCTCGGTCCGGGGGTGGGGCGGGGCGGGGAGCGAGTCCGCCGGAGGCAACTCCCCACCAGCGTCGTGCGGGGTGGGACCTGGAGCTGGCTCCTGCGCCGACGTCGCGACGTCGGTCACGGCGGGAGCGTCGTCGACGGAGGGTGCCGCAGGGGGGAGGGGGATGGTCCAGCCGGGCTGCAGGACGTCGGGGTCGCGGAGGACCTGCCCGTCCGGTTGCGTGAGGGTGGCGGCTGCGGCGGCGAGCTCGTCGTAGCGGGTGCCGTCGCCGAGCTCGGTCTCGGCGATCGCCCACAACGTGTCTCCGGGAACCACCACATGCTCCGCCGGAACCGACACCACCGACGGCGCCGTGACCGTCGTGGCCGGTGATGCCGTGGGTACGTTGAAGGTGGGTCGGGCGTCGGTGGGCAGGATGAGGCGCCAGCCGGGGTGAATGAGGTCGGGGTCGGTCAGCGTCTGTCCGTCGGGTTGGGGAAGGCCTGCGTTGAGGTCATGGATCTCCGTCCAGCGGGTGCCGTCGCCCAGCTGCTCCTCGGCGATGTCCCATAGGCACGCGTACCGGCCCGCGGCCGGAGCCGGGACGACGTAGGCCGGCACGGTCACCGGTTCACGCTCGTCTGCTCCGGCGGGCGCAGCAGAGACGTCACCGCCCTGCACGGACCCGGTCGGTGAGGACCCGGTTGACGAAGACCCGGTTGGTGCGGCGACGACGGGCGTCGCCTCGCCGGTACCCGTGGGGCCGCCCGCCTCGTTGTCGACGGTAGTGGTGACGGGCGCCGTCGAGACCGTGGGCGGCGCGGCTTCTACGGCCACGGCGGCGACGGGTGCGGTGACGACGGGCGTGGTGACGCCGACGAGCAGGGCGGCGATGACGAGGGAGCGGGCCAGGTCGTGGCTCGGTCCGCCGAGGGGCAGTCGAAGCTGGGGTCGGCCCCGCCGGAGGGTGGCGTTGACGAGCTCGACCAGGACCCCGGCCGTGAAGTGCACCCACGCCAGCCAGGCGACGACAGCGAGGACGTCGACCACGGCACTGCTGGGCAGGGGTTGGCTGAGGAGAAGAGGTAGCCGGCTGATGGCGCTGGGGCTGCTCGGCAGGGGCCAGCCCACCGACATGACCAGGCCCGCCGGGACGCCTATGGTCGCGACCAGCAGGACGACGCTAGCCAGGACCTGCTTGACCCGCCCGGTCCGAGCGAGGGTGATGGTGGCGGTCATGGGGTGGTCACCTCCTCGGTATCTCCGATGGCGGGTCGTGCCTGCGCGGACGCCGAGACGAGCCGTTCACCGACCCCGGCGGCACCAAGGAGGACGGGGCGGTAGGTGAGGGTGACCGTGACCTCGACGCGCCCCTGCTCCTGGGTGACCGCGGAGCATCGGGCGTCGGGGCGGTGCTCGCTGATCCAGGTGCAGGCGGCGGACTGCGCCGCGCCCGGCGCGACGGGGCGCAGGCCCGCGCTGCCGCGGTATCCGGTGAGGTCCATCTGGTCGACGGCGGCGCGGGCGGCCTGCGAGGCCAGCCCGATGGCCTCCTGCCTGACGGTGATGGCGCGCCCCCCATCGACCACCAGGCCGGTGGCGAACACCAGGGCCGGCACCAGCAGGAGCAGCCAGACCGTGGCCGAGCCCCGCTCGTCCGCGAGCGGGGGCCGGCCACCGGCACCTTCACGAGGGTGGGTGCGGGTCATGGTTGCGACCGGTACTGCTCGAGCGGACTGGCGGCGGTAGCCGTCAGAGTCTTGGTGGCGGGCAGGGAGGGGAAGCCGAGGTCGCCGAGTCGGGCGATGCAGGTGAGGGTGACGTCCACCACCCCACCGGGTTCGAACCGTGAGGCGTCGACGCTGACTACCGGCCCGCCGGCGCATGTCACGGATTCCGCGGACAGCGCCACCTCGGCGGCGGTCTGCGCGGCGACCTGCGCGGCCGGCACGCTGCGGGCTGATATGGAAGGTGGTCCTGTCAAGGGGGCAGGGGGAGGCGCCCGCCCTGCTGGGTGCGGGGCGGGCGCCTCTGGTCTCGTCGGGGGTCGCCTGGTTGGTGAGCGTGTCGTTGGTCGACGCGCGGTCAGACTGATA
>JBBSQH010000077.1:0-20104 GCA_038258055.1 Actinomycetales bacterium
CGGGGGGGCCCCCCCCCGCGGGGCCGCGGCCTCTGTGGTCCCCGGACGCCCCGGCCGCCCCACGCGGGGGCGGCCGGGACGACCGGTCAGCGGAGCGCCTCGCTGAACGAGGTCAGCAGGTCTGCGTGCTCGGCGGAGACCGAGCGTCCGACCTGACCGGCGAGCTGCCGGTCGAAGGCCGCGAGCATGCTGGCCCGGGTGGCCGGACGACCGGTCGCCTCGGCGGAGTCGAGGCGCTTGTCGAGCGACGCGGCGATCTTGTCGTCGTCCACCAGCTCCGAGACGACCGAGCGCAGGGAGTCGAACGTCACCTCGACGGTGAACGACGTGGTCCCCGTGCCCGTGCTGCCCGCGACGTCGGTGGCCGAGGCGGTGACCTCGTGCTCACCCAGGCCGAAGGACCAGGCGCGGCCCTCGACGTCGAAGCAGGTGTCGGTCGCCAGCCCGGAGCCGGGCTCCGGGTCGACGGCCGAGCACGTCACGGCCACGTCCTGGTCGATCGTGTAGGACGTCTCGCCGTCCCACGTGACCTCCGGCGCCCGCGTGTCGACTCGCAGCTCGATGCTCTGCGCCTCCTCCACGTTGCCCGCCGCGTCCGTGGAGCGGAAGCGCAGGACGTGCTCGCCCTCGCCGGTCACGACGACCGGCTCGGTGTAGGCCACCCAGTCGCCGTCGTCGACCTGCACCTCGGTGCCGGCGACGTCGCCGTCGTCGGTCGCGGTGAGGGTGACCGTCGGCTCCTCGGTGTACCAGCCCTGCACCGGGGTGCCCGAGACCTCGGCCTCGGTGACCGGGGCCGTGGTGTCCGGCTCCGTGGTGACCACGGCTGCCTCGACCTGCAGCACGTCGAGGTTGACGTGGCCGTCGTCCCCGTCGTCCTTGCGGATCGACACGGTGTTGGTCCCGGCGCTCAGGCCGACCTCGCGGACCACGGAGGCCCAGGTCTGCCAGGTCCCCGTGCTGGGCAGGACCCACTCGTCGAGCTCGGTGCCGTTGACGTACAGCGACACGCTCTTGTCCCCCTGGAACGGGTTGGGGCCGTTGGCGTAGCGCAGGTGCAGCGGGTAGGTCCCGTCGGCCGGCACGTCCACCTCGAAGGTCACGCCGGCACCGACGTCGCCCATGCCCTGCACGTAGCCGGTGCCGGAGAACCCGGCGTGCTCCGTGCTGGGGTTGGCGCTGCCGGAGAGCTGGGCCTGCTCGGCCTCGTAGCTGCCGATGACCACGGGGCCCAGGGACTCACCGATCTTGAGGACGTCGAGGTTGACGTTGCCGTCGTCCCCGTCGTCGTAGCGGACGGTCACCGTGTTGCTGCCCGCCTCGAGGGCCACCTCGCGCACGGCGGTCGCCCAGGTGGGCCAGCTGCCGGTACGCGGCAGGACCCACTCGTCGAGCTCGGTGCCGTTGACGTACAGCGACACGCTCTTGTCCCCGTCGAACGGGTTGGGGCCGTTGGCGTAGCGCAGGTTGAGCGGGTACCGCCCGCGCTCCGCCACGTCCACCTCGAAGGTGACCTCGGCGCCGACCTGCTGGAAGCCCTGCACGTAGCCGTTGCCGGAGTAGCCGGGGTGCTCCGTGCTGGGGTTCGCGCCGCCACCGAGCTCGGCGTCCTCGGCCTCGTAGGTGCCGACGTAGACCGGCTCCTGCTGGACCTCGCCGACCTTGAGGACGTCGAGGTTGACGTTGCCGTCGTCCCCGTCGTCGAAGCGCACCGTGACGCTGTTGCTGCCCTCCTGCAGGTCGACCGAGCGGACCACGGTGCCCCAGGCCTTCCACGTCCCCAGGCGGGGCAGCACGAGGTCGTCCTGCTCCTGCCCGTTGACGTACAGCGACATGGTCTTGTCGCCGTCGAACGGGTTGGGGCCGTTGGCGTAGCCCAGGTGCAGCGGGTAGCTGCCGTCGGCGTCGACCTCCACGTCGAAGGTCACGCCCGCGCCCACCTGCTCGATGCCCTGCACGTAGCCGGCGCCGGAGAACCCGGCGTGCTCCGTGCCGACGTTCGCGCCGCCGAGCAGCTCGGCGTCCTCGGCCTCGTAGGTGCCGGCGAAGTCGACGCCGCCCTTGACCTGGATGTCGCGGTAGTAGACGGTCTCGCCGCCGCCGTGGTTCTGGACGCCGATGAAGCCGGCCAGGTCCCGGGCGGGGTCGGTGCTGGTGAAGTCGTTGACCAGCACGCCGTTGAGCGTGATGCGGATGCGGTCGCCGTCCACGTCGATCTCGTAGGCGTTCCAGCGGCCGACCGGGTTGAGCGCCTCCTCCACGGCGTCGAGGTCCGCGCCCTGGAAGGTGTAGATCGCGCCGGTGGTGCGGTCCTCGGCGTCGGTGGCGTCGATCTGGATCTCGTATCCGTTGTCGACGGCGACCCACGGGTCGTTGCCCGGGTTCGGGAAGCCGATGAACACGCCGCCGTTGTCGTCCTTGACCAGCTTCCAGTCCAGGGTCAGCGTGTACTGGTCGCTGAACTGCTGCTCGGTGAACCAGAGCAGGCCGAGGCCGCCCTCGCCGCGGATGCCGCAGTCGTCGACGCGGCCGAACGAGCCGGGGCCCGCCATCCGCCAGCTGGTCAGCGAGGCCAGCGTGCCGTCGAACAGGGACGTGTAGCCCTCGTCCGCCGGGGCCGGGGTGCAGATGTCGCGCTGGTCGCCGATCGACAGCACGTCGAAGTTCACGTTGCCGTCGACGTCGTCGTCGTACTTGAGGGTGATGGTGTTGTCCCCGGCCTGCAGGGCCAGGTCACGGGTGAGCCACTCCCACGACTTCCAGCTCCCGGTGTCGGGGAACGTGACCGGGTCGAGCTCGGTGCCGTTGACGTAGAGCGCGACGTCCTTCTCCCCGGCGAACGGGTTGGGGCCGTTGGCGAAGCGGATGTTGACCGGGTACGTCCCGGCCTCGTCCACCGAGGTGGTGAAGGTGACCTCGGCGCCGGAGTTGAAGAAGCCACCGGCGAAGCCGGCCCCCGAGTAGCCGCTGTGCTCGGTCTGCACGGCGGCGCCGAAGCGGAGCGTCGCCTCCTCGGCCTCGTAGTAGCCACGGTCGGCGGGTGCCTCGTAGCCGGGCAGGGAGTTCAGGGTGTACCAGGCCTCGGTGTTCCACAGCTCGGTGCCGTCGGAGGACTCGAAGGGGCGGGGGGAGCGCACGTGCACGACCCGACCGGGCTCGAGGCCCTCGATCTGCAGCGTGACGCTGGTGCGGTCCTCCGACACGATGGCCTCGTCGACGAACAGGGGCTCCTCGTCGATCTTCGGCCCGCCGTAGGACGGGGTGGGCAGGTAGCGCCACTGCTCGAGCTGGTAGGCGTCCTGGATGCCCTCGACCGTCTCGTCGGACAGGGGCTCGGTGTAGGTGATCTCGAAGCCGCCGTCGACGACCTCCATCGACTGCATGTCGAAGGTGACGCCGCCGTTGGGGGTCAGCTTCTGCAGGCCGTAGCGGAGCTTGCCGGGCTCGCTCCAGTTGCCGGCCTCGCCGATGCCGCCGACGTAGACGGTGCCGTCCGGCCCGATGATGGTGCGGTTGACGCCGGCCTCGAGGCCGGCGGTGTGACGGAAGACGGCGCCCTGGAGCTCGCCGTCGACCTCCTCCAGGAACGCCCGCTGCAGGCCGCCGTAGGTGACGTCGCCGAAGACCATCTGGCCGGCGTAGACGCCCTCGGTGACCATGACCGGGGTGGTGGGGGAGTTGCCGATCTCGTTCTGGGGGATCCAGACGACGGGCTCGGTCACGGGCTGGTCGTCGAAGGGACCGGCCGGGTTGGTGTAGTGGTTGAAGAACCGGTCCTGCTTGATCTGGACCATCTTGTTGGCCGGCAGCCAGGAGCCCTGGTTGTCCATGACGAGCAGGGCGTCGTCGGGGCCCCAGCCCATGCCGTTGGGGGTGCGCAGACCGCCCGCGACCAGGCTGACCTCGCCGGTCTCCCGGTCGATCTTGATGCTGGTGCCGGGGTTCTCACCCGGCTGCGGGTTCGTGGTGGCGCCACCGTTGTTGATGGCCACCGAGCGGCTGACGTAGAAGTAGTCCTCGTCGTGCAGCAGGCCGAAGGCGAACTCGTGGAAGTTGCCGCCGTTGGGCCAGGTGGCGTGCGTGCGGTGCTCCATGAGCCCGTCGCCGTCGGTGTCGGGGGTGAGCTCGGTGAGGCCGTACTTCTCCGAGACCCAGATCGAGTCACCGATCACGTCGACCCCCATCGGGGTGACGAGGTCGCTGGCGATCTTGGTGTAGGTCACGTCCTCCGGACCCTCGGCGTCGGCCACGTCCTGAAGGAGGAACACCTCGCCCGGGGTCGGCTCGTCCGGGTACCCGGCCGGGCTGACGGCGCCGGAGGTCAGGACCACCAGCTCGCCGTCGTCGGTCAGGTCCAGGCCCGACACCATCGGCTCGAAGCCGTCAGGGCGCAGGTCGACGAGGTCGTAGCCCGGGTGCACGGAGTCCAGCTTGAGACCGTCGCCGGCGGTGTCCTCGGCGCCCTCGCAGTATTTCGTGCCGGGGGCGGTCACCCGCACCACACCGGCCTCGGTGCTCATGGCCGACGTGGGGACGAGGCTGAACGCGCTCGCGCCGGGGGCACGCCACTCCAGGGTCAGCTGTTGCCCACCGCCGGCCTCGAAGAACTCGACGAACATCACGTGGACGCCGGCGGTCAGCGTGACCGTGCCCTCCTTGGGCTCGGCGCCGTGCAGGCCGTCGTGGTCGACGACCACCTGGCCGTCGATGCTCAGCCGCGACCCGTCGTCGCTGGTCAGCCGGAACGTGTACTCGCCGTCGGCCGGGACCGTCAGGTTGGCGTCGACCGTGGTGAGGAAGTTGTCCTCGAACCCGAAGTCCTCGGCGGTGCTCAGGTCGACCACCGGGATCAGGCGGTCGACGTTGGGCGTCGACCCGGCCTTGATGGGGCACAGGGCGCCGAGCGCCTGCCCGGTGCTGTAGGTGCGCATCGTGGCGCCGGGCTCCTGCGGGGGCAGCGGGTCGTCGGCCACCACGGCGGACGCGGGGGCCGCGACGCCGAGCGAGGCCACGAGGGCGAGGCCGGTGAGTACCGGCAGCCCCGCCCAGCGGCGGGGGGTCAGGCGGTGGGGCATCGATCCTCCTCGACGGGGAGGGCAGCGGTGCCCCCCCGGTGTCGACACCTCGTCCTCGAGGCGCCACGGCCACAACGGGCCGCGGGTCGAATCTATGTTCGGGTTATGACGACGGTCAAGCAAAACCTGCTGTGACCACGGCGTTAACCGGCGTGTCGAGCGGGTGGGATGTCTCCCGCGGACCCGGTGCTCCGGGCCCGTTCAGCCGACGACGCGGTCGACCTCTCCGGGGGACAGGACCCGTTCGATGACCATGACGGCCGAGCCGATGATCCCGGCGTGCTCACCGGTGCTGCCGGGCACGATGCGAAGGTGCTGGGTGGCCAGCGGCAGGGAGCGGCGGTAGACGACCTCCCGCACCCCCGCGAGCAGGTGCTCGCCCGCGCTGGCGAGCGAGCCGCCCACGACGATGACCGACGGGTTGAGCATGCTCACCACGTTCGCCAGCACCTCGCCGATGTAGCGACCGGCCTCGCGGAGCACCTGCACCACCTCGATGTTGCCGCCGCGGGCCAGGGCGGCGATGTCCCGGCTGTTGCGGATGTCCAGCCCCTTGGCGGCCAACCGGGTGACCAGCGCGGCGCCGCCGGCGACGGCCTCGAGGCAGCCGGTGTTGCCGCAGCGGCACAGCACGTCGTCGGCGTGGGGGACCTGGATGTGCCCGAGGTCGCCCGCGGCGCCCTGCGCCCCCCGACGCAGCTGCCCGTCGGAGATGATGCCGGAGCCGATGCCCGTGCTGACCTTGACGAACACGAGGTGGTCCTCGCCGGGCCAGGTGGAGAAGTGCTCGCCCAGGGCCATGACGTTGACATCGTTGTCGACGACGGCGACAGGACCCAGGTCACCCTGCAGCCTGGCCACCACGTCGTAACCGTCCCAGCCGGGCATGATCGGCGGGTGGATCGGCCGGCCGGTCGCGTGCTCCACCGGACCCGGGAGCCCGACACCGACCCCCACGAGGCGCTGCCCGCTGGTCGACACCCGGTCCACCAGGGTGCGGCCGCGGTCGATGACCCAGCCCAGCACGTGGTCGGGGCCGGCGGCGATGTCCAGGTCCTCGCGGACCTCGTCGAGCAGACGACCGGCGAGGTCGGTGACACCCATCCGGGCGTAGGTGGCGCCGAGGTCCGCCGCCAGCACGACCCCGGAGGCGGGGTTGAACGCGAACTGCGTCGGGGGGCGCCCGCCGGTCGAGACGGCGTCCCCGGCCGGACCGATCAGCTGGCTGCTGAGCAGGGCGTCGACCCGTTGGGCCACGGTGGAACGCGACATGCCGGTCATCACGGCGAGCTCGGACCGGGTCCGCGGCACACCGTCCCGCAGCAGCGACAGCAGCTGTCCCGCCCCACCTGGGGCGGCCCAGGGGTCGGTCACGGTGGTACCCATGTTCGGACGATATGCGACCGACCTGGAACTTGCCAGACGCGGGTATCGCTCCGGGTAGGCGCACCTTTTGCTTGACGGCCGGCGGAAGTACTCGTACGTTCGTCGGTGTGGGCCTCATGGACGCGGTCAGAGCGACTCCTGCCTCGCACCTCGGTGCGACGCCGGTGTCCCCGGCTGCCGGATACCGCGCCGGGATAGTCGGCGCCGGATTCATGGGCCGTGTGCACGCACGGTCCGTGCTCGTCTCCGGCGGGCGGGTGGTCGGTGTCACCACGGGCAGCGCCAGCGGGTCGGCCGACGCGGCCGGTCGGCTGGGCGCGGAGCGGGGCTACGACGACGTCGCCGCGCTGGTGGCGGCGGCGGATGTCGACGTGGTCCACGTCTGCACGCCCAACCACCTGCACCACGAGGTGGCGATGGCCGCGCTGGCCGCGGGCAAGCACGTGGTGTGCGAGAAGCCGCTCGCCACGTCGGCCACCGAGGCCCGCGAGCTGCTCGCCGCGCAGGCCGCCGCCGGGACCGTCGGTGCCGTGCCCTTCGTCTACCGCTTCCACCCGATGGTCCGGGAGGCCCGCCAGCGGGTCCGCGAGGGTGGGCTGGGTCGGCTGACGCTGGCGCACGGGTCCTACCTGCAGGACTGGCTCACCGGCGCCCAGGACGACAACTGGCGCGTGGACCCCGCCCTCGGGGGCAGCAGCCGGGCCTTCGCCGACATCGGCTCCCACTGGTGCGACCTGCTCGAGTTCGTCACCGGGCACCGGATCCTGTCCGTCAGCGCCCAGGCGGCGACCGTCAACCCCCAGCGGGGCGACCGGGCCGTGACCACGGAGGACGTCGTCACCCTTCAGCTGCGCACCGACGGCGGACTGCTCGGGGCCACCGTCATCAGCCAGGTCTCGCCGGGGCGCAAGAACCGTCTGCTGCTCGAGGTCTCCGGGTCCGATGGCACGCTGGCCTTCGACCAGGAGCAGCCCGAGAAGCTGTGGCTCGGCCGCCGCTCCGGCTCCGAGTGCCTGGTCCGGGACCCGGACTCGGCCGGCTCCGACGCGGCCCGGTACCACCGGCTGCCGGCCGGTCACGCCCAGGGCTACCAGGACTGCTTCGACGCCTTCGTCGCCGACACCGCCGAGGCCGTCCGCGGCTCCGCCCCCGACGGCCTGCCGACCTTCGCCGACGGCGCGCGGTCGGTGGACGTGGTCGAGGCCGTGCTGGCGTCGGTCCGGACCGGGCAGTGGGCGGAGGTCCGCGGATGAGCACCCCGACCACGCCCACCGGGTCCCCGACGTCGCCGGGGTCGGCCGACACCGGCCGACCGCTGGTGCGGATGACGGGCATCGTCAAGTCGTTCTTCGGCGTCGACGTCCTGCACGGGGTCGACATGGAGGTGCGGGCCGGTGAGGTCCACGCGCTCGTGGGTGAGAACGGCGCCGGCAAGTCGACGCTGATGAAGATCCTGGCCGGGGTGCAGAAGGCCGACAAGGGCACCGTCGAGGTCGACGGCCGGGAGGTCGTCTTCGAGCACCCGCTGCAGGCGCAGCACGCCGGGGTGTCGACGGTGTTCCAGGAGTTCAACCTGCTGCCGGAGCGCACGGTGGCCGAGAACGTCTACCTGGGCCGCGAGCCCCGCCGCTTCGGCCTGGTCGACGCCCGGCAGATGAACCGCGACACCGACGCCCTGCTGCACGACCTCGGCGTCGGGGGCATCGGGGCGGGCGACCGCATCGGGTCGCTGTCGGTGGCGCAGCAGCAGGTCGTCGAGATCGTCAAGGCGCTGTCGACCGACGCGAGGATCATCAGCATGGACGAGCCCACCGCGGCGCTGTCCGGCGCTGAGGTGCAGCTGCTGTACCGGCTCGTCCGCACCCTCAAGGAGCGCGGCATCGCGATCCTCTACGTCTCGCACCGCCTGGTCGAGATCTTCGACCTGTGCGACCGGATCACGGTGCTCAAGGACGGGGCCCTGGTGCAGACCGTGGACACGGTCGACACCAGCCCGGACGAGCTCGTGCGCAACATGGTCGGCCGGTCGGTCAGCGCCCGGTTCCCGCACCGTCGGGAGTCGAGCACGGTCGGCGACGTCCGGCTGCGGCTGTCCGGGGCGGGCAACGCCGACGTGGACAGCATCGACCTCACCGTGCGCGCCGGCGAGGTCGTCGGGCTGGCCGGCCTGCAGGGCAGCGGACGCACCGAGCTCGCCAACGCGCTGTTCGGCACCGCCCCGTTCACCCGGGGCGAGATGGCGGTGGACGGCACCACGGTCCGGACGCGTTCCCCCCGCGACGCCGTCCGGGCCGGCCTGGCCCTGGTCACCGAGGACCGCAAGGCCCAGGGGCTGGCCCTGGAACAGGGCGTGCTGGCCAACGCGCGCCTCGTGCTCGACGCCGTCATGCCCCGCCAGGCCACCCGCCGCTCCGCCGGCATCCCCGGCATCCTGTCGTCGCTGGAGTTCACGGCCCGCGCCGGCTCGCGCGAGGTCCGGTTCCTGTCCGGCGGCAACCAGCAGAAGGTGGTCCTGGCCAAGTGGCTGGTGACCGACCCCGCCGTGCTCGTGCTGGACGAGCCCACCCGGGGCATCGACGTCGGCGCCAAGCAGGCGGTCTACGAGATCATCCGCGAGGAGAGCGCCAAGGGCGTCGCCGTCCTGCTCATCTCCTCCGAGCTGACCGAGGTGATCGGCATGGCCGACCGCGTCCTGGTGCTGCGGGACGGCCGGATCAGCGGTGAGCTGCCCGGTGGCTGCGACGAGGAAGACGTGATGGCCATGGCCACGGGCACGGTGAGCGCCCAGTGAGCACCACGACGTCCGCCCCTCCCAGCACCGGGGGCCGCCCGATGACGAAGGCGCCGTTCTACCGCCGGCTGCACCTGGCGGGCACGACGGCCATGATCTACGCGGCCCTCGTCCTGATCATCATCATCGGCACGGTCCTGGTCGCCCTCGACGGCGGCAACCTGCTGGCCGGCAACAACGTCGTCAACATGCTGAGCCGCACCAGCGTCCTCGGGTTCATCGCCATCGGGCAGACGCTGGTCATCCTCAACCGGTCCCTGGACCTGTCCGTGGGGTACGTCGCGGCGCTGGCCAGCATCGTCGGTGCCACCACCATGGCCGGGCAGCCGGAGCGGATCGTGCTGGGCGTCGCCGCGGCCCTGGCCGTGGCGGCCGGCGTGGGCCTCGTCAACGGCCTGCTGGTCACCAAGGCCAAGGTCAACCCCTTCATCACCACGCTCGGCGTCGGCCTGATCATCAAGGGCTACCTGGACACCCAGTACCAGGGACCGGCCGGCGAGGCCGGGGCCGTCTTCCAGAACTTCGGCTACACCCGGATCGGCGTCGTCCCGCTGTCGACGGCGATCATGCTGCTGGTGGCCGTCGCGGCCTACGTGCTGCTGCACAAGACCCGTCCCGGCTACGCCATGTTCGCGGTCGGCGGCAACACCGACGTGGCCCGGCTGTCGGGCATCCGGACCGACCGCACCCTGATCCTCGCCCACGTCCTCTGCTCCACCACGGCCGGCATCGCCGGTCTGCTGCTGGCCTCACGGTTCAGCACCGGGGTCGCCGTGCAGATCTACAGCGCCGGCTACGACCTGGACTCGATCGCGGCCGTGGTGCTCGGCGGGACCCTGCTCATGGGGGGCCGCGGCGGCATCGCCGGCACGATCGCGGGCGTCCTGATCCTGGCCACGCTGGACACGGTGTTCAACCTGCTCCAGGTGGACCCGTTCTTCCGTGACGTGCTGCGCGGCGTGATCATCGTCGCCGCGGTGGCGCTCTACGCCCGTCGCCAGATCGACCCGAACGCCAGCCGCAGACGCTTCGCCGACGGTCCACCACCACCTCGTGAGGACAGCAGATCCGGTCAGGGGGGGCTCGCATGAGCGCCGTGCAGAGCGTCCGCAACGGCCTCGGCCGGGCCACGAGCGGCTCGGCGACCATCTTCGCGCTGCTCGTCGTGGTGCTGGTCGCCATCACGGCCCTCAACCCGAGCTTCGCGGAGCCACCGTCCCTGATGACCTTCCTGCGCGCCGCCGCGCCGCTGATCGTCCTGGCCATCGGGCAGTACTTCGTCATCGTCTCCGGGGAGTTCGACCTGTCGGTCGGAGCCCTCGTCGGGGCCCAGGTCGTCATCGCCGCTCGGCTCATCGACGGCGAGGAGAGCCGCACGCTCCCGGTCATGCTGCTGATGATCGGCTACGGTGTCCTCGTCGGGCTGGTCAACGGCCTGGTGACGACCCTGCTGCGCGTGCCGTCGTTCATCGCGACCCTCGGCATGCTGCTGGTGCTCAACGGCGCGGTCCGGCTCTGGACCGGCGGGGCGCCCACCGGGGCCCTGTCGGAGTCCTTCCGGCAGTGGGGCCGCGGCGGCATCGACATGCCCGTGGTCCGGCAGCTGCCCTGGGCCCTGCTCATCGCGATCGCCGTCGGCGTCCTCGCGGTCCTGCTGATGCGGGCCCCGTTCGGGCGGACCCTGATGAGCACCGGGGACAACGACGTCGCGGCCGCCTACGCCGGGGTCAGGGTGTGGCAGGTCCGCACCATCGCGTTCGTCATCTCCAGCGTCATGGCGACCCTGGCCGCCGTTCTCATCGGGGGCTTCGCCGGGGTCACGGCGCAGGTCGGCACCGGGCTGGAGTTCGTGGCCATCACCGCAGTGGTGCTGGGTGGCGTCGTGCTAGGCGGCGGCAAGGGCACCGTCGTGGCCGCCATGGCGGGCGCCCTCACCTACGAGGCCATCAGCCGCCTCTTCGTGCAGCTGGACCTACCCTCCACCGCCCAGCCGGTCCTGCAGGGCGTCATCATCATCGCCGCCGTGGCGTACGCCGCCCGCGGCTCCTCCCGCGCCACCTCCCCGCCACCGCCGCCGGCGCAGACCGAGGAGGCCGGCCCCGCCGGCCCCGACCGAACCCCCGTAGCCACCGGCTGACCACAGCCGGGAGATCCACCGCCCGACCCCATCACGTCCCACCCAACCCCCTCTGGAGGGCAACGATGCCGCTCACCAAGACAGTGCTCGCCGCGATCGCCGTGGCGAGCCTCGCCCTGGCCGGCTGCTCCACCGACGCACCCACCGACGACCCCGCCGCCGACGCCCCCGTGGTGGACGAGACCACCGACGCGGGCGCGACCGACGACGAGTCGGCCGCCGCCGGCGGTGACGGCCCCGCCGAGGGCGAGTTCTTCGTCCAGGCCGACTACGAGGCCGAGCTCGCCCAGCGCGACATCGAGCCCGAGGGCGACGCCGCCACCCCGTGGCTTCAGGCCATCGAGCCCGAGATGGTCGACACGGCCGAGTTCGCCGCGGAGGGCCCGCAGGACATCTGCTTCTCCAACGCCTCGGTGTCCAACCCGTGGCGCGTCACCGGCTTCATCACGATGCAGGAGCAGGTCGCGGTGTACCAGGAGGAGGGGCTGATCGGTGAGTTCCGCGTCGCCGACGCCGCCGACGACGACAACCAGCAGATCTCCGACATCCAGTCCTTCGTCGACGCCGGCGACTGCGGCGCGATCATCATCTCCCCGTCGACGACGGCCACCCTGACCCCGGCCGTCGAGGCGGCCTGCGCCAGCGGCGTGCCGGTCATCGTGTTCGACCGCGGCGTCAACACCGACTGCATGACCACCTACATCCACCCGATCGGTGGCTACGCCTACGGCGCCGACGGCGCCGAGTTCCTGGTCGAGAACCTGGAGCCCGGCAGCACCGTCCTGGCGCTGCGGATCCTCCCCGGCGTCGACGTGCTCGAGAACCGCTGGGCCGCCGCCCAGCAGATCTTCGCCGACTCCGAGCTGGAGGTCCTCGGTGACGAGTTCACCGGCGGAGACGCGGCCCAGATCAAGGACCTCGTCACGCAGTACATCCAGCGCGGCGACGTGGACGGCATCTGGATGGACGCCGGTGACGGCGCAGTCGCGGCCGTCGAGGCGTTCGAGGACGCCGGCGCGGACTACCCCGTCATGGTCGGCGAGGACGAGATGAGCTTCCTGCGCAAGTGGGACGAGACGGGCATGACCGCGGTCGCCCCCGTCTACTCCAACTTCCAGTGGCGCACCCCGATCGAGGCGGCCGTCGACATCTTCGCCGGCGAGGAGGTCCCGTCGGAGTGGATCCTGCCGCAGGAGCCGGTGACCCAGGACACGCTCGCGCAGTTCCTGGAGCAGAACGCCGAGATGCCGAGCCTGCACTACGCCAAGTTCGGCGGCGAGGACCTGCCCGGCTACCCCGAGGCGTGGCAGGACCGCTGACGCACCACGCACGACGCACCACCCCCTGACCCCCGGGACCGGTCGCGGCGCGACACCGCGGCCGGCCCCGGGCTCCAGGGAGCAGCACGAGCGAGCAGCCCAGCACCACCTGACGAAGGAGTCGGCGTGACGTACCGGATCGGGGTCTCCACCTGGTTGTGGCGGTCCCCCCTGCGCGACGCCGACCTCCTCGAGCTCGCGCCGCGCGTACGCGGCTGGGGCTTCGACGTCATCGAGCTGCCGGTCGAGAACCTGGGCGAGTGGGACCCGGCGGCCGCACGCACGGTGCTGGACGACCTCGGTCTGGGCGCCACGGTGTGCCTGGTCATGGGTGAGGGGCGGGAGCTCGTCGACACCGACGACGCCACCGTCCGCCGCACCCAGGACTACCTGCGCGGCGTCGTCGACGTCGCCGCCACGGTGGGGGCGCGGGTCATCGGGGGCCCCGCCTACGCCTCCGTGGGACGCACCTGGCGCCTGGACCGGGGCCAGCACCTCGAGGCCACGAAGCGGTGGGCCGAGGCGCTGGCGCCGGTCGCCGAGCACGCGCTGTCCGCGGGCGTCCGGATCGCCGTGGAGCCGCTCAACCGGTACGAGACGTCGTTCCTGACCACGGTCGGCCAGGTGCTGGACGCGGTGAAGGACCTACCCGTCGAGGCGGTCGGCGTGCTGCTGGACAGCTACCACATGAACATCGAGGAGCAGGACCTCTCGGCCACGGTCGCCGCCGCCGGCCCTCGCATCGCCCACGTGCAGGTGAGTGCCACCGACCGGGGCACCCCCGGCCGCGACCACCTGGACTGGGTGGGGTTCGTGGCCGCGCTGCGGCGCGCCGACTACCAGGGCCCGCTCTGCATCGAGTCCTTCACCCCCGACAACGCGACGATCGCCACGGCCGCCTCCATCTGGCGGCCGCTGGCGGAGTCCCAGGACGACATCGCCGTCGACGGCCTCGCGTTCCTCCGGGAGGTCACCGCCTGACCCAGACCCCGCACCACCCCGAGGCCAGGGTCGCGTCGTGCGCGCCCGGTCATGGGGCTCCGCGACGCAGGGACGCGTCCGCGATGTCACCGACGACACCAGGAGCAGACATGCACGAGCCACGACCACGGCGTACCCGGGTAGGCGGCCTCGTCGCCACCGGCCTCGCCGCGCTGCTGGCGGCCACCACGGCCGCCGCCGCACCCGCATCAGCAGTGGTGGTGGAGGAGGAGGCCGACGCCAACGTCCTCATCTTCACCAAGACCACCCAGTTCCGGCACACCGAAGCCATCGTCGAGGGCACCCCCGTGCTCCAGGCGGCCTTCGAGGAAGCCGGCATCGACTCGACGCACACCGAGGACTCGTCGATCTTCAACGACGAGGACCTGGCGCAGTTCGACGCCCTGGTCATGTTCCAGACCTCCGGCGACCCGTGGAACGCGGAGGAGAAGGCCGCGCTGGAGCGCTACCAGCAGGCCGGGGGCGGCATCGTCGCCATCCACAACGCCACCGACATGCGCGGCAGCTACGAGTGGTGGGACGAGATGATCGGCGCGCTGATGCCCGGTCACGCCGCCACCGGCAACAGCCCCGGCCTGCCCGGCACCGTGGTCGTCGAGGACCAGACGCACCCCTCGACGGAGCACCTGCCGCAGCGCTGGGACCGCGCGGACGAGTGGTACAACTACTCGGCCAACGTCCGCGGCGAGGCGCACGTCCTGGCCACGATGGACGAGTCGACGTACGACCCGGGCGGCAACGCCATGGGTTACGACCACCCGATCTCCTGGTGCCGCGGTTACGACGGCGGCAAGGCATGGATGACCGGCATGGGCCACTTCGGCGCCCACTTCACCGACGAGCCCGACCTCGTCCAGCACATCCTGGGTGGCGTCGAGTGGGCGGCCGACCTGGCCGAGGGCGACTGCGGCGGCAGCGACTGGAGCGAGTACGAGAGGGTGACGCTGGACTCGAACACGTCCGCGCCCTTCGCCATCGACGTCGCCTCCGACGGGCGGGTGTTCTTCACCGAGCTGGTCCGCGGCCAGATCCGCGTCTACGACCCGGCCACGCAGACCACCACCACTGCGGTCGAGCTCGACGTCTACTCCGGCGGTGAGGACGGCCTGCTCGGTATCGCGCTGGACCCCGCGTTCGACGACAACGGCCACGTCTTCGTCTACTACTCGCCGGACACGGCCGACAACTCCGACCCGGAGAACTTCTTCAGCCGCATCTCGCGGTTCACCATGGACGGCACGTCCGGGACGATCGACCCGGCCTCCGAGGTCGTCGTCATGGAGGTGCCTGCCAGCCGGCTGCCCGACGAGCCGGGTCACACCGGCGGTGGGCTGCGCTTCGGCCCTGACGGCAACCTGTACTTGGGCGTCGGCGACGACGTGAACCCGCACTCGGAGCCCTCCGGCGGGTACGCGCCGCTGCACGAGTCCTCGACGATGCTGTGGGACGCGCGCGCCACCTCGGCCAACACCAACGACCTGCGCGGCAAGCTGCTGCGCATCCACCCCGAGCCGGACGGCTCCTACACGGTGCCCGAGGGCAACCTCGTCGACACCGAGTGGGCGGCCGACAAGGACGAGTCGCTGATCAAGCCCGAGATCTACGCCATGGGCTTCCGCAACCCGTTCCGCTTCTACGTCGACCCGGACACCGGCAACGTGGGCATGGCGGACTACTCGCCGGACAACAACAGCGACGCCCCGGCGACGCGTGGCCCGGCCGGCATCGCGGAGTGGAACTGGATCACCGAGCCGGGCAACTACGGCTGGCCGCTCTGCATGGGGGACAACGAGCCCTTCCGTGACGTCAACTACCTGACCAGCCCGGCCTCGGTCGGT
This sequence comes from Actinomycetales bacterium, assembly GCA_038258055.1. GTDB lineage: Bacteria > Actinomycetota > Actinomycetes > Actinomycetales > JBBAYJ01 > Aquipuribacter. Next base: position 15,549 of record JBBSQH010000077.1, read on the forward strand.
GACTACTTCGACTGCGATGCGCCGGTCAACGACTCGATCCACAACACCGGTGTCCAGGACCTGCCGCCGGCCCTCCCGGCCGACGTGTACTACGGCTACCAGCGCGCCTCCGACCAGGGTTCCGGGCTCAACCAGGGCGGCGGGCTCGCCCCCATGGGCGGCCCCACCTACCGCTACGACGAGGAGCTGGAGTCCGACACCAAGTTCCCCGAGTACTTCGACGGCAAGCCCTTCTTCTACGACTGGGCTCGCAACGACATGTTCTCCTTCGTGCTCGACCCCGAGGCCACGACCGAGGACTACGTGCCCGGCGAGGCGGTCGAGAAGGTCAACCCGTTCCTGCCGCAGACGCAGTTCCGCGCGCCGATCGACTCGCTGTTCGGGCCGGACGGCTCGATGTACGTCCTGGACTGGGGCGGCGGCTACGGCCGTGACAACCCGGACTCCGGGCTGCACCGCATCGACTACATCTCGGGCTCCCGCTCGCCGGTGGCCGACATGGACGTGGAGCCGACCTCGGGCCAGGCCCCCCTGGCGGTCGAGTTCTCGGCCGCGGGCAGCACCGACCCCGAGGGCGAGGCGCTGGAGTACGCCTGGGACTTCGACGGCGACGGCACGACCGACGCCACAGGGGTGGAGACCTCCCACACCTACACCGAGAACGGGCGCTACGACGCCCGCCTCACCGTCACCGACCCCGCCGGCAAGACCGGCACGGTGACCACACCCATCACCGTCGGCAACACGCAGCCGGTGGTAGAGATCCAGGGGCCGCCGGACGGGTCCTTCTTCGACTTCGGGACGACCATCTCCTGGCAGGTGGCGGTCACCGACGCCGAGGACGAGGTCGACCCCGAGGACGTCGTCGTCACCCCGGCCCTCGGGCACGACTACCACGCCCACCCGACGGCGCCCTCGAACGGCCTCACCGGGTCGGTCGAGACGTCGCTGGGTGGTCACGCGCCCGACGAGAACATCTTCTACGTCATCGACGCGCGCTACAGCGACGAGGGCGCGGGCGGACAGCCGGTGCTCACCGGCAGCGACACGGTCCGGGTCTTCCCCCGGCTCCGTGAGGCGGAGTTCCGCACCGCGGACGAGGGCATCACGGTCAACGAGTCCCGCGACGTCGCCGGCCACGGCGAGTCGCTCGACGGGGCGAACGGCGCATGGTTCTCCTACGACGTCGTCAACCTGACCGGGGTGGACGCGATCGTCGTCCGCGCCGCCAGCTCCCAGGGCGGCACGGTCGAGCTGCGCGCCGGCTCGCCGGACGGCCAGCTCGTCGGCAGCGCCGAGGTTCCCGGACTGGGGCTCACGCGCTTCAGCGACGTGACCGTCGACGTCACCGACCCGGGGGAGTCGTTCGAGCTGTTCGTCGTGCTGCCCGGTGAGGGCAACCGTCGGGTCAACTTCATCGAGGCCGTCGGCCCGGGCGTCTCCGGCACCACCGTCCCCTCGGTCACCATCACCTCCCCCGAGCCGTACGGCGTCGTGGAGGAGGTCGGACCGGTGACCCTCACCGCCGACGCCGCGGACGCCGACCACGGCATCACCGAGGTGGAGTTCCTCGTGGACGGCGAGGTCGTCGGCTCCGACGACACCGCTCCCTACGAGGTCGTCTGGACGCCGGAGGATGAGGGTCGCTACCTCGTCGAGGCGGTGGCCACCAACGGCGACGGCGTCAGCACGACCTCACGCGTCGTGCAGTTCGACGTCGGTGACCTGCTCGCGGGCTGGCAGACCTACAGCCACCCGAACGCGGCGGCCACCTTCGACCGGCCCGACGGCGACACCTGGGTGATCAACTCGGGCGGCGCCAACATGTGGAACACGGTCGACGAGTACGGCTCGGCCTACCAGCCGGGCGGGGCGTCGGGTGAGCAGTGGACCGCGACGGTCCGGGTCGACTCGATCACCGGCGGCAACAACAACGCGAAGGCGGGCCTCATGGTCCGCAACAACATCGCGGAGCCGGGTCTGTCGTCGGGCTACGGCGCCCTGGGCGTCCGCCCGAACAACGGTGTGGAGTGGCTGCGGGACTCGGACGGCAACGGGACGCTCAACGCGTCCACCGCCGGCGGGGTCTCGGGCGTCCCGAACTGGGTGCGCATCGTCCGGGACGGGGCGACCTACCAGGCGTCCTCCAGCCGCGACGGCGTGACGTTCACGCCGATCGGCGGGCCGGTCGCGCTGCCCGGCGCCGCCAGCCTGCAGGACATCGGCCTGTTCGTCACGGCCCACAGCCCGGCAGCCCGGATGCAGGTGCAGTTCTCGGACTTCACCATCGTCGAGGGAGGCCCGGACCCCGAGCCGGACCCCGAGCCGCTGCCCCCGTGCGTCACCGGTTCCGCTGACACCTTCGACGGGGACACGCTCGACACCGACCGCTGGACCACCGTCCGTCAGGCCCCCGGCCTGCCCGTGACGGTCAGCGACGGGGCCCTGCGCCTGCCCGTCCCGCAGGGAGACATCGACGGGGCCAACACCGGTCCCATCTCCTTCGTGGGCCAGGCGGCCCCCGACGGCGACTGGCAGGCCACCACCAAGCTGACGCTGGCGCACACGCGCGAGTGGCAGCACGGCGGCCTGATGCTGCACGCGAGCGACGACGAGTACACCAAGGTCGCCTACACCCGCAGCAACAACGGCTCCCGGTTCCTGGAGTTCGCCACCGAGACCGGTGGGACCCGCACCTGGCACCAGAACAACCTCAACATGCCCGCGGGCACGGACACGCTGTGGCTCAGGCTCACCCGCGACGGGGACGCGCTGCGTGCGGCGTACTCCCTGGACGGCCAGGCCTGGACCAACCTGACGGGCACCGCGCCCGTCAAGGCCGACGCCACCCTGGGCGTGCTGGCCGCCGGTGACACCGGCACCAGCCAGGTCTCGGTGGCCTACGACTCCTTCGACCTCGCGGTCGAGGGGGCCGAGCCGGTCGAGCTGGAGCCGTCCGACGAGTTCGAAGGCACCGCGCTGGACACCTGCCGCTGGGACGCCGTCGTGCGTGCCGACGGCAACGCGCTCGAGGTGGCCGACGGCCACCTGAGCATCACCACCCAGCCCGGTGACATCAACGGCACCGCCAACGAGGACCCCCGCAACTTCGTGCTGCAGGACCTCGGTGACGGTGACTGGACGGTCGAGACCCGGCTGCGGGCCACCATGAAGCACCAGTGGCAGCTCGCGGGCCTCATCGCCTACGGCGACGACGACAACTACGTCAAGCTCGACGTGGTCGCCAACAACGCGCCCACGGCGGCCACCAGCCTCGGTGCCGAGCTGGTGTCGGAGCGCAACGCGCAGTTCGGCAACGGCGGCAACCGGAGCCTCGACATCGCCGAGACCGCCGAGTCGGGGTACTTCTACCTGCGCCTGACCAAGGAGGGGTCTTCGTACTCCGGCTGGGTCAGCGACGGTGGCGTGAACTGGACGTCGCTGGGGGCCCCGGTCACCAACGACGCCGCGCTCACGAACGTCGGCGTCATGGCGATCGGACCGGCCCAGGTCGAGCCCGTCGTGGTCGACTTCGACTTCTTCCGCGTCACGACCGACGAGGAGGAGCCGGACACCACGGCACCCGAGCTGGACGTCACGGTGTCGCCGGCCGAGCCCGACGGGCTCGAGAGCTGGTGGACGTCGCCGGTGACGGTGTCGGCCACCGCCACCGACGACAGCGAGGGTGACGTCCTGGTCGAGCACCGGGTCGACGACGGCGAGTGGGTCGAGCACACCGAGCCGGTGGTGGTGAGCGAGGACGGCAGCTACGTCGTCCACGTCCGCGCCACGGACGAGGCGGGCAACGTCACCACGCACGAGCCGCTCACCGTGCAGCTGGACACGACGGCTCCAGTGGTCGAGGTGTCCGGGGTCACCGACGGCGCCGAGGTGGAGCAGGGGGAGACGGTCGACCTGGCCGTCACCGCCACCGACGCCACGTCCGGCGTCGCCTCGGTCGAGGTGCTCGTCGACGGTGAGGCCGTGGACGCCGAGACCACCTGGGTGCCGAGCCGCGGCACCCACACGGTCGAGGTCACCGCGACCGACGTCGCCGGTCACGTCACGACGGAGTCCATGACGTTCACGGTGCTCATCACGTTCGCCGGGATCTCCGGCGAGCTGGACGCCATGTACGCCGACGGCGACCTGAGCCGGGCGCAGCACTCGCGCCTGGACGCCCAGGTCGTGGCGGCCGAGCGCGCGTCCGACCGTGACAACGCGGCGGCCGTGGACCGGGCTCTCGACCGGTTCGAGGACCAGGTCGCGACCGTCCAGGACGCGGACGTCCGGGCCGAGCTCATGGAGATCGCCGAGGAGCTGCGCGCCAGGTTCGCCTGACCGGTTCCCCAGCACCGCCGACGGGGGGGGGCGGCCCCCCCGGGGGGGGCCCCCCGCGGCCGGGGCGGGGGGGGGGGGGGGGGGGGGGGCCCCCCGGGGGGCGCCCCCCCGCGGGCGGGGCCGGGGGGGGGGGGGGGGGCCGGACCGCCGGGGGGGCGGGCGGGGGCCCCCGGGGGCGGCGTGGGGGGCGGGGGCCGGGCGCCCCGGGCGTGGGC
>JBBSQH010000078.1:0-19049 GCA_038258055.1 Actinomycetales bacterium
AAGGGCTTCACCGTTCGACTTGCATGTGTTAAGCACGCCGCCAGCGTTCGTCCTGAGCCAGGATCAAACTCTCCATAGATGCATAACCCCCACACACCCGAAGGCACATGGGACATCTGCGTGATTGATCTCGGCATAAAGTGACCCCCGGCAAAGGAGGCCACCACCATAACGAATCGACACCGACGCCTCCCGAAGAAGAACGCCAGGCCGAACATATCTGGCATCAATTTTTGGCACGCTGTTGAGTTCTCAAGGAGCAGATGCTCACCGTCTGGACCCGCGAAGGTCTTTCTGGGGCTCGTGGCCGCCCGGCGCACTCACCTTGCGGTGACCTGGGCCTGTGTCGGGGCCGACCACCTTTCGGTGTTCGGCGCTCCCTGTGGGGCGGCGATGAGAAAGTTACGGGCGTGCGTCCTGCGGGTCAAATCGGCTGGTCAGAGCCATGATCATCCGATGCGGCCCGCTCACGCCGGCGCCATCACCGCGGCCAGGGTCTTGCGACCCCGCCGGAGGACGGCGACCCGACCGTGGACGAAGTCGTCCGCCGACAGGACGGCGTCCTCCTCCGTCACCTTGGCGTTGTTCAGGTGCACCGCGCCCTCGCCGATCGACCGGCGCGCGGCGGAGCGGCTCGGCGACAGGCCCGTCTCGGTGAGCGCGTCCACCACGCTCGCCCCGACCGGCAGCGTCGCCCGCGGTAGCTCGGCCGCCGCGTCGACCAGGGTGCGCTCGTCCACCCCCCGGGGGTCCTCACCGCCGAACAGCGCCCTGGCGGCCGCCTCGACCGAGGTCACGGCGTCCGGTCCGTGCACCAGCGCCGTCACCTCCGCGGCGAGCCGACGCTGGGCGGCCCGGCCGTAAGGTCGCTCGGCGACCTCGACCGCCAGCTGTGCCGTCTCGTCGTCGTCGAGGAACGTGAAGTACCCGAGGTACCGCAGCACGTCCTCGTCGGCGCTGTTGAGCCAGAACTGGTGGAACGCGTACGGGCTCGTCAGCTCGGGGTCGAGCCAGACGGCTCCCCCCTCGGACTTGCCGAACTTGGTCCCGTCGGCCTTGGTCACCAGCGGGGTGCCCATCGCGTGCACCGACTGCCGCTCGACCCGGTGCAGCAGGTCGACGCCGGCGGTCAGGTTGCCCCACTGGTCGGACCCACCCGTCTGCAGCCGCACCCCGTGCCTGCGGTAGAGCTCGAGGAAGTCGGCCGCCTGGAGCAGCTGGTAGCTGAACTCCGTGTAGCTGATGCCGTGCTCGCTGTTGAGCCGGGCGCTCACGGACTCCTTGGCCAGCATCTTGCTGACCCGGAAGTGCTTGCCCACGTCCCGCAGCAGCTCCAGGGCGCTCATGCCCCCGAGCCAGTCCAGGTTGTTCACCATCTGCGCTGCGGCCGGCCCCTCGAAGTCGAGGAACGGTGTCAGCTGGTCGCGGATACGACCGACCCACTCCTGCACCTGCTCCTGCGGGTGCAGCGTGCGCTCCGAGGTGGGGCGGGGGTCGCCGATCAACCCCGTCGCCCCGCCGACGAGGGCGTAGGGCCGGTGACCGTGCAGCTGGAACCGCCGCAGCGTCAGTACCTGCGTCAGGTGCCCGACGTGGAGGCTGGCGGCGGTGGGGTCGAAGCCGCAGTACAGCGACACGGGCCCCTCGGACAGCTCGGCCTGCAGGGCCTCGACCGGCGTGCTGACCGCCACCAGGCCCCTCCGCTCGAGGTCCTGCCAGACCGTGCCGGTGGACGTGCTCACGTGGCTCCTCCTGGGACGAAGTGCGTCGGGTGGCCCCGCGGGCCGGGTCGGCGCGGACGCACCGGGCTCCCCCGGTCCGCCCACGGCTGGGAGGCACGGTACGCGGCCCCGGCGCCCGGCGGCGGAGGCGTTCGGGGCGCGGCGCCGTGCGCTCAGGCCCGGCGGTAGGCCGACACGGTGGGGTCGTCCGGCAGCCAGAACCGCCAGGGGTGGACCGAGGCGTCGCCGCCGACCCCGCTCACCCCGACACGACCACCGGTCCGGACCCGCTCCCCCTGGCCGGCGCCCGGCGTCAGCGAGACGGGGCTCCCGTCGTCCAGCAGGTCCGTCCCGTCGTGCTCGCGCGTCAGACCCAGCACGACGGCCAGCCGGGCGGGCCCGCGCGCCAGGTCCACCCGCCGTCGGCAGACCCCGCGACCGGTGGTCCGCCGCTGCCAGGCGACGTCCTCGCCCTCGACCACCTCCCCTGCCCGCAGCAGGACCGCGGACGCCGTCCCCGTCGGTCCGCAGACGACGTTGACGCAGTGGTGCAGACCCAGGTGGCGGTACACGTACAGCCGTCCCGGCGGGCCGAACATCACCGCGTTGCGAGCCGTGGGCCCCCGGAACGCGTGCGAGCCGGGGTCGTCGGCGCCCTCGTAGGCCTCGACCTCGCTCACCCGCACCGACACCCGGGCGCCGTCGACCACGCTGGTGACCACGGCGTCGAGCAGCCGCGGGGCCACCTGCAGACCGCGGCCGCGCAGCAGGGTCGCGGCGTCAGGGCTCACGCCTGCTGCGGCCCCCCGGCCCAGCTCAGGGCCTCGCCCAGCTGCTCACGCAGAGCCGTCCGCTGCTCGGTGACCCGCACGGGAGCGGTGCCGCCGACGGCGTCGCGGGAGGCGATCGCCCCGGCCACGTCCAGCACCGTCCGGACGTCGGGACGCAGGTGGGGGCTGATGGCCGCGAGGTCCTCGTCGGACAGCTCGTGCAGCTCGATCCCGCGCTGCTCGCAGGTCTGCACGCAGGCCCCGGCGACCTCGTGGGCGACCCGGAACGGCACGCCCTCCCGCACGAGCCACTCCGCCACGTCGGTGGCCAGCGAGAACCCGGCCGGGGCCAGCGCCGCCAGCCGATCGGTGTCGAAGCGCAGCGTGGCGACCATGCCGGCCATCGCGGGCAGCACGAGCGCCAGCTGGGCCACGGAGTCGATGACCGGCTCCTTGTCCTCCTGCAGGTCCCGGTTGTAGGCGAGCGGGAGGGCCTTGAGGGTGGCGAGCAGACCCGTCAGGTTGCCGATCAGGCGCCCGGTCTTGCCGCGGGCCAGCTCGGCGATGTCGGGGTTCTTCTTCTGCGGCATTATCGAGCTGCCCGTGGCCCAGGCGTCGTCGAGCCGGGCGAACCCGAACTCGTGCGTCGTCCAGATGACGACCTCCTCGGCCAGGCGCGACACGTCGACCGACGTCATGGCCAGCACCCAGGCCGCCTCGGCCGCGAGGTCGCGCGACGCCGTGCCGTCGATGGAGTTCTCGACCGGGCGCGAGAACCCGAGCTCGGTCGCCACCAGAGCGGGGTCCAGGCCGAGCGACGTCCCGGCGAGGGCGCCCGAGCCGTAGGGGCTGGCGTCGGCGCGGGCGTCGAGGTCCTGCATCCGGCCGATGTCGCGCAGCAGCGCCCAGCCGTGGGCCTGCAGGTGGTGGGCCAGCAGCACGGGCTGGGCGTGCTGCAGGTGGGTGCGTCCCGGCATCGGTGCCTCGGGGTGGGCCTCGGCCTGCAGCAGCAGCGCCTCGACCAGCCGGCCGACCTGACCGGCCACCTGGCGCAGGGCGTCCCGCAACCACATCCGGAGCAGGGTCGCGACCTGGTCGTTGCGGCTGCGCCCGGCTCGCAGCCGGCCCCCGAGGTCGGGGCCGAGCCGCTCGATCAGGCCCCGTTCGAGAGCGCTGTGGACGTCCTCGTCGGTGGGGGCCGGGGCGAAGGTGCCCGCGGCGACGTCCGCGGTCAGCTCCGCGATCCCGCCCAGCAGGCCGTCCCGCTGCTCGTCGTCGAGCAGGCCGGCCCGGTGCAGCACCAGGGTGTGGGCGGCCGAGGCGCGCAGGTCGTACGGGGCCAGCACCCAGTCGAAGTGGGTCGACACGCTCAGCGCGGCCAGCGCGTCGGAGGGCCCGCTCGCGAACCGGCCACCCCACAGGGCGCCTCCCGCGGTGGTGCCGGGGCCGGTCTGGGGGCTCGTGCTCACGTGTGCTCCTGTCGCTGAGGTGCTGGGGGGCGGTGCCCGCTGAGGTGCTGGAGGCCGGTGCCCCCACCGGGGGACCACCTTGTCAGGTGGCGCGTCCGGGCCGCGGGGTCAGGCCGACTGCGGGTCGCTGAGCTCGAGGAACCGCTGCGCCACCGCGGCCCCGCCGTCCGGCTCGCGGGTGATGACCAGGACGGTGTCGTCGCCCGCGATGGTGCCCAGGACGCCGGACACGACGGCGTGGTCGACCGCCGAGGCGAGGAACTGGGCCGCTCCCGGGGGCGTGCGCAGGACCACGAGGTTGGCCGAGGCCTCGGCGCTGACCAGCAGCTCCGCGCAGCGTCGGGCCAGCCGGGCCCCCAGGACGTCCTCGCCGACGTCGGCCACCGGGCTCGCGTCGCCGCCCTCGCCGGGCACGGCGTAGACCAGGGTGCCGTCGCCGTGGCGGACCTTGACCGCGCCGACCTCGACGAGGTCGCGGGACAGGGTGGCCTGGGTGACCACGTACCCGGCCGCGGCCAGGCTCTCGCCGAGCTGGGTCTGCGAGCGGACGGCCCGTCGGGTGATGGTGTCCACCACCGCGGCCTGCCGGGCGGCCTTGCTGCGCACGACCGGGCGCTCCTCCCGCCCCGGCCCCCGACCCGTCCCGGCGGGCCCCGCGCTCATCGCTCGCCCCGGGCGTGCTCGAGCAGCCAGACCAGCAGCGCCTTCTGGGCGTGCAACCGGTTCTCGGCCTCGTCCCAGACCGCCGAGGTCGGCGCGTCCAGGACGGAGGCCTCGACCTCCTTGCCGCGGTAGGCGGGCAGGCAGTGCAGCACCACCGGGTCGGTGCCGGTGGCCGCGAGCGCGGCCTCGGTGATGGCGTACGGCACGAACGGGGCCTCGCGGTCGAGGGCCTCGTTCTCCTGGCCCATCGACACCCAGGTGTCCGTGGCCAGGACGTCCGCACCGTCGAGGGCGGCGCGGGCGTCCTCGGTCACGGTCACCGAGCCGCCGGTCGCCGCCGCGCGGCGCTGGGCGTCGGCGACGACGTCGGGCCGGGGCAGGTAGCCCGAGGGGCCCGCGAGACGGACGTGCATGCCGGCGGTCGCGCCGGCCAGGGCGTAGGAGTGGGCCATGTTGTTGGCCGCGTCCCCCAGGTAGGTCATGGTCAGACCGGCGAGACGCCCCGTGCACTCCCGCACGGTCTGCAGGTCGGCCAGCAGCTGGCAGGGGTGGAAGTCGTCGGTGAGGGCGTTGACGACGGGCACGGTGCTCACCGCCGCCATCCGCTGGATCCGCTCGTGGGCCCCCGTCCGCCACGCGACGGCCTCGACCTGGCGCTGGAGCACCCGGGTGGTGTCCTCGATCGGCTCGCCGCGCCCCAGCTGAGACCCGGCGGCGTCGATGACCAGGGGGTAGCCGCCCAGCTGGGCCACGCCGACGGAGAACGAGACGCGGGTCCGGGTGCTGGGCTTGTCGAAGAGCAGGGCGACGGCGCGCGGGCCCTCGAGCGGCCGGGCCGAGAACGGGTCGGCCTTGAGGGCGTCGGCCAGGTCGAGCACCTCGAGCAGCTCGGCCGGCTGCAGGTCGTCGTCGCGCAGGAAGTGCCGGGGGGGTGCCGGGACGGCGGTCGACGCGGTGCCCGAGGTGGTGGTCGGGGTGATCATGCGGGGCCTCCGGTTGGCGAGCCGCTCCGCTGGAGGACCCGGTCGAGGACGCCCGGCAGGGCGTCGAGGAAGGTGCTGGCCTGCGCGTCGGTCAGGACCAGGGGTGGGGCCAGCCGGACGGCGTCCGGGGCCACGGCGTTGACGACGAACCCGGCCTCGAGCAGCTCGGCGGCCACGTCGCGGGCCACGGAGGCGCTCAGCACCAGGGCGAGCAGCAGGCCCTCGCCGCGGACCCCCGCGACCAGGGGGTGGCCCAGGGCGGTCATCCCGTCGCGCAGCAGCGCCCCGACGTGGCGGGCCCGCCGGAGCAACCCGTCGCGCTCGATGACGTGGATCGTGGCGAGCGCGGCGGCGGCGGCGACCGGGTTGCCACCGAAGGTCGTGCCGTGCTGGCCGACGCCGAGCAGACCGGCCACGTGCGGGCCGTACGCGACGGCCGCGCCCACGGGGATGCCGCCGCCCAGGCCCTTGGCCAGGGTCACCACGTCGGGCCGCATCGTCGGGTCGGCGGCTATGGCGTCGCCCAGGTGGTGCGGCTGCTGGTGCGCGAGCCAGGTCCCCGTGCGCCCGGCACCGGTCTGGACCTCGTCAAGGACCAGCAGCGTGCCGTGCTCGCGGGTGAGGCGGCGGACCGCGGCCAGGTACCCGGGCGGCGCAGGACGTACCCCGCCCTCGCCCTGGACCGGTTCGAGGACGACTGCGGCGACCTCGCCCGCCCGGGTGTCAGCCAGGGCCTCGGCCATGGCGTCGACGTCACCGAACGGGACGTGCTCGACGCCCCCCGGCAGGGGCTCGAACGGCTCCCGGTAGGCCGGGTTGTGGGTCAGCGCGAGCGCTCCCATGGTCCGGCCGTGGAACCCGCCCTCGGCGGCGACCACACGGGGCCGGCCGGTGCGCCGGGCGATCTTAAAGGCGGCCTCGTTGGCCTCGGCGCCCGAGCTGCAGAAGAACACCCGGCTGCCGTCGGGGGCGTCGCTGGTGCGCAGCAGCGTCTCGGCCAGGCCCACCTGGACCGGGGTGACCGCCAGGTTCGAGACGTGGCCCAGGGTCGCCAGCTGCGCCGACACGGCTCCGGTCAGGGCGGGGTGGGCGTGGCCCAGGGCGTTGGTGGCGATACCGGCCAGCAGGTCCAGCAGCTGGTTGCCGTCGGCGTCCCACAGGTTGGCGCCCTCGCCCCGGACCAGCACCCGGGCGGGTCGGCCGTAGGTGCCCATGACCGCGGCGGCGTGGCGGTCGAGCCACTCCTGGCCGAGGGGACGCTCGAGGGCGCCGTCCCTGCTCGTCGTCACCGTCATCTGCATGACTATACATGGGGACGTATGGACGGGTGGCGTCCGGCGGCTGCGGTGTGGCAGGTTCCGGACGTGCCCCAGGACCCCAGCGCCGCACCGTCCGTCCCCGCGTCCCCGTCCGACCAGGCCGGTCCGCCCACCCGGTCCGCCCCGGCCGTCCCGCCGTCGGCCTCGGGGGCCTCGGCGGCCTCGGCGGCCTCGGCGTCGTCGGCGGCCTCGTCGGCGTCGGCGGCCTCGGGGGCCTCGGGGGCCTCGGAGTCCGTGGCGGCCGTGGTGACTGCCGGGCGACCCGCCGCCGTCACCGTCCGCAGCGGGGTCGTCGAGTGCCTGCACCACGGGGTCGGAGCGGCCGTCCGACTGCCGGTCGGGGCCGGTGACGACGAGCCCGGTGCCGTGGTGGCCGCGCTGGGGGACGAGTCCTGGGTGGTGCTCCCCCGGTCGGCGCTGAAGCTGCTGCACGCGGTGGCCTTCCTCGAGGCCGGTCTGGACGTGGACGACGAGCTGCTGGCGATCGTGTGCGCCAGCCACTCGGGCGAGCCCCGGCACCTGGACGTGGTCCGTCGGCTGCTGGCCCACGCCGGGCTCTCGGTCGACGGCCTCCGGGGGACCCCCGACCTGCCGATCGACACCGAGGCGGCCTACGCCTGGCGCGCAGGGGGCGGCACGGCGTCCGCGCTGACCCAGAACTGCTCGGGCAACCACGCCGGCATGCTGGCCGCGTCGGTCACGGTCGGCTGGGACCCCACGGGCTACACCGGCGCGGACCACCCGGTGCAGCGGGCGATCGCCGCGACCACGGCCCGGCTGGCCGGGGGCGTGTCACCGATCGCGGCGGTGGACGGATGCGGGGCACCGGCGTTCGGCACCACCGTGGCGGGCCTCGCCCGCGCCTACGCGGCCATCGCCGGGGCACCGGACGGGACGCCCGAGGCGCGGGTCCGCGACGCCGTCCTGGCCCACCCGTGGCTGGTCGGCGGGACGGGTCGGCGCAACACGGTCCTGATGGGGGCGCTGCCCGGGGTCGTGGTCAAGGACGGGGCCGACGGCGTGATCGCGGCCGGGTGGCCCGACGACGACGGGGCGGGCGTCGGGGTGGCGGTCAAGGTGCTGGACGGGGCCGACCGGGCCCGCGGGGTGCTGCTGGCGGAGGGCATGCGCCGGGCGGGGCTCGACGTCCCGACGACGGCGCCCGGGGTCACCGACCAGGTGCTCGGCCACGGGGAGCCGGTGGGCGCGGTCGTCGCGCTGCCCTGGGGCTGACGGGCCCCTCAGCCGGGCGTCTCAGCAGAACGGGCAGGAGTGCGGCGCACCCAGGACCACGACCACCACCGGGACGAGCACCGACAGCCGTCGACGGCGGTTGAGCCACCCGAGGAAACGGCCCTGCCACCCCTCGGCCGGTCCCAGGTCCGGGCCTCGCCCCACCGTCGGGGCGGCGCCGCAGGTCGGGTCAGGAGCGCCGGCCGGGCCGGGGGCCACCGCGGGCGGGGTCGGGCTGCTCATGGGCGGCACGGTACGCGGCCACCCTGGGAGCAGGGCCGGCGACGGTCTGCCCCGACGGACGGTCCGGTCAGGCGGTGACCATCGTCCCGGCCCCGGCGTCGGTGAACACCTCGACCAGCAGGCTGTGCGGGCGCCGCCCGTCGATGACGTAGGCGGCGGGGACACCGCCCCGGACCGCCTCCAGGCAGCCGGCCATCTTGGGGACCATGCCGCTCTGCAGCCGCGGCAGCATCTGCTCCAGGTCGTCGGCGCTGACCTGCGACAGCAGGCTGGCGCGGTCCGGCCAGTCCGCGTAGAGGCCCTCGACGTCGGTGAGGACCACGAGCCGGGTGGCCCGCAGGGCGACGGCGAGCGCGGCCGCGGCGGAGTCGGCGTTGACGTTGAGCACCTGGCCCGTGGGCTGCCCGGCGGCGTCGACCTCCGGCGCGACGCTCGACACGACGGGGACGCGGCCCGCGTCCAGCAGGTCCGTCAGGGAGCTGGTGTCGACCCCGACGACGTCGCCGACCAGACCGATGTCGACCTCGCTGGTCGACCCGTCCTCGGCGGTGACGACGGCGGTGCGGCGGCGGGCCGTCAGCAGGCCGGCGTCCTCGCCCGACATCCCGACGGCGTAGGGCCCGTGGGCGTTGACCAGCCCGACCAGCTCACGACCGACCGAACCGGTGAGCACCATGCGGACGACGTCCATGGCCTCGGGGGTGGTGACGCGGTAGCCGCCACGGAACTCGCTGGCGATCCCCATCCGGTCCAGCATGGTGCTGATCTGGGGCCCGCCGCCGTGCACCACGACCGGCCGCAGCCCCGCCAGGCGCAGGAACAGGATGTCGGCGGCGAAAGCGGCCTTGAGCTCGTCGTCGACCATGGCGTTGCCGCCGTACTTGACGACCACCAGCGCCCCCCGGAGCTGCTCCAGCCAGGGCAGGGCCTCGACCAGGACGGCGGCCTTGGCCCCGGCCGCCTCGAGCTCCTCGGCCCGTCGGGCGGTCGGGCCCGACGAGGCGGCCGCGCTGCTCGTCGCGCCGCTCACGTCGTGTACGCCGAGTTCTCGTGGACGTAGGCGTGGGTGAGGTCGTTGGTCCAGACCGTGGCCTCGACCGGACCCGCGTGCAGGTCCACCAGGATCGTCACCTCGCGCCCGGACAGGTCCACGCCCGTCCGGTCCTCCCCCGGCCCACCGGCGCGGCAGACCTGGACGCCGTTGACGGAGACGTCGACCTCGAGCGGGTCGAACGCGGCCCGCGTGGTGCCCACGGCGGCCAGGATCCGGCCCCAGTTGGGGTCGCGGCCGAAGATGGCCGTCTTGACCAGGGCGCTGCGCGCGATGGCGCGGCCCACCTCGACCCCGTCGTCCTCGGCCGCCGCGCCCACCACCCGGATGGCCACGTCGTGCTCGGCCCCCTCGGCGTCGGACAGCAGCTGCATGGCCAGGTCGTGGCACAGCTCGGTGAGGACGGCCGTGAAGGACGCCTCGTCCGGGGCGACGTCGCTCGCGCCGGACGCCATCAGGGTGACGGTGTCGTTGGTGGACATGCAGCCGTCGGAGTCCAGCCGGTCGAACGTCACCCGGGTCGCGGTGCGCAGCGCCCGGTCGAGCGTCGCGGCGTCGAGGACGGCGTCGGTGGTCAGGTGCACGAGCATGGTGGCCAGACCGGGGGCGAGCATGCCCGCACCCTTGGCCATCCCGCCCACCGCCCACCCGTCCCCGGTGCGGACGGCCTGCTTGGCCTGGGTGTCGGTGGTCATGAACGCGCTCGCCGCGGCCAGCGCGTGGGCGTCGTCCCCGGCCAGGTCGGCGGCCGCGGTGGTCATGCCCGCCAGGACGGTGGCCGCGTCCAGCGGCACGCCGATGATGCCGGTGGAGCAGACCACGACGTCGCCGCCGCCGACCTCGCCGTCGGCGGTGCTGAGCAGCCCCGCGACGTGCTCGGCGGTGCGGTGGGTCACCAGGAAGCCGTCCGGGCCGGTGTAGCAGTTGGCGTTGCCGGCGTTGATCGCGACGGCACGGGCGCTGCCGCTGCGGACGACCTGCTCGCTCCACAGCACCGGGTGGGCCCGCGCGCGGTTGGACGTGAACACCGCGGCCACCGCGTCCAACGGGCCGTCGTTGACCAGCAGCGCGATGTCCGGGCGACCGGACGGCTTGAGCCCGGCCGTGGCCGAGCCGGCTCGGAACCCGGCCGCGGCGGTGACGCCGGCGCCGGTCACGGCGCGAGCCCGGTCGTGGCCAGGCCCATGGTCTCGGGCAGCCCCAGGGCGAGGTTGGTGGCCTGCACGGCGGCCCCGGCGGTGCCCTTGGTCAGGTTGTCGACGGCGGCGACGACCACGGCACGTCCCGAGCGGGGGTCGAGGGTGACCTGCAGGTGCACGGTGTTGGCTCCCAGGGTGTCGGCGGTCCGGGGCCAGCGGCCCTCGGGCAGCAGGTGGACGAACGGCTCGGCGGCGTAGGTCGAGGACCAGGCCTCGCGCAGCTGCGCGGCGGTGGTTCCGGGGACCACCCGGGCCGTGCAGGTCGCCAGGATGCCTCGGGGCATGGGGGCCAGCGTGGGGGTGAACGACACCGTCACGGGCGCCCCGGCGGCCAGGCCGAGGTTCTGCTCGATCTCCGGGGTGTGGCGGTGCCCCCCGCCGACCCCGTACGGGGTCATGGACCCCATCACCTCGCTGCCGGCCAGGTGCGCCTTGGCCGCCCGCCCCGCCCCGCTGGTGCCGGAGGCGGCGACGACGACCACGTCGTCCGGCTCCAGCAGTCCCTCGGCCAGACCGGGGGCGAGCGCGAGCGACACGGCCGTGGGGTAGCAGCCGGGCACGGCCAGGCGGGCGGGGGCGTGCGGGTCCAGGCCCGGCAGCCGGTGGCGCTGCCGGCTGCCGTCGGCCAGCACGAGCTCGGGCAGGGCGTACGGCCACGACCCGGCGTGCTCGCCGCCGTAGAACTCCTGCCAGGCCGCGGGGTCGGCCAGCCGGTGGTCCGCGGCGACGTCGACCACGAGCACGTCGGGCCCGAGCTGCTCGGCGACGGCGGCGCTGTGGCCGTGGGGCAGCGCGAGCGCGACGACGTCGTGACCGGCCAGGGTGGCGGCGTCCGTCGGTCGCAGCACCGTCTCAGCCAGGGCGGGCAGCTGCGGGTGGTGCTCACCGAGGGTGGTCCCGGCGCTCGAGGCCGCCGTCAGCGTGCCGACCTCGAGCTCGGGGTGGCCGAGCAGCAGCCGCAGCAGCTCGCCGCCCGCGTACCCGCTCGCCCCGGCCACCGCCACGCTATACGTCACAGTGCATGACTATACACAGGAGCGGTCGGACCTCAGTCGGCTCCCAGCAGTGCGCGACCGCTCGGGGTGAGCCCCTCGACCTGGACCCGGGGACGGCCCGAGGCCCGCCACCGCTCGGCGTTCAGCCGGTAGCGCCACTCCTCCCGGCGCTCACCCCGGACCACGGCGACACCCTCCCCGTCGCGCTCGTACCCGGCGCGGGCGGAGACCGCGTTGCTGGGCCCGTTGTCCTTCCAGGCGGCGGTGGTGGCGCTCCGGGCCCCCAGGTGGTCGAAGGCCAGCGACAGGACCGCCAGGCGCATCGCCGTGCCGGTGCCCCGACCCTGGTGGGCCAGCCCGAGCCAGGACCCGGTGCTCACCTCGCGGGTCACGGCGAACTTCCCGCCCTCGAGGTCCTGGCGACCGACCACCACCCCGTCCCGCAGCACGGCGAAGGACAGGAACCAGTGCTCGGACGACTGCTGCGCACGGGTCCGCCAGACGTGCTGGACCACGCTGCGGGCCCGGTCCAGGTCACCGACGTCCGTCCACTCCGTGAGCGGCTGCCAGGACGGGTCGTGGATGCCCTCCGCCGCCACGGCGGCCAGCGCCGGCAGCAGGTCGTCGTCGACGTACCGCAGCTCGACGCCGCCCTCGGTGCGCAGGGTCAGCCCGAAGAACGGGTGCAGGTCGTCCCAGCCGAGCGTCATGTCCTCGTCCCCCCGACGTGGCCGCGGTGTGTCGCACGCCACCGTCGGGTGACGTCCCGACGACGCTATCGACGCCGTCCAGCGGGTTAGCGTCCCCCCGTGGCCGACGACCCCGTGGCCGACGGCGGCGGGCACCGGCCCGGCACCCCCGCGTTCCGGCGGACGTCGCTGGCGCTGTTCCTGGCCGGGGTGGCGACCTTCGCGGGCATCTGGACCACCCAGCCCCTGCTGCCCACGCTGGCCGCCGACTTCGACGTCACCCCGGCGCAGGCCGCGCTCAGCGTGTCCGGCCCGACCCTGGCCCTGGGTCTGGGGCTGCTGGTCGCCGGGCCGCTGTCGGACGTGCGGGGCCGCACCTGGCTGGTGCACGCCTCGCTGCTGGCGACCGGGCTGGTCGGGGTGGCCTGCGCGCTGGCCTGGTCGTGGGAGTCGCTGCTGCTGCTGCGCACGCTGCAGGGGTTCGTCCTGGCCGGGCTGCCGGCGGTGGCCACGGCCTACCTGCGCGAGGAGGTGCACCCCTCCGCCGCCGCCGGGGTGACCGGGCTCTACGTGGGGGGCACGGCGCTGGGCGGGATGTCGGGCCGGTTGCTGGCCGCCGGGCTCGCGGAGCTGGGCGGCTGGCGCGCCGCCGTGGCCGGCGTCGCGGTGCTGGTGCTGGTCTGCGCCGCCCTGGTCCGCTGGCTGCTCCCGCCGTCGCTTCGCTTCGTGCCGACCCCGGCGCGACCGTCGGCGGTGCTGGCCCAGACCGGCCGCCAGCTGCGCGACCCGGTCCTGGTCGGGCTGTTCGTGGTGGGCGCGCTGCTGATGGGGGCGTTCGTGGCCGTGTTCAACGGGATCGGGTTCCGGCTGGAGTCCGAGGAGTTCGGGCTGGGGCCGGCGCTGGCCGGCCTGGTGTTCCTCACCTACGCCCTGGGCAGCGTGTCGTCCCCCCTGGCCGGGCGGCTGAGCGCGCGGTCCGCCGGTCCTCGACCGGTGGTGCCGGTGGCGGTGGCCGTCGCCGTGGTGGGGGTGCTGGTGACGTTGGGCGGGTCGCTGCCGCTGGTGGTCGCCGGGGTGGCGGTCCTGGTCGTGGGGTTCGTCGCCGCCCACGGCGTCGTGTCCGGCTGGGTCGCGGCCCGGGCGTCGCTCGGGGCCGGAGGGGCCGGCCAGGCGGCGTCGCTGTACCTGCTCGCCTACTACGGCGGTGCGTCGTTCGCCGGGGCGGCGGCGGGCTGGGCCTGGTCGTCGGGCGGGTGGACCCTCGTCGTCGGGCTCGCGGTGTCGCTGCTGGCCGCGGCGCTGCTGGTGTCGCTGCTGCTGGTCCGGACCCGGCGGCTGGTGCCGGCGGTGGTGCTCCCCCACGAGGGGTGAGCGAGCCGCCCGCGGGGGCGCCGGGCGCGCGAGCCGCCCGGCTGCCCCCGGCCCTCAGGTCCGCAGGGTCGCGCCGACCGCCTCGGCGGCCCGGAGCGCCCCCGACCGGGCGGCCTGGACCTCCTCGGCCGTCAGCGTCCGGTCCGGTGCGCGGAACCGCAGCGCGTAGGCCAGGGACTTGCGGCCCTCCCCCACCTGGGCGCCGGTGTAGACGTCGAACAGCCGGATGGACTCGAGCACGTCGCCCGCGCCCATCACGAGCGCGGCCTCGACGGCGCTGGCGGGGACCGACCGCGGCACGACCAGGGCCAGGTCCTCCTTGGCCACGGGCTGGCGCGACAGCGGCTGCGCCGTCACCACGCCCCCCGCGCCGGCGGCCACCACCTGGTCCAGGTCGAGCTCGACGGCACAGGTGCGGGCGGGCAGCCCGAGCCGCGCCAGCACCCGGGGGTGCAGCTCGCCCGCGTGACCGACCAGGACGAGGTCTCCCCCGGCCCCGGCGACGTGCAGGGCGGCGCACCGCCCGGGGTGCCACGGGGCGTGCTCGTCCGGGGTGACCGTGAGGGCGGCGCCGGCCGCCGAGGCGACCTGCCGGGCGACGTGCACGGCGTCGTCCCAGCCGACGGGGCGGCCCGGGCCCTGCCAGCCTGCGGGCTCGGCCTGGCCCGCCAGGACCGCGGCGAGGCGGCGCGGCTGGTGGGGCACGGCGGCGTCGAGGGCGGCCAGCTCGGCGTCGCTGGGCCGGGCGTCGGTGCCGGGCACGCCGGCGGACGTGGTCCCGGGCGACGGCCGGACGACCAGGCCCCCCTCGAACACCGCGAGGTCGGACTCGCCGCGGCCCAGGTTGCGGACCGCGGTGTCCAGCAGGGGCGTGAGCAGGTTCGTCCGCATCTCCGGCTGCTCGTCGCTCAGCGGGTTGGCCAGGCGCAGGGCCCGCCGGCGGGCGTCGTCGGCAGGCAGCTCGAGGGCGTCGTGGGCCGCCGGGGCCACGAACGGGTAGGACAGCACCTCGACCAGACCGCTGGAGGCCAGGTGCTCCCGGACGCGTCGGACGGTCCGCTGCGCGTCGGTGAGACCACCACCGGGCGGCGGGGTGGGGACGCGCTCGGGGATGGCGTCGTAGCCGCGCAGCCGGGCGACCTCCTCGGTGAGCTCGGGCGCACCGGTCAGGTCGGGCCGCCACGACGGCGGGGTGACGACCAGGCGACCGTCGGCCTCCTCGACGTCGCAGCCGATCTCGCGCAAGGTCGCCACGACCTGCTCGGTCGGGTAGTCGACGCCGACCAGGCGGGCCGGGAAGCCGGGGTCGAGGCTGATGGGCTCGGGGGCCGCGACGTGGTCCAGGTCGGTCCACGCCGCGTCGGCCGTGCCGCCACCGTGCTCGACCAGCAGCCGGACCGCGAGCTCGGCCGCCGCGGGGGCCAGCTGCGGGTCGACGCCGCGCTCGAAGCGCTTGCTGGCCTCGCTGGGCAGCCGGTGGCGACGAGCAGTCCGGCCGGTGCTGACGGCGTCGAAGTGCGCCGCCTCCACCAGGACGTCACGGGTGGCGTCGGTGACCTCGGTGTCGGCGCCGCCCATGACGCCGGCCAGGCCGAGGACGCGCGAGGCCTGCTCGCCGGTGCCGTTGTCGGTGATGAGCAGGTCCTCGGGGTGCAAGGGCCGCTCGACGTCGTCCAGGGTGCGCAGCTTCTCCCCGGGCCGGGCGCGGCGGACCACGACCGGGCCGGACAGCAGGGCCAGGTCGTAGGCGTGCAGCGGCTGGCCGAGGGCGAGCATCACGTAGTTCGTCACGTCGACGGCCAGACTGATGGGGCGCATCCCGGCCTGGGTGAGGCGTCGGGTCAGCCAGGCCGGGCTGGCCGCGGTGGGGTCGATGCCGCGCACGGTGCGGGCCACGAACCGGTCGGCCCCGGCGCGGCCGCGGATCGGGGCGTCGTCCTGGACGAGGACCGGGTGGCCCTCGCCCGTGCTCGGCCCGGGGGCCAGGTCGGCGACCGGGTCCACGAAGGCCCGACCGGTGCTGTGGGAGTACTCGCGGGCGACGCCGCGCACGCTCAGGCAGTAGCCGCGGTCGGGGGTGACGTTGACCTCGACGGTGCGCTCGGCCAGGCCCAGCAGCCCCAGCGCGTCCTGGCCCGGCGCCAGGTCCGCGGCGTCGTGGCCGAGGCGGGTCAGGACGATGATGCCGTCGTGGTCCTCGCCCAGGCCCAGCTCGGCCGCGGAGCAGATCATCCCGTCGGACACGTGGCCGTACGTCTTCCGCGAGGCGATGGCGAAGCCGCCCGCCAGCACCGCGCCGGGCAGCGACACCACGACCAGGTCGCCGGGGGCGAAGTTGTGCGCCCCGCAGACGATGCCGCGCGGCTCGCCGGTCCCGTCGGGCCCGTGGGGGCCGACGTCGACCGTGCACCAGTTGATGGTCTTGCCGTTCTTCTGCGGCTCGGGCTGCATCGTGAGGACCCGGCCGACCACGACGGGGCCGGTGATGTCACCGCCGTGGATGCCCTCCTCCTCCAGGCCCACCCGGACCAGGTCGGCCGCGACCTGCTCGGCGGTGGTGCCGGCGGGGACGTCCACTTGCTCGGCGAGCCACGACATCGGTACGCGCATCAGGCGATCCCTCCGAGCTGACGGGCGAACCGGACGTCGCCCTCGACCATGTCGCGCATGTCGGCGACCCCGTTGCGGAACATCAGGGTCCGTTCGACCCCCATGCCGAACGCGAAGCCGGAGTACCGCTCCGGGTCCACCCCGCAGGCCACCAGGACGCGCGGGTTGACCATGCCGCAGCCACCCCACTCGATCCACCCGGTCCCGCCGCAGGTGCGGCAGGCGGGGTCGACGACGCCGGTGCGGGCCGCGCAGACGAAGCAGCGCAGGTCGACCTCGGCGCTGGGCTCGGTGAAGGGGAAGAACGCGGGCCGCAGCCGGGTGGTCACCGAGTCGCCGAACATGGCCTGGGCGAAGTGGGTCAGCGTGCCCTTGAGGTCGGCCATGGTCAGGCCCTCGTCCACCGCCAACCCCTCGACCTGGTGGAACACCGGGGTGTGGGTGGCGTCCAGCTCGTCGGTGCGGAACGTGCGCCCGGGCGCGATGACGTAGACCGGCACGCCGCGGGTCAGCAGGGACCGTGCCTGCACGGGCGAGGTGTGGGTCCGCAGCACCAGGTTGGCCTCGGGCGGGTCGACGTAGAAGCTGTCCTGCATCTGCCGGGCGGGGTGGTCCGCGCCGATGTTGAGGGCGTCGAAGTTGAACCACTCGGCCTCGACCTCGGGGCCCTCGGCCACCTCCCAGCCCATGGCCACGAAGACGTCGGACACGCGGTCCATCAGGGCGGTCAGCGGGTGGGCGGCGCCCGGGGCGCGACGCTCGGTCGGCAGGGTGACGTCGACGGCCTCCTCGGTGAGGATACGGGCGTCCCGCTCGGCCTCCAGCTCCACCTGGCGGGCCGTCAGCGCCTTCGTGACCTGGCCCCGGGCCTGGCCGACGAGCTTGCCGGCCGCCGCCTTCTCGGCGCCGGGCAGCTGGCCGATGGACCGGTTGGCCAGCGCCAGCGGGGAGCGGTCGCCGGCGTGCGCGAGCCTCACCTGCTTGAGGGCGTCGAGGTCACCGGCCTCGGCTGCGGCGGCCAGGGCGGCGTCGACGGCAGCGCCGACGGCCTCCTCGGTCAGCTCGAGCGGGGCGACGGGCTGGCCGTCGGACGGAGCCGTGGTGGGGGTTCCGTCGGGGGCATCGTGAGGCTGGCCGGACACGGTTGCGGAGTCTAGGTGCGGCTCGCCGTCCCGCGCGCCTGGGTAACGGCGGACGGGTCCCGCCAGGCGCCTCGGTCCGTCAGGCGGGCCTCAGCGGGCGGGGTCGCGCCGGGCCCGGGCCGAGGCGTACAGGCAGACCGTCGCGGCCATGGCCAGGTTGAGGCTCTCTGCGTGGCCGTGGATCGGGACCGACACCGTGGTGTCGGCCAGCGCCGCGTCCTCGGCCGGCAGGCCCCAGGCCTCGTTGCCCAGCACCCAGGCGTGGGGACCGACCAGCAGCCCACGACCGTCGGCGGCCTGGTCCTGCAGGTCGTCCAGGCCCTGCCGACCGTCCGCGGCCGTCGCGAGCGTGGCGATCCCGGCCTGCCGGCAGGCGGCGACCACGTCGGCCAGCGGCAGACCGGCGACGACCGGGACGTGGAACAGGCTGCCGGCGGTGGAGCGGACGACCTTGGGGCTGTGCACGTCCACGGACTCCGCGGTGAGGACGACGGCGTCGGCCCCGGAGGCGTCGGCGGCCCGGATCACCGTCCCGGCGTTGCCGGGGTCACGGACCCGGGCCAGCACGACCAGGGTGCGCGGTCGGCCGGCCAGCACCTGGGCCAGGTCCACGTCGACGCGGTGGGCGACGGCCAGGACGTGCTGCGGGGTGACCGCGTCGGCCATCACGGCCAGCACCTCGGCGCTGGCCGTCCGGACCTCGACCCCGGCGACGACTGCGGTCCGCGCGTAGGCCGGGTCCGCGTCGGGCCCGACGTACAGGGTGTCGACGACGACGCCGACCGTCGCGTCGGGGTCGGCCACCGCAGCCAGCAGCTCGGTGACCGGCCCGTGGCCCTCGACCAGGAACCGGCCCTGGGCCTGACGCACCGAGCGCCCGGAGAGCCGGGCCACCTTCTTCACCCGCTCAGCACGGGGGTTGGTGAGCTCCGGCGCCTCCGGGCGCTCGGTCATGTGCGTGATGCCTGTGGTGCTCGTGCGCGACGGACCGCTCAGGCGGCCTTGTCGGCCTTGTCCGCCGGCTTGGCGTTCGCCGGCAGGGCCGCCTTGGCGGCCTCGACCAGGACGGCGAAGGCCGCCTCGTCGTTCACGGCCATCTCGGCGAGCATGCGACGGTCGACCTCGATGCCGGCCAGGCCGAGGCCCTGGATGAACCGGTTGTAGGTGATGCCGTTCGCGCGGGCCGCGGCGTTGATGCGCTGGATCCACAGCCGGCGGAAGTCACCCTTGCGCGCCTTGCGGTCGCGGTAGGAGTACACGCTGGAGTGGAGCAGCTGCTCCTTGGCCTTGCGGTAGAGGCGCGAGCGCTGACCGCGGTAGCCGCTGGCCTTCTCGAGGACCTCGCGGCGCTTCTTGTGGGCATTCACTGCCCTCTTCACACGTGCCATGTGGTGCTCCTGCTAGTTCGTGGGGAGGTCGCTGCCGACCCGGACGTGCGAGAGCTGGTCAGAGACCGAGCAGCTTCTTCGCGTTGCGCGTGTCCGCCTTGGACAGCACCTGGTCGACGTTGAGCTTGCGCTTGCGCCGCGAGCTCTTGTGCTCGAAGAGGTGCTGGTTGTTGGCCTGCTCGCGCATGAGCTTGCCGGACCCA
>JBBSQH010000079.1:0-18987 GCA_038258055.1 Actinomycetales bacterium
CGGCGGCCCGCTCGGCGGCCGGCCGGGCCCGCTCCTCCGCGGCCGGGCCGACCCCGGGGTCGCCCGCGCCGGCCGGGGCCGGGTGCACCGTCGACCCGCAGACCCCGCAGGGCTCGCCGTCGACGAGGGCGGCAGCCAGCTCGACCGCCATCCCGTCCAGACGGGCCTGCCTGAGCCGGTCCAGGACCTGCTCGGCCGCCCGCTGCTGCTCCCGGGCGAGCAGGTCGGCGCGCTCGGCCAGGTCGACCTCGGTCGCGAGCGTGGTCAACCTGGACGCCAGGTCCGCGGCCTGCTCCCACCGCTCGACCTCGCGCCGCGCGCCGTCCCCGGCGGACGCCTGCTCCTGCAGCACGCCGAGCTCCGCCTGCAGGGCCAGCACCCGGTCGGGGAGCTCCTCGGCCCTCGCCCGGACCGCCTCGACGGCCGCGTCCGCCTCGACCAGCCCCGCCCCGCGGGCGGCCAGGTCGTCCTGCAGCGTCCGCCACCGCTGGACGTCTCGGCCCAGCGCCTCGAGCGCGGCGTTCGTCGTGACGGCCTCGTCGACGCGACGCTGCAGGGCGGTCGCCAGAATGGTCACGGCGTCCACGTCGAGCCCGCCCAGGTCGGTGACGTCGAGCGGCTCGTCGGCGTCGGCGGACTCGGCCGGGTCCTGCCGGTCGGCGTCGTGCAGCTGGGCGTCGAGCAGGTCGACGTCGTCCACCCCGACGTCGTCGGGCAACCCGGCCAGGGCGGCGCGGGCGGTCTCGACCGCGTCGTCGGCGCGGACGACGGCCGCCCGGTGGGCCTCGTGCAGGGCCACCACCTCGGCGGCCCGGTCGGCCTCGTCGAGCTCGCGGGCCCGCAGCGCCACCACCGGGGCCTGCCCGAGCAGGTCGCGGCACGACCGGGCGGCGACGGCGAGCTCGGACAGCAGCCGGGTGCGGGTGCCCAGGTCCGCGTGGACGGCGCGGGTCGACGTCAGCACGGCGTCCGCGGCTCCCGCGGCGGTCGCGGCCACGGACACCGCGGCCTCGGCCTGCTGGAGCAGGTCCAGCGCCCACGACGTCAGGTCGCTGTCGGGCCGCTCGTCCACCCCGGCGTGGGCGGCGACGGCGCTGGCCGCGGCCCCCACGGCCACGTCGGCGTCCTGCAGCGCCGTCCGGGCCGCGTCGCGTCGCTCCTTGAGCAGCTGCTCGACCGCCGTGAACCGGCGGGTGTCGAAGAGCGCCCGCAGCACACCGGCCCGCTCCTCGTCCTTGGCCCGCAGGAACCGGGCGAAGTCGCCCTGCGGCAGGAGCACCACCTGGACGAACTGCTCGTGGGTCATGCCGACCAGGTCGGCCAGCTCGCTGTTGGCCTCCTGCACACCGGTCCACCGGGCGTCGCAGTCGTCGGCGTCCAGGGCCGCGAGGTCGCGGGCCACCCGGACGCTGACGCCGGCCTTGTCGGTCGTCCAGCCGGTCCCGCGCGAGCGGGGCCGGCGCTGGTCGGGGGTACGGACGACGTGGACGGCCCGTCCGGCGACCGTCGCCCACAGCTCGACGCTGGTGCGGGTGCCGTCGTCGGCGTGGTCGCTGCGCAGCTGCTTGAGCCCCCGCGCCCCCGGCACCCGGCCGAACAGGGCGTAGCCGACGGCGTCCAGCAGCGACGTCTTGCCCGCCCCGGTCGCCCCGTGCAGCAGGAACGGGCCCGCCCCGCTGACGTCGTCGAGGTCGAGCTCGACCGTCCCGGGGAACGGTCCGAACGCCGTGACCCGGAGCCGGTGCGGCCGCATCAGGCCGCGCCCGCGCGTCGCGCGCCGGTCGCGGTGGGTCCCGCCGCGTCCTCGAGGGCGAGGTCGAGGGACGCCTGCTCGTCGTCGACCCCGGACAGCTCGTGCAGCAGCTGCTCGGTCCGCTCGGCCGACACCGCGCGGAAGGCCGCGGCGAGCGCCTCCTGCTCGGCGGTCGTGGCGGGCGTGCCGCGGACGTGCTGCACGAACCCCACCGCGACGTCGGTGTCGGTCACGGTGCCGCCCGGTCTGCGCGCCTGGGGCAGCGTGGCGACCCGGCCCTGCGGCGCCCACTCCAGCGTCACCGCGTGCGGGAACCGGGTCTGCAGCCGGCGCATGGCGTCGGCGGGGCGGGCCGCGTCGGTCAGGACGGCCTTGACGTGGTCGGCCTCGGCGTCGTCCCAGGCCGGGTCGGCCAGCAGGTCGGCCAGGGTGCCCTCCAGCTGGGTCAGCCGGCGGTGGACCGGGGCCTGCACCCACGTGACGGACGCGGCCCCGGCCCCGTCGAGGTCGACCAGCCAGCTGCCCTTGTCGTGGCGGCGCTCCGAGAACGAGAAGGCGACGGGCGAGCCGCTGTAACGCAGCGCCGGACCCAGCACCTGCGCGCCGTGCAGGTGCCCCAGGGCGCTGTAGCCGAACGGGGCGAACGCGTCGGTGGTGACCCGGTCCACGGTCCCGACCCGGGGGCCCGGGCCCGGTCCGGAGCGCACGGGCGGGCAGCAGCCGATCTCGCGCTCGCTGTCGGAGCGGTGCTCCGGCAGCACCCCGGCGACCCAGGTGTGGGCCATGACGACCGTGCGGGTCCGCCCGGCGGCGCCGGCCTCGGCCGCGGCCAGCGCCGCAGCCCTCGTCACGACGCCCTGCTGGCTGCGCTCGACCTGCTCCACCGCCGGCAGCCCGGGCTGCGAGGCGCGGGCCAGCAGACCCGCTGTGGTGGTGGGCTCCAGGAACGGCAAGGGGTAGAACGCCACCGGGCCGTGCCCGTCGTGCAGGACGACGGGCTCGGCGACGCGGGCCGGGTCGCAGCGGACGTGGACCCCCGCCGTGCTCAGCAGCCCGCCGTGGGCGCCGAGCCGGGCCGGGGAGTCGTGGTTGCCGCTCGACACGACCACCTGCGCCCCGGCCGCCCTGACCTGCTCCAGCGCCCGCTCCCAGGTGGCGAGGGCCTCGACCGGCGGGATGGCCCGGTCGAAGACGTCACCTGCGACCAGGAGCACGTCGACCTGCTCGTCGCGGACCACGTCGACGACGTGGTCCACCCACGCCTCGTGGGCGTCGGTCAGGTCGGCACCGTGCAGGCGACGGCCCAGGTGCCAGTCGGAGGTGTGGAGCAGGCGCATGCCACGACGCTATGTCGGGGCCCGGACACAACCCGGGAGGCGCGGCGGCTGCCCGGCTCAGTGACGCCGGATCGGGCCGTCGTCGGGGTCGGCGGGACCGCTCGGGCCGGGTCGACCGGCCCCGGGTGCCTCGGGCGCGCCCCCGGCGGCGGCCTCGCGCTCGGCCTCCTCCGCCAGCTCGTCGCGGAGCTGGGCGTCGGCCAGGTCGGACCGGACCCGGACCCGCCGGACCCGGCGGTTCATGTCCCGGACCAGGAGGACCAGCGCCACGGCGACGCCGAAGGTGACGAGGAAGCCGATCGTGCCCGGGGTGACGAGCTCGTCCGGCGGGGTGTCGGGGACGATCTCGGCGGGCTCCGGGGTGGCCGTCAGGGCCAGCGCCGTGGCGAGGTGGGCCGCGACGGCCTGCGAGACGTCGAGCAGGGTCACCGGGGCACCCCGGCGGCCAGGTGCTCCCTGACCCCGGCGAACAGGTCGTCCTCGACCGCGTCGTCCGGCACGGGGGTGCCGTCGGCGACGGGGCCGCCGACGTGGCTGCGGGCCAGCTCGAACTCCTCGGTCGGCCACACCTGGCGACGGGTCTCGGCGGGGACGGAGAACCACATGCCGTCGGGGTCGACCTGGGTGGCGTGGGCGCGCAGCGCGGCGTCGGCGGCGTCCAGGTGGCCCGCGACGGGCACCTTGGTCGTGATGGGCCGCTCCTCGCGGTCGTCCCAGCGCTCCATCCACTCCGCGAACGGCGACTCGGCCCCCGCGTCGAGCAGGGCCTGGTGGTACGTGAGGATCTTGGGCTTGGAGAACGTCTGGTTGTAGTACAGCTTGAGCGGCTGCCACGGCACCTCGCCGTGGCCGGGGTAGCGCGTCGGGTCGCCCGCGGCCTCGAAGGCCGCCATCGACACCTTGTGGCACATGATGTGGTCGGGGTGGGGGTACCCGCCGTTCTCGTCGTACGTGGTCATCACGTGCGGCTTGAACTCCCGGACCAGCCGGACCAGCGGGGCCGCGGCGATATCGACCTGTTCCAGCGCGAAGCAGCCGTCGGGCAGCGGGGGCAGCGGGTCGCCCTCGGGCAGGCCGGAGTCCACGAACCCGAGCCACCGGTGCTCCACGCCGAGGATGCGGACCGCCTCGGCCATCTCCTTGCGGCGGTAGCCGACGATGTCGCGCACGACCTCGGGGTCGTCCTGCAGCTTGGGGTTGAGCACGTCGCCGCGCTCGCCCCCCGTGCAGCTCACGACCAGGACGCGGGCGCCCTCGGCCACGTAGCGGGCCATGGTGGCGGCCCCCTTGCTCGACTCGTCGTCGGGGTGCGCGTGCACCGCCATCAGGCGCAGCTGCTCGCCCACGTGTGTCCTCCTGCATCATTGGTACGTCGACAGCACCGGTCCGTCGACCTGCGGGTCCACCGACCCCCAGGACGGTGTCGGCCCGAGGAGCAGTGTCCCCGACACCGGTGACACCCGTGGACCCGGACCGGTCGGCGGACCGGTCGGCGGGCCAGGACGGTCCCAGGAGCACAGCGGAGGAGCCGGATGAGCACGGGCGCAGCAGGGCACGGCACGACGGCACGGACGCCGCAGCCGGCCGACGACGTCGCCGCGCGCTACTCACGCCCGCAGCGGCCCTGGATGGGTCGGGTCCTGGCCGTGCTCGGGGGCGTCGTAGCGGTGGCGGCGTTCGCGCTGGTGGTCAGCTCGCTGCTGGACGACGGCGTCCGCTTCCGCGACATCTCGTTCGCGGTCGTCGACGACGACCTGGTCCAGGTCCGGTTCGAGGTGTACGCCGACGAGGGCGACGTGGTGCGCTGCCAGGTGCGGGCCGCCGACGCCCGCTACGGCGACGTCGGCCAGGTCGAGGTCGACCTCGGCCCGCTGCCGGCCGGCGGGGGCGAGGGGGCGACGGTGGACGTCAGGACCGTGGCGCCCGCCGCCAGCGCCTCCGTACGTGCCTGCGTCCGGGTGGAATGACGGGTATCCTCGGCCCCTTGCCCACTGCAGGTGCCGGAGCCTGATGGCCCGCGGGGGCAGGGGGCAGGACGACGGCGCAGCACCGTGGCCGACGCCGCCCCACCGCAGCGAGACGAGGAGACACGCATGTCCGACACCAGCACCAACGTGACCTGGCTGACCCAGGAGGCCTACGACCGGCTCAAGGCCGAGCTCGACCACCTGACCGGCGAGGGCCGCCTGGAGCTGGCGCGCAAGATCGAGGCGGCGCGCGAGGAGGGCGACCTCAAGGAGAACGGCGGTTACCACGCGGCCAAGGACGAGCAGGGCAAGCAGGAGGCCAGGATCCGCCAGCTCGAGCAGATGCTCGAGGAGGCGCAGATCGGGGCCGCCGGTGACGTCGTCGTCGACGGCAAGGTCCACTCCGGCATGGTCGTCACCGCCGAGGTCGGCGGCGCCGAGGAGCGGTTCCTGCTCGGCAGCCGCGAGATGGCCGCCACGACCGACCTCGACGTCTTCAGCGAGAAGTCGCCGCTGGGCGGGGCGGTGCTGGGCAAGAAGGTCGGCACCAAGACCAAGTTCACCGCCCCCAACGGCCGCGAGATCCCCGTCAAGATCCTCAAGGCGGAGCCCTTCACCGGCTGACGCACCAGCCGCCACGCAGAAGGGCCCCCACCACGCCGGGGGGGGGCTTCGGCGGGAGCCGGGTCAGCGGGCGGCCCCCCGCTGGTACTGCCGGACGGTCAGCGGGACGAACACGACGAGGATCGCGATGCCCCAGAGGATCGTGTAGATCACCGGGTTCTGCAGCGCCCAGCCCTCGGGCGGCGGGATGTCGGCGGGGATGTTGCCGAACAGCTCGCGGGAGGCCTGGGTGACGGTCGACACCGGGTTCCAGCTGGCGAACACCCGCAGCGGGGCGGGGAAGCTCTCCAGCGGGACGAACGTGTTGGCGATGAACGTCAGCGGGAAGATGACGATGAACGTCACGTTGTTGAACACCTCTGGCGTGCGGACCAGCAGGCCGAAGAACGCCATGATCCAGCTGATGCAGTAGGCGAAGAACAGCAGCAGGACGAACCCCAGCAGCGCCTCGCCCACCGAGGTGTCGATGCGCCAGCCGATCACCAGGCTGGTCAGCGACATGATGATGATCGTCAGCACGTTGTTCACCACGTCGGCCGTGGTGCGCCCGACCAGGACGGCGGACGGCGCCATGGGCAGCGACCGGAACCGGTCGATGATGCCGGTCTTGACGTCCTGGGCCATGCCGGCGCCGGTGATGGTCGCCCCGAAGATGACCGTCTGGGCGAAGATGCCGGCGACCAGGTACTCGCGGTAGGCGGCCGGGTCGACCTCGCCGCCGAGGGAGATGGCCCCGCCGAACACGTAGGCGAACAGCAGGATGAACATGATCGGGCTGATGATCGAGCCGACCAGCAGGTCGGGGACCCGCTTGATCTTGATGAGGTTGCGCCGCGCGACGGTCCAGCCGTCGTTCACCGCGGTGAACGGACCGGTCGTGGCGACCGGGCGCTCGCGCGGGGCGCGCGGGCGGGGCGGCGTGGTGCCGGCGGTGGTGGCGGGCGTGGTGCTCATGCGGCTGCTCCTGCGGTCTGCTCGTCCTCGGCACCGTGACCGGTGAGGGTGAGGAAGACGTCGTCGAGGGTGGGGCGGCGGATGCCGGCGTCGAGGACCTGCACCCCGGCGGCGTCCAGGGCCCGGACGGCGTCGACCAGCATGCTGACGCCCCCGGTCACCGGGGCGGTGAGGGTGCGGGTGTGCTCCTCGACCCCCACCTCGTTGCCGGTGAGCCCGGCGAGCGCGTTGCGCGCCGGCACCAGGTGCGAGGCGTCGGCGACCGTGACCTCGATCCGCTCGCCGCCCACCTGCTCCTTGAGCTGGTCCGCCGTGCCCTGGGCGATGACGCGGCCCTGGTCGATGACCGCGATCCGGTCGGCGAGGCGGTCGGCCTCCTCCAGGTACTGCGTCGTCAGCAGCAGGGTGGTCCCGCCGGCGACCAGCTCGGCGATGACGTCCCACATGCCGAGGCGGCTGCGGGGGTCCAGGCCCGTGGTCGGCTCGTCGAGGAACAGCACCTCGGGCTCGGCCACCAGCGCCCCGGCCAGGTCGAGCCGGCGGCGCATGCCGCCGGAGTACGTCCCGACCGGTCGCTTGGCCGCGTCCGTCAGGTCGAAGCGCTCGAGCAGCTCCCACGCCCGGGTCCGGGAGCGGGTCCGGCCCAGGTGGTAGAGCCGGCCGACCATGTCCAGGTTCTCGTACCCGGTCAGGTTCTCGTCCACGGCGGCGTACTGCCCGGACACCCCGATCCGGGACCGGAGCTCCTTGGCGTCGCGGACGACGTCCAGCCCGGCCACGGTGGCGTGGCCCTCGGTGGGCTGCAGCAGCGTGGTGAGCACCCTGACGGCGGTGGTCTTGCCGGCCCCGTTGGGCCCCAGCAGGCCCAGGACCGTGCCCTGGGCGACGCGCAGGTCCAGGCCGTCGAGCGCCCGGACCTTCTTCCCGTAGGTCTTGACGAGCCCTTCGGCCACGATGATGTCTGTCACGTCCTCGATGGTGGCCGAGGGCACCGACAACCGGCGAACCATTTCGCGCTCGGCCTACCCCCGGGCGGGGACGGGTGGGGCGATCAGTCGACCCTGACCCCGTACCCCGCCTCGCGCAGCGCCGCCAGGACCGCGTCCCGGTGCTCCCCGCCCCGGGTCTCCAGCTGCAGCTCGACCTCGACCTCGTCGACGTCCAGACGCGCCTCGGTCCGGCGGTGCTCCACCTCGACCAGGTTGGCGTCGGTGCGGCCGATGGCCTCCAGCAGGTGCCCCAGCTCGCCCGGGCGGTCGGCGATCTGGACCCGCAGGAGCAGGTAGCGACCGGCGGCCACCAGCCCGTGGCGCAGCACACGGTGCAGGACCAGCGGGTCCACGTTGCCGCCGGACAGCACCACGACCACGGGCGGCTCGAAGGCCCCGGGGTCCGCCATCACGGCCGCGACGGCCGCGGCGCCGGCCGGCTCGACGACCAGCTTGGCCCGCTCGAGCATGAGCACCAGCGCCCGGGACAGGTCGGCCTCGGTGACGGTGACGATGCGGTCGACGTGCTCGGCGACGATGCCGAAGGGGACCTCGCCCGGCCGGCCGACCGCTATCCCGTCGGCCATGGTGGACATCCGGGCCAGCGGCACGGGGTGCCCGGCGGCCAACGACGCGGGGTAGGCGGCGGCCTGCGCGGCCTGGGCGCCGACGACCGTCACCTCACGGCCGTCAGCGCGGGCGCGGGCCGCGGCCAGGGCGACCCCGGCCAGGAGCCCTCCGCCACCGGTGCAGACCACGACGGTCCGCGCGTGCGGCACCTGCTCGAGGACCTCGGTCCCCAGCGAGGCCTGGCCGGCGACGACGTCGACGTGGTCGAAGGGGTGGACGAGCACGGCGCCGGTGCGCTCGGCGAACTCCCGCGCGGACAGCAGGGCCTCGTCCACGCTGCGCCCGACGTGCTGGACCCTGGCGCCGTAGGCCCTGGTCGCCGCGACCTTGGGCAGCGCGGCCCCGACCGGCATGAACACGGTCGCCTCGGCCCCCAGCAGCGACGCGGCCAGCGCGACGCCCTGGGCGTGGTTGCCCGCGCTGGCCGCGACCACGCCGCGGGCCCGTTCGGCGTCGCTGAGCCGCGCGATCCGCGTGTAGGCCCCACGGATCTTGAACGAGCCGGCGCGCTGCAGGTTCTCGCACTTGAGCCACACCTCACCGCCCAGCAGGTTCGTCAGCGCCCGGTTGCGCACCACGGGGGTCTGGCGGACGACGCCGGCGAGCGCCGCCCGCGCCGCGTCCAGGTCGTCGTCGTCCAGCGGGGCGCTCACTCGTACTCCTCCACCGGTGCGTGCGGGCGGACGTCCTCGCCCGGCTCGTGCCCGGGCACCCGCGGCGGGGCCGGGTCGTCGGGCGGCACGCTGTCGTCCGGGTCGGAGTACGGCACGTGGTGCGGGGCGGCCAGCGACCGGACGAACGTCACGGCCATGGCCAGCAACGGCACCGCGAGGATGCCCCCGATGATGTCCGCCAGGACGATGCCCGTCGTGATGGCGGCAACCACCGCCAGCGGGTACAGCTCGACCGCCCGGCCCAGCAGCAGCGGCTGCAGCACGTAGGACTCCAGCTGCTGCACGGCGAACACCACGGCCAGCAGGATCAGCGCGGTGACCAGCCCCTCGCTGACCAGGGCGACCAGGACCGCGAGCGCCCCGGTCACGATGGCCCCGACCAGCGGCACGAACGCGCCGATGAACGTGATGACCGCGATCGGCAGCGCGAACGGCACCCCCAGCACCGCCGCACCGATGCCGATGCCCAGCGCGTCGACCAGGGCCACCACCGGCAGCGCCCGGACGTAGCCGGACAGCGTCCCCCAGGAGCGACGGCCGGCGACGTCGGCGCGGGGCCGCCCGTCCCGCGGCAGCAGGCCGACCAGGAACGCCCAGATCCGCTCGCCGTCGGCCAGGTAGAAGAACACGGCGAACACCGTGAGCAGGGCGCCGGTGAGCACCGAGGTCGCCGTCCCCGTCGCCACCACGGCGCCGGTGGCCAGGCTCTCGGACTGCTCCACGAACCCGGCCGCGGCCCCGGTGATCGCGTCGCGGACGTCGGTGAGGCTGACCCCCAGCAGGTCGGCGACGAAGGCCAGGATCTGGTCCAGGCCCTCTGACGCCGACGTACCGAAGTCGCCGATCTGGCTGGCGATCTGCTGCGAGACGACCGTGATGGCCGCCACGACCAGCGTCACGAAGACGACCACCGAGACGAAGGCGGCCGGGTAGCGCGGGATGCGGGCCCGGAGCATCACCCGGTACAGCGGGGACAGCAGGGCCGCGACCAGGACCGCCAGAAGCAGCGGGACGGCCACCAGCTGCACCCGGCCCAGCACCAGGAATGCGAACAGGTAGACCGCGGCGCTCACCACCAGCAGGCGCCACCCCCAGGCCGTCGCGATCTCCAGGGCCCGCGGGACCTGCACCGGCGGGGGCGGGACCCGCCGGTCGTGACGCACGGGCTCGGCGGCGTCGGGCGGCGTCGGCATGGGCACATCCTTCACCCGACGGGCGTCGGGCGAGGACACGTGCCTACGCTGGTGAGCATGTCGGCCTCGATCACGCCGGAAGTCCCCACCCACCTCCCCACCACCCTCGGCGCCCTGGTCGCATCGGGCTGGACCTCTCGCGACGTGCGCACCGAGCTCCGCGACAACCTGCTGCGGCAGCTGCGCGAGGGCACCCCCCGCTTCACCGGCGTGGTCGGCTTCGAGGACACGGTGCTGCCCGAGGTCGAGCGCGCCCTGCTCGCCGGGCACGACATGGTCCTGCTGGGCGAGCGCGGCCAGGGCAAGACCCGGTTGCTGCGCTCGCTGGTGCAGCTGCTGGACGAGTGGAGCCCCCACGCGGCCGGCTCGGAGCTGTTCGAGGACCCCCTGGCCCCCGTGCTGCCCGTGACCCGCGCCCGCGCCGCCGCCCTGGGGGACGACCTGCCGGTCGCCTGGCGGCACCGCAGCGAGCGCTACAACGAGAAGCTCGCGACGCCCGACACCAGCATCGGCGACCTGATCGGCGACGTGGACCCCGTGCGGGTGGCCGAGGGCCGGTCGCTGGGTGACCCCGAGACCATCCACTTCGGCCTGCTGCCACGCACCAACCGCGGCATATTCGCAGTCAACGAGCTGCCCGACCTGGCCGAGCGGATCCAGGTCGGCCTGCTCAACGTGCTCGAGGAGCGCGACCTGCAGATCCGCGGCTACGCGCTGCGCCTGCCGCTGGACGTGCTGCTGGTGGCCAGCGCCAACCCGGAGGACTACACCAACCGCGGCCGGATCATCACCCCGCT
This sequence comes from Actinomycetales bacterium, assembly GCA_038258055.1. Taxonomy (GTDB): domain Bacteria; phylum Actinomycetota; class Actinomycetes; order Actinomycetales; family JBBAYJ01; genus Aquipuribacter. The sequence goes on from JBBSQH010000079.1 coordinate 10,919, forward strand.
CAAGGACCGGTTCGGCGCCGAGGTGCGCACGCACTACCCCGTGGACCTGACGGCCGAGGTCGACCTGGTCACCCAGGAGGCCGCCGTCGGCCGCGACGGCGTGGCCCGGGTGCCGTCGCACCTGGTCGAGGTGCTGGCCCGCTGGACCCGCGCGGTCCGCGAGTCGCCGTCCGTGGACGCCCGCTCCGGGGTGTCGGCCCGGTTCGCGGTCGCCGCCACCGAGACCCTGGCCGCCGCCGCGGACCGCCGCGCCGCGCTGCTCGGCGAGGACGGCCCCGCCGTGGCCCGGGTCACCGACCTGGAGTCCGGCGTGGGCACGCTGCGGGGCAAGGTCGAGTTCGAGTCCGGCGAGGAGGGCCGTGAGTACGAGGTGCTGGCCCACCTGCTGCGCGTGGCCACCGCCGAGACCTGGCGCGACCGGCTCGGCGGGGCGGACCTGTCCGGGTTCCTGGACCGGGTGGCCGAGGGCGGCCACGTCGACGTCGGTGACGACGTCACCGTGAGCGACCTGCTGGGCAGCATCGGCACGGTCGAGGGCCTGGGCGCCGTGTGCTCCCGGCTGGGCCTGGAGGACGCGCCGCTGCCGGCCGAGGTCGCGGCGGTGGTCGAGTTCGTCCTGGAGGGCCTGCACCTGACCCGCCGCCTGGCCAAGGACGCCGTCGAACCGGGCCGCACCCGGTTCAGCGCCCGCACCCGTCCCCGCGCGGTCGGCGAGGACGGGTAGCCGTGGTGGACCCCAGGCCGGGCGACCCCAGGCCCGGACGGGCGTACCGGTACGGCGTCTGGCGCGGCGGGGCGGACCCGCTGGCGCCCCCCTTCGACGTCCGGGCCGCGGTCGACGAGATCGGCGAACGGGTGCTGGAGGGCGAGAGCCCGGCCGAGGCGATGAGACGGCTGCTGCGCGAGGGCACGGCGGAGCGCCCGGGCCAGGACGAGCTGCGCGCCCGGGCCGCGCGGCGGCGCCGCCAGGTGGCCCGTCGCGGCGACGCGGACGGCGCCCTGACCCGCGCCCGGGCGCGGCTGGACCAGGCCCTGGCGCTGGAGCGGGACGCCCTGGCCGAGCGGCAGGACGACGACGCCCGCTTCGACGAGACCCGGCTGGCGTCCCTGCCGAGCTCGACCAGCCGGGCGGTGGCCGAGCTGGCCGACTACTCGTGGACCTCGGCCGAGGCCGCGCAGGCCTACCAGGAGGTCCTGGACGGGCTCCGGGACGACGTCCTCGACCACCAGTTCGACGGCATCTCCGAGGCGCTGCGGCGGATGGCGCAGGACGGGTCGGGCCCGGAGGCCTCCGCCGCCCTGCGGCAGATGATGAAGGACCTGGAGGACCTGCTCGACGCGCACGCCCGCGGCGAGGACACGACCGAGCAGTTCGAGCGGTTCATGGCCGACCACGGCGACCTGGTGCCGGGCGAACCCGCCGACACCGACGAGCTGATCGACGCCCAGGCCCGACGGCAGGCCGAGGCACAGCGCCTGATGCAGTCGATGAGCCCGCAGCAGCGGGCCGAGCTGCAGGCGCTCATGCAGTCCGCGCTGGGTCGTGACCCCGGTCTCGGTGAGGCGATGGGACGCCTGGGCGAGCGGCTGCAGCAGCTGCGCCCGGACATGATGCGACCGGGGCCGGGCCGCGGCGGCCTGACCGGCAGCGAGCCGCTGGGCTTCGGCGAGGCGGCCGGGGCGCTGGGCGAGCTCGCCGACCTGGACGACCTGCTGGACTCCCTGGGCCAGGAGCACCCGGGCGCGACGCTGGACGACGTCGACGTGGACCAGGTGGAGCGCGCCCTGGGCCGTTCGGCCGCGCAGGACGTGGCCGCGCTGCGCGAGCTGGAGCGCCAGCTGCGCGAGCAGGGCTGGGTGACCGGTCCGTCCGAGGACGCCCGGCTCAGCCCCAAGGCGATGCGCCGGCTGGGGCAGAGCGCCCTGCGGGCCATCGCGCAGCGGCTGACCGGGCGGGGTCGCGGCGAGCACGACGACCCCCGCGCGGGGACCTCGGGCGAGCCGACGGGCGCCTGGCGGGAGTGGCGCTTCGGTGACGAGCAGGCCCTGGACGTGGTCCGCACCGTGACCAACGCCGTCCTGCGCGCCGCGTCCGAGCCGCCCGCCGACCGGCAGCCCGGCGCCCACGGGTCCGTCCGGCTCGCCGTGGAGGACATGGCCGTCGTGGAGACCGAGAACCGCAGCCGGGCCGCCGTCGCGCTGTGCGTCGACCTGTCGTTCTCGATGGTCAGCGAGGGCCGCTGGGCTCCCATGAAGCGGACCGCCCTGGCCCTGGGCCACCTGGTCAGCACCCGGTTCGCGCACGACTCGCTGCAGGTGATCGGCTTCGACCGGCACGCCCGGACCATGACCACGACCGAGCTGGCCCACGTCGAGCCCGAGTACGTGCAGGGCACCAACCTGGCCCACGCCCTGGCCCTGGCCCGGGAGCACGTGAGCCGCCACCCCGACGCCACCCCGGTGGTGCTGGTGGTCACCGACGGCGAGCCGACCGCGCACCTGGAGACCTGGACCCGGCCCGACGGCTCGCACGAGGTGGAGGCCGTCTTCGACTGGCCCCCGCGTCCGGAGACCATCCAGGCCACGGTCCGCGAGGTCGACGCCCTGACCCGGATGCGGGTGCCGATCGACGTGGTCATGCTGGGCGAGGACCCGGGCCTGGTCCGGTTCGTCGACGCCATCGCCCGCCGCAACGGTGGCCGGGTGCTGTCGGCCGACCCCGACCGCCTCGGCGGGGCCGTCGTGGCGGACTACCTGCGGGCGCGGCGCGGCTGACCGAAGGGCTGCAGGGCTGACGGGCTGCAGGGACGGGACTCGGCGCCCGGGCCGTGGTATCCCTACGCATGGCCGAGGGGCATGGGCAGGGGGCGGGGGCCGACGGGGCCGCCGCGCGGGGCACGGACGAGGGCACCCGCGAGGGCAGCGACCGGGACGATGGCGCGGCGCCGATGCGGCGGGTGCTGGGGTTCCCCCTGCTGCTCGCCCTCATCGTCGGCGACATCCTCGGGGCGGGCATCTACACGCTGTCCGGCGTCGTCGCCGGGGAGATCGGCGGGGCCCTCTGGCTGCCGTTCCTCATCGCGTTCGTGCTGGCCGCCCTCACCGCCTGCTCCTACGCCGAGCTGGTCGGGCGGTACCCGCAGGCGGCGGGGGCGGCGCTGTACGTCCAGCAGGCGTTCAGGGTGCCGCTGCTGACCTTCATGGTCGCCTTCGCCGTCGTCCTCTCGGGCATCACGTCGGCCGCGACGGCGTCACGGGCCATCGGCGGGGACTACCTCGGGGAGTTCGTCACCCTGCCGATCGCCCTGGTCGCGGCGGTGTTCCTGCTCCTGGTCCTGGCGGTCAACCTGTGGGGGGTCAAGCAGTCGCTGACGATCAACCTGGTGCTGACCGGGGTCGAGGTGGTCGGCCTGGCCACGGTCCTGGCGCTGGGCGGGTCGGCGGTGCTGTCCGGCGTGGGCGACCTGAGCCGCCTGGGCGAGATCGAGGCCGACGGGCTGTTCGCCATCTTCGGGGCGACGGCGCTGGCGTTCTACGCCCTGATCGGCTTCGAGGACTCGGTCAACCTGGCCGAGGAGACCCGTGAGCCCCGCCGGGTGTTCCCCAGGGCGCTGTTCACCGGTCTCGGCCTGACCGGGGTGGTCTACCTGGCCATCGCCGTCATCTCCTCGACGCTGGTCGCCGCTGACGACCTGGCCGAGAGCGACGGACCGCTCCTGCTGGTGGTGGAGGCCTCCGGGTACGACTACCCGTCGCAGCTGTTCGCCCTGATCTCGCTGGTCGCGGTGGCCAACACCGCCCTGATCAACCTGATCATGGCCAGCCGGCTGCTGTACGGCATGGGCCGGCAGCGGGTCATCCCCGAGGTGTTCGCCAAGGTGCTGCCCACCCGGCGGACGCCGTGGGTGGGCGCGGCGGTGGCGACGGCCCTGTGCTACCTGCTCGTGCTGACGGGGGAGCTCGACGGCCTGGCCGACACCACGGTGCTGTTCCTGCTGCTGGTCTTCACCAGCGTCAACATCTCGTGCCTGGTCAGCCGGAGGGACCAGGTGCCGGGCGAGGGCTTCCGGGCCCCGACGGTGGTGCCGGTGCTGGGCGCGGTCGCGTCGGCCTTCTTCGCCAGCCCGATCGCCGACCGGGAGCCCGACGTGTACGTCCGGGCGGGCATCCTGCTGCTCGTCGGCCTGGCCCTGGCCGGGGTGGCACGGCTGCTGCGGGGCGACACCGCGGTCCTGGACGTGGGCGAGCTGGCCGCCGACGCGGAGAAGGACGCCTGAACCCCGCTGAGCCCTGCTCAGCGCGGCAGCGGGGCCGAGCCGGTCGCGGCGCCGCCACGGAGGTCGTCGCGCCACAGGACGGTGGAGCCGCGGACGATCGCCGGCGTGCTGACCCCGTCGGAGTCCCAGTCCCCGACCAGCGGCAGGTCGGACGCCCCGCCGAGGCGGGCCGCGGTCACCTGGTGCGACGTGGGCGTCCGGGACAGGTGCCACGTGCCGCCCCGCCAGACGCCGATCGAGTCGCGGCCCGAGCCGGACCAGTCGCCCGCCATGGGTCGGTCGCCCGCCCAGGCCCAGCGCGTGCTGATGGTCGAGGGACCGGCCCCCACCGCGGCCCGCAGGAACCACGAGGCGCCGCGCTTGACGCCGATGCCCTCGTGGTGGCCGGTCCACCGCCCGGTGAACGGCTGGTCGCCCGCGCGACCGTAGGAGAACGACCGGTCGGCGGGGCCCGCCGACAGGTTGTCCCGCAGGTGCCAACGCCCGGCCCGGAACACCCCCACCTCGTCCTTGCCGTCCCGGTCCCAGTCCCCCACGACCGGCACGTCCCCCGCCCGCCCGAAGCCGAAGCGGACCGTGGACCCGCCCACCGGCAGGGTGAACACCCCGCGGGAGTAGGACCCGACGCTGTCCCGCCCGTCACCGTCGAAGTCACCGGCGACGGGTGTCGTCGACGTCGGCACGGCCGAGGCGGTGACCCCGGGGTAGCGGGCGAAGACCTGGGTGACCCAGACCCGGCCCCGCTGGTCCACCACGTGACCGATCCCGACGGAGTTGAGCTCCCGGTCCAGCATGTTGGCACGGTGACCGGCGCTGCTCATCAGGGCCTGGTGGACCGACGCGACGTCCCCGCCGTACGCGACGTTCTCGGCCGCCCGGCTCCACCCCGACGGGATCTGCTGGGAGTAGGAGGGGTTGTGGCCCAGCGCGCCGTCGGAGGCCATCTGCTGGCTCCACCGCTGGGCCACGACGTCCATGGCGGGGTTGCGGGACAACGCCGGCACCCCCGCCGCGCTGCGTGCCTGGTTCAGCCGGGTGGCGACCTCGTCGGCCGACGCGGTGGCCGGTGCCGCTCCGAGGCCCACCAGGAGCACGGCGCCCAGCAGGGCGGCCAGCAGGCCGGCACCGAGCCGGGCGACGGTCGGGCGGGCGACGGTCGGGCGGTGCTGGCGGCCGGGTCGGGGTGCGGACCGGTCGGACATGGTGGACCTCCTGCGGAGACGGGGTTGCCCTGGAGGATCGCCCTCTCCACCCGACAACTTGAGTGGTCGTACCGGCACGGAGGGTAACTGATCGGTTCAGTGCTCCAGCAGCTCGTCCAGCAGGAGGACCTGGCCCCGCAGCCTCGCCCGCAGCTCGCGCTGCCGCCCCGAGCGCTCGGCGACCGCCGTCCGGCTCCGCCAGCGGGCGAGCCCGAGGGCCAGGACGACGGCCGCCTGCTGCGCCCACGGGAGCACCCGTCGGCGGCCCGTCGCCCCTGGGCACCACCCGACCGCGGGGCCGTCGACGACCGTGTGGAGCAGGTCCGCCTGACCGGCCCGGGGGGTGCCGGTCAGCAGCTTGAGCAGGTCGTGGGCGACGGCGCGCCACCCGGCCATCTCCCAGTCCAGGAGCACCAGGCCGTCACCGTCCTGCAGCCAGTTGCCGCGCACGGGGTCACCGTGGCACCACCCGACCACCAGGTCGCCGGAGCAGCCCGCCAGCGACGTCCGCCAGTCGCGCCGGGGGCGTCCCGCCTCCGCCAGGGCCCGTCCCACCCCCAGCCCGGGGTCGTCGACCAGCTCGTCCAGCTGCCGTGCCGACGCCGTCACCGCCTCGAGGTCCACCGGCTCCGACGCCGTCCCCAGGGCCTGGTGGGCCTCCAGCAGGCGGGCGCCGACGCCCGGCACCTGCCCGGTCCACCGGGTGGGCTCGACGGGACCACCGGGGTGCAGGTCCTCGTGGAGCCACACGGTCCGCGCGCCGCCGCCGGCCCCCCTGACGCGCGGGACGGTCAGACCTGCGGGTGCGTGCTGCCGCCACCGCGCCTGCACCCGGCCGGCGGCTCCGAGCGGCGAGCTCATCGGTCGGCCTCGGGACCACCGGCGCTCCTGGACGACGAGGCTGCTGGGGTCCGGCCCCAGGTAGAAGGCCCGCAGCCGCAGCTGGGCGTGGCGGAGGCGCCCCACGACCACGGCGTCCGCACGCACCGCCGGGGCCGGGAGCAGGCTCGCGCTGCCCTCGTCCGGGCGACCCTGGAGGGCCGCGAGGCCACGCCCTCCGGGACGCCAGGCCCAGCGGTCTGCGACCAGCATCCCCTCCGTCCGTCGCGAGCCCCGCCCCAGCGCAGCGCGCTCCACCCGGCCGACGGCGCGCAGCGCGTCGAGCAGGTCGGAGGACGGGCTGACCAGGTGGGGGGCCACAGGTCCGAACGGTAGGTGAACGGGATGAGAACCCTGTGAGACGCGCCGCCGCCGGTGGATCAGGCCTTCTTGAGCGGCTCCCACCAGGAGCGGTTGTCGCGGTACCACCGCACCGTGTCCTGCAGGCCGTCCTCGAACGGGACCGACGGGGCGTAGCCCAGCTCGTCGGCGATCTTGGTGATGTCGACGGAGTAGCGGCGGTCGTGACCCTTGCGGTCCTCGACCGGCACGACCCGGTCCCAGCCCGCACCGCAGGCCTGGAGGAGCCGGTCGGTCAGGTCCTTGTTGGTGAGCTCCGTGCCGCCGCCGATGTTGTAGACCTCACCCGCCCGGCCCCCGGCCAGGACGAGGGCGATGCCCCGGCAGTGGTCCTCCACGTGGAGCCAGTCCCGCACGTTGAGGCCGTCGCCGTACAGCGGGACGGTGAGGCCGTCCAGCAGGTTGGTGACGAACAGCGGCATGACCTTCTCGGGGTACTGGTACGGCCCGTAGTTGTTGCTGCAGCGGGTGACCACGACGTCCATGTGGTGGGTCCGGGCGTAGGCCAGCGCCAGCAGGTCGCTGCCGGCCTTGCTGGCCGAGTAGGGCGAGTTGGGCTGCAGCGGCTCGGACTCCGTCCACGACCCGGTGTCGATGGAGCCGTACACCTCGTCGGTGGAGACGTGGACGAAGCGGCCGAGCCCGTGACGCAGGGCCGCGTCCAGCAGGGTCTGGGTGCCGACGACGTTGGTCATCACGAAGTCGGCCGCCCCGGCGATGGACCGGTCCACGTGCGACTCGGCAGCGAAGTGGACGACCGCGTCGACCGTGGGGACGAGCTGGTCCAGCAGGTCGGCGTCGAGGATGTCCCCCTCGACGAAGCGGAGCCGCTCGTGGTCGGCGAACCCGGCCAGGTTCTCCCGGTTGCCGGCGTAGGTGAGCTTGTCCAGGACCAGGACGTCGGCCCCCTCCAGCCCGGGCAGCGCGCCCTCGAGCGCCCGCCGGACGAAGTGGGAGCCGATGAAACCCGCTCCACCGGTGACCATGACCTGCATCTGATTGCTCTCCTCGCGTGCTCGGGCGTCGTGCGGACGGCCGACAGCCTACGGGCGGCGTGCGTCCGGGCCGCCTCGGCGTGGGCCGCACCACCGGGAACGCGACGACCCGCAGCATCTCGGCGAGGGGCTCGGGAGTGGGCCAGGACGAGGACGAGCGCCGGGGGCGGCGTGTCGTCCTCACCGCCCCCGGCGCCGTGCCTCGTCCCGGCTCAGCCGTCGAAGCGGACGTTCAGCTGCGCGGGGCCGCCGGTCGGGCTGTTGCGGCCCATGAACGTCGTCCCCCGCACGATCCCCGGACCCGAGCTGCCGTTGCCGTCCCAGTCCCCCGCCACCGGCCGGTCACCCGTCGTGCC
>JBBSQH010000080.1:0-18870 GCA_038258055.1 Actinomycetales bacterium
CGTCCGCGCGGCTGCAGGGGAACCACCCGGGCACACAACTCGCCCGGAACCGCCGGCGAGAGCCACCCACGCGCCGTGTCGTGTGCCCGAGTGGTCGGGGCGCCGTCACCGGGCCGGGCCGACTCAGGGCCCGGCCTCGATCCGGTCCGCTCGCTCGCGCGTACCGGCCAGCGACACAGGACGACCCCAGCGGGGTCCTTGGCCGTCGAGGCCGCGAGTCGTGTCGCTGGCCGGTACACCCCGCCCGATCCCGGCGTGGCCGGGCGCCACAGCCAACCGCCCCGGCCCGTCGCCACGAGCCGGGTCCGCGCGTACCGGCCAGCGACACAGGACGACCCCAGCACGGTCGTTGGCCGTCGAGGCCGCGAGTCGTGTCGCTGGCCGGTACACGGCGTACCGGCCGCGTGACGCGCGCTCAGCCCGCCGCGCTCAGCCCCGCGCGCTCGGTCCCGCGTCAGTCCCCGCGGACGAGGGTGCGGACGCCGTCGCCCGCGGCCTTCCCCGCGCCGTTGGCCACGCGCACGATGCCCAGGGCCGTCGCACCGAGCACGACACCGGCGCCGAGCAGTGCCCGGTCCGACCAGCGGCGGGGCAGCACGGGCGGGGTCGGGCGCGGCAGCGGCACCCGGGGTGGGACCTCCTCGTCGAGGACGTCGGGCTCCGGATGCCGGCCCACGGCCACCCAGGACGCACCGAACAGCATCACGCGTGCGTTCAGGTTCAGCCAGACGAACAGGGTGAGGATGGGGATCGCGGCGCTGGCCAGGAACCCGGCGTTCGACCCGACGTTGCCGAGCACGGCGCCGACACCCAGCTGGAGCGCGGCCACCCCCAGGGCGGCCAGCAGCGCGCCGACGACGACCGACCGCAACCGGGCGTCCGTGTGGGCCAGCACGCGGTAGAGCATGGTGAACAGGGCGGTGTTGAGCAGCACGGTCCCGACGAACACCACGATGCTGACCACGGCGTTGCCCGCCGTCGTCCGGTCCAGGCCCAGCAGGTCGAGCACCTGCTCCGTCAGGGACTGGGCGACGACGTTGGCCAGGGCCGAGGCGACGATCAGGGTGCCGAGGCTGAGCATGACCGCCAGGTCGAAGAGCTTGGCCCGCACCGGGTCCAGCTGCATCGTCGGCAGCCGGAACACCCCGCGGATGCCCTCGCGCAACGCAGCGATCCAGCCCAGGCCCGTGTAGAGCAGGGTCAGGATGCCGATGACGGCGGAGATACCGAGCACCGTGGTGTCGGTGGCACCGGCCAGGAGCGTGTCGCTGCTGACGATGGCGTCATCCCCGTCACCGATCAGGCCCGGCAGGGACTCCTCGACGAACTCGATGAGCTGCTGCTGCACGGCCGGGTTGTTGCCCAGCCACAACCCCATCGCCGTGAAGCCGAGCGTCAGCAGCGGGAAGAGCGAGAACACGCCGTAGAAGGCGATCCCCGCGGCCAGGATGCCGCCGCGCGCCTGGCCGAGCCGCAGGTTGGCCCGGTACGGCCGACTCCGGAGCACCCGGCCGACGACGCCCTTCAGCCGCGCCCCGAGCCCACCGGTCGCCTGCTCCGGCGCGGCCGAGGCCGAGGCCCCGCTCACCGCCGGCCCCCCGCCGGGGCCGCGGTGGCCGCCAGCGGCGCCGGAGCCAGCGACCGCCACACCCCGTCGGACGCGCAGCGGAACACGGCGACCTCGTCGACGTCGAACGCGGCGTGGAAGCCGGACAGGTCACCCTGCACCCGGTCGAGGGCGTCGGCCGGGACGTCGTGGGCCACCGTGACGTGGGGGTGGTACGGGAAGCCGAGCCGTCGCTCGAGCGGGCCGGTCCGCACGCGCTGCTGGAGCCGGTCGCAGGCCTGCGCCCCGTCGACGACCCGGACGAACACGACGTCGGAGACCGGCCGGAAGGTGTCGGTTCCGGACAGCACCACGGCGAACCGGGGCATCTCGGCGACCACGCGCCGGACGTGCTCGACGATGTCGGGGACCGCGTCCGGGGGGACGACCACGGGCGGGACGATCGTCACGTGCGGCGGCACCGCGAGCGCCACGGGGTCGCCCGTGGCGGCGCGGCTGTCGCGCAGGGCGGTCGCGAACGGCTCGGGGACGGCCACGGCGACGCCCAGGGTCACCGTCTCGGTGTGCTCGAGGCCGTCGGCGTCGAGGACCGCGTCGTCCCAGGAGGCGGTCACGAGACCCTCAGACCGGCCGGGCGGGCAGGAACCCGACCCGGTCGTAGACGCGCGCCAGGGTGTCGGAGGCGACCGAACGCGCCCGGGCGGCCCCCTCGGCCAGGATGCGGTCGAGCTCGGCCGGGTCCGCCAGCAGCTCGTGGGCCCGCGTCCGGAACGGCGTGAGCCCGCCCAGCACCGCCTCGGCCACGTCGGCCTTGAGGTCGCCGTAGCCCTTGCCCTCGTACCCCTGGGCGGCGGCCTCGGGGGTGGTGCCGGTGAACGCGGCCAGGACGGCGAGCAGGTTGGACACCCCGGGCTTGGCCTCGCGGTCGAAGCGGATCTCGCGCTCGGTGTCGGTGACGGCGGAACGGATGCGCTTGGCCACCACCTTCTCGTCGTCGAGCAGGTCGACGATCCCGGTCGGCGAGGCCGCCGACTTGCTCATCTTCGACGTGGGGTCCTGCAGGTCCATGATCTTGGCCGTGCCGGACACGATGTGGGGCTCCGGGACGACCAGGGTGTCGCCGTAGCGGGCGTTGAACCGCTGGGCCAGGTCGCGCGTGAGCTCGAGGTGCTGGCGCTGGTCCTCGCCGACCGGGACGCGGTGGGCGCCGTAGAGCAGGATGTCGGCCGCCTGCAGCACGGGGTAGGTGAACAGCCCCACGCTGGCGTTGCCGCCCTTGGCCGACTTGTCCTTGAACTGCGTCATCCGGCTGGCCTCGCCGAAGCCCGTCATGCAGCCCAGGACCCAGGCCAGCTGCGCGTGCTCGGGCACGTGGCTCTGGACGAACAGGGTGCTGCGAGCCGGGTCGACCCCGGCGGCCAGGTACTGCGCCGCCGTGCGACGGGTCCGGTCCCGCAGCACGGCGGGGTCGGTCTCGACCGTGATCGCGTGCAGGTCCACCACGCAGTAGAACGCGTCGTGCGTGTCCTGCAGGGCCACCCACTGCACCAGCGCGCCCAGGTAGTTGCCCAGGTGCAGCGAGTCCGAGGTCGGCTGCATGCCCGACAGGACACGGGGCCGCGGCCCCGTCGAGGTGGTGGTCTCCGGCTCCGGAGCGGGTGCGAGGCTCACCGGCCCATCATGTCAGCCGACGGCGGTGACCTCGATCAGGAGCCCCGCCTCCGGGTCGAGGACCGGCATGGCCAGGCCGTGACGGGCCAGCGCGGCACCGGTCAGGGTGACGCCGTCGGCGTCGCACCACGGCGGCAGGCTGATCCCGGTGCCCAGCACCCGCAGCTCCTCGCGCCCCGTGACGTCCACCGCCCGGACCCGGTAGCGGGTCGCGTCGTCCAGGCCCGGCAGCCGCAGCAGTCCGGGGACCACGTCGGCGCCCGTGGTCAGGCGGACGAAGGCGAACACGGCGTGGCTGCGGTCGGGCGCCACCACGCCATGGGCCCAGGCGCCGTCGCGCTCCTCGGTGCGGACGGTGCGCCCGGAGTGCAGCAGCGGGCGCAGCCGCTTGTGCAGGGCGATCCAGCCGGCCAGCCGCTCCTGCTCCTCCTCGGTGCACGACGTCACGTCCCACTCGATCCCGGCGTGCCCGAACAGCGCCGTCAGGCAGCGCAGGTCGAGGTCGGCCACCCGGCCCGTGGTGTGGGAGTGCGGGGGGCCGACGTGGGTGCCCACCAGCTCCGGCGGCAGCAGCATGGCGGTCCAGCGCTGGATGGACTGCCGCTCCAGGGCGTCGTTGCAGTCGCTGGCCCAGACCCGCTGGGTGTGCTCGAGCACGCCCAGGTCGACACGGGCCCCACCGGAGGAGCACGACTCGATCTCCAGGCCCGGGTGCCGGGCCTGCAGCTCGGCCATCAGGCGGTAGGTGGCCCGGGTCTGCCGGTGGACGGCGGGTGAGCCGTCGGCGTCCAGCGCCTCGTGCAGGTCACGGTTGTGGTCCCACTTGAGGTAGTCGGGACGCTCGGCGGTGATGACGGCGTCCAGCCGGGCGAGCACGTGGTCGTAGGCGTCGGCGCGGGTCAGGTCGAGGACCTGCTGGGTGCGCCAGGACCGGGTGCCGCCGGGCGTGCCGTCCGGACCGGGACGGGCTCCCAGCAGCCAGTCGGGGTGGGCCCGCACCAGGTCGGAGTCGACGTTGACCATCTCGGGCTCGACCCACAGCCCCACCTGCATGCCGTGGGCCCGGACCCGGTCGGCGAACGGGTGGAGCCCGCCGGGCCAGACCTGCGGGTCGACCTCCCAGTCCCCCAGCCCGGCGGTGTCGTCACGACGGCCCAGGAACCAGCCGTCGTCCAGCACGACGCGCTCCACCCCGATCCGGGCCGCGACGTCGACCAGGGCGGCGATCCGGTCGTGGTCGTGGTCGAAGTAGACCGCCTCCCAGACGTTGAGCGTCACGGGCCGGTCGGTGCGGGGGTGGGCGGCGCGGGCCCGGACGTGGGAGTGCAGCCGGGCGCTGATGCCGTCGAGGCCGTCGAGGGCGTGGGTGAACAGCACGGGAGGGGCGGTGTACGCCTCGCCCTCGCCGAGCCGGACCTCGCCGGCTCGCAGCAGCTCCCCGCCGCCGACCACGCCGCCGTGGCGGCCCGCACCCTCGGGCAGCCGGTCCACCAGGTGCACGTGGTCACCGCTCCAGGCCACGTGCACCGCCGTCAGCTCTCCGCGGCCGAAGCCGAAGCCGGACTCCCCCGCCAGCAGCAGCAGGGTCGCGTCGTGACCCGTCCGGCCGCGACGGGACTCCCGCACCCGGCCGCCGTGCACCAGCGGGAGCCGCTGCGGGGAGCGCTCCCGGCACCAGCGCCCGGTCAGGTCGAGGGTCTCGGTGGCCTCGACCGGCAGCGGCATGACGGCCAGCAGCGAGGCCACGTCGAGCACGTCGGGGCCGGTGTTGGTCAGGGTGTGACGGAGCTCGAGCACGCCGGCGGGGTCGAGGTGCAGCTCGGTCCGCAGGCTCACCCCGGCCGCCGGGTCGCTGGCCTCCACGCGCAGCACGCCGGGGTCCAGGCCGTCCTCGGCCGACAGCACCACCGCGGTCCAGCGCGGGACCACGGCCCGGCCGCCGCGGTGTGCGGACAGGGCGGGTCGCCCGGACCACCCGTCGGGCTCCCCGGGCAGCAGCGTGAGCGGCCGCGGCTCGTCGAGCGCGCTGCGGGGCACGGGGGGCGCACCGGCCCGCAGCAGCTCGACGTCGTCCGGCTGCCCACCGGGGTCGGCCCCGAGGTCGGCCCCGAGCCGGACCACCTCCGGCAGGCCGTCCGTGCGCTCGAGCAGCAGGAGCTGGACCCCCGCCGCGCTGAGCCGGTGCAGACGGGGCTGGGTGGGCGCGCTCATGCGGTGGGGGTCCTCCGTGGTGGTGGTGCCGTGTGGTCGGGGCGGTCAGCCCTTGTTGGCGCCCAGGGTCAGGCCGGACACGAAGTGCCGCTGCAGCGCGAAGAACACCACCAGCGTGGGGATGGCCACGATGACGGACCCGGCGCTGACCAGGTTGTAGTCGATGAAGAACTGCCCGCGCAGGTTCTGCAGGGCGCTGGTCACCGGGAACTTGTCCCCGGTGGACAGGAACGCGACCGCCCAGAAGAAGTCGTTGTAGACCCACGTCACCTGCAGCGTCGCCAGCGCCGCCAGCGGCGGACGGCACAGCGGGAGCACGACCTGCCAGTACTGCCGCCAGACGCCGGCCCCGTCCACGAAGGCGGCCTCGCCGAGCTCCTTGGGCAGCGTCTTCATGTAGTTGCTGAGCACGAAGGTGCAGAAGCCCATCTGGAACGCGATGTGGGTGATGATCACGGCCCAGTACGTGTCGTACAGACCGACGTACAGGTAGAACCGGTACAGCGGGACGAGCAGCGCCTGCTGCGGCAGCAGGTTGGCCGCGGTGAAGAAGATCAGCATGGCGATGTTGAGCTTCCAGCTGAAGCGCGCCAGCACGAAGGCGGCCATGGACGCCAGCGCCAGGGTCGCCAGCACCGCCGGGACCGTGATGATCAGCGTGTTGAGGAAGTACCGGGCGAAGTTGCCCCCCGTCCAGGCGTCGACGTAGTTGTCCAGCGTGAAGCCGCCCCACGACACGTAGCCGTTGACCGCGGTGAACTCGTAGGACCGGAACGACGTCATCACCGCCCACAGGACCGGGAACAACCAGGCCAGCGAGACCACGACCAGGGCGACGTACAGGACGACCCGACCGGGGGTCACCCGTCGACGGGGGCGCTGCCCTGCCCCGCCGCGACGCCCCGTCCCGCTGTCGCCGGTGGTCCCGCTGCTGCGGTCGAGGTCCGTCGAGGTGCTCATCGCTTCTCCTCCCGCAGGATGTTGACCATGTAGATGACGATGAACACCAGGCTGACGAGGATGAGGATGGTGGCCAGCGCGGAGCCGAACCCGACCAGGCTGGCCTCACCGGCGATGTTGCTCAGGATGAGCGCGCCGATCACCTCCAGGCCGTTGCGGCCGCCGTTGATGACCCAGACCAGGTCGAAGGCCCGCAACGACTCGATGACCGTGATGACCAGCACGACCACGTTGATCGGGGCCATGGTCGGGAACACCACGCTGAAGAACGTCCGGACCTCCGAGGCCCCGTCCACCGACGCGGCCTCCTTGAGCGCCGGGTCGACGGACTTCAGGCCGGCCAGGTACAGCAGCATGATGTAGCCGACGTGGCGCCAGGAGGCGATGACGAGCACGGCCCAGATGTTGATGTCCGGGTCGCCGTACCAGTCGATCCGGTCGGCGCTCTCGAGCCCGAGCACCCGGTTCAGCAGGCCCTGGTCGCGGCTGTAGATGAGCTGCCAGATGAACCCGGCCAGCGCCAGGGACAGCACCACGGGCATGTACAGCGCGCTGCGGTAGAACCACGAGCCCTTGAGCTCCCGGTCCAGCAGGACGGCCATCAGCATGCCCAATGGCGTGGCGATCAGGAAGAACACCACGAGCCACAGCGCGTTGTTGCGGATCGCGATCCAGAACGGCGGGTAGTTGGTCGTGATGTCGACGAAGTTCTGCGTGCCCACCCAGTCCGAGGCGGCCGGTAGCCCGATGCCGTTCCAGCTGGTGAACGACAGCACCACCGTGAGCACCACCGGCACCCAGACGACGGCCCCGACCAGCAGCGCGGGCAGCCCCACCATCAGGGTCAGGACGGTCTTGTCCCGCCGGGTGAGCAGCTGCAGGCCCCGGCCCTTCCTGGGCCGGGGTGGGGCCGTCGTCGTGGCCATGGGGGTCAGGCCTCCCCGGTGAACAGGCGCTCCTTGCCGGCCTGCAGGTCCGAGACCACCCGGTCGATGTCGTCCGGGTTCTGCAGGAACGTCTGCAGGGTGGGGATGACGACCGTGGAGGCGAAGTCCGGTCGGGTGTCGCGGTCGAGGAACTGCGCGATGTTCTCCGCGTTGCCGATCAGCTCCGCGGCCTTCAGCTGCAGCTCGCTGTAGGCGCTGGTGTCGGCGTCGTTGTGCGCGGCGATGTTGGTGGGGTTCGTCGCGATGTAGATGTCGCCCGCCTCGGCGGAGCCGATGAAGGCCAGGAGCTCCTTGGCGGCCTCCTCGTTCTCGGGGTTCGCGGTCATCATGTAGCCGTCGATCGGGGCGTCGATGGCCCCGGAGCCGATGCTGGAGTCCAGCTCGGGGAAGTTGAAGAAGTCCAGGTCGTCCCGGTCCTCACCCTCGGGGAACTGCTCGCCCACGAACATGCCCAGCAGGTACATGCCGGACTCCCGCTGCAGCAGCGACGCCGCCGCGTCCTGCCAGGTCCGCCCGACCGGGTCCGGCTGGTGGAACGGGAGCAGGGTGGCCCACTCCTCGAAGACCCGTCGCACCTCGGCGGTGTCCCAGTCGATGTCGCCGGCCATCAGGTCGATGTGGAAGTCGTAGCCGTTGAGGCGCATGTTCAGGATGTCGAAGGTCCCCATGGCCGGCCAGCCGTCGGCGTCACCGAGGGCGATCGGGTTGAGGCCGTCGCCCTGCATCTGCTCGCAGAGCGCGACGAAGGCCTCGCGGTCCTCGGGGATCTCGTAGCCGTTCTCCTCGAACAGGCTCTTCCGGTAGAACATCGCCCAGGGGTAGTTGTAGAGCGGGACGAGGATCTGCTTGTCACCGTTGGCCGAGGCCTCGCGGAACCCGTCGGTGAACCCGTCGCCGATCTCGTCCCAGACGTCGGTGATATCACCGATGAAGCCCTGGTCGTCGAAGAAGCGGGCCCGGAAACCGGCGAACCAGGTGAAGGTGTCCTGCGGCGTGCCCT
Source organism: Actinomycetales bacterium (assembly GCA_038258055.1). Taxonomy (GTDB): domain Bacteria; phylum Actinomycetota; class Actinomycetes; order Actinomycetales; family JBBAYJ01; genus Aquipuribacter. Next base: position 8,357 of record JBBSQH010000080.1, read on the forward strand.
GCAGGTAGCTGTTGATGTTCTCCTGGAACGTCTCGTTGTCCTGGACGTTGGCCTCGACCTCGATGCCGGTGGCCTCGGTGAAGGCGGCCAGCATCGCGTCCTCGGCCGCACGGGGGACCTCGTCCCCCTTGTTGGAGCCGAGGCTCGTGGCGCCGGCGCCGGCGCTCCCCCCGGACGCGGAGTCCGTGGCGGCGTCGTCACCCCCGCAGGCGGCGAGGGCGCCGACCGCGCCGGCCCCCATGGCCCCGTGCAGCACGCTGCGCCGGGCGACGGGGGTCCGCAGGCCGGACGAGGGCAGGTACAGCTTGTCGGTGGAGCGGGGACGAGTAGGCACGTGGCCCTCCTGAGTCACTCGGCACTGAGTGGATCCGCCCTGAACGTTCGCTCAGAGTCGAACACAACTCGACATCGGATGTCGGAGACCTAAACACCGGGTCACGTCGCTGTCAAGGTTGGTGGGCGTACGCACAACCAACCGTTACCGGGGCGTGATCGCAGACCCGAGGGCCGCTCCAGTTCGTGCGGTCGCCCAACCGAACTCACGCGTTTCACCATCCCAGGCTCAAGTGTTGAGTTGTGTTGACTTATCCAACAGGCGGGGGGAGAGTGTCGCGCCATGAGGCAATGGCCGGCCGACCGCCTGCTGCTGGGCGGGGACTTCAACCCCGAGCAGTGGCCCGCGGACACGCTCGACGACGACGTCACCCGGATGCAGGAGGCCGGAGTCGGCTTCACCACCGTCGGGGTGTTCTCCTGGGCCCTGCTCGAGCCCGAGCCCGAGCGCTACGAGCTTGCCTGGCTGGACCGGGTCATGGACGCCCTCCACGCCGGCGGCATCGTCGTCGACCTGGCCACCGCCACCGCGTCGCCCCCGCCGTGGTTCGCCCGGCTGCACCCCGAGGCCCTGCCCGTCACCCGCGACGGGCTCAGGCTGTCGCACGGGAGCCGGCAGACCTGGTGCGCCTCCTCGCCCGACTACCGCCGCCGCAGCCTCGACCTGGTCCGGCGCCTGGCGCAGCGGTACCACGACCACCCGGCGCTGGGCATGTGGCACGTGGGCAACGAGTTCGGCTGCCACAACCTGATGTGCTTCTGCGACACCTCGGCCGAGCACTTCCGGTCCTGGCTGATGCAGCGCTACGGCGACCTGGACCGGCTCAACGAGGCGTGGGGGACCACGTTCTGGTCCCAGCGCTACACCGAGCTGGGCGACGTCGTCCCGCCGCGCACCACCACCGCTATCCCCAACCCGACCGCCGAGCTGGACTGGCGCCGGTTCTGCTCCGACGCGGCGCTCGCGCAGCACGTCGCCGAGCGCGACCTGCTGCACGAGCTGTCCCCGGGCGTGCCCGTGACGACGAACTTCATGGTCGGGTTCTCCTTCGAGGGCCTGGACTACTGGTCGTGGGCACCGCACCAGGACGTGGTGTCCAACGACCACTACCGCGGGGCGCACCTGGCGCTTCCGCACGTGGAGCTGGCGATGAGCGCCGACATCACCCGCGGCCTCGCCGGCGGCGACCCGTGGGTCCTGATGGAGCACTCGACGTCGGCGGTCAACTGGCAGCCCGTCAACCCGGTCAAGCCGCCGGGGCAGATGCTGCGCGACAGCCTGAGCCACGTGGCCCGGGGGGCCGACACCGTCGGCTTCTTCCAGTGGCGCGCCTCGGCCGCCGGGGCGGAGAAGTACCACTCGGCCCTGCTCCCCCACGCGGGGACCGACACCCGCCGCTGGGCCGAGGTCGTCGAGCTGGGTCGCATCCTGCAGGCCTGCGCCGAGGTCGCCGGGAGCCGGACCGACGCCGACGTCGCGCTCGTCGTGGACTACGAGTCGATGTGGACCACCGACGCGGCCTCCACCCCGACGACCCTGCACCGCTACCTCGACGAGCTCCGGGCCTGGTACGAGGCCGCCTGGCGGGCCGGGCTCGGCGTCGTCGGGGTCCACGCGGAGCAGGACCTGAGCTCCTACGCCCTCGTCCTGGCCCCCAGCCTGCACCTGGTGTCCGACGCCGCGGCGGCCGGCATCGCCCGGGCGGCCGAGGCCGGGGCGCAGGTGCTGCTGACGTACTTCTCGGGCACGGTCGACCCCGACGACCACATCCGGCTGGGCGGCTACCCGGGGGCGTTCCGGGACCTGCTGGGCGTCCGGGTCGAGGAGTTCGCCCCGCTGCTGCCGCAGCAGAGCACCACCTTGCGCACCCCGCCCGGCTCGGCCGTCCCCGCCCTGGACCGGGTCGAGGGGAGCATCTGGTCGGAGTGGCTGCAGGCCGCCGAGGGCACCGACGTCGTGGCGACCTTCGCCGACGGGCCCGCCGCCGGGGACCCGGCGCTCACCCGTCGACGGGTCGGGGACGGGGCCGCCTGGTACTGCGCCACCCGGCTGCCCGCCGCCGGGGCGGACGCCGTCGTGGCGGCCATGGTCGAGGCGTCGGGACCGTCCCGTCCCGCCCGCGCCACCGTCCCGGGCCTGCCGCCCGGGGTGGACGCGGTGCGGCGCCGCAGCAGCACCGGCAGCTGGGTCTTCGTCATGGACCACTCCGGGCACGGCGCCGAGGTCCCGCTGACCGGCACCGACCTGGTCACCGGGACCGGGTGCGGACCCGGTCGGCCGCTGGCCCTGGCCCCCGGAGGGGTGGCCGTGGTCCGCGAGACGTCGGGGACACTCGGCCCATGAGCGCGCTCGCACGACAGCGGCAGGAGCAGATCCTCGAGCAGATCCGTCGCAACGGCGGGGTCCGCGTCAGCGAGCTCGTGGACTCCCTGCAGGTGTCCGACATGACGGTGCGCCGCGACATCTCGCAGCTGGCGGACCGAGGGCTGGTGGTGCGGGTGCACGGCGGGGCCACCCTGGCCGACGCCCCGCACTCCAGCTACGAGCCGAGCTTTCGGACCAAGCTGGGCGAGGAGCGGGAGGAGAAGCTGGCCATCGCCCGGACCGCCGCCGAGCTGGTGGCGCCCGGCTCGTCGGTGGCGCTGTCGGCGGGCACCACGACGCTGGCCCTGGCCGAGCAGCTGCGCGACGTCCCCGACCTCACGGTCGTCACCAACTCCGTACCCGTCGCCGACGCCCTGCACGACCCCGACCGTCGCGACCGCAGCGTGGTCCTCACCGGCGGCACGCGCACGCCGTCGGACGCACTGGTCGGCCCGGTGGCCGTGCAGGCGCTGCGCGACCTGCACGTTGACCTGCTGTTCCTGGGGGTGCACGGGTTCAGCGAGCGGACGGGCTGCACCAGCCCGAACATGACCGAGGCCGCGACCAACCGGGCGCTGATCGCCGCAGCCGGCAAGACCGTCGTCGTGGCGGACCACACCAAGCTCCGCCTGGTGGGCCTGGCCACCATCGTCGGCCTCGACGACGTGGACGTCCTGGTCAGCGACTCCGGGCTGACCGCCGCCGACCAGGCCATGCTCGCCGGTCACGTGGGGCGCCTCGTCGTCGCGGAGCTGCCGACCGGGGCGCCGCCGTCATGACGGTCCGCCGCAGCCGCATCACCCTGGCCGACGGGCGCGACCTCTTCTACTTCGACGACACCGAGCCGTGGCTGTCGGGGCGGACCCGGCCGGGCACCGACACCCGGGACCTGACGCCCGCGAGCGGCGGCTCCCGGATGCGTCGTGACCCGCTGACGTCCGAGTGGGTGCCGATGGCCTCGCACCGGATGCACCGCACCCACCTGCCACCGCGCGAGCTGTGCCCGCTGTGCCCGACCGCCCCGGGCGCCACCGGGAGCGCCGCGACCGAGATCCCGGCCGCGGACTACGACGTCGTGGTGTTCGAGAACCGGTTCCCGTCGCTGAGCACGCGCGACGAGCAGCCGGACTCCCTGGTGGACGGCGACGAGCTCTGGCCCGAGCGGGCGGCGGCCGGGCGCTGCGAGGTGGTCTGCTTCACCAGCGCTCACGACGCGTCCTTCGCCGGGCTGTCCCCCGCCCGGGCCCGCACGGTCGTGGAGGCCTGGGCGGACCGGACGGCCGAGCTGTCCCGGCTGCCCCACGTGCGCTCGGTGTTCTGCTTCGAGAACCGCGGCCGGGAGATCGGCGTCACCCTGGCCCACCCGCACGGCCAGGTGTACGCCTACCCCTACGTCCCGGCCCGCACCGCCCAGCACACCACCCAGGCGGCGGCGCACCACGAGCGCACCGGGCGCGACCTGCTCGGCGACGTGCTGGCCGCCGAGGTGGGCAGCGGTCGACGGGTGGTCGCGCGGGGCCTGCACTGGACCGCGTTCGTCCCGGCCGCGGCCCGGTGGCCGGTCGAGGTGCACGTGGTCCCCCACCGCCACGTGCTCGACCTGGCCGAGCTGGACGAGGCCGAGCGCGAGGAGCTCGCCCACCTGTACCCGGACCTGCTGCGCCGCCTGGACGGGTTCTTCACCGGCCCCGACGGCGAGGCCATCACGCTGCCGTACATCGCCGGCTGGTTCGCGGCGCCGGTCGGGCCCGAGCGCGACGGCGAGCGCGCCGCCCTCCCCCGGCTGCACCTGCAGGTGTTCTCGGTGCTGCGGGACGCGGGCAAGCTCAAGTTCCTGGCTGGCTCGGAGTCCGGGCAGGGGGCGTGGGTGTCCGACACCACCCCCGAGCGGATCGCCGACCGCGTCCGCCAGCTGCCGTCGGCGTTCCCCGGCGCCGTGGTCCAGGGGTGACGGGCCCGCAGGGGTCGGGTCCCGATCTGGTGCCACCGGCCCGGCCCCAGGGGCACCTGGCCGACGTCACGGCCGCGTTCCGGGACCTGACGGGCACGGCCCCGGACGGCGTCTGGGCCGCCCCCGGGCGGGTGAACCTGGTCGGGGAGCACCTGGACTACAACGGTGGCCCCGTGCTGCCGCTGGCCATCGCCCACCGCGGGCTGGTGGCCGCCCGACGACGCGACGACGGCGTCCTGCGGCTGGTGTCGGCCCAGGACGACGCCGTCTGGCAGGGTCCCGTCGCGGACCTCGCCCCCGGGGCGGTCCCCGGCTGGGCCGGCTACGCCGCGGGAGTGCTGTGGGCGCTGGGCCGGTCGCGGGTCGACGGGCGCCTGCCCGGGTTCGACCTCGTCGTCGACGGCCGGGTGCCGGTCGGCGCCGGGCTGTCCTCGTCGGCCTCGCTGACCTGCGGCGTCGCCGTCGCGGTCGCCGACCTGCTCGGCCTCCCCGGGGCCGACGCCGAGGACGAGGCCGGCCGCCGCGAGCTGGCCGAGGCCTGCGTCCGGGCGGAGAACGAGTTCGCCGGGGCGCCGACCGGCGGGATGGACCAGGCCGTGGTGCTGCGGGCCCGGGCCGGCCACGCCCTGCTGCTGGACTGCCGCACCTTCGACGCCGAGCACGTGCCGCTGCCGACGGGCGGACCAAGGCGCGCCGAGCTGCTCGTGGTGGACACCCGCGCCCACCACGCCCTGGTCGACGGCCGCTACGGCGGACGGCGGGCGGCCTGCGAGCGGGCCGCCGCCGACCTGGGTCTGGAGCGGCTGGCCGACCTGGGTCCCGACGACCTCGAGGCGGCCACGGCCCGCCTCGGGGACGACGAGCTGCGACGCGTCGTGCGGCACGTGGTCAGCGAGACCGAGCGGGTCCACCGGGTCGCGGCCCTGCTGCGCGACGGTGACCTGGCCGCCACCGGGCCGCTGCTGCTGGCCTCGCACGTGTCGATGCGGGACGACTTCCGCATCTCGGTGGCCGAGCTGGACCTGGTGGTCGAGGCGTCGGTGGCCGCGGGTGCGCTCGGGGCCCGGATGACCGGCGGCGGTTTCGGCGGATCGGCGGTGGTGCTGTGCGCCGACGGCTCGGCCCGGGCGGTCGGCGCGGCCGTCCACGAGGCGTTCCTGGCGGCCGGGTTCGCCGCGCCGGGGCTGCTGCCGGTGGTGGCCTCCGCCGCTGCCGGTCGCGTGGCCTGAGCGCTCGGGGCAGGGTGGTGGGCATGCCCGACACCGACCGGTCCTCGTCCACCGCACCCGACCACCGCGGCCCCGGGGTCGACGAGGAGTTCGACGTCGTCGTGCTCGGGACGGGCTCCGGTGGTGAGTACGTGGCCTCCACCGCGGCGCGTCGCGGCCTGCGCGTCGCGGCGGTCGAGTCGCGGCTGGTCGGCGGGGAGTGCCCGTTCCTGGCCTGCGTGCCCAGCAAGGTGCTGCTGCTCGCCGCGACCCGCGCCCGTCGGGACGGGACGGACCTGGCCGCGGCCTGGCAGGAGGCGGTCGAAGGCCGGGACGAGGCCGCCGAGCACCTCGACGACGGCGCCAAGGCCGACGACCTGGTCGAGTCGGGCGTCACTCTGGTCCGCGGGCGGGGCCGCGTCACGGCGCCCGGCACGGTGCAGGTCGACCTGGCCGACGGCGGGGTGCGCACGCTGCGCTGGACCAGGTCGTTGGTCGTGGGCACGGGGTCCTCACCGGTGGTCCCGAACCTGCCCGGCCTGGCTGACGTGCCGACGTGGACCTCCGACCAGGCCCTCACCAGCGCCGAGCTGCCCGATCGGCTGCTCGTCCTGGGTGGCGGGGCCGTCGGCTGCGAGCTGTCGCAGGTCTACGCCTCCTTCGGGGTGGCCGTGACCCTCGTGGAGACGTCGGCGCACCTGCTGCCCCGCGAGGACCCCTGGGTCGGCGGGGCGCTGGCGGAGCACCTGGCCCGCGCGGGCGTGGACGTACGGGTCGGGACGAGCCTGGCGCAGGTGGAGCAGGTCGACGGCGGCGTCCGGGCCACACTGACCCGCGAGGACGGCGACGACGGACCGGCCGGGGCCGACGAGCACGTGGTGGTCGACCGGGTCCTGGTGGTGACCGGACGGCGCCCGAACGTCGACGACCTCGGGCTGGAGCTGCTGGGCGTCTCGCTCGCCGACGACGCGGTGTCGATCGACGACCGGTGCCGGGCCCTGGACGCCGCCGGCCACCCCGTCGACGGCGTCGTGGCCGTGGGCGACGTCACCGCCCTGGCGCCGTACACCCACACCGCCAACCACCACGCCCGGGTCGTGCTGTCGCAGTTGGCGGGCCGCGACGCCAGGCGCCGCGACGACGGCATCCCCCGGGCGGTCTACACCGAGCCGCCCGTGTTCTCGGTCGGGCTGTCGGAGGCCGACGCCCGCGACGCCGGCCACGACGTCGTCACCGCGCACCACGACGTCGTGGAGACGGCCAGGGCTTTCGTCGAGAGGGTGGGCCTGCCCGACGGCTCGACCGCCTCCGGGCCGGCGGGGCTGCGGCTGGTCGCCGCCGCGGACGGCCGGCTGCTCGGTGCGGCGATCGTGGGCCCGGACGCCGACTCCTGGGGCGGCGAGCTCGCCCTGGCCATCACGGCCGGGCTGGACGTGCCGCTGCTGGCGGAGCACGTGCGGGCGTTCCCGGCCTGGTCGGAGGCCATCACGCCCGCGGCGCTCGACCTGGCCGAGCGGCTCGGGCACCCCGTCTCGTAGGTTGGTCCCCGTGAGCACCACCGGATCCGGGCGGCCGCGGCTGCGCTGGTACATCGACCTCGACGACGACCGGCTGGCCGCGGCGTTCCGCAGCCTGCGCGCCGACCTGGGCGGGGACCTCGGTGACGTCGAGGAGCTCGCGGGCACCGCCGACGCGGGTGGTCGCGACGAGGGCCCGGACGCGGTCCTGGTCGTCACCGACCGTCCTAGCCGCCCGGCCCTGGTCGAGCAGCTGCTGGACGTCGGGGCCCCGTTGCTGCTGCTCGGCCCGACGCTGCACGCGGACACCGACGGGGTGTGGCACGAGCACACCGGTCTGCTGACCGCCACGGCCAGCCCGCAGCACGACGTGAGGGTCCGGGCCGGGCAGGACGCCGGCCCGCTGGCGGATCGCCTCAGCGACCACAGCCACGGCACGGGGGCGCACCTGGGCGAGCACGTCCACGTCGCCGACCGGGTGCTGGTGGTCGACAAGGTCGCCGACGACGTCCGGGTGCTGCTGACGGCCTCGTTGGGCCTCACGGTGCACCCCGTGCTGGCCCGTCGCGGCGACGTGCTGGCCTGGACCCTCGGCACCACCCCGGCGTCGGTGTCGGCGCCGGTCAGCCGCCGGCTGCTGGCCCTGGTCCTGGCCGACCTGCCCCGCACCGCGGTGGTCCGTCCCGTGGTCCGGGCCGGGCTGCTCGGCTACGGGGCGATCGGCCACGAGCACGCGGCCGCGTTCCGGGCCGTCAGCGGGCTGTCGCTGGAGCTGGTGTGCGACCGCAGCCCGGCCCGGGTCGAGGCGGCCCAGGCCATGTCGCCCGGGCTCCGCGGCACCACCGACGCCGAGGCGCTGCTGGCGGACCCGGACGTCGACCTGGTGGTGGTGTCGACGCCGCCGGACACCCATGCGGAGTGGGCCCTGCGGGCGCTGCGGGCCGGCAAGCACGTCGTGGTGGAGAAGCCGTTCGCCATCCGGACCGAGGAGGCCGACGCCGTGCTGGCCGAGGCGGACACCGCAGGCCTGCTGGCCGTGGTCTACCAGAACCGGCGCTGGGACCCGGACCACCAGGCGGTCCGCCGCGCCGTGCTGGCCGGCCGGCTCGGTGAGGTGTTCCACCTGGAGACGTTCGTCGGTGGCTACGGCCACCCGTGCAACCTGTGGCACTCCGACGCGGGTGCCTCCGGCGGGGCGTTCTACGACTGGGGAGCCCACGTCCTGGACCAGGTCCTGGACCTGGTCCCCGCCCCGGTGCAGCACGTCAGCGCGACCACGCACAAGCGGCGCTGGTTCGACGTCACCAACGCCGACCACTCCCGGGTCCTGCTGCGCTTCGACGACGGGACCGAGGCGGAGTTCGTCCACTCCGACCTGGCCGCCGCGCTCAAGCCCCGCTGGTACGTGCTCGGCACCGAGGCCGCGATCGTCGGGTCCTGGCGCACCGAGCGCGTCATCGCCCGCAACGAGGTCGGCACCCTGGCCGAGGACGTCCTGGCCCCCGCCGACTCCCCGCCCCTGCTGGAGCTGTTCGACGGCGACGGGTCGGTGACGCGGCTGGCCACCCCCGCCTCGGCCCCGCACCCGTTCCACCGCGAGCTGGCCGACCACCTGCTGCTGGGCCTGCCCATGTCCGTCACGGGCGCGACCAGCCGGCGCGTGCTGTCGGTGATGGAGGCCGCGACGGCCTCGGCGCTGGACGACGGCCGACCGGTGGTGCCCCGATGAGCGTCGGGTTCGGGTTCCTGGGCGCGGGCGGCATCGCGACCGGCGCCCTGGCCCCGGCGGTCCACGCCGCCGACGGGGCCCACCTGCAGGCCGTCGCCGCCCGGTCCGTCGACCGGGCCGCGGCGCTGCAGCCGGCCGGGCGCGCCTACGACGACTACGCCGCGGTGCTGGCCGACGACGGCGTGGACGTCGTGTACGTCGCGCTCAGCAACGACCTGCACGAGCCATGGACGGTCGCTGCGCTCGAGGCCGGCAAGCACGTGCTGTGCGAGAAGCCGCTCGGCCTGGACGCCGCGCAGGTGCGGCGGATGACCGACGCCGCGGCGGCGGCCGACCGGTTGCTGGTCGAGGCGTGGTGGTACCGCTGGCACCCCCGGACGCAGCGGGCGGTCGAGCTGGTCCGCAGCGGGGCCCTGGGCCGCGTGGTCCGGGTCGAGGCGGAGTTCTCGTTCGACGCCGACCTGAGCGGCAACTACCGGGTCGACCCGGCCCGGGGTGGCGGCGGCATCTACGACGTGGGCTGCTACGCCGTGGACGCGGCCCGGTGGGCGCTGCAGGCGGGGCGGCTGGAGGTCCTGTCCGCCGAGGGCGAGGTCCGCGACGGCGTGGACGTCCGGGCCTCGGCGCGGCTCGGCCTGCCCGGTGGGGTAAGTGGGGCCGGTGGGGCCGAGGACCCACCGGTGGCCGAGGTCCGCTGCGGCATCGGCACGCGGCCCGAGCAGCTCGTCGCGGTGTACGGCGAGGACCTCACCATGGTGCTCGGCGGCGAGTCGTTCGCGACCAAGGACGAGCCGTGCTCGCTGTACCTGCACCCGGTCCACGACCGCACCGGCCGCGGCGCCGGCACCGGGGCGCGCGAGGACTTCCCCGCGGTCGACCCGTACCGCCTCATGGTCGAGGCCGTCGCGGCCGCCGTGCGCGGGGAGGACGTGTGGCTGCCCACCGCGCAGGACAGCCTCGACATCGTCGACATCACCGATGCCTTCCGCGCCCGGGTGCTCGGTCCGGCGGCGCACGGGTGACGGACGAGCAGGAGCGCGTCGTCGACCTGCCGGCGCGCCAGGGTCCCGACGCCGCACCGGCGGTGGCCCTGGCGGTCAGGGTGCACCGGCCCGCGGGCCAGGTCGCCGCCGCCGGCAGCGCCGTCCTGGTCCACGGCCTGGCGTCCAACGCCCTGATGTGGGACGCCTGCGCGGCCGAGCTCGCCGGCTCCGGCGTGACGTCCGTGGCGGTCGACCTGCGCGGTCACGGCCGCAGCGCCGGCGCGGACGGCCCCTACGGCACGACCACCGCAGCCGCCGACGTCGCCGCGCTCGTCACGGTCCTGCGCGGCGAGGGCACCCTCACCGGACCCGTCGTGCTGGCCGGTCAGTCGTGGGGCGGCAACGTCGTCCTGACGGCCGCGGCGGCC
>JBBSQH010000081.1:0-18572 GCA_038258055.1 Actinomycetales bacterium
CACCGTCACATTCATCACCACCGACGACACCCCACTCGCCGGAACCCCACCACGACCCAGGACCGGCACCCGCACGGCCCCCCGAGCCGGCACCGGACCCGACGCCCCACTCCCCGACCGCGTGTCCAACACCCGAGCCGGTGACAAAGGGATGAGGGCACCCGGCCGCTGCTGCTCGCGCCTGAATGTCTGAACTCGGCCGTTCCCGGACGGACCACCATTGGGGTCTCCCACCGCGACACGTGTACCGGACCCGCTCAGCGAAAGCCCAAACCCCCAGTTGAATGAATCGGCTCCGGGCACAAGGTCACCGACGCCTTGCCAGGTGTCCCCGTCTAGATGGTGCACTCGAACGGATTCTGGCCCTGAGTCTGGTCGCAACGTCGTGGCAAGAACGTCACCCGTCGCGTTCAGGTCCAATCGCTCGCCGAGGTCACCACCGGAAGACGCGGCCTGCAACTGTTGGCCACGACGTTGCCACGTGCTCCCAGTCAGCTCCCAAACGTCGACCCTCCCCTTTGGGCCGGGACCTGTCCATGTCTGCTCCAGCGCGGAGGCTGCCACCACGGAACCGTCGGCGCTGATGGCGACGTCCCACCCGTAGCCGTCTTCCTCACTCACACCAGGGATCACGCCTCCGACCAGTGCCCAACGGCCCCCAGTCAACCGGTAGACCGCCACCTCACCCACTAGAGGCCTCGGCTCGGGTCCGTGGCGGCCGAGGGCCACGGTGCTCCCGTCATCGCTAATCGCCACCTCCCGCGCCTCGCTGACCGAGGCCGGGTACGAACCAACGAGCGTCCAACCCGACCCTACGAGCTGGTAGCTCCGCATCGACGAGCCTGCGGCGCTGATCACAACGCGGCTCCCATCGGGTGTGAGGTCCACTGCGCTACTCAAGGGCGACGACGAGGTACCGACGACGTCCGAGCCGAGCTGAGCCCACGTTCCTGACGCAGTCAGCCGATACATGCGCAGGAAACCCACGCCAGCACCGGAGTCGTACTTCGGGGCTGACACGGCGATCGTCCGACCGTCATCGCTGATCGCTACCCCCTCGCCGAAGTACTCGTACTGGGAGCGCCCGGAAATGCTGCCGCCATACTCCACCCACTGACCAGCCACTAGTGCGTATACCCGCGCCCGCCCTGTGCCCACAGCTGCGGTGGGGTCTCCGACGACCATCCGGTCACCGGCGTAATTCAAGTCAACACTTCCGCCATAGTCCCGGGCGCCCGTCGGCTCCGAGATATCAGGTGCGAGCAATTGCCACCCGTCCTGCGGGACGGCTGCGGCGGGCGAGCCGCCGATCAACGCCGTCACGACGAGAACGGCAGTCAAGGCGACTCCGGTGAGGCGCATCGGCACTCCCTAGTTGACGAGGTGCAGGGACGGTATCGATGCCTCATCGAGATCGTGCTGCTTTTGGCAATGTCCGAGCGCGCGGACGTGCGAGGCTACGGGGGTGGCGATGGACCCGCGGGCGCTGCCCGCCGAGGCCGTGGAGTTCCTCACCGAGCGGCACCTGGCCACCCTGTCGGGGCTGCGCGCGGACGGCAGCATCCACACCGTCCCGGTCGGGTTCACCTGGGACGACGAGCACGGGCTGGCCCGGGTGATCACCAGCGCCGGCACCCAGAAGGCAGCCAACGTCGCGCGCGGCTCGCGGGTCACGCTCTGCCAGGTGGAGTCGTGGCGCTGGCTCACCCTGGAGGGCACGGGGCGGGTCCTGGACGACCCGGCAGCGGTCGCCGACGCGGTGTCCCGCTACACCGAGCGCTACCGGCCACCCCGCGAGAACCCGCGCCGGGTCGTGCTCGAGATCGCCGTGGACCGGGCGCTGGGCCTGGTCCGCCGCCCGGGATGAGGCGCTGCCCCCACCCGGTGGGTCCGACGGCTCAGTGCGAGCCGCGACGCCGCATCACGTCGACCACCCGGTCCAGATAGGCGTCCACGGGCGCCTCCCGGTACCCGCGCGCGCCCCGCCCCGCCCGGAACACCGAGGTCCGGACGTCGTCGACGCTGAGCGGACGGCCCAGGACCAGGTGCTCACGGACCTGACGGCAGAGGTCGTCGACCTCGCGGACGCGGTAGCCCAGGCCCAGGAACCGACCGCGGGGGAACCTGGCCCCGTCTACCCGGTCCAGGCGGGCCAGGACGGCGTCCTCGGCCTCGCGCCAGCTCGCCGGCCCCGCGCGCTCCTCGCGCGACACGAACGCGTCCTCGATCCGGTCCAGCGCGTTGTCCACGGCGGGGACCCGGTAGCCGTTGCGACGCATGTCGAAGCCGACCGTGCGGACGTGCCAGGACGTGATCCCACCGGGCGGGCCGCCCGCGTCCCAGACCTGCTTGGCCCGGTCCAGGAAGTCCTCGACCTGGTTGCGGTCGTACCCCTTGCGCAGCACACCGGTGCGGTGGAAGAGCTCAGCGCTCATGCGTCGGACCCACCCTCCGGCTGGTCCTGCGGCCGGCCCTGCGGCTGACCCGGGGCACCGACGGGCGGCTGGTCCGTGGGCAGCACGACGGGCCGCTCCTGCCCCTGCCGGGGCTGGACCAGGTCCTGGGCGGCCAGCTGCCCGCAGGCCCCGTCGATGTCGCGGCCGCGCGTGTCCCGCACCGTGGTCGGGATGCCGGCGTCGCGCAGGGTGCGGACGAACTCGTGCTCGACGCGCGGGTCCGACGCGGTCCAGATCGACCCCGGGGTCGGGTTGAGCGGGATCGGGTTGACGTGCACCCAGCCCTTGCCCCGGCGGTTGAGCTCCTGCGCCAGCATCCGGGCGCGCCAGGCCTGGTCGTTCATGTCCCGGATCAGGGCGTACTCGATGCTCACCCGGCGGCCCGTGGCCTCGAAGTACGCCCGGGCGGCGTCGAGCAGGGCCTTGACGTTGTGGCGGGTGTTGATCGGCACGAGGCTGTCGCGCAGCTCGTCGTCCGGGGTGTGCAGGCTCACCGCGAGGGTGACGGGCAGGCGCTCGTCGATGAGCTTCTCGATCGCGGTCACCAGGCCGACGGTGGACACCGTGATGTTCCGCGCGGAGATGCCCAGACCGTCCGGGGTCGGGTCGGTCATCCGGTGCAGGGCGCCGACCACGGCGTTGTAGTTGGCCAGCGGCTCCCCCATGCCCATGAACACGACGTTGGTGACCCGCCCGCCGGCGGCGCGGCTCGCCCGGACCACCTGGTCGACGATCTCGGCGGTGGACAGGTTGCGGGTCAGGCCCTGCTGACCGGTGGCGCAGAACGGGCAGGCCATGCCGCAGCCGGCCTGGCTGGACAGGCACAGCGTGGTCCGGTCGGAGTAGCGCATCAGGACGCTCTCGACCAGCGAGCCGTCGAACAGCCGCCACAGGTTCTTGACGGTGGTGCCGTGGTCGCCCTCCAGCGTCCGGACTCCCTCGAGCAGCTGCGGCAGCACGGAGGCCACGACCGCGTCCCGCTCCGCGGCCGGCAGGTCGGTCATGTCGGCGGCGTCGGCGGTGAACCGGGCGAAGTAGTGCCGGGACAGCTGGGCGGCCCGGAACCGGGGCAGGCCTGCCGCCGTGACGGCCTCGACGCGCTCCGCGACCGTCAGGTCGGCGAGGTGCTGCGGGGGCTTGCCGCGGCGCGGCGGGGCGAGGACGAGCGGCAGGGACACGGGGCCAGTGTGCCAACGATCACCGCCGTACAGGAACATCGTGGGTCCCGCCCGGGCGAGAGGTCCCTTGTGCCCGCCTTTGCGGCGCGGTTCGATCGTGGCATGGCTGACCCGACGGACGACCGCACGGCGACCGAGCCCTACCTCCCGGACGACGAGATGGCGTGCCTGCAGGCGTGGTGGCGAGCCGCCAACTACCTGTCCGTGGGCCAGATCTACCTGATGGCCAACCCCCTCCTCCGCGAGCCCCTGGTCGCCGAGCACACCAAGCCGCGCCTGCTGGGGCACTGGGGGACCACGCCCGGGCTGACCTTCGTCCACGCCCACCTGAACCGGGCGATCCTGGCCCGGGACATGCAGGTGCTCAACATCACCGGTCCCGGCCACGGCGGTCCCGGGCTGGTGGCCGCCGCCTGGCTGGACGGCACCTACAGCGAGGTCTACCCCGACGTCTCCTACGACGAGGTGGGCGTGGGGCGCCTCTTCAAGCAGTTCAGCTTTCCCGGCGGCATCCCCAGCCACGTCGCCCCCGAGACGCCCGGCTCGATCCACGAGGGCGGCGAGCTCGGCTACGCCCTGTCCCACGCGTTCGGTGCCGCCTTCGACAACCCGGACCTGGTGGTGGCCGCCGTCGTCGGCGACGGCGAGGCCGAGACCGGTCCGCTCGCGGCCAGCTGGCACTCCACCAAGTTCCTCGACCCGGTGGGCGACGGGGCCGTCCTGCCGGTCCTGCACCTGAACGGGTACAAGATCGCCAACCCGACCGTGCTGGCGCGCATCCCCGAGTCCGAGCTGCGCGACCTGCTGTCCGGCTGCGGCTGGGAGCCGGTGTTCGTCACCGGCCACGACCCCGAGCAGATGCACCACGACTTCGCCCGCGCCCTGGACGGCTGCCTGGACGACATCGGGAGGATCCAGCGGCAGGCCCGCGAGCACGGCCGCGGCGAGCGGCCCCGCTGGCCCATGATCGTGCTGCGCAGCCCCAAGGGTTGGACCGGCCCGGAGTCCGTGGACGGCAAGCCCGTGGAGGGCAGCTGGCGCAGCCACCAGGTGCCGTTCGCCGACGCCCGCACCGACCAGTCCCACCGCGACGTGCTCGAGGCGTGGATGCGGTCCTACCGCCCCGAGGAGCTGTTCGACGCCGACGGCACGCCCGTGGAGCTCGTCCGCCGGCTCTCCCCCGTCGGCGACCGTCGGATGAGCGCGATCCCGCACGCCAACGGCGGGCTGCTCCGCCGGGCGCTGCGGCTGCCGGACTGGCGCGAGCACGGCATCGACGTCGGCGACCCGGGCACGACGTCCGCCGGGGCGACCGGGGTGCTGGGCCGGTACCTGCGCGACGTCATGACGCTGGACGCCGAGCGCCGCTCGTTCCGGGTCTTCGCCCCGGACGAGAACAACTCCAACCGGTTGCAGGCGCTGCTGGAGGTCACCGGCCGGGCCTGGCAGGCCGGCACCGAGGACACCGACGTCGGCCTCGCCCCCGACGGCCGGGTGATGGAGATCCTGTCCGAGCACACCTGCCAGGGCTGGCTGGAGGGCTACCTGCTGACGGGGCGCCACGGGTTCTTCAGCTGCTACGAGGCGTTCATCCACATCGTCGACTCGATGGTCAACCAGCACGCCAAGTGGCTCAAGACCACCCGCGGCATCGAGTGGCGGCGGCCGGTGTCGAGCCTCAACTACCTGCTGACCAGCCACGTCTGGCGCCAGGACCACAACGGCTTCAGCCACCAGGACCCCGGCTTCATCGACCACGTGGTCAACAAGAGCGCCGACGTGATCCGGGTGTACCTGCCGCCGGACGCCAACACCCTGCTGAGCGTCGCCGAGCACTGCCTGCGCAGCGTCGACTACGTCAACGTGATCGTCGCCGGCAAGCAGGAGGCCCCGCAGTACCTGTCGGTGGACGAGGCCGACGTGCACTGCACCAAGGGCATCGGCATCTGGGACTGGGCCAGCACCGACGACGGCGCGGAGCCGGACGTGGTGATGGCCTGCGCCGGGGACGTGCCGACCATGGAGGCCCTGGCCGCGGTGCAGCTGCTGCACGGCTTCTTCCCCGACCTGCGGGTGCGGTTCGTCAACGTGGTCGACCTGATGCGGCTGCAGTCGGAGGGCGAGCACCCGCACGGGCTGTCGGACTCGGCCTTCGACAGCCTGTTCACCACCGACCGGCCGGTCATCTTCAACTACCACGGCTACCCGTGGCTCATCCACCGCCTGACGTACCGCCGGACCAACCACCACAACATCCACGTCCGCGGCTACGTCGAGGAGGGGACGACGACCACGCCCTTCGACATGTGCGTGATGAACCGGATCGACCGGTTCCACCTGGCCATCGACGTCATCGACCGGGTGCCGCGACTGGGGACGACCGGGGCCCACGCCCGTGAGGCGCTGCGGGCCAGGCTGATCGAGCACACCCGGTACACCCGCACCTACGGCGAGGACATGCCGGAGGTCCGCGACTGGGTCTGGGCGGGCTGAGGGGGAGGTCCGGACGGTCGCCGGCCGCGCCCTCAGGCGGGGACTAGCACGGCGAGCAGCAGGTAGGCCACGGGGGCCGCGGGCAGGAGCGAGTCCAGCCGGTCCATGATGCCGCCGTGGCCCGGCAGCAGGCTGCCCATGTCCTTGATGCCCAGGTCGCGCTTGAGCAGGGACTCCGACAGGTCGCCGACCGTGGCGGTGAGGACGATCGCCAGGCCCAGTGCTGCACCGGCCCACCAGGGGCCGTCCAGGGCCAGGGTCACCCCGGCGACGCCCAGCACGACGGCGAAGACGGCCGAACCGGCCAGGCCCTCCCAGGACTTCTTGGGGCTGACCGAGGGGGCCAGCGGGTGCTTGCCCCAGACCACGCCGAACGCGTAGCCGCCGATGTCGCTGCCGATCGCGACCATCAGGAACGCGAGGACCCGGTACGGCCCGTCCGGCTCGGCCAGCATGAGCAGCGAGAACGCGGCCAGGAACGGCACGTAGGCGGCGGTGAAGATGCCGGCGGTGACGTCGCGGACCGGGTTCGGCCCGTCCAGCACCCGCCAGAGCAGGACGGCGAACGCGGTGAGCGCGAACGACACCAGCAGCGCCTCGGCCCCGGCCGCGAACGCCGACGCGAGCATGCCGACCGACCCCACGACCACGGGCAGGACGGGGATGCGGATGCGCCGCGCCCGGAAGGCGTTGGCCAGCTCCCAGACCGCGAGGACGATGGCCGCCGCCGCGAGGACGACGAACGCCTCCTTGCGGACGAACAGGCACACCGCGACCAGCGCGCCGAGCCCCACGCCCACGGCGATGGCGGCGGGCAGGTTGCGTCCGGCCCGCCGGTCGCGCAACCGGCGACCGGTACGGGCCAGCTCCGGCGGGGCGGGGTCGGGCACGACGGCCACCCGGCCGGGCGCCGCCGCCAGGACAGGCGGAAGCCCTTGGGCGGGGACGGTCCCCGGCACCTGCTCGGTCCCGGGGCTCGCCGACGCCCGGTCAGCCGGGCTGGTCATCGCTCAGACCTCCAGCAGCTCGACTTCCTTGCCGCGCAGCAGCTCGTCGACCTCGTCGACGTGCTTGCGCGTGAGGACCTCGAGCTCCTTCTCCGCCCGGTTGCCCTCGTCCTCGCCGACCTCGCCGTCCTTGACGAGGCGGTCCAGCTCCTCCTTGGCCTTGCGCCGGATGCTGCGCACCGAGATGCGCGCGTCCTCGGCCTTGCCGCGGGCGAGCTTGATGTAGTCCTTGCGACGTTCCTCGGTCAGCTGCGGCAGGTTGAGCCGGATGACGTTGCCGTCGTTGTTGGGGTTGACGCCCAGGTCGCTGTCCCGCAGGGCACGCTCGATGGCGGCCATCGAGCTCTTGTCGTACGGCGCCACGATGACGGTGCGGGCCTCGGGGATCTGGAAGGAGGCCAGCTGCTGCAAGGGCGTGAAGGCGCCGTAGTACTCGACCATGACCTTGTTGAACATGCCCGGGTTGGCGCGGCCGGTGCGGATGCCCGCGAAGTCGTCCTTGACGACCTCGATGGCCTTGGCCATCTTCTCCTCGGCCTCGAAGAGTGCCTCGTCGATCACGTCGTCTCCTCCGTCTGCAGCGGCTGTGGCCGTCGCCTGTGATTCCTCGTCCGTGACCGTTCAGCCGGTGACGAGCGTGCCGATCCTCTCACCGACCAGGGCGCGGGTGACGTCTCCCTCGCCCTCCATGCCGAACACGACCATCGGGAGCCGGTTGTCCATCAGCAGGCTGAAGGCGGTGGCGTCGACGACCTTGAGGCCCTTGCGCAGGGCGTCGTCATAGGTCAGCCGGTCCAGCTTGGTGGCGGTGGGGTCCTTGTGGGGGTCCGCGGTGTAGACGCCGTCGACCCCGTTCTTGCCCATCAGCACCACGTCGGCCTTGACCTCGAGCGCCCGCTGGGCCGCGACGGTGTCGGTCGAGAAGTAGGGCAGCCCGGCGCCCGCGCCGAAGATGACGACGCGGCCCTTCTCCAGGTGCCGGATGGCCTTGCGCGGGATGTACGGCTCGGCGACCTGGCCCATGGTGATGGCGGTCTGCACCCGGGTGTCGCGGCCGGCCTGCTCCAGGAAGTCCTGCAGGGCCAGGCAGTTCATGACCGTGCCGAGCATGCCCATGTAGTCCGCGCGGGCCCGCTCCATGCCGCGCTGCGACAGCTCGGCCCCGCGGAAGAAGTTGCCGCCGCCGACCACGATGGCGATCTGCACGCCGAGGTCCGCCGCGGCCGCGATCTCACCCGCGGCCCGGGCGACGACGTCCGGGTCGACACCCACGCCGCCGCCGCCGAACGCCTCGCCCGACAGCTTCAGCAGCACCCGGCGCCCTCGGGGGTCCGAGGGCGCCAGGACTGCTGCGGAGGACGTCTCGAGCTCCTCCGTCACCACGTGATCAGCTGCCGACGCGGAAACGGGCGAAGGCGGTGGCGGTCAGACCCGCCTCGTCGAGGACCTTGGCGATGGTCTTCTTGTTGTCCTTGCTGAAGGCCTGCTCGAGGAGGACGTTCTCCTTGAGGTAGCCCTTGACGCGCCCCTCGACGATCTTGGGCAGCGCCTGCTCGGGCTTGTTCTCGTTGACGGCCGTCTCGTGGGCGATGCGACGCTCGGCCTCGAGGGTCTCCGCCGGCACCTCGTCGGCGGTGAGGACGCTGGGCGACATGGCCGCGATGTGGAGGGCGATGTCGCGGGCGGTGCCGGTGTCCTCGCCCTCGACCGCGAGCAGCACGCCGATCTGCGGGGGCAGGTCGGGGCTGGTGCGGTGCAGGTAGGACGTCACGTGACCGCCGGTGAGGCGGGCGACACGACGGACCTCGATCTTCTCGCCGAGGGTGGCGTTGCCCTCGTCCAGCAGCTGCTGGACGGTGGTGCCGTCGCCGGTGTCGGCGGCGCGGAGCGCGTCGGCGTCGGTGGCGCCGGAGGACACGGCGACCTGGAGGACCTTCTCGGCCAGCTCCTTGAACCTGTCGCCCTTGGCGACGAAGTCCGTCTCGCAGTTGACCTCGACGAGGACACCGGTGCCGCCGTCGACGTGAGCGGCCACGAGGCCGTTGCTGGCGCTGCGACCCTCGCGCTTGGTGATGCCCTTGAGACCCTTGACGCGCAGGATCTCGACGGCCTTGCCGGTGTCGCCCTCGGCCTCGTCGAGGGCCTTCTTGACGTCCATCATCCCGGCGCCGGTGCGCTCGCGCAGGGCCTTGATGTCAGCAGCTGTGTAGCTGGGCACGGACAACTCCTCCGAATGGGGTGAGGGCCTCGTGGGCCCTGGTCTTTCGTGCGGTGGTGCTGGGGCTCTGGTGCGAGTCCTCGGCCGGCGGGTCGATGCCCACCGTCGAGCTCCCGCCGGGCCGGCTGGCGGCCCGGCGGGTGCGGCGTCGATCAGGCGCTGGGCTTGGCCTCGGCCGGAGCCTTGGTCGCCTCGGCGGCGGGAGCCTCGGTCTCGGTCGCCTCGGCGGCGGGAGCCTCGGTCTCGGTCGCCTCGGCCGCGGGAGCCTCGGCCTCGGTCGCCTCGGCCGCGGGAGCCTCGGTCTCGGGCGCCTCGGTCTCGGTCGCGGGAGCCTCGGTCTCGGCCGCGGGAGCCTCGGTCTCGGTCGCCTCGGTCTCGGTCGCGGGAGCCTCGGTCTCGGCCGCGGGAGCCTCGGTCTCGGTCGCCTCAGCGGCGGGAGCCTCGGTCTCGGTCGCCTCAGCGGCGGGAGCCTCGGTCGCCTCGGTGGCAGCCGGGGCGTCGGTGCTCGTCGCGTCCGCGGCAGGCGAGGCGGCGGGGGCCTCGGTCGTGGTGGCGGCCGGGGTGGCCTCACTGGTGGCCAGGAGCTCACGCTCCCACTCGGCGAGGGGCTCCTCGGCGGTGGTGGCGTCGCCGCCACCGGAGCGCGCGACGAGACCCTCGGCGACGGCGTCGGCGATCACACGGGTCAGCAGGGCGACGGAGCGAATCGCGTCGTCGTTGCCCGGGATCTTGTAGTCGACCTCGTCGGGGTCGCAGTTGGTGTCCAGGATCGCGATGACCGGGATACCGAGCTTCTTGGCCTCGCTGACGGCCAGGTGCTCCTTCTTGGTGTCGACGATCCAGACCGCGGAGGGCACCTTGGTCATGTCGCGCAGACCGCCGAGGGTCTTCTCGAGCTTGTCGCGCTCGCGCCGCAGGACCAGGAGCTCCTTCTTGGTCATGCCGGAACCGGCGACGTCGTCGAAGTCGACCGACTCCAGCTCGCGCATGCGCTGGACGCGCTTGCTGACGGTCTGGAAGTTGGTCAGCATGCCGCCGAGCCAGCGCTGGTTGACCCAGGGCATGCCCACGCGGGCGGCCTGCAAGGCGACGGGCTCCTGCGCCTGCTTCTTGGTGCCGACGAACATGATGCTGCCGCCGTGCGCGACCGTCTGCTTGACGTAGTCGTAGGCGACGTTGATGAACTCCAGCGACTGCTGCAGGTCGATGATGTAGATGCCGTTGCGCTCGGTGAAGATGAAGCGCTTCATCTTCGGGTTCCAACGACGGGTCTGGTGCCCGAAGTGGACGCCGCTCTCGAGGAGCTGGCGCATGGTGACGACTGCCATGCCGACACGATCCTTCCGACGCCCCTGGGGCGCCCTGTCCGGTTCTGCAGCGACACCGGTCGGTGCCGCTTCCTGGCGCCCTGGGCTGTCCTCCCCGCGCCACCGTGGACGGTGGTGCGGGACCGGGGACCTCCCCCGCCGGGGCGGAAGAGGGCGCGCGAATTGGCTGGGCGGACCCAGCTCGTCCTCATCGTACGGGCAGGGGCACCCCGGTCCAAACCACCCGACCTCGTCGCAGGGCCCGCCGTGCGTCCACAGGCCTCGTCCTGGCCGTGTCGTCCACAGCCTCGCCGTGCCGTGCCCACGGCACCCGCCGCCGACCGGTTGGCTCCTGCCGTGGCTGCAGCGGTGACGGGATGGGTGACGGCGGTGGTGCTCGTCGTGGGCGGCACGACCGTCGCCGCCGCTGCAGCCACCCCGCTCTCGTCACCTCCCGTTCCTCCGACCGCGACCTCCGGCCCCGTCCTGGACCCCGGCCCCGTCCTGGACGCCGGCAGCAATCGCGACCTGCTCCGCGACGGCGACCTGGCCGGCGGGGGTGCGGCCGGCGACAGCGGCGTGGCCGGTGACAGCGACCGCGCCCGGCCACCGGCCGGCTCGGCACGAGCGGCGAGGACCGACCCGGCTCCCGGGGTCCGACGGCAGCCGCCGCTGAGGGGCGAGCGGGCCCGCCGGTTCGAGCCACCGCCGCACGAGTACGGCCCGGGACACCGGGGCGTCGACCTGCCCGCGGTGGCCGGGGTGGTCGTCCTGGCCCCGGCCGACGGGGTCGTGACCTTCGCCGGGCCGGTGGCGGGGCGCGGTGTGGTCGTGGTCGAGCACGCCGGGGCGACGCTCACGTCGCTCGAGCCCGTGGGAGCCCTGGTCCCGGTCGGGGCCCGGGTCGGCGTCGGTGACCCAGTGGCCCGCGTCCAGACCGACCCACGTCACGCGGGGTGCCCGGTCCCGGCACCGGGGACGTGCCTGCACTGGGGCGTCCGCGTCGACGGGCGCTACGTCGACCCGTGGTGGTGGCTCGGCCGAGCCGGCCCGGTCCGTCTGCTCCCGTTCACCGAGCCATGAACCGAGCACCGACAGGGTGCCGGTCGCGCCGTCGTGGCCCGCGGGCACCGCGCAAGGGTGCGCCCGAGGGCCGGCGGACGATGCGGCTCAGCCGTCCCCGGCTGCGCTCAGCTTGGCCCGCAGCTGCATCACGGCCTTGGTGTGCATCTGGCAGATGCGCGACTCGGTGACGCCGAGGACACGGCCGATCTCGGCCAGGGTGAGCCCCTCGTAGTAGTACAGGGTGACGACGATCTTCTCCCGCTCGGGCAGGAGGTTGATCGCCCGGGACAGCAGGAACTTTGTCTCCTGCGTCTCGAAGGCCTGCACCGGGTCCTCGGCGCGGTTGTCCTTGAGGGTGTCGCCCAGGGTCAGGGAGTCCCCACGCTCGCTGCCGGCGTGCATCAGCTCGTCCAGCGCGACGACGTTCGCGTAGGACACCTTGGAGAAGATCTGGTGCAGGTCGCCGATGGAGATGCCCAGCCGGTCGGCCACCTCCTGCTCCGTGGGGCTGCGGTGCAGCTCGGACTCCAGGGCGGCGTAGGTGCGCTCCACCTCGCGGGACTTGCTGCGCACCGACCGCGGGATCCAGTCGATGGAACGCAGCTCGTCGATGATGGCGCCGCGGATCCGGGAGATCGCGTACGTCTCGAACTTGATCGCACGCTCGAGGTCGTACTTGTCGATCGCGTCGATCAGGCCGAAGACCCCGTACGACACCAGGTCCGCGTGCTCCACGTTGGGGGGCAGACCCACACCGACGCGACCGGCGACGTACTTCACCAGCGGGGAGTAGTGGACGATCAGGCGGTCCCGGACGGCCCGGTCACCGGTGTCCTTGTACTCCTGCCACATGGCCTTGACGCGGGCCTCGGCCTCCTCGGCCGCGGTCGGAGGCGCGTCCTCCACGTCGGACAGGTCCACGACGTCGACGTCCTCACCACCGTTGCCGGTCCCGCCGTTCACCGGGGTGCCGCCCCCGACGCCCGTGCTGCTGGTGTCCGTGCTGCTGGTGTCCGTGCTGTCCCCCGTGTCCGTGCTCGCCTCGTCCGGGCTCGCCGTGTCGGTCTGCGTCCTGGCCCCCGCGGTCGCTGCCGCCGCGGTGCCCCCTGCGTCAGCGTCGCCGGACGGGTGGGCGGAGCGCCCACCCGGCATGGCCGTCGTCCCCGCCATCGGTGCCCCTCCCGGTCCTCATGCGCGCGGGTGCGCCTGGTGGTAGGCAGCGAGCAGGCGGGCCTGCGACACGTGGGTGTATATCTCCGTCGTCGTGAGCGTAGCGTGACCGAGCAGCTCCTGTACCAATCTCAGGTCGGCTCCTCCGTCGAGCACGTGGGTGGCGGCGGTGTGACGCAGCGCGTGCGGGTGCACGTCGTCCAGGCCCGCCGCCCTGGCGGCGCGGGCCACAGCGTCCCTGGCCTGCCGCTGGTCCAGGCGGCCACCCCGGCGACCGAGGAACACCGCCCCGGCAGAGGCGGCCGTGGCGAGCGCCGGACGCCCCTCGTCCAGCCAGCGGTCAAGCGCCCGCAGGGCCGGCACGCCCAGCGGCACCACCCGCTCCTTGTCGCCCTTGCCGGTCACGCGGACGGCACGGCGCTCCCGGTCCACGTCGCCGAGGTCCATGCCGACCGACTCCCCCACCCGCGCCCCCGTCGCGTACAGCAGCTCGACCAGGGCGTGGTCCCTGAGCCCCACCGGCCCGCTGTCCGCCGCCGCCCGGGCCGCCTCGCACAACCGCTGGGCCTCGGCCTGGTCCAGCACCCGGGGCAGGTGCCGGGGCCGGCGCGGCGACACCAGGCGCCCGGCCGGGTCGGTCGCCAGCTCCCCGTGCCTCACGGCCCAGGAGGTGAACGTCCTCGCCGCCGCCGCCCGACGGGCGGTGGTGGCCCGCGACCAGCCGGACTGCTGACCGGCGCCCAGCCAGGAACGCACGTGGGCAGTCGTCAGACCGGGGACCCGGGTCTCGCCGAGGGTCACCGCGTGCAGCAGCAGGGCGGACACGTCCGCCCGGTAGGCCCGGACCGTGGCCGGCGAGCGCCCGCGCTCCCACCGCAGCCAGTCGACGAACCGGGCCAGGACGGCCTGGGAGGCGTCCGGCAGGACCGGCAGGGGCTCCGGTGCGCTCGGCTCGGCCATGGCCTCATGGGACCACGGCCCCGACCGTGGCCCCCTGGTCGCCACGCCGCCAGCCGGCTTCGCTGCGCACGGCCGCCCCGGCCAGCTCCAGGGCGGCGAGGCCGCGCGCGACGGCCCGGTGCCCGAGGCCAACCACCACCACCAGGTCCTCGACGTCGCGGGGGCCGCGCGACCACAGGCCCTGCCACACCCGGGTCGCCGCGGGCCCGAGCGCCTCGACCACCCCGGGCGGCCCGGGCGGCGCGGTCGGAGGGCCGGCCCCTGCCGGCGGACCGAACAGCCCCATGCGACCCAGCAGCCCCACGACGTCGTCGGCACCGGTCACGCACGCCGCGCCGTCGCGCAGCAACCGGTTGGTCCCCACCGACATCATCGACGTGACCGGGCCCGGTACCACCGCCACGTGACGGGACAGGTCGGCCGCCGTCCGGGCCGTGTTGAGCGCACCCGAGCGGTGCGACGCCTCGACGACGACCACCCCCGGACCCCACGCGGCGATCAGACGGTTCCGCAGCAGGAACCGGTAGGCGGCGGGACGCGTGCCGGGGGGCACCTCCGACACCACGGCCCCGCCGCAGTCCACCACGCGTCGCAGGAGCTGTTCGTGCCCGGCCGGGGATGCCCGCTCCGCACCGCCGGCCAGCACGGCCACCGTGGGGGCGACCGCCTCCTCCCCCATGGCGAGCGCACCACGGTGCGCCGCGGCGTCGATGCCGTAGGCGGCGCCGGACACGACGGTCCAGCCGCGCGTGACCAACCCGGCCGCCAGGTCCTCCGCGACGTGCTGGCCGTAGGCGGTGCACGCCCTGGCCCCCACGACCCCGACCGCAGGCGGGGCGTCCCCCGCGGCGGGGAGGGCACCCCGCACCCACAGGCAGACCGGCGCCCCGCCGTCCGGTCCCTCCCGCACCGGCAGGTGCCGCAGGTCCCTGAGGCCATCCGGCCAGCCCGGGTCCTGGGGCACGAGCACCCCGACCCCCAGCCGCGCGGCCCGGGCGACGAGCTCCGTCGTCGGCTCCTCCAGCCGGGCGTGACGCGTCTGCCACACCTCTGGTCCCCGGCCGTCGCGCAGCCGCTGGAGCAGCTGCCGGCGACGCCCGGGCTCGTCGTCGCCCGGCAGGGCCCGGTCGCCCGGCTCGGCCACCCGGGACAGGTGGGCCCGGACCAGACGGTCGTCCTCGCAGCCGTCGCCGGGGTCCCCCGCAGCACTCATGCCGCGCCCGCGAGGGTCCGGAACGCCACGGCCTCGGCGATCTCGTCCGGCCCCGGCGAGCCACGGCCGGCCAGGTCGCTGAGCGTCCACGCGACGGCGAGGACACCTTGTTAGCAGAGGTTGCAGCCGATGGGTCCAGGTCAGCAGCCCCACCACGACGTCGAATCGCGGCGGGGCTGCTGCTGGGATGCCTGGTCGGCGCAGGTCGGCGCTCGGGTCGGGGTAATCCTCCCGAGGGTCGCCGGCCTTCGTTCCCCGCGCTCCCGTGGCGCACGCGGGGTGACGTTGACGCCGACCAGGCGGGATCAGGTGGCGGGCGGCTCGGGCGGTCCCGCGTACGTCCCGTCCGGCAGGCCCGGCGCCGGGTCGATGTAGACGGGCGTCCCGTCGTGCAGGCGGTGGTGAACACGCTTGCCGCGCGGCATCCGCTGCTCGTCGGTCGTCCCGTCAGGGTTGCGCGGCCAGAACGGGTACGAACCGTCCTCGCCGGGGTCCAGGGCGTCGGTCGCCATCAGGACCACGACCCCGGCGTGCCCGAGCCACCCGCGCCGGGGACGTAGGCGCCGATGCTGCGGGCGCGCGCCTCCTCGGGCTCCTCCGGCGGCAGGGACAGCACCTTGCTGGCGCCGCACCCCAGGCAGCGCGCGACGGTGCCGAACGACCGCCGACCGACGGGGGCCTGCGACACCTCGACGCGAGGCTCGGGGCAGGTGTCGGTGTGGTGCATGTCCGCGCCGGGCGCCGGCAGCAACTCCTCGGGCGCGGCGGTGGGCTTCTCGGGCAGCAGCTCGTCAGCCTGGACGGCGGCGGCGTTGTGGGCGCTGCGGTCTGCCGAGCGGTCCAGTGCCGCCGTGAAGCGCAGCAGCTCGTCGGCGTCGTGGTCGCGCATGCCGGGCTCTCGCGGCGCCTGACCGACCTGGCAGGTGTCGTGGGCCTCCCGCCAGACGGTGTTCAGGCTCCGCTGCGTGAACCGGGCGGCAGCCTCGCGCCGCCACGCCTGCAGTGCGGCGGCGATGTCGTCGCGCTCCACCGCGGCGTCCAGGTCCGCCAAGGCCGTCTTCCGCTGCGCCGCGAGGTCCGCGTCGAGGGCGGGGGCACGGTTGCAGAGGTCGACCGCCCACGCCTGCTGGGCCTCGGCCAGCGCTGCGGTGTTGCGGACCTGCCGCTGCCGTTCCTGCTCGGCCAGCAGCGCCTCGGCGCGCTCACCCTCGGCCACCGCGGCTCGGAGGGCGTCCAGGTTCGTCGTGCTCGTCGTCGTGGTCATGGTCAGGACTCCTCGGTGGTCGTGGTGCGGGCGGTGGCGGCAGCGGCAGCGGCGCGCTGGCCGGCCTGGTAGCCGATGGCGACGCGCTGAACCGTGGACAGCGGGACGGTCGCGCCGATGGCGGCGATCCGGTCGGCCTCGGCGTCGTCCTCGGGCTGGTGGGTCGCGGCGACTCGCTGCCGCGTCGCAGCGTTGGGGTCGGCGTCGTATGCGTGGACGACGCGCTCGGTCGGCGTGGGTGTGGTGGTCATGTGGTCCTCCGGTGGTCGTGGGTAGCCACGCGGGCCGTGACGGCTCGTAGCTCAGGTAGGCGGTCGGCGCTGACGCCGATGCGGGCGAGGCGGGCGGTGCCGCCGGGGTCGGTGAGCCGCCACGGGGCGGTGGCGGGCAGCAGCGCGTAGGAGGTCGGGCGTTCGACCTCCGTCGACGCCTCCCGGGCGCGCCGGGCGATGCCGTAGCGGCGTCGCGCGTCGAGCAGGTCCGCACCGTCCTCGGCCCATACCTCGGCAAGCGGACCGATCAGCAGCTCGGGCGGTACGGCACCGGGCACACCGGGCGCAGCGCGACGGCGCCTCACCGGGCCACCCCCGTGATGCCGTACACGCCTCGGTAGCCCGAGCGTCGCTGCGGGCGCGCGGTGGACTGCTCGTCGCCGGCCTCACCCGAGGGCAGGCGCAGCCCCGCGAGCAGCCGGGCAAGGACGATGCGGAGCTGGCGGGACTCCACGAGCGCCGGGTGCGCGCGCTCACCCTGCGACGTCGTCACGATCACCCCGTCACGGCGGACGCGGGTGTCGAGCGCGTCGAGCTGGTCGACCGTCCGGCACGCCTCGGTCAGCAGCGCCAGCTCGTGCTCGTCCAGGTCGAAACCGTCCACCACGGAGTGCCAGAGACGTCGACCGCCCGCACGGCTCCCGCGCGGTGGTGGTGGCGGTCCCGTGGCGACGTCGAGGCCCACCAGGGCGGGCGCGGCAGGGTCCAGGTCGGCGCGTTCTAGGTCGTCGCCCGGAAAAGTGCTCTCCCAGCGGTCCCGCGTGCCGGCACGAGCTGAGGGGTCATCCCCCGCCCTTGCCGTGTCGTGCTCGTCGCTGTCGTTGCTGCTCGTGCTGTCGTCGTTGCTGTCGTCGTTGCTGCTGTCGTGCTCGTGCTCGCTGCTGTCGTCGTCGTTGCTCGTGTCGCTGCTGCGCTCGTGCTTGTCGTCGTCGCTGTTCACGTTCTGCTCCTCGTCGTTGCTGTCGTCGTTGGTCGTGCAGGCATCAGGACCGATGACGTCGGACCGCTTGTGTGTATGTGCAGATGTATGTACAGTCCTCGCATGCAGACAATCAAGCGCACCGTGACGACCGACCTTCACGTCGGTGACACCGTCGACACGTTCGGTGTCGTCAGGACCGTCACCGCACTCCTCGACACCGGACGCCCTACGGTGTTCGGTAGCGGATCGGAGTGGCATGTCAGCCTTGACGACCGCGCGCCGACGGCAGCGGCCAGCGACTACAAGTGGAACGTGGTGGGCTGACGTGGCTGTCACCAAGCACCGCACCATGCGCATCCCCGACGATGTGTGGCTCGCGGCGGTCGCGAAGGCCCGCGACGAGGGCACGACCGTCACTGCCGTGGTCGTCGCTGCCTTGCGCAAGTACCTGCGCACGCCCGCGAAGCCGAAGCCGTGACGTGGGCGCAGCGCCGACTCCTCAAGCGGGTGGCGCTGATCCTGCACGACCAGCGATGCAAGGACGGGCGGTGGTGCATCGAACGTCGCGGCCACGCGCGCACCTCGGCCACCCCGCTCGCGTCGCGCATCGTGGCGTGCACGTCGCGCGGTGATGTCCTCGACATCCTGCACGAGCAGACCTGCCGCGAGCAGATCATGCGCAGCGCCTACCCCGCCGGGTGTCAGCAGGTGCGCGCGCACGCCGTGGCGCTCGCTTCGACGCCGTACGTCGCACGGCTGCTGGACGTGGCGCAGCCGCGCTGACCGCGCGCTCACGACCGCTCCAGCGCGTCGACCGCGACGAGGTCAAGGCCCGTCCACGTCCGCGTCCTGACGTCGCCCGACCACGACACCCGCGCGAACACCGGGGCACGCGAGTCCAGCGCGACCCCCGACGCCCGCAGCAGCGTGGCCTCGGCGGGCGTGGCACGACGGTGACGCACCAGGGTGCCGTGCTTGTCACGCCGGGCGCGGTCGACCATGTGTCCGTCCAGTTCGGCGGAAGCGAGCGCGCACACCACGTCGTGG
>JBBSQH010000082.1:0-18505 GCA_038258055.1 Actinomycetales bacterium
CGGTGCGTCTGACACGATGAGGACCATGCGCTGGATCACTGCCGGGGAGAGCCACGGCCCCGCCCTCGTCGGTGTCGTCGAGGGGGTGCCGGCCGGGGTGCAGGTCACCTCCGCCGACGTCGCCGCCGTCCTGGCCCGTCGACGTCTCGGCTACGGCCGCGGCGCCCGGATGAAGTTCGAGCAGGACCAGGTCAGCTTCCTGGGTGGGCTGCGCCACGGCGTGACCATGGGCGGCCCCGTGGCCGTGCAGGTGGCCAACACCGAGTGGCCCAAGTGGCAGACGGTGATGAGCCCCGACCCGGTCGACGCCGACGAGCTGGCCGGTCAGGCCCGCAACGCGCCGCTGACCCGGCCGCGGCCGGGTCACGCCGACCTGGTCGGGATGCAGAAGTACGCCTTCGACGACGCCCGCCCGGTGCTGGAGCGCGCCAGCGCCCGCGAGACCGCCGCCCGGGTGGCGCTCGGCACCATCGCGGCCCAGCTGCTCGAGCAGGCCGCCGGGGTGCGCATGGTCAGCCACACCGTGGCCATCGGGGCGGTCGCCGTGCCCGAGGGCACCGACCTGCCGGGCGCCGACGACGTCGACGCGCTCGACGCCGACCCCGTGCGCTGCCACGACACCGCCACCAGCGCGGCGATGGTGGCCGAGATCGACCAGGCGCGGAAGGACGGTGACACCCTGGGCGGCGTCGTCGAGGTCCTCGCCTACGGCCTGCCCCCGGGCCTGGGCAGCCACGTCCACGCCGACCGCCGCCTCGACGGCCGGCTGGCCGGCGCCGTGATGAGCATCCAGGCCATGAAGGGCGTCGAGATCGGCGACGGGTTCACCACCGCGCGCCGGCGCGGCTCGGTCGCCCACGACGAGATCGAGACCGGGGACGACGGTCGGCTGCGACGCCGCACCGGGCGCGCCGGCGGCACCGAGGGCGGCATGACCACCGGCGACGTCCTGCGCGTGCGCGCGGCCATGAAGCCCATCAGCACCGTGCCGCGGGCCCTCGACACCGTCGACGTGTCCACCGGCGAGGCCGCCCAGGCCATCAACCAGCGCTCCGACGTCTGCGCCGTCCCGGCCTCCGGCGTCGTGGCCGAGGCCGCCGTCGCCCTGGTCCTGGCCGAGGCCCTGCTCGAGAAGTTCGGCGGCGACAGCGTCGGCGAGACCGCCCGCAACGTCCAGGCGTACCTGGACACGCTCACCATCCGATGACGAGGACCCCATGACGACACCCCCCACCGCCCCGACCCCCGGGACGGACGCGCCGCTGCTGGTGCTGGTGGGCCCGCCCGGCTCGGGCAAGACCAGCGTGGCTCGCGCGCTCGCCGCCCGGCTGGGCGTCGAGGCCCGCGACACCGACGCCGACGTCGAGCGGTCCGCCGGGTCGACGGTGCCGGAGATCTTCTACGACGCCGGGGAGCCCGCGTTCCGCGAGATGGAGCGCGCGGCCGTCGCCACGGCCGTGCGCGAGCACCGCGGCGTCCTGGCCCTGGGTGGGGGAGCGCCGATGGACCCTGCGACACGCGAGCTGCTCCGCGACCAGAGGGTCGTGTTCCTGGACGTCGGCCTGGCCGCGGCCACCAAGCGGATCGGGATGGACGCCCCTCGGCCGCTCCTGCTGGACGCGCCCCGCGCCACCTGGCTGCGGCTGATGGACGAACGACGACCCGTCTACACCGACGTCGCCACGCTCGTGGTGATGATCACCGAGCTGGACCCGGACGGCGTGGCCGAGCAGGTGCTCGCCGCGTTCGGCGACCTGCGCCCGGCGGGGGCCGAGGCATGAGCGAGCCGACCGTGGTCCGGGTCGAGGGAGCCGAGGCCTACGACGTCGTCATCGGCCACCGGCTGCTGGACCGGCTGCCCGCCCTGCTGGGCGGCGGCGTCCGGCGGGTCCTGGTCGTGCACCCACGCGCGCTGCGCAGCACCGGCGACGCGGTCCGCGAGGACCTGGCCGCCGTCGGCTACGAGGCCGTCACCGCCGAGGTGCCGGACGGTGAGGAGGCCAAGAACGCCCAGGTCGCGTCCTTCTGCTGGCAGGTGCTCGGCCAGGCCGGCTTCACCCGCTCCGACGCCGTGGTCGGCGTCGGCGGGGGAGCGGTCACCGACCTGGCCGGGTTCGTGGCCGCCACCTGGCTGCGCGGCGTCAAGGTCGTCCACGTCCCGACCACCCTGCTGGGCATGGTCGACGCCGCCGTCGGGGGCAAGACCGGCATCAACACCACCGAGGGCAAGAACCTGGTCGGGTCGTTCCACCCGCCCGCCGGGGTGCTCGCCGACCTGTCGGCGCTGCAGACCCTGTCCGACTTCGACCTGCGGGCCGGGCTGGCCGAGGTCGTCAAGTGCGGCTTCATCGCCGACCCGGACATCCTCACCATCCTCGAGGCGCAGCCCGACGAGGCCGTCCGCTGGGACTCGCCCGTGCTGGCCGAGCTGGTCGAGCGCGCCGTCACCGTCAAGGCCGCCGTCGTGTCGGAGGACCTCAAGGAGTCCGGCCTGCGCGAGGTCCTCAACTACGGGCACACGTTCGGGCACGCCATCGAGCTGGTCGAGCGGTACTCCTGGCGTCACGGTGCCGCGGTCAGCGTCGGCATGGTCTACGCCGCGGAGCTCGGCCGCCTGGCCGGGCACCTGCCCGAACGGGTCGTCGACCGGCACCGGACCATCCTCACCCGGCTCGGTCTGCCCATCGTCTACCGCGGTGACCGCTGGTCCGCGCTGTACGACGCCATGCGCAAGGACAAGAAGAACCGCGGCGACCTGCTGCGGTTCGTCGTGCTCGACGGCTCAGGCCGACCGACGCGGCTCGAGGGGCCCGACCCGTCGCTGCTGCAGGCCGCGTACGTCGAGGTGAGCGACACGTGAGCGAGCCGGCAGCGGGCTCAGGTGCGGAGCCCCTGGACGTCCTCGTGCTGAACGGGCCGAACCTGTCCCGGCTCGGGACCCGGGAGCCGGAGGTCTACGGCCACGCCACCCACGCCGACCTGGTGGACCTGGTCGCCCGCGCGGCCGGTGACGTGGGTCTGCGGGCCGAGGTGCGGCAGAGCGACGACGAGGCCGAACTCGTCCGCTGGCTGCACGAGGCCGTCGACGCCCGGCTGGACGTGGTGATCAACCCTGCCGCGTTCACCCACTACTCCTACGCCCTGCGGGACGCCGCCGCTCTGGTGGTCGGGGCCGGGCTGACGCTGGTCGAGGTGCACATCAGCAACCCTCACGCCCGTGAGGCGTTCCGGCGCCACAGCGTCATCAGCCCGGTGGCCACCGGGATCGTGGCGGGGTTCGGCGTGGACGGCTACGCGCTCGCGCTGCGGGCCGTCGCCGGACGCGCCGGCTGAGCAGGGCATCCACCGATCGACGGAGGCGGCGCAGGCCCTTCGTACCGCAGTGCCGCGGATACATTCACAACCTGACCGAATGACGCCAGGCTGCTGATCATGAGGGCGATGACCAGGCTGCGCGCACGGCACGAGCCCACGGCGCTGCACGGTCCGACGTCCACGGAGCTGCGACAGGCGCTGCGGCACGACGAGCTCGAGGTGGCCCAGCAGCCCATCGTCCGGCTCGAGGACCGGGCCCTGGTGGGAACCGAGTCCCTGGTCCGCTGGACCCACCCGCGGCTCGGTCTGCTGCTGCCCGGGGCGTTCCTGCACCTGGCTCAGACCCTGGACGAGATGCCGGCGCTGGACCTGCTGGTGATGCGGGCCGCCTGCCGCCGCCTGGCCGCGTCGCCGTTCGTCACGCCCACCAGCGTCAACGTCTCGCGCGCCACGATGCTGCAGCGCGGCTTCGTCAGCACCGTCATCAGGACGCTGCGCGAGTACGAGGTGGACGGCCACCGGCTGCTGCTGGAGCTGTCGGAGGAGCTGACGCTGGACGACCTCGAGCTGGTCCGCGACGAGCTGCTGGCGCTGCGTCGGGCCGGGGTGCAGCTGGCGCTGGACGACCTGGGGGCGGGAGTCACCACGCTGCAGCACGTCCGGATGCTGGCGCCGGCGTTCGTCAAGGTCGACCGCTCGCTCGTCACCGGGGTGCACACCTCCCCGCGCCGCCTCGCCGCGGTCGGACGGGTCGTCGACCTGGCCCGCGCCACGGGCGCGGCCGTCACCGTGGAGGGCGTCGAGTGCGAGGCGGAGGCCGAGGCGCTGCTGGGGCTGGGCTGCGAGCGGGGCCAGGGGTGGCTGTTCGGGCGGCCGGTGCTGCAGCCGGCGACCGATAGGATCAACCACCATGGCGACGACCAACGACCTCAAGAACGGCCTGGTGCTCAACATCGACGGAAACCTCTGGTCGGTGGTGGAGTTCCAGCACGTGAAGCCGGGTAAGGGTCCGGCCTTCGTCCGCACCAAGCTCAAGAACGTCCTGTCCGGCAAGGTGGTCGACAAGACCTTCAACGCCGGCCTCAAGGTCGAGACCGCGACGGTGGACAAGCGGGACATGCAGTACCTGTACGCCGACGGCGACGACTTCGTGTTCATGGACCAGAGCACCTACGACCAGGTCTACGTGCCCAAGGCCACGGCCGGTGACGCGGCCGGCTTCCTGCTCGAGCAGCAGGTCGCCACCGTCGCCGTCCACGAGGGCACCGTGCTCTACATCGAGCTCCCGGCCTCGGTCGAGCTCGTCATCAGCCACACCGACCCCGGCCTGCAGGGCGACCGCTCCACCGGGGGCACCAAGCCCGCCACCCTGGAGACCGGCCGCGAGATCCAGGTGCCCCTGTTCCTGGAGACCGGCACCAAGGTCAAGGTCGACACCCGATCCGGCGACTACCTCGGGCGCGTCAGCTGAGCGCCCGGCACAAGGCGCGCAAGCGGGCCCTCGACGTCCTGTTCGAGGCCGAGCAGCGCCGCCTCGACCCGATCGGCCTGCTGGCGACCCGGATCGCCGGCGGCGAGCCGCCGGTCCCGGAGTACGCCGTCACCCTGGTCGAGGGGGTCGTCGCGCACTCCGAGCGGATCGACGAGGCGCTGTCGACCTACGCCCACGGCTGGACCCTCGACCGGATGCCCGCGGTCGACCGCATCATCCTGCGGATCGCCACGTGGGAGCTCGTGCACAACGACGACGTCCCAGACGACGTCGTCATCAACGAGGCCGTGACGCTGGCGGGCGAGCTGTCGACCGACGAGTCGCCCGCGTTCGTCAACGGCCTGCTCGCCCGGCTCCGGAGCCTCAAGGCGACCCTCGAGGTCTGAGGAGCCCTCGCCCGAGCCAGGCCGCGAGCGCGGCCCGGCTCGAGCCCGGTGCTCAGTCCAGGACGGCGCGGCGGGCGTCGGCGTCGAGCACCTGCCAGCTGATCAGCTGGTCGACCAGGGCCGCGGGGGCCAGGTCGTAGATGACCGCCAGCGAACGCAGGTCGTCGGCCCGGATCGAGAGGATCTTGCCGTTGTAGTCGCCGCGCTGGGACTGGATGGTCTGGGCGTAGCGGGCGAGCGGACCGGCCTTCTCGGCGGGCACGTTCATCAGCCGCTCCAGGTCGAGCACCAGCCGGGGCGGCGGCTCGCCGGACCCCGCGGGGGCGCCGTCGGGCAGCAGCGCCTGCACGGGCACGCCGTAGAAGTCGGCGAGCTCGGCCAGGCGCTGCACGGTGACGGCACGGTCACCCCGCTCGTAGGAGCCCACGACGACGGCCTTCCACCGACCCTGCGACTTCTCCTCCACGCCGTGGAGGGACAGACCCTGCTGGGTTCGGATGGCGCGCAGTCGCGATCCGAGGGCACGTGCGTAGTCGGTGGCCACGGGTTCAATATCACGGAGAGTGACGCCCGCGGTCAAGCCGACCCGCACGGAGCGTCACCGTCCCGGGCTAGTCCTTACGGCCCGGACACGTGCCGGGAGGCCCCGTCGCAGGCGCTAGGCTCGCTGGCGACCGACGTCCTTTAAGTCCCGTCCCGTGAGGCGGGGAAGGAGGTCCACGCGACCATGGCCCAGAACCGATGACCTACGAACGCACCGTCGTCAGCGCTGACGACGTCGACCGCGTCGTGCAGCGCATCGCGCACGAGCTGCTGGAACGCAACCGGTCCGTCACCGAGCTCGTCCTGCTGGGGATCCCCACCCGCGGGGTGCCGCTGGCCGAGCGGATCGCCGACGCCGTGGAGCGGGTCGAGGGCGTGCGCCCGGCCACGGGTTCCCTCGACGTGACGATGTACCGCGACGACCTGCGGCAGCACCCGACGCGGGGACTGGCCGTGACCGAGGTGCCGGTCGACGTCACGGACCGTGTGGTCGTGCTGGTCGACGACGTGCTGTTCTCCGGCCGCACCATCCGGGCCGCGCTCGACGCCGTCGCGGACCTGGGCCGCCCGCGCGCCGTGCGGCTCGTGGTCCTCGTCGACCGCGGGCACCGGGACCTGCCGATCCGGGCCGACCACGTCGGGCGCAACCTGCCGACGGCGGCCGACGAGCGGGTGGCGGTCCGGCTGCGCGAGGTCGACGGCAGCGACGGCGTCGACATCCTTCGCCCGCTGGGCACACCGGCGACCGACCGGGGCGACGGCGGAGGCGCCGCGTGAAGCACCTGCTGTCCACCGCCGACCTCAGCCATGCCGACGCGGTGCACCTGCTGGACACCGCGGAGCAGATGGCCGCCACCCAGCAGCGCGAGATCAAGAAGCTGCCGACGCTGCGCGGGCGCACCGTGGTCAACCTGTTCTTCGAGGACTCGACCCGCACCCGGATCTCGTTCGAGGCGGCCGCCAAGCGGCTGTCCGCGGACGTCATCAACTTCTCGGCCAAGGGCTCCAGCGTGTCCAAGGGCGAGAGCCTCAAGGACACCGCCGAGACCTTGCAGGCGATGGGCGCCGACGCCGTCGTCATCCGGCACCCCGCCTCCGGGGCCCCGCACCGCCTCGCCGCGATGGGCTGGACCAGGGGAGCGGTGCTCAACGCCGGGGACGGCACCCACGAGCACCCCACCCAGGCCCTGCTGGACGCGTTCACCATGCGCCGGCACCTGGCGGGCGGCACGGGTGACCTGGCCGGGCTGCGGGTCGCGGTGGTCGGCGACGTCCTGCACTCGCGGGTCGCGCGGTCCAACGTCCACCTGCTCCACACCCTGGGCGCCTCGGTCGTCCTGGTCGCCCCGCCGACCTTGGTCCCCTTCGGCGTCCACGGCTGGCCGTGCGAGGTGTCCTACGACCTGGACGCCGTCCTGCCCCAGCTCGACGCCGTGATGATGCTGCGGGTCCAGGGGGAGCGGATGAACGCCGCGTTCTTCCCGTCCGAGCGGGAGTACTCCCGCCGGTACGGCCTGGACGCCCGACGGCTCGGCCTGCTGCCCGACCACGCGATCGTCATGCACCCGGGGCCGATGAACCGGGGCCTGGAGATCAGCGCCGACGCCGCCGACAGCGGCCGGGCCGTCGTGCTCGACCAGGTCACCAACGGGGTGTCCGTCCGGATGGCCGCGCTGTACCTGCTGCTGGCAGGAGAGGGGAACGACACATGAGCCACACCAGCACGTACCTGCTGCGCGGCGCCCGGCTGCCCGACGGCACGGCCGCCGACCTGGTCCTGACCGGCGGCACGATCGCCGAGGTCACCGGGGCCGGCCGAGCGGACGTCTCCGGCGCCACCGTCGTCGACGCCGACGGCCTGCAGGCGCTGCCCGGCCTGGTCGACCTGCACACCCACCTGCGCGAGCCCGGTCGGGAGGACGCCGAGACCGTCGAGTCCGGCACCCGCGCCGCCGCCGCCGGCGGGTACACCGCTGTGCACGCCATGGCCAACACCAGCCCGGTGGCCGACACGGCCGGGGTCGTCGAGCAGGTGTACCGGCTCGGCCAGCAGGCCGGCTGGTGCGACGTCCGCCCGGTCGGCGCGGTCACGGTCGGGCTCGAGGGCAGCCGGCTGGCCGAGCTGGGCGCGATGGCCACCTCCACCGCGCGCGTCCGGGTGTTCAGCGACGACGGGCACTGCGTGTCCGACCCCGTCCTGATGCGTCGGGCCCTGGAGTACGTCAAGGCGTTCGACGGGGTCGTCGCCCAGCACGCCCAGGACCCCCGGCTCACCGAGGGCGCGCAGATGAACGAGGGCGAGGTGTCGTCGGTGCTCGGCCTCACCGGGTGGCCCGCGGTGGCCGAGGAGGCCGTCATCGCCCGCGATGTTCTGCTGGCCGCGCACGTCGGCTCCCGGGTCCACGTCTGCCACGTGTCCACCGCGGGCAGCGTCGAGATCGTCCGCCTGGCCAAGCAGCGCGGCCTGCCCGTGACGGCCGAGGTCACCCCCCACCACCTGCTGCTGACCGACGAGCTGGTCCGCAGCTACGACCCGGTCTACAAGGTCAACCCGCCGCTGCGGACCGCGGCCGACGTCCAGGCGCTGCGCGAGGCCGTCGCGGACGGCACCGTCGACTGCGTCGCGACCGACCACGCGCCGCACCCCACCGAGTCCAAGGACTGCGAGTGGGCCGCGGCCGCCATGGGCATGACGGGTCTGGAGACCGCGCTCGCCGTGGTCCAGCAGACCCTGGTCGACACCGGCCTGCTCGACTGGGCCGGCGTCGCCGAGCGGATGTCGCTCGCCCCGGCCCGCATCGGTCGCCTCGACGACCCCGCGCTGGGCGGCCTCGCGCACGGCCGCGGTCTCGCGGCCGGCGAGCCGGCCCACGTCACCCTCTACGACCCCGCCGCGGCCTGGACCGTCGACCCGGCCACGCAGCAGACGTCGGGACGCAACAGCCCCTTCCGAGGCCACCAGCTGCCCGGTCGGGTCGTCGCGACGTTCCTGCGCGGCCGGGCCACGGTGCTCGAGGGCCGTCCCGTCCCGCTGCCGGAGGTGTACGGCGCATGAGCCAGTGGGTCGCGGGTGGGCTGATCCTGCTGGTCGTGCCCGTCCTGTTCGGCCTGATGTACCTCGGCTGGCGCGGGCGCGGGCGGCGGCAGGGCGACGTGCCCGCCCCGGCGGCCGTGCCGCCCGCCGTCGACCTGGGTGAGCCGCTGCTCGAACCGTCCGTCGGGACCTACGTGTCCAGCGTGCGCGCCGGCGACTGGCTGGACCGCGTCGTCGTCCACGGCCTCGGGGTGCGCTCTGCAGCCACCCTGCAGGCCTGGCCCGCGGGCCTCTGGTTCGAGCGCGACGGCGCCCCCGACGTCTTCGTGCCCGCCGCCGACGTGCGCGCCGTCCGGGTCGAGACCGGTATCGCCGGCAAGTACACCGTCGGCGAGGGCCTGCTCGTCGTCCGCTGGTCCCTCGGGGACGTGGAGCTGGACACCGGCTTCCGCCCTCGCCAGTGGGCGGACGCGTCGGTCCTCGTCACCGCCCTGCAACCCCTCGTCACCGGAGGCCGCACATGACCGCCACCACCAGCCCCCACGCCCTGCTCGTGCTCGAGGACGGACGCGTGTTCCGCGGCCGGCCGTTCGGCGCCGTCGGCCAGACCGTCGGCGAGGCCGTCTTCGCCACCGGCATGACCGGCTACCAGGAGACCCTGACCGACCCGTCCTACCACCGGCAGGTCGTCGTCATGACGGCGCCGCACATCGGCAACACGGGCGTCAACGACGAGGACGGCGAGTCCCGCCGGGTCTGGGTCGCCGGGTACGTCGTGCGGGAGGCGTCACCGCGCTCCAGCAGCTGGCGGGCCCGCCGGACCCTGGACGACGAGCTGGTCGAGCAGGGCACGGTCGGCATCGCCGGCGTCGACACCCGCGCCGTCGTCCGGCACCTGCGCGAGCGGGGCGTCATGCGGGCCGGGGTGTTCTCGGGCCCGGCCGCCGACCGCCCGGTCGACGACCTGCTGAGGATCGTGCGGGAGTCCCCGTCGATGAGCGGGGCCGACCTGGCGGGCGAGGTCACCACGGCCGACGCCTACCTGGTGCCCGCGGTGGGCGAGCGCCGCCTGACCGTCGCCGCGGTCGACCTGGGCATCAAGACCGCCACCCCGCTCCGGCTGGCCGAGCGCGGCATCGACGTCCACGTCCTGCCGGCCTCCGCGACGATGGCCGACGTCCTGGCCGTGAGCCCCGACGGCGTGTTCTTCTCCAACGGCCCGGGCGACCCCGCCGCCGCCGAGGGGCCCGTCCGGTTGCTGCAGGAGGTCCTCGAGCGGGACCTGCCGTTCTTCGGGATCTGCTTCGGCAACCAGCTGCTCGGCCGCGCCCTCGGGCTGGGCACGTACAAGCTGGGCTACGGCCACCGCGGCCTCAACCAGCCCGTGATGGACCGCGCCACGGGCCGGGTCGAGATCACCGCGCAC
Organism: Actinomycetales bacterium; assembly: GCA_038258055.1. Taxonomy (GTDB): domain Bacteria; phylum Actinomycetota; class Actinomycetes; order Actinomycetales; family JBBAYJ01; genus Aquipuribacter. The sequence continues at coordinate 10,197 of JBBSQH010000082.1, forward strand.
AACCACGGCTTCGCGGTCGACGCCCCGCTCGACGGGCCCGTCGAGGCGCCGGTCGGCGGGCTCGGCCGGGTGGAGGTCAGCCACGTCGGGCTCAACGACGACGTCGTCGAGGGCCTGCGCCTGCTGGACCGGCGGGCGTTCAGCGTCCAGTACCACCCCGAGGCCGCCGCCGGCCCGCACGACGCCGGCTACCTGTTCGACCGGTTCGTGGACGTCATGACCACCGACGCCACCACCGACCCCCAGCACGGCCGAACCGTCATCCCCGAGGAGGGCCGCGCCTGATGCCCAAGCGCACCGACATCACCAGCGTCCTGGTCATCGGCTCCGGCCCGATCGTCATCGGCCAGGCCGCCGAGTTCGACTACTCCGGCACCCAGGCCTGCCGCGTCCTGCGCGAGGAGGGCCTGCGGGTCATCCTCGTCAACAGCAACCCGGCGACGATCATGACCGACCCCGACTTCGCCGACGCCACCTACGTCGAGCCCATCACCACCGAGGTGATCGAGCGGATCATCATCGCCGAGAAGCCCGACGCGCTGCTGCCGACGCTGGGCGGGCAGACCGCCCTCAACGCGGCGATCCAGCTGGCCGAGGCCGGCATCCTGGAACGGCACGGCGTCGAGCTGATCGGCGCGGACATCCCCGCCATCAACAAGGCCGAGGACCGCGAGCAGTTCAAGGACGTCGTGGCCGCGGCCGGGGCCGAGAGCGCCCGCAGCCGGGTCGTGCGCGACCTCGACGGCGCCCTCGCCGCGGCGGCGGAGTTCAGCTACCCCGTCGTGCTGCGGCCCTCGTTCACCATGGGGGGCCTCGGCTCCGGGTTCGCCGACGACGAGCCCACCCTGCGGCGCATGGTCGTGGCCGGCCTGGCCGCCAGCCCCACCCACGAGGTGCTCGTCGAGGAGAGCATCAAGGGCTGGAAGGAGTACGAGCTCGAGCTGATGCGCGACCGCGCCGACAACGTCGTGGTCGTCTGCTCGATCGAGAACTTCGACCCGATGGGCGTGCACACCGGCGACTCCATCACCGTCGCGCCGGCACTCACCCTGACCGACCGCGAGTACCAGCGGCTGCGTGACATCTCGCTCGCGATCATCCGCGGCGTCGGGGTCGACACCGGCGGCTGCAACATCCAGTTCGCCGTCGACCCCACGGTCGGCCGGGTCGTCGTCATCGAGATGAACCCGCGGGTGTCCCGCTCCAGCGCCCTGGCGTCCAAGGCCACCGGTTTCCCGATCGCCAAGATCGCCGCGCGCCTGGCCATCGGCTACACCCTCGACGAGATCACCAACGACATCACCGGGTCCACGCCGGCCAGCTTCGAGCCGACGCTGGACTACGTCGTGGTCAAGATCCCCCGGTTCGCGTTCGAGAAGTTCCCCTCCGCCGACCGCACCCTGACCACGACCATGAAGTCGGTCGGGGAGGCGATGGCCATCGGGCGCAGCTTCACCGAGGCGCTGCAGAAGGCGATGCGCTCGCTGGAGCGGCGCGGGTCGGCGTTCGCGTTCCCCGTGCTGCCCGCCGAGGGTCCCGGCGCCCCCGACCTGGCCGCCCTGGTCGAGGCCACCCGGGTACCGACCGAGGACCGGCTCCTGGCTGTGCAGCAGGCGCTGTGGGCCGGGGCGTCGGTCGAGGCCGTCCACGACGCGTCCGGCATCGACCCGTGGTTCCTCGACCAGCTCCAGCTGATCAGCGACGTCGCCCACGAGGTCGCCGACGCCGCCCACCTGGACGAGCTCACCCTGCGCCTGGCCAAGCGGCACGGCTTCTCCGACGAGCAGATCGGCGCCATCCGCGGCATGGCCGAGCCCGTGGTCCGGGGCCTGCGGCACGCCCTGGGCGTCCGCCCGGTCTTCAAGACGGTGGACACCTGCGCCGCGGAGTTCGCCGCCCTGACGCCGTACCACTACTCCTCCTACGACGAGGAGGACGAGGTCGTCGCGTCCGACCGGCGCAAGGTCGTCATCCTCGGCTCCGGGCCCAACCGGATCGGGCAGGGCGTCGAGTTCGACTACTCCTGCGTCCACGCGGCCTTCGCGCTGCGCGACGCCGGTCTCGAGACGATCATGGTCAACTGCAACCCCGAGACCGTGTCGACGGACTACGACACCTCCGACCGGCTGTACTTCGAGCCGCTCACCGTCGAGGACGTGCTGGAGGTCGTCCACACCGAGTCCCGCTCCGGTCAGCTGCTCGGCGTCGTCGTCCAGCTGGGTGGGCAGACCCCGCTCGGCCTGGCCGACGAGCTGGCCGCCGCGGGCGTCCCGATCCTGGGCACCAGCCCCGACGCCATCCGCCTCGCCGAGGACCGCTCGGCCTTCGGCCACGTCCTGGCCGGGGCCGACCTGCCCGCGCCGATGTGGGACACCGCGGCCAGCTTCGACGAGGCCGCGGACGTCGCCGAGCGGATCGGCTACCCCGTCCTGGTCAGGCCCTCCTTCGTGCTGGGCGGGCGCGGCATGGAGGTGGTCGACGACGCCGAGGCGCTGCAGGGCTACATCGCCCGCGCCGGGCAGACCGGCGTCCGGGTCGGGCCGCAGCACCCGCTGCTGGTGGACCGGTTCCTGGACGACGCCGTCGAGATCGACGTCGACGCGCTCTGCGACGGCACCGAGGTGTTCATCGGCGGCGTGATGGAGCACATCGAGGAGGCCGGGGTGCACTCCGGCGACTCCGCCTGCGTGCTGCCGCCGGTGACCCTGGGCGCGGCCGTGGTCGACCAGGTCCGCCACGCCACCGAGGCCATCGCCCACGGCGTCGGCGTCCGTGGCCTGCTCAACGTCCAGTACGCCCTGGTCGGCGACACCGTGCTGGTGCTGGAGGCCAACCCACGCGCCAGCCGGACCGTGCCGTTCGTGTCCAAGGCCACCGACGTGCCGCTGGCCAAGGCGGCCGCGCGGATCATGGTCGGGGCGACCATCGCCGAGCTGCGCGCCGAGGGCATGCTGCCCACGGTCGGCGACGGTGCCAGCCACCCGCCGATGTCGGTGTCGGTGAAGGAGGCCGTGCTGCCGTTCAAGCGGTTCCGGACCACCACCGGTGCCGTCGTGGACTCGGTCCTCGGCCCGGAGATGCGCTCCACCGGCGAGGTCATGGGCATCGACGTCGACTTCCCCCGCGCGTTCGCCAAGAGCCAGGCCGCGGCCTACGGCGGCCTGCCCACCAGCGGGCGGGTGTTCGTCTCCGTCGCCGACCGGGACAAGCGGGCCATGCTGTTCCCGATGAGCCGCCTCGCGGCGCTCGGCTTCGAGATCCTGGCCACGGCCGGGACGGCGGAGACGCTGCGCCGCAACGGGATCAGCAGCACCGTGGTCCGCAAGCACAGCCAGGGCCCCGGCCCCGACGGCGAGCCGACCATCACCCAGCTGATCCTGGACGGCGGGGTGGCCATGGTGGTCAACACCCCCTCCGGGCGGGCGGCGCGGGCCGACGGCTACGACATCCGGGCCGCGACGACCACGGTCGACGCCCCGATCATCACCACGGTGCAGCAGCTGTCGGCGGCCGTGCAGGGCATCGAGGCCGTCATCGGCGGCGGGTTCGACGTGATGAGCCTGCAGCAGCACGCCGCGCAGATCTCGCGCGAGCGGGAGGGGCACCGGTGACGACCGCCGCCGCGACCGACGCGGCCCCCGCCCAGGTCCGCGCGCGCGTCGTGGCGGCCGCTGACACCGGGGTCTACCGGCACCTGGTGCTGGCCGCGCCGGCGGCCTCGCGTGCCCGGCCGGGGCAGTTCGTCGCCGTCGCCGTGGGCGACCCGACCACGTCGAGCATGCTGCTGCGGCGGGCGTTCAGCCTCCACCGCGCCGACCCGGTCGCGGGCACGGTCGAGGTCGTCGTGGCCGCGCACGGGGCCGGGACGGCGTGGGTGTGCGAGCGGCAGGTGGGCGACGAGGTCGACGTGGTCGGCCCGCTCGGGACCGGCTTCGACCTGCCCGCCTCCGGCCGCCTCGTGCTGGTCGGCGGCGGCTACGGGTCCGCCCCGTTCGCCTGGACCGCGGCCTCGGTCGGCCCCGGCGTGGTCGTGGACGCCGTGGTCGGGGCGGGCGACGAGGCCCGGCTGTGCGACGTCGACGGGATCAGGGCCGCGGTGCAGGCCACCGGCGGCCAGGCGTACGTGACCACCGTCGACGGCAGCGCGGGACGGCAGGGACGGGTGACCGACGCGCTGGCGGACCTGCTGGGCGAGGGCCCTCCCGGTCCGGCGGGGTCCGAGGGCGGGACCGTCGCCACCGGGACCGTCGTGGCGGCCTGCGGGCCGATGGCCATGCTGGCCGCCGTCGCCGCTACCGCGAGCCGCGCCGGGCAGACCACGGGACGGCCCGTCGGGGTGCAGGTCGCCGTCGAGGAGGCCATGGCCTGCGGCATCGGCATCTGCATGACCTGCGTCCTGCCGGTCCGGGGGACCGACGGGCGGACCCGGATGCTCCGTTCCTGCACCGACGGACCCGTCCTGGACGCCGACCGGGTCCGCTGGGACTGCGTGGGTGCCCACGGCGCGTCGGTCCCCGCCGACGCCGTCGGCGCGCCTGAGGGCGGTGCGGCATGACCGACGCCACGACCACCGCGCCCGTCGACCTGTCGGTCCGCCTCGTCGCCCCCGCCGGCCCCGTCGACCTCACCGGGGCGGTCCTGACCGCGAGCGGCTGTGCCGCCGCCGGGCGCGAGCTCGACGGCTACCTGGACCTGGCCGCGCTCGGCGGGGTCGTGACCAAGACGATCATGCGGGACCCCCGGTCCGGGCGGCCGACGCCACGGATGGCGGAGACGCCGTCGGGGATGCTCAACTCCATCGGCCTGCAGGGCCCGGGCGTCGAGTCGTTCCTGGCCACCGACCTGCCCTGGCTGGCCCGCCGCGGGGCCCGCGCCGTGGTCAGCGTCGCCGGCGAGGACGTCGGGGAGTTCGTCGAGGTCGCCACGGCCGTCCGACGGGCCACCTCGGGGACCGACGACCTGGGGTCGCCCGGCACCGACGGCGGGGTCCTGGCCGCGGTGGAGGTCAACATCTCCTGCCCCAACGTCGCCAACCGCGGCCTGGTGTTCGCCTGCGACCCGGGGACCGCGGCCGACGTGGTGTCCGCCGTCCGCGCCGCCACCGACCCCCGGGTGCCCGTCCTGGCCAAGCTGTCCCCGGACGTCACCGACATCGTCGCCATCGCCGCGTCGGTGCTGGCGGCCGGGGCCGACGGCCTGGTCATGGTCAACACGCTGCTCGGGGTGGCCATCGACGTCGACCGCGGCACGCCCGTGCTGTCGCGGGTCACGGGCGGGCTGTCGGGCCCGGCCATCCGCCCCGTCGCCGTGCGCTGCATCTGGCAGGTGCACGCCGCGATGCGGGCCGGGCTGCTCCCCACCGCCCCGATCGTGGGGGTCGGCGGGGTCCGGACCGGGCGGGACGCGGCCGAGCTGGTGCTCGCGGGCGCCGCCGCGGTCCAGGTCGGCACCGTCACCTTCGGCGACCCGTCGGCGCCCGGCCGCGTGCAGGCCGAGCTGGGGCGCTGGGTCGGTGACCGAGGCGCGTCGTCGCTGTCGCAGCTCGTGGGCGGCGCGCACGACGCCGTCCGGACCGGAGGCCACGCATGACCACCCACGCCGCCGACCTGCCCTCCGGCGTCCCCGCGTTCGGACCCCGCCTGCAGGCCGCGCTGCGCGCGCACGGCCCGCTGTGCGTGGGGGTGGACCCGGCCCCGGCCACGCTGGCCCGGTGGGGCCTGCCCGACGACGTCGCCGGGCTGGAACGCTTCGCCGGCACGGTGGTGGAGGCCCTCGCAGGACGGACCGCGTTGCTCAAGCCGCAGGTGGCCTTCTTCGAGCGGCACGGCTCGAGGGGCCTGGCGGTGCTGGAACGGCTGCTGAGCGACTGCCGCTCCGCGGGCCAGCTGGTGCTGGCCGACGCCAAGCGCGGGGACATCGGCTCCACGGCCGCCGGCTACGCCGACGCCTGGCTGGACCCCCGCTCCCCGCTGGCGGCGGACGCGGTGACGGTGTCGCCGTTCCTGGGCTACGGCAGCCTGGCGCCGCTGGTCGACGTGGCCGCCGCGCACGGGCGAGGAGTGTTCGTGCTCTGCCTGACGTCCAACCCCGAGGGCGCCTCGGTCCAGCACGCCCGCCCCGCCGACGGGGCCGCGCCCAGCGTGGCCGCCGCCGTGGCCGCCGCCGCCGCGGCCGACAACGCGCGGCTGGGCGGCGACGGGCCGGGCGCGGAGGGGCTGCACCGTGCCGGGCCCGTCGGTCTGGTCGTCGGGGCCACGGTGGGGGAGCAGCTGGCCGCCACCGGGGTCGACCTGGCGGCGGTCGGCGGGCACCTGCTGGTGCCCGGTCTGGGCGCCCAGGGGGCGACCGCGCAGGACGTGGCCCGCCACCTGGGCTCGCTGGCCGCGCTCCTGGTCCCGAGCGCGAGCCGCGAGGTCCTGCACGCCGGACCGGACCCCCAGCAGCTCCGCGTCGGGGCCGCCCGTCTCACCGACGACCTGGCGTCCGCGCTGAGGGTCTGAGCCGCCGCGCCGGGCACGCTGCGCGACCGGGCGCACGCCGCCTGTCGACGACACCTGGACCGCGTTGGACCAGGGGCGATGCCATGGGTACGTTCGCCTCCTGCCGGTGATCAGCCAGCCCCACCCGACCGGAACCGGCGGACGACCACCGCACGTCGGACCACGGACAGCCGCACCACACCGATCCGCACCCGATCTCATCGACCGACCGACCACAGAGGTGTCACGTGCCCCTTCCCACTCTCACGCCAGAGCAGCGCGCCGCAGCGCTCGAGAAGGCCGCCGCTGCCCGTCGGGAGCGCGCCGAGGTGAAGAACAGGCTCAAGAACTCCACCGCCACGCTCGCCGACGTCATCAAGGAGGGCTCGACCAACGACGTCATCGGCAAGATGAAGGTCGCCGCCCTCCTCGAGGCGCTCCCCGGCACGGGCAAGGTCCGCGCCAAGGCGATCATGGAGGAGATCGGCATCAGCGAGACGCGTCGTGTGCGCGGCCTCGGTGCCAACCAGACCGCCTCCCTCATCGAACGCTTCGGCGGCAAGTGACCTCAGCCCCGCCGCCGCCCCCCGCCACGGCCGGGGACGACGACAGGTCGGGCCCGTGCGTCACCGTGCTGGCGGGACCGACCGCGGTCGGCAAGGGCACCGTGGCCGCCGAGGTGCGACGCCGCTACCCCGAGGTCGCGATCTCGGTGTCGGCGACGACACGTCGACCGCGCCCCGGCGAGGTGGACGGCGTGCACTACCACTTCGTGTCCGACGACCGCTTCGACGCGATGGTCGCCGGGGGCGAGCTGCTGGAGTGGGCCCTGGTCCACGGCCTGCAGCGCTCCGGCACCCCGCGGGCGGAGGTGGAGCAGGCGCTGGCCGGCGGTCGGCCCGTGCTCCTGGAGATCGACCTGCAGGGCGCCCGGCAGATCCGCACCAGCTACCCGCAGGCGCAGTTCGTGTTCCTGGCGCCGCCGTCCTGGGACGAGCTGGTCGCCCGGCTGGTCGGTCGGGGCACGGAGGACGAGGCCGAGCGGCAGCGCCGGCTGAGCACCGCGAAGGTCGAGCTGGCGGCCGAGCCGGAGTTCGACCGGACCATCGTCAACCACGATGTCAGCCAGGCCGCCCGCGACCTCGTATCATTGATGGGATTGCCGGTCCGCGACTGAGCCCGACCCGGCTCTTCACGGCGATCTCGCCGTCACGCGGACCGGAGCACCCGACGTCTGGAGTCCTCAGTGCCCGGAACACCTGCTGCCCCCGAGGGCATCACCAACCCGCCCATCGACGACCTGCTCACCACGGTCGACTCGAAGTACTCCCTCGTCATCTACGCGGCTAAGCGCGCCCGGCAGATCAACGCGTACTACTCCCAGCTCGGCGAGGGCCTGCTGGAGTACGTCGGCCCCCTGGTCGAGACCCACGTGCAGGAGAAGCCGCTCTCGGTGGCGCTGCGCGAGATCGACGCCGGCCTGCTGACCATCGAGGCCAACCCTCCCGCCGAGGACTGAGACCCCTGCGGGTCGTCCTCGGCGTCAGCGGGGGCATCGCGGCCTACAAGGCCGCCACCCTGCTCCGCCTGCTCCGCGCGGACGGGCACGACGTCACCGTCGTGCCCACCGCGTCGGCGCTGCGCTTCGTCGGCGAGCCCACCTGGTCGGCGCTGTCCGGCCACCCCGTCGCCACGGACGTCTGGACCGACGCGCACGACGTGCCCCACGTGCAGATCGGGCGTTCCGCCGACCTGGTCGCCGTCGCCCCCGCCACCGCGGACCTGCTGGCCCGCGCGGCGCACGGGCTGGCGGACGACCTGCTGACCAGC
>JBBSQH010000083.1:0-17810 GCA_038258055.1 Actinomycetales bacterium
AGGTCCATCATCAGACGCGAGCTGATCGGCTCGCGGCCACGGTGCTTCTTGTCCTGGCGGGAGTAGCCGAAGAACGGCGCCACGACCGTGACCCGCTTGGCCGAGGCGCGCTTGAGCGCGTCGACCATCAGCAGGTGCTCCATCAGCCACTGGTTGATGGGCGCGGTGTGCGACTGCAGCACGAACACGTCGCAGCCGCGCACGCTCTCGGCGAAGCGGACGTAGATCTCGCCGTTGGCGAAGTCGTAGGCCGTCGTGCTGACGATGTCGGCGCCGAGGGACTCGGCGACCTCGCGGGCCAGCGCCGGGTGGGCACGCCCGCTGACCAGCACCAGCCGCTTCTCGGGCGTCGAGGTGATGGGGATCATGGGGTGGCTCCCTGGGAGTCGGTGGGGGTGGTGCCGTCCTGCTGGGTGCGTGCCTCCGCCCGGGCGGCGGCCTCGGCCGACGCGGTGCCGGGGCGCTTCTCGGCGACCCAGCCCTCGGTGATCCGCTGCGGCGCGACCGACATGGCCAGCGCACCGGGCGGGACGTCCTTGCGCAGGACGGCGCCGGCGGCGGTGTAGGCGCCGTCACCGACGCGCAGCGGGGCGATGAGCATGTTGTCGGAGCCGATCCTGACGTGGTCGCCGATGACGCTGGCGTTCTTGTGGACCCCGTCGTAGTTGACGAACACGCACGCGGCGCCGATGTTCGACCCCACCCCGATCCGGGCGTCGCCGACGTAGGACAGGTGGGGCACCTTGGACCCGGCGCCGATGGTGGCGTTCTTGGTCTCGACGAACGTCCCGATCTTGCCGCGCTCGCCGAGGTCGGTGCCGGGGCGCAGGTAGGCGAACGGTCCGACGGTGGCCCCGGGTCCGACGCGGGCGTCGCTGCCGTGGGTGCGGACGACGTGCGCGCCCTCGCCGACGTGGCAGCCGGACAGCGTGGTGTCCGGACCGACGACGGCGCCGGAGGCCACGACGGTGCCGGCCAGCAGCTGGGTCCCGGGCAGGACGGTGGCGTCCTGGCCGACCCGGACGTCGACGTCGACCCAGGTCGTGGCCGGGTCGACCACGCTCACCCCGGCGCGCATGTGGGCCTCGAGCACCCGGGCGTTGAGCCGGGCCCCGGCCGCGGCCAGCTGGACGCGGTCGTTGACGCCGTCCACCTCGGCGGGGTCCTGGGCCGTCACACCCACGACCCGCAGCCCCCGGTCGCGGGCGTGCGCGACCACGTCGGTCAGGTACTGCTCGCCGTGGGCGTTGGCGGCGCGCAGCACGGGCAGCACCTCGCGGCACAGGGCCAGGTCCAGGGCGTAGACACCCGTGTTGATCTCACGGACGGCACGCTGGGCCTCGTCGGCGTCCTTGTGCTCCACGATCCCGCTGACCTCGCCGGCGTCGTCCCGCAGCACGCGGCCGTAGCCCGTGGCGTCGTCGAGCACGGCCGTGAGCACGCTGACGGCAGCGCCGGGGTCGGCGGCGAGCAGCCCGGCCAGCGTCTGCTGGGTGATGAGCGGCACGTCGCCGTAGGTCACCAGCACCCGACCGGTCGGCTCGGGCTCCCCGGCGGCGGCCGCCGCGGCGTCCAGCGCCTGCAGCCCGCACCAGAGCGCCCGGCCCGTACCCGGCACCTCGTCCTGGTCGGCGACGACGACGCCGGGCAGCACCTCGGACGCGTGCGCGGCGACCTGGTCCCGGTCGTGGCGGACCCCGACGACGGTGGACCGGGCGCCCAGCGGGGCGGCCGCGGCGAGCGCGTGGCCGAGCAGGGACCGGCCACCGATGCGGTGCAGGACCTTGGGGGTCGCGGACCGCATCCGGGTGCCCTGGCCGGCGGCGAGGACGACGACCGCCTCGCAGGGTGCGTCGGTGGTGGCGTCGGGCACTGGGTGGCCTCCAGGGTGGTGCGCGGCGGCGAGGACGTCCGGACTCTATCGGTCCCGCGTGCAGCCGCGGGCCGCGCCGGGAGCGACCCCACCGGCTCGGCACCGGGCTCCGGTCGGCTCCGCCCCCCCGATTCGAACGGGGACTGCACGGCTCCAAAGGCCGGCGTGCTGCCGTTACACCAGGGCGGACCGCGCGGTGGCGGGGTGCCGTCCATCCTGCCGTGTCCCGGGCGGTGCCCGTCGCCGGGCCGGGGCCGGGCGGGGCGGTCGGGGCCGTCCTGTCGGCCGTGATGCTGCTCACCGGCACACTGGGGGGGTGACCGACGCCCGCGACAAGGACCTCGTCGCCCCCGACCAGGGGACGGCAGACCCTGCCCGGCTGGTCATCAGCGACACCGGGTCGGGACGGGCCCGGGTGTCGCGGCGCTCCCGGATGACGGGCACCCAGCGCCGCGAGCAGCTCCTGGACGTGGGCCGCCGGCTGTTCGCCGACAAGGGCTACGAAGGCACCAGCGTCGAGGAGATCGCCGCGGCGGCCAAGGTGTCCAAGCCCGTCGTGTACGAGCACTTCGGCGGCAAGGAGGGCCTCTACGCGGTCGTCGTCGACCGGGAGGTGCAGCAGCTGCTGGCCATCATCACCCGCGAGCTGACCACCGACGCCCACCCCCGCGTGCTGCTCGAGGGCGCCGCCATCGGGCTGCTCGACTACATCGAGGCCAGCACCGACGGCTTCCGGATCCTGGTGCGCGACTCCCCCGTCGCCCAGTCCACCGGCACCTTCTCCAGCCTGCTCGGCGACACCGCCACGCAGGTCGAGCACGTGCTGGTCGACGCGTTCGCCGCCCGCGGCTTCGACCGCAAGAGCGCCCCGATGTACGCCCAGATGCTGGTCGGCATGGTCGCGATGACCGGGCAGTGGTGGCTGGAGCAGCGCAAGCCCAAGAAGGCCGAGGTCGCCGCCCACCTGGTCAACCTGGCCTGGAACGGCCTGTCGGGGCTGGAGGCCAGGCCCCGGCTGGCGCCACGGCCCCGCCGCTAGGTTGTCCGCCATGGGGGCCGAGGCACCACCGGGGCAGGGCGAGGACGAGGTCGACCGCATCACGGCGGCGTGGGCGCGCGCCCGGCCCGACCTGGACGTCGCCCCGCTGGAGGTGCTGTCCCGGGTCACCCGGCTGGCCCACCACCTGGACCGGGCCCGCTCGTCGACGTTCGAGGGCCACGACCTGGAGCGCTGGGAGTTCGACGTGCTGGCGGCACTGCGCCGCAGCGGCCCGCCCCACCGGCTCACCCCGTCCCAGCTGCTGCCGCAGACCCTGGTCACCAGCGGGACCATGACCAACCGGATCGACCGGCTGACGGGCCGGGGCCTGGTCACCCGGCGGGCCGACCCCAGCGACCGCCGACTGGTCGTGGTCGAGCTCACCGACGCCGGGCTGCAGCTGGTCGACGCCGCCATGGCCGCCCTGCTGGAGCGCGAGTCGTCGTTCCTGGCCGGCATGCCGCGGCGGGACCGCGACCGGTTGGCCGACCTGCTGCGCACCCTCGTCCGACCGTTCGAGACCCCGCCGGACGGGCCGCCGCACCGCTGAGGCCACGCCGCTCGCCGCACCGTGCGCCGCTCCCCGGCGAACCCCGGCCGACGCCCGGCCCCGCCGAGGGCCCCGGCGAGTCACCAGCAGGGCGTCGACGTCCGTTCTCGATCGGGTGCTCAAGTCAGACGGCCGTCCGAGAACTGATCAGCTCTCTCCGCGCCGTCCGACCCGCCAGCCCCCCGGTGGTCGGCGGTGGACGCCGGGCCCCGCGAGGCGCAGGATGAACCGGTGCACATCGGGGGAACGGCACGCGTCGCCGCGCTGCTGGTGGTGGGCTCTCTGGCCCTGGGGGTCGTGGGGGCCGGAGCCGTCGACGGCTTCCTGGCCGTGTCGTTCCGCGACAAGGACCCCCTCACCGCGCCCGAGCGACCGGGGGCGGACCCCGTGGTCGCCGCCGGCGCGCCCGACCGGGTGTCGGTCGTGGTGCCCGCCCCGGGCGACCCCCTGGTGGACCTGGCCCGCGAGCACGTCGTCGCCTCGCTGGAGGCCGCCGGCGCGGCGGTGAGCGTGGGAGCCACCGGGACGGAGGGGGCCACCGCGGCGGCGACGCTGGTGGCCGAGCTGGTGCCCGCCGACCCCGCAGCCGGCACGACCACGGAGCCCGAGACCTTCGTGCTGTCGCGCGACGGCGAGGCCGTGCGGCTGACCGCGACGGACCGACGGGGGCTGGCGGCGGGGCTGTTCCAGCTGGCCGACCACCTGGACGGCGGTCTGGGCTGGACCGACGTGGCCGCCGGACCGACGACGGTCGCCCCCGCCCTGGGCCGGCGGCTGGTCGACACCGGGGCCGTCGGGATCACGCCCGACCCGCAGGCCTACGCCGCCCAGGACGACTACGTCCACGCCAACGGCGCCCTCACCGACGTCGTCCTGGCCCAGGAGCCGTGGCTGGACCCGGACGAGCTGGCCGACGTGGACCAGCAGTGGCGCACCTACGTCGACCGGATGGTGTCCTACGGGTACGACGGCGTCGTGGTGCCCGGGTTCCTGGAGTACGTGACGTTCACCGGCGTCGAGGACGGCGACACCGTCTACCCGCCCGGTAGCCCCTACCGCGAGCGCGCCGAGGCGATGCGCGGTCAGGTCGGCGCCATGTGGGCCTACGCCGACACCATGGGCATGGACGTCGTCATGGTCACCGACATGCTCGCCCTCACCGAGCCGCTAGAGGCCTACCTGCGGGCCCAGCCGGGCGGGCTCGACGCCGACTCCGACCAGCTGTGGCAGGTGTACCGGGCCGCAGCCGACGAGCTGCTGACGGAGCTGCCGTTCGTCGACGGGTTGATGATCCGGGTCGGCGAGGCGGGCGCGATCTACAACCTAGACGGCTGGGACTACTACTCGGCCCTCGAGGTGACCGAGGACGAGCAGGTCCGCACCATGCTCGCCACCTTCACCGACGTGGCGGCCGAGCACGACGCCGACGTGTACCTGCGCAGCTGGACCGTCGGCGTGGGCGAGGTCGGCGACCTGCACACCTCGCCCGACACCTACGACCGCGTCCTGGGCGACCTCGGCCCCGAGCAGGGTGTGGAGGACCTGGTGGTGTCGACCAAGTTCGTCGCTGGGGACTTCGACGCGTGGCTGCCGCTCAACCCGACGCTGCTGCAGGGCCCGCAGCAGCGCGTCGTCGAGATCCAGACAAGGCGGGAGTTCGAGGCGTCCAGCGCGTTCCCCAACGACACCACGGCCGAGCACGCGGCCGCGCTGCAGCAGGTCCGGGCGGCCAACCCCGCGCTGGACGGCGTCTGGGTGTGGACGCAGTCCGGCGGGCCGCAGCGCGCCGGACCGATGTCGCTGTACCTGACGACGGGCTTCTGGCAGCTGTACGACCTGCAGGTGTGGACCTCGGCCCGGCTGGCGTGGGACCCCGACGCCGACCTGGAGGCGATGGAGCGCACCTGGCTGCGCCGCACCTGGAGCCAGGACCCGCAGACGGTCGCGGGGCTGTCGGACCTGCTGGCGGCCTCCCGGCAGGCGGTGCTGGACGGGCTGTACGTCGAGCCGTACGCCGAGCAGGAGGTCCGGGCGTTCGGCCTCGAGCCGCCGCCCATGCTGTGGGTGTTCAAGTGGGACCTGGTCGGCGGCGACACCGCGACCTGGTCCGCGATGTACGAGGCCTCCCGGGGCCGGGTCGACGAGGCCGTGGCGGGCGGGGACGACGCCGTGGCCCAGGTCGAGGCCATGCAGGCCACCCTGGCCGGGCTGGACCCGGCCACCTTCACCGACCCCGGTCAGCACGACCTGCTCACCCGCTCGCTGGCGTACGAGCGCGACCTGTTCCTGACCCTGGGCAGCTACCGGGAGGCCATGCTCCGCGGCTACGAGTGGCTGGACACCGGCGACGCCACCGCCCGCGACGCGCACCTGAGCGCGGCCGCGACCTACACCCAGCGGGTGGCGGAGCACCGACGGACGTTCGCCGGCGACCTGGACTTCCCGCCCTACGAGTTCGCGGCCGCCGACGCCGGCCTGGACCGGCTCGAGGGCCGCACCCCGTCGCGGCTGCTGGCCGGCGGGATGCTGGTCGTCGCGGTGCTGGCCCTGGCCCTCGTGCCGCTGCTGCGTCGCGCCGCCCTGCTGCCGTGGCGGTCCACCCCGGCGGCCTGGACCGGGGCCGGGCCGAGGGCGCGGGCCGTGACGCTCGTGGTGCCCCTGGTCGTGGTCACCGGCGCGCACGCCGCCTTCGGGTCGATGATCTCCCCGCTGTACCTGGGCCTGGCCGTCACGACCGCCCTGGCCACGGCGGGCGGGGCGCTGGTGGCGCACCGAGCCGTCCGCCGGTCCCGGCGGGTCCCGTGGGGGGTGGTCGCGGCCTCGGTCGCCGGCCCGCAGCTGGTCGGGGTGCTGCCGCTGCTGGTGGCCACCGCCTGGCACGGTCCCACCGGGGCGTGGATGGGGTTCTGGACCAACCCGCCGGCCCGGGGCGTCTACGTGGTGGCCGCGGTGGTCGCGCTGCTGTGGGTCCTGCTGGCCCCGGCCCTGTCGGGTGCGCCCGGGGCGGGTCGGGCGGCACGGCTGACGGCGCTCGGGACGGCGGCCGCCGCGACGGGCACGGCGCTGCTGTGGCTGGGCGGGCTGCTGGTGCTGGTCGGTACCGAACGGCTGCTCACCCTGCTGAACGACGAGATGCAGGTCGTCCCGAGTGGCCTGTCCCGCATCCTGGGGCTGACGGTGCACCTCGGGATCCCGGCGACGTCGGGGACCGCGCTCCTGGTCGCGGCGGCCGGGGCGTGGCTGCTGGCCCTGCTGCTGCTGGCCGGGGCGCGCCGGTCCGGTCGTCCGGTCGGACCCTCGTCGGGCCCGCGCCGCGGCCCCGGACCGGAGGACGGCCCCGAGGACGGCCCGGGGCACCACGACCGGACCGGCCGCCCGCGGCACGACCCGGTCCCGGCGGCTCAGCCCTCTGCGGTCTCCGCCAGCTCGAGCCAGTCCGCCTCGACCTGATCCTTGTCGGCCAGGACCGCCTGCAGCTGGCGGTCCAGGTCCAGCACGCGCTGCGGGTCGGTGGCGTTGGCGGCCAGGTCGTCGTGCAGCCTGGTCTCCTGCTGCGCGAGCTTGGACAGCCGCCGCTCGAGCCGGGCCAGGTCCTTGCGGGCCGCCCGCTGGTCGGCGGCCGAGGGCGTCCCGTCCGGTGCCGCCGCGTCCCGGCCCGCCCCGCCCGCGGACCCGCCGCCGGTGGACCCGCCGCCGGTGGAGCTGCTGCCCGACGAGCTGTCCGCCCGGCCGCCCGCCTGCAGCGACCGGCGTCGCTCCAGGTACTCCTCGACCCCGCGCGGCAGGTCCCTCAACCGGGAGTCCCCCACCAGGCCGACGTGCTTGTCGCACAGCCGCTCCAGCAGGTACCGGTCGTGGCTGACGACGACCAGCGTGCCCGCGAAGGAGTCCAGGACGTCCTCCATCGCGGCCAGGGAGTCGGTGTCCAGGTCGTTGGTGGGCTCGTCCAGCAGGAGCAGGTTGGGCTGGTCCAGCAGCAGCCGGAGCAGCTGCAGCCGGCGCCGCTCACCGCCGGACAGGTCGCTGACCAGCGTCCACTGCCGCTCCTTGGGGAAGCCGAGCTGCTCGACCAGCTGCGAGGCCGTCATCTCCTTGCCACCGACGTCGACGGTCCGCGCCACCTGCTCGACCGCCTCGACCGCGCGCAGGTGCTGCACCTCGTCCAGCTCGGCGAGGTCCTGGGTCAGGATGGCCGAGCGGACAGTCTTGCCGCGCTTGACCCGACCGGCGTCGGGCGCGCGCTGACCGGTCAGGAGGCGCATCAGGGTGGTCTTTCCCGCCCCGTTCGCCCCGACCACGCCGACCCGCTCGCCCGGGGCCAGACGCCACGTGACGTCGGTGAGCAGCGGCACGTCCCCACCGCGCGGGTGGTCCACCCGGACGTCCTCGACGTCGACGACGTCCTTGCCCAGACGGACCGCGGCCAGCTTCTGCAGCGCCACCGTGTCGCGCGGCGGCGGCTCGTCGGCGATCAGCACGGTGGCGGCCTCGATGCGGAACTTGGGCTTGCTGGTGCGGGCCGGCGCGCCGCGACGGAGCCAGGCCAGCTCCTTGCGCATCAGGTTCTGCCGGCGCTCCTCGGTGACCTGAGACATCCGCTCGCGCTCGGCGCGGGCCAGCACCCAGGCGGCGTAACCGCCCTCGTAGGCGTCGACGACCGCGTCGTGGACCTCCCAGGTCTGGGTGCACACCTCGTCGAGGAACCACCGGTCGTGGGTGACGACCACGAGCCCGCCTCGCCCGGACGCGGCGCGGGCCAGCAGGTGCTGCGCGAGCCAGGCGACGCCGTCCACGTCCAGGTGGTTGGTGGGCTCGTCCAGCAGCAGCAGGTCGGGGTCCTCGACCAGGACCGCCGCCAGCGCGACCCGCCGCAGCTGCCCGCCCGACAGCTCGTCGGTGCGGGCGTCCATGCCGCCCACCCCGGCGGCGTCCACCCCGCCGAGCAGGCCGCCGACCACGTCGCGGACCCGCGCGTCACCCGCCCAGGTGTGCGCGTCGGCGGCCCGCTCCCCCAGCACGACGTCGGCGACGGTGTCGCCGGTCGGTCGGTCACGCTGGTCCAGCATGCCCAGGCGGACGCCGCCCCTGACCGCGACGCGCCCCGCGTCGGTCTCGGCGGTCCCGGCCAGGACCCGCAGCAGGGTCGACTTGCCGTCGCCGTTGCGTCCGACGACGCCGATCCGGTCGCCGTCGTCGATCCCCAGGGACACGTCGTCCAGCAGGACCCGGTCGGGCAGCGCGACGTGGATGCCGGTGCAGTTGACGAGGTTGGGCACAGGGGTTCTCCGTGGGGCTCGGTGCGTGGGGGCGTGGGGGCGTGCCAAGGGTCGCAGGCGCCCCGGTCAGGAACCGACGCCGCGCACTCCCTGGTCGACGATCCTGCAGCCTGGCACGGGACCGGACGCCCGCAGGACCCGCCCGACCCCGGGGGCGTCGGCCAGGGCCACGGCCAGCTCGGCGGCGTGCTGCTCGTCCTCGGCCAGCACGGCCACCGTGGGCCCGGACCCGGACACCAACGCCCCGGCCGGGTCGGCGGCGTGCACGATCTCCAGCAGGTGGTCCAGCTCGGGCAGCAGCGACACCGCCGCGTGCTGCAGGTCGTTGTGCAGCGACGACCCCAGCGCCGTGGGGTCTCCGGAGCGCAGCGCCTGCATCAGGGACTGCGACACCCGCGGCTCCATGACGACCCGACCGGCACGCAACCGGTCGAGCTCGTCGTAGACGGTGGGCGTCGACAGGCTGGCGGTGGACACCAGCAGCACCCAGTGCCAGGTCCCGCGACCGAGCGCCGGGGTGAGCCGGTCCCCGCGGCCCATGCCGACCGCGGTGCCCCCCAGCAGCGAGAACGGCACGTCGGAGCCGAGACCGGCCGCCAGGTCGGCGAGCTGGGAGCGGTCCAGGTGCAGGCCCCACAATGCGTCGCAGGCCAGCAGGGCCGCGGCTGCGTCGGCGGACCCGCCGGCCATGCCCCCGGCGACGGGGATCTGCTTGTGGATCGACAGGTGGACCCCGAGCCGGGGCGCGGTCTCCGGACCGACGGCGTCGACCAGGGCCCGGGCCGCGCGCACCGCCAGGTTGCTGCTGTCGCAGGGCACCAGGGCCGCGTCGACGCCGCTCACCTCGCAGCTGAACGTGCCCCCGGGCGCGTGGGCCGCGGTCACCTCGTCGTAGAGCCCGACGGCCTGGAACACCGTCGCGAGGGGGTGGAACCCGTCGGGCGCCGGAGCCCCGACCGCCAGCTGCAGGTTGACCTTCGCGGGTGCCCGCACGGTTACGGTCGCTCTGGTGCCCATGGCCTCCGAGGCTAGGGCCTCGCGGTCGGTCCCGCCCTCCAGTTAGCCCCGGAGTCGCTCCAGCGCGTCCGCGACGGCCGCGAACTCGGCCACCGTGAGCCGCTCCGCGCGCGTCGACGGCTCGACCCCCGCGGACTCCAGCGCCAGCTGGGCCGACGCCGCGGACCCCGCCCGGACGGCGAGGGACTGCCTCAGCGTCTTGCGTCGCTGGCCGAACGCGGCGTCCACGGTGGCGAAGACCTGGGCCCGGTCGGCGACGGCCGTGCCGGGCGGGTCGTGGCGGGTGAACCCGACCAGGCCGGAGTCCACCCGCGGTACGGGCCAGAACACCGTGGGGGCCACCGACCCGACGCGCCGGGCGGCCGCGTACCAGGCCAGCTTGACCGACGGCACCCCGTAGACCCGCCCGCCGGGCCCGGCGCACAGCCGGTCGGCCACCTCCGACTGCACCATCACGACGCCGTCGCGGACCGACGGGACGCCCTCGAGCACCCCGAGCAGCAGCGGCACGGCCACGTTGTAGGGCAGGTTGGCGACGAACCGGGTCGGGGCCAGGGGCAGGTCCGCCGCCGTCACGGCCGTCGCGTCGGCCCGCACCACCTGCAGCCGGTCGACCGCGTCCGGCAGGTGGGCCTCGACCGTGCCCGGCAGCGCCGCCGCGAGCCGCTCGTCCAGCTCGACGGCCACCACGATGGCCCCGGCCGACAGCAGCGGCAGGGTGAGGGAGCCGAGGCCGGGACCGACCTCGAGGACGACGTCGCCGGGCCCCACCCCGGCGAGCCGGACGATGCGCGACACCGTGCCGACGTCGATGACGAAGTTCTGGCCCTTGCTCTTGGTGGGGTTGATCCCGTGCCGGGCGGCGAGCGCACGCACGGCAGCGGCCCCGAGCCCCACGAGGGGGTCGGGGCCGCTGCCGTCGGCTGTGCTCAGGCCTGGCTCGTCAGGTAGGTCACGGGCAGGCTCAGCTGTACAGCCTGGGCCCGCAGTGCGGCCACTGACCGACGCCCGCCCGGTCGTACAGCGCCTTGGCGCGGGCGGTCTGCTCCGACGCCGGGGCGTCGCTGGCGTTGCCCGAGCCCCCGACGGACCGCCAGGTGCTGGTGCTGAACTGGTAGAGCCCGTGGTAGAGCCCGTTGCTGGACACGATGCTCGGGTTGCCGCCGGACTCGCAGGCCGCGAGGGCGGCCCAGTTGAGCGAGTCCGTGCTGCCGGAGCTGGCCGGGGCAGGGCTGGACGAGCCGCCGCCGGAGGACCCGGACGAGCTGCTCGAGGAGGAGCCGCCGGAGGAGCTGCTGCTGGACGAGGAGCTCTTCTTGGCGGGCTCGGACTCCGGCTCCGGCTCGGGCTCGGGGCGCTCCTTGGTGCCCTCGGCCACGACGCGGTCGACCGCCTCGACCGTGGTCTCGCGGGCCGTCTCGGTGCGGGACTTCTCCCGGCCGTCCACGATCACGCGGCGGAAGGTGACGGTGGTCTCGCCGTCGGTGCCCTTCTCGCGGACCTCGTCCTGGTCGGTGAACAGCTCGTCGTCCTCGACCGTGACGGTCTTGTTCTCGACGACCTCGGTCTCGGTGATCTCGTCGAACGTGACGCGCTGCACCACGACGGTCTGGCCCGCGGCCACGACGGTCTCCGGGGCGGGGTCGAGGCGGTCGTCCGCACCCACGGTGATGCCGAGCTCGGCGAGCAGGTCGGCGACGGTGGGGGCCGGGGAGGTCACGGCCTGCGTCTGGCCGTCGGCGACGACCGTCACGTCCTTGGGCATGCTCATGGTCAGCGACAGGCCGCTGCGACCGATGCTCGCGGAGCGGGACGCCGAGAGCCAGGCGTCCTCGTGGCGCAGCCCGGCGGCGACGAGGGCGTCGTCCACGGTCAGCTCGGTGGTCCAGAACGTGCGCTCGTCACCGGCGGGGTCCGCGACGGTCAGCTGACGGGCGTAGCGGACGGTGACCTGCTCGCCGTCCGCGACGTCCTCGTCGACGGCGGGCGACACGAGGTCGCGCTCGCCGACCTCGACGTCGGCGGCGGCCAGCACGTCGCTGACCTCCGAACCGAGGATGCGCACCTGCTGGGCCTGCCCGTCGACCTCTAGGGTCACGGTGCGGTCCAGGACGGTCCAGCCGGCGACACCGGCGACCAGGAGGGTGAGGACGGCGGCCTGCGCTGCGGCGACGAGGCGGGTGGGACGCGTCACGGCGCGGACCACAGGGGTGAGGGAGGGCGTCAAGGAGAATCCACCTGCTAGAGCTGTCCGGGTACCGACAGTCACCGTTGATACGGAGGGGGTCTCGGGGTCCCGCACACGGTGGGACGTCGTCGGATCCCGGCTACCAGTCCGTGAACGTAACCGATCCGTGACCTTCCGGGAAACCCCGGAGGCCGTGAGTGAGATGTCCCACACCGCCGCAATCCGGGTGGCCTGACGACTACGCCACGTCATCCGGGCAGGTCAGAACCTGTCTTCAGGGGGTCTGCGCAGGTGACCCAGGATCGTGACCGGGCTGCGCGCCCAGCTCAGGTCGAGGGCCCGGTCCAGGCTCCACCCCGCCCCCGGGGCACGCGGACCGTCCCCGTCACCGCCGCCGGGGGCGTCGTGGAGGACCTCCCCGAGCACCACGTCGAGCCCGTCGTCGGGACCGCCGTCCGCGCCGGCCGCGGCGCGCGGGTCCTGTGCCACGCGACCGACCGCGGCGGCCGCCCGCTCGGTCGCGCGCTCCAGCTCGGCGAGGACCTGCGCGCGCGCCAGCCGCAGACCCACGGCGGCCAGCGGCCGCCAGAGCCCGCGACCCCGCAGGACGAGCTCGCTCTCGAGCCGGTCGCCCACGACCCGGGCCCGCAGCCGCAGCCGTCCCCAGGGCAGCGTCAGGTCCAGGCGCACGTCGGGCCCGGCCGCCGCCATGGCCGCCTTCCCCGTCCAGGACGCGGGCGCCAGGGCCCCGCTCGTGGTGGCCGAACGGGGCTGCTCGAGGCCGTCGACGTCCACCCGGGCCTGCCGTGCGGCGTCCGCGTGCTCCCGGTACACGAGCTCGACCGCCCGCCCCCGCCCGGCGGCCTGCACCGCCCCCTCGAGCACGCCCCGGGTCAGCCCGGGCGGGGTCAGGTCGCGACGTGCCCCCGGCCGCCAGGCCTCGTCGCCGGGCGCGTCGGCCCCGTCGGGTGCCACCTCGGCCGTCACGCGCGTCACGAGCCCGCTCCACCAGGCCTGCCACTGCGCCGGCGCCGGGGCCACCACCGGCACGCTCGCCCGGGTCCTCACCAGGCCCCGTAGACGGTCTCGGTGTTCGACGCCAGGGCCGCGCACAGCTCGTCCAGGTCGTCGCCCCGCAGCTCGGCCATCGCCCGCACGGTGTGCGGCAGCAGGTAGGAGGCGTTGGGCCGGCCGCGGAACGGGTGCGGCGTCAGGAACGGGGCGTCGGTCTCGACCAGCAGCAGCTCGCGCGGGAGCACCGCGCAGGCGTCGCGCAGCCCCTGCGCGTTGCGGAAGGTGAGGACGCCGGCGAACGAGCAGTACCAGCCGTTCTCGGCCGCCACCCGGGCCATCGCCACGTCGCCGGAGAAGCAGTGGAAGACGGTCCGCTCCGGTGCGCCCTCCTCGCGCAGCACCCGCAGCACGTCGTCGTGGGCGTCGCGGTCGTGGATCTGCAACGCCAGCCCGGTCCGCTTGGCCAGGTCGAGGTGGCGGCGGAAGGACTCCTCCTGCGCGGCGCGCCCCTCGGGCGGGGTGCGGAAGTGGTCGAGACCGGTCTCGCCCACCACGCGCATCCGGGCGTGGTCCAGCAGCTGCTCGACCTCGGCCATCGCGGCGTCGAGGGCGGCCGGGTCCAGCGTCGCGGCCTCGTTCGGGTGGATCGCCACCCCGCCCAGCAGCGGGAGCACCCCGTCGGGGCCGGGCTGCTGGGCGTCGAGGAGCTCCCGGGTCCAGCGGGCCGCGGGCAGGTCGCACCCGATCTGCACCGCACGCGGCACCCCGGCGACGACGCCGAGCGCCAGCAGGTCGTCGACGGTGCGGTCCTCGGCGTCGGCGATGTCCAGGTGCGTGTGGTTGTCCGGCACCGTCACGGCCAGCGGCTCGGGCGGCGGCGGGGCGCTGCGGTCGCGGCTGCGGCCGTCGGTCTCGGTGGTGGTCGACCGGTGACGGATCGGGCGCAGGCTCACCCGGCCTCGGGCGCCTCACCGCGCAGGCGCGCGAGCTCGCTCTCCACCACCGAGTCGTCGAGCTTGGTGAAGATGGGCGTCGGGACGGCCACCGGGGTGCCCGGCTGCACCGGGATGCGGTGCCAGGTGCCCTGCATCGCCGTGTAGTCACCGGTCAGCACCGGGTAGGGCGCGCCACCGTCCAGGTCGTCGACCTCCTGGATCTCGGGCATGGGCGCGAACACCCCGGTGCGGCCGAACGTCTCGTGGACGGCCTGCGCGCTGTGCGGCAGGAACGGCGCCAGCAGGGTGTTGCAGTCGCTGATGCACTGCGCGGCCACGTGCAGGATCGTCGCCATCCGCGCCGGGTCCGTCTTCTTGAGCCGGAACGGCTCGGTCTCGCTGATGTAGGCGTTGACGTCGCCGACGGTCCGCATCGCCTCGGCCAGGGCCTGCTTCTGCCGGTGGGTGCGCAGCAGCTCGCCCACGGTGTCGAACGAGCCGAGCACCCGGTCCAGCAGCACGGTGTCGACCGGCTGCAGGTCGCCCGCCGCGGGGATCTCGCCCAGGTTCTTGGCGATCATCCCGGCGGTCCGGTTGACCAGGTTGCCCCAGCCCGCGACCAGCTCGGTGTTGGTGCGGCGGACGAACTCCGCCCAGGTGAAGTCGGAGTCCGCGGTCTCCGGGCCGGCGGCGCTGATGAAGTAGCGCAACGCGTCGGCCTGGTAGCGCTCGAGCACGTCGCGGACGTAGATGACGACGCCGCGGCTGGAGCTGAACTGCTTGCCCTCCATGGTCAGGAACTCGCTGGAGACGACCTCGGTGGGCAGCTGCAGGTCGCCGAACGGGCCCTGCTCGCCGCCCTTGGACCCGCGGCCGTCGTGCGCGAGCAGCTCCGCGGGCCAGATCTGGGAGTGGAAGGTGATGTTGTCCTTGCCCATGAAGTAGTACGACAGCGCCTCGGGGTCGTTCCACCACTCGCGCCAGCGCTCGGGGTCGCCGGTGCGCCGGGCCCACTCCACCGACGCGGACAGGTACCCGACGACGGCGTCGAACCAGACGTAGATCCGCTTGGCGGGGTTGTCCTCCCAGCCCGGCAGCGGGACCTGGATGCCCCAGTCCAGGTCCCGGGTGATGGCGCGCGGGCGGACGTCGGCCAGCAGGTTGCGGCTGAACCCGAGCACGTTGGGCCGCCAGGCGCCCTTCTCCTCCACCCCGGCCAGCCACTCCCCGAGCGCGTCGGCCAGCGCGGGCAGGTCCAGGAACAGGTGCTCGGTCTCGACGAAGGTCGGGGTCTCGCCGTCGATCTTGCTGCGGGGGTCGATCAGGTCGACCGGGTCCAGCTGGTTGCCGCAGTTGTCGCACTGGTCGCCGCGGGCGGAGCCGTAGCCGCAGATCGGGCAGGTGCCCTCGATGTAGCGGTCGGGCAGGGTGCGCCCGGTGCTGGGGCTGATGGCGCCGAGCTGGGTCTTGGCGATCACGTAGCCGTTGGCGTGGACGGCCTTGAACAGGGTCTGGACCACCTGGTGGTGGTTGCGCGTCGAGGTCCGCGTGAACAGGTCGTACGACAGCCCGAGCGCCTGCAGGTCCTCGACGATGACGCGGTTGTACCGGTCCGCCAGCGCCTGCGGGCTGACGCCCTCCTTGTCGGCCTGCACCAGGATGGGCGTGCCGTGCTCGTCCGTGCCGGACACCATGAGCACGTCGTGCCCGGCCATCCGCATGTAGCGGCTGAACACGTCGGAGGGGACGCCGAAGCCGGCGACGTGGCCGATGTGGCGGGGGCCGTTGGCGTAGGGCCAGGCCACCGCGGAGAGCACGTGGGTCATGCGCCCAGCCTAGGGTTCACGGGTGCACCCGCCGGCCGCCCTCCCCGTCGTCGTGCCCGTGGTGGCGTTCCTCACCGACCACGTCGTGGTCGTGCCGGCCCTGCTGGTGCTGGCCGTGGGGTCGCTGGTCCTGGCCGGGCCGTTGGGCCGGCGGCTGGGGTCGGGCCGGTTGGCCACCGCCCTGCTGCTGTTCGCCTGCACGGCGCCGTTCGCGATGACGCTGCCGCCGAGCTCGGTCGTGATGGATCCGGACGCGGTCCGGGACTGCGTGATGGTCCTGCGACCGCTGGGGCGGTGGGGACGGGGCGGGGAGGAGCTGGCCAACGTCCTGCTGACCCTGCCGGCCGGCCTGCTGCTGGTGGCCCTGCTCCCCCGGGCGGCCGCGACGATCGCCCTGCTGCTGGCGGCGGGCTTCCCGTTCCTGGTGGAGGGCGTCCAGTACGCCGTCCCGGCGCTGGGACGCTCCTGCGAGGTGACCGACGTGCTGCTCAACCTGGTCGGCCTCGTGGTGGGGGCGGTGCTGGGCCTGCTGCTCCGCCCCCTGGTGCGGGCCGCACGACGACGCCGAGCCGTCAGGGGTGCTCCGCCAGCACCCGGTCCCCACCCGACCGCTTCGCCCGGTACATCAGCTCGTCCGTGACGTCGATCTGCCGCAAGAGCCAGGCCGTGCGCTCCTCGGGCTCGGCCGGGGGGCGGCGACGGATCGCCCCCACGCTGGCGCTGGTCCGCTCCCCCGCGGCCGTGGGCACGGCGGCGGCGGCGCGCACCGCCTCGGCCAGCTGGTCCACCGGCCTCGCGGTGGCCGGCGCGAGGACCAGGAACTCCTCGCCCCCGAGGCGGGCCACGAGCAGCGGGCCGGGCGTGGCCCAGGAGTCCTCGAGCGAGCGCAGCGAGGCGCTGATGCCCCGGAGGGCCTCGTCACCCACGGCGTGGCCGTGGGTGTCGTTGAGGCGCTTGAAGTCGTCGAGGTCGAGGGTGACGACGTCGACCGCGTCCGCCGCCGCCAGCACGGTCGTGGCGGCCTCGAAGAGCCCGCGACGGTTGAGGGCCCCGGTGAGCGGGTCGGTCCGGGCCAGGCGGTGCTCCCGGGCGTGGGCGGCGTCCAGCTGCGAGCGCAGCCGGAGGATGGCCCACGGGGGTGCGGCGATCCCGGCGGTGACGGCCAGGGTCGTGACCCCCACCTGGATCGGGTCGTAGGTGGCCCACCAGACGCAGACCATGGCGGCCACGATCGCCACGCCCACCTGGGCCCAGGTCGCTCGGGGCGAGAACTGCATGGCGGCGATGACGCACAGCACGCCCAGGAACAGCGGCACCAGCAGGGCGATGTGCCGGTCGGGCCCGGTCATCGCCCCGATGGTCGCGGCCACCGTGAACAGCGGGACGCAGACGGGGAGGACCTTGGCCATCCGCTGGCCCGAGCCCAGCAGCAGCACCGCGGCGGTGCTGTAGACCGCGACGAGCAGCCAGGCGAGCACCAGGCCGCTGCCGGGTCGGTGCTGCCCGGGCAGCGTCCACACCCACACCGTGGGCCAGAGGACGAGCACCAGCAGCCGGACCGTACGCAGCACCGGGTCGGTGGGACCTCGCCACCACCGACGACGCGTCGCGGGAGAGCTCGTCGAGCGCACGGGACAGGGTCTCACCCCGAGCACACCGCGTCACGCTGTTTGCACAGAACGCACTCCAACGGCGGCCGGGCGGCTCAGGTCCCCAGCAGCGGCAGGCCCTTGCGGATGCAGCGGACGGCCTGGCCGATGCGGTGCTCGTTCTCGATCAGCGCGAACCGGACGTAGCCGTCGCCGTCGGGGCCGAACCCCACCCCCGGTGACGTCGCGACGTCGCAGTCGTTCACCAGCCGGGTGGCGAACGCGATGCTGCCTTCGGACCGGTAGGGCTCGGGGATCGGCGCCCACACGAACATGGAACCGCGGGGTCGCGGCACGGACCAGCCGGCGCGCTGCAGGCCGTCGACCAGGGCGTCGCGGCGACCGCGGTAGACCTCGCTGACCTGGTCGGGGTAGTCGGCGGCCTCGTTCATGGTCACGGTGGCGGCGATCTGGATCGGCTGGAACGTGCCGTAGTCCAGGTA
>JBBSQH010000084.1:0-17484 GCA_038258055.1 Actinomycetales bacterium
GCGGACTCCCGCTCGCAGGAGTCGGTGGACACCATCGCCCGCCTGACGGCGACGATGGAGGAGATCGAGGCCATCGCCGGTCGGATCAACGGGGTCGCGGCCCAGACCAACCTGCTGGCGCTCAACGCGACCATCGAGGCGGCCCGGGCCGGTGACGCCGGTCGTGGCTTCGCGGTCGTGGCCGAGGAGGTCAAGGAGCTGGCGCGCGAGACCACGGCCGCCACGGACGAGATCCGTCGGGTCGTGGAGTCGGTGCGCACCGAGGTGGCGGGCACGGCGGCCCTCGTCGACCGCATCCGGTCGGTGATGGGTGACGTGCTGGCCGCGCAGCAGACGATCGAGGCCGCGGTGACGCAGCAGACCGCCGCCACCGCGGAGGTGTCCGCCGCGATGTGCAGCGCGACCGACGCGGCCGGTCTCGTCGCCACCCAGCTGCGGGGCGTCGCCGAGGCGGCCACGGTGGTCGACGAGGGCTGACCGGGGACCGACCGCCCCGTAGGCTCCACCCCACCCGAGGGCGCCGACGACGGAGTGGCAGATGGCTGAGCAGGACCCGCCGGACCTGGGCGCGACGGAGCAGGCGGTGTCCGGGGCCGGCGCCGACCCGCACGCAGCTCACGTCGCCGCCGTGGCGAAGGGGTACGGGTTCGCCGGGCCAGCCCTGGAGCTGGGCGCGCTGGTCGTCGACGACGACGGCACCCCGACGCCCCGCCCGGACGCGCAGGTCCGCATCCCCCTGGCGATGCTCAACCGGCACGGCCTCGTCGCCGGGGCCACCGGCACGGGCAAGACGAAGACGCTCCAGGTGATGGCGGAGCAGCTGTCGACCCACGGCGTCCCGGTCTTCCTCGCCGACATCAAGGGGGACCTGTCAGGCATCGCGGTCCCCGGCACCGCGTCGGACACGCTGACCACCCGCACGGCCGGGATCGGGCAGCCGTGGACCCCCGCGGCGTTCCCGACCGAGTTCCTGGCCCTGGGTGGGCTGGGCCCGGGCGTGCCGGTCCGCGCCTCCGTCAGCTCGTTCGGCCCGGACCTGCTGGCCAAGGTCCTCGACCTGAACGACACCCAGACCTCCAGCCTCGCCCTGGTGTTCCACCACGCCGACCGGGCCGGACTGCCGCTGCTCGACCTGGCCGACCTGCGTGCGGTCGTGCAGCACCTGACCTCGGCCGAGGGCAAGGCCGACCTGGCCGGGCTGGGCGGTCTCAGCAAGGCCACGGCCGGGGTCATCCTGCGCGAGCTCGTGGTGTTCGCCGAGTCGGGGGCGGACGCGTTCTTCGGCGAGCCGGAGCTGGACCCGGCCGACCTGATGCGCCTCACCGAGGACGGGCGGGGGGTGGTGACGTGCCTGGAGCCGGCGCAGGCGCAGGACCGGCCCGCGCTGTTCTCGACGTTCCTGCTGTGGCTGCTGGCCGAGCTGTTCGAGGACCTGCCCGAGGTCGGCGACCTGGACCGCCCCAAGCTGGTGTTCTTCTTCGACGAGGCGCACCTGCTGTTCACCGACGCCCCCAAGGCCTTCGTCGACAAGGTCGTGCAGACCGTTCGCCTGATCCGGTCCAAGGGTGTCGGGATCGTCTTCGTCACCCAGACCCCCAAGGACGTCCCCGGCGACGTGCTGGCCCAGCTCGGCAACCGGGTCCAGCACGCGCTGCGGGCGTACACGCCGGACGACGCCAAGGCGCTCAAGGCCACCGTCAGCACGTTCCCGACGTCCGGCTACGACCTGGGCGCGGTGCTGACGTCGCTCGGCATCGGCGAGGCCGTGGTCACCGTCCTGTCCGAGCGGGGGGCGCCGACGCCCGTGGCCTGGACCATGCTGCGGGCGCCCCAGGCGTCGATGGCCCCGGCCCCGCCGGACCGGGTCGCCGCCGTGGTGGCCGCGTCACCGCTGCAGGCCCGCTACGGCGTCGAGGTCGACCGGGAGTCCGCCTACGAGATGCTGAGCGCCCGGCTCGGCTCGGGGACCGCCGTGCCCGCTGACGCCACCGCGGCCCCCTCCCCGGGCGACGGGCTGCCCGGACCCGGCCAGACCTGGGACGACGTCCCCGCCCGTCCCGCGCCGGGAAGGGCGACCACGGCCCCTGCGGGCGGCGGTCACGAGCCCCGTCGGCGTGATCCCGAGCCCACCAGCGCGGTCGGCGAGGTGCTCGCCTCCCCGGCCGTGCGGGGTTTCCTGCGATCGGCCGGCTCCGCGCTCGGCCGTGAGATCACCCGGGGCATGTTCGGCACGGCCCGGCGACGCCGGTGAGCTGGGGCGAGGCCGGCGAGCCCGGTCCGGTGGCTCTCGTCGGGTCGGGGGAGTACCTGCCCGTGATGCACGACGTCGAGGCGTCGCTGCTGCAGGGGCGGGCCCCCCGGTACGTCCAGCTGGCCACGGCCGCCGCGCCGGAGGGGCAGCAGTCGCTCGCGCGGTGGCACGAGCTGGGGCGGCGGGCGGCCGACCGGCTGCAGGTCGAGCAGGTCGTGGTCCCCGTCGTCGACCGCGTGTCGGCCGACGACCCGGGCCTGGCGTCCCTGGTCGAGGGGGCCGGGCTGGTGTACCTGTCCGGCGGCAACCCCCGGTTCCTGGCGGACACCCTCCGGGGGACGCGTGTCTGGGCGGCCATCGAGGCCGCCTGGCGTGGCGGGGCGGCCCTGGCCGGCTGCAGCGCCGGCGCGATGGCCCTCGGCAGCGCCGTGCCCGACGTGCGGCACCCGTTCGCCGGACCGGTGGACGGCCTGGGGGTCGTGCCGGGGCTGAGCGTGGTCCCCCACTTCGACCGGTTCGGCGCGCACCTGCTGGGACGGCTGGCGGGGCACGTGCTCCCCGACGGGGTCCGTCGGGTGGGCGTGGACGAGGACACCGCCCTGGTCGGTGGCCCGGACGTGTGGCGGGTGGTGGGTCGGTCCAGCGCGTGGGTGCTGGGCGACGACGGCCGCCAGGAGCACCGGGCGGGGACCGTCGTCGCCCTCTGACGTCCGCCCGGGGTGTGAGGATGACCCCTCGTGTGGCGGTGGGTGTCGGTGGCCGGGGCCCTCGTGGTGCTCACCGGACTGCTCCCGCTTCCCGAGGCGACCGCGCTGCTCGCCCGGGTGGCTCCGGTCCTGCTGTTCCTGGCCGCGATCACCGTCGTCGCGGAGCTGGCCGACCGGGTCGGTGCCTTCGAGGTCGCCGCCCGCTGGGCCGCGGAGGCCGCCCGCGGCCGGACGGTCCTGCTCTACCTGCTGACCGCCGTGGTGGCGGTGCTGGTCACGGTGCTCGTCAGCCTCGACACCACCGCCGTGCTGCTCACCCCGCTGGTGCTGGTGCTGACCCGACGCCTGGGGCTGCCGTTCCTGCCCTTCGCGGTCCTGGTCGTCTGGCTGGCGAACACCGCGAGCCTGCTGCTGCCGGTGTCCAACCTGACCAACCTGCTGGCGGTGGGGCGGCTGCAGGCGCTCGGCCAGAGCTACGTGTCGGTGATGGTGCTGCCCGCGGCCGCCGTGGTGCTGGCCACGGTGCTCACCCTGCTCGCCTGCTACCACCGCAGGCTGCGGGGCCGGTTCGTGCTGCGCGAGCACGTCAGGGCCGGCGACCGCGTCCTGCTGGTGCTGACCGGCGTGGTCTGCGTGGGTATCGGCACGGTGGTGGCGCTGGGGGTCGAGCCGGCCGTCGCGGCCCTGGTCGGGGCGGTGGCCCTGGCGGCCGGGGTGGCCGTCCGGGCGCGGCACCTGCTGTCGACCACGCTGCTGCCGTGGCGGCTGGTGCTGCTCACCACCGGGCTGTTCCTGGTGGTGCAGACCGTGGCCGACCGGGGGTTGTCGGCTCTGCTCGCCGAGCTGGCCGGCACGGGCGAGGGGGCCCTGGACCTGCTGCGGCTGGCCGGAGCCGGGGCGCTCGCGTCCAACGCCGTCAACAACCTGCCAGCCTACCTGGCGCTCGAGCCGGCGGCCGAGGACTCGGCCCTGCGCCTGGGCGCGCTCCTCGTGGGCACCAACGCCGGACCGCTGGTGACGCCTTGGGCGTCGCTGGCCACCCTGCTGTGGTGGGACCGGTGCCGGGCCGCCGGTGCGCGGGTCCCGATCGGCCAGGTGATGGCGCTCGGCCTGCTCGCCGCCCCCGTCGCCGTGCTCGCCGGGGTGG
The DNA here is from genome assembly GCA_038258055.1 of Actinomycetales bacterium. GTDB lineage: Bacteria > Actinomycetota > Actinomycetes > Actinomycetales > JBBAYJ01 > Aquipuribacter. The sequence continues at coordinate 4,106 of JBBSQH010000084.1, forward strand.
GTGGCCTGCTGCTGGCGGCCCGGGTCGGGCTGGTCGGGTGACGGGTCGAACGATGTTCGGACCGGGACCTCTGAAGTCACACTGATAGAGGGTCAGCTGACGCGTCCGCCGTCGTGTCGTTCGGTCTGCTTGTCTGCGGTCCGCACGAGTGCGACCCTGCCGCAACCGACGAGGAGGTCGTTCATGACGGAGACCGCGGACACCCGCGACCAGGCCGGCGCCAGGGTGGACCCGGCGCCGACGGCTGCGACCGCCGACGGCTACCGCCTGGACGACCGGTACACCAAGGACTCGGGCCGAGTGATCATGAGCAGCATCCAGGCCCTGGCCCGGCTGCCCATCGAGCAGCTGCGCCGCGACCGCGCGGCCGGGCTGAGCACGGCCGCCCTGCTGTCGGGCTACCCGGGCTCCCCGCTGGGTGGCTACGACCTCGAGGTCGCCCGGATGAAGCGGCTGCACCAGGACCTGCCGCTGGTCCACCGACCCGCGGTCAACGAGGAGCTCGGCGCCTCGGCCGTCATGGGCTCCCAGCTGGCGGCCTCGCGCCCGGACGCGCGCTACGACGGCGTGCTGGGCATCTGGTACGGCAAGGCCCCCGGCCTGGACCGGGCCACCGACGCCATCCGGCACGGCGTGTTCGCCGGCACCAGCCAGCACGGTGGCGTCGTGGCCCTGGTCGGCGACGACCCGGCCGCCAAGTCCAGCACGATGCCGTCCAGCAGCGACGCCGCGCTGGTCGACCTGCACATGCCGATCCTCTACCCGGGGACGCCGGCGGAGTGCCTGGAGCTAGGCCTGCACGCCGTCGCGATCAGCCGCGCCTGCGGGCTGTGGGCGGCCATGAAGATCGTCACCCCGGTGGCCGACGCCGTCGGAACGGTCGACCTGCCCGTGCTGGACGCCGAGCCCGTCATGCCGGACGGCTGGGACGCCGTCGAGCGCCACCCGTCCGCGGTCTTCCTGGGCTCGGCCCGGATGATCGCGGTCGAGAAGGAGTTCCGGACGGTGCGGCAGGACCTGGCGTACCGCTACGGCGTCCTCAACGGCCTGAACCGCACCCCGGTCGACCCCGACGACGCCTGGATCGGCATCGTGTCGACCGGTTACACGTACTACGAGACCCGGGAGGCGCTGCGCCGTCTCGGGCTCACCAGCGACTCCGACCTGGCCGCAGTCGGGATCCGGCTGCTCCAGCTGCGGATGCCCGTGCCGTTCGACCGCGAGATGGTGCGCCGGTTCGCCCGCGGTCTCGACGAGATCGTCGTGGTCGAGGAGAAGAACCCGACGCTGGAGGGCCTGATCAAGGAGGTCCTGTACGACACCGTCCACCGTCCTCGCGTGGTCGGCAAGCGCGACGAGACCGGCGTCGAGCTGCTGCACTCCTACGGCCTGATGGACGCCGACGCCATCGTCGAGGCCCTGCGCGCCCGGCTGTCGCAGCGCCTGGCCGAGCGGCTGACGCCGGCGCCGCGCGAGCGGATCGAGGTGGGTTCGCTGCTGCCGCTGTCGACCCAGCGCACCCCGTTCTTCTGCTCCGGCTGCCCGCACAACTGGGGCACCAAGGTCCCCGAGGGCACGCTGGTCGGCGCGGGCACCGGCTGCCACGGCATGAGCCTGCTGATGGACCCCGCCCTGGTCGGGGACACGTTCGGCATCACCGCGATGGGCAACGAGGGCGCCCACTGGATCGGGATGAGCCCGTTCGTCGAGACCGAGCACGTGGTCCAGAACTTCGGCGACGGCACGTACTTCCACTCCGGTCAGCTGGCCGTTCAGGCCGCGATCGGGGCGGGGGCCCGGATCACGTTCAAGATCCTCTACAACGACACCGTCGCGATGACCGGCGGGCAGGACGCCACGTTCAGCGTCGGTGTCCCCGCCCTGGCCACCACCCTGCTGGCGCTGGGCGCGAAGCGGGTCGTCGTGACGGCCCCCGACGCCCGCGACTACGACCGTACGGGTCTGCCGCGCGAGGTCGACGTCCTCGACCGCGACGACATCGTCGACGTGCAGACCGAGCTGGCCGCCGTCGACGGGGTCACCGTGCTGATCCACCACCAGCCCTGCGCCGCCGAGCTCCGACGCGGCCGCAAGCGCGGCACGGTCGAGACGCCGCCCAAGCGGATCGCCATCAACCCGCGCATCTGCGAGGGCTGCGGCGACTGCGGCGCGGTGTCCAACTGCCTGTCCGTGCAGCCCGTCGACACCCCCCTGGGTCGCCGGACGCGGATCGACCAGGACTCCTGCAACCTGGACTTCTCGTGCGTCAAGGGCGACTGCCCGGCGTTCATGGAGATCGACGTGTCGACCCCCACCGGTTCCGACGCAACGGCACCCTCCGGCGGTCTTGCCGACGCGACGGCCCGTTCTGCGACTGCTGGACCGGGGTGGGAGCTGCCCGAGCCGACCGCGTCCGCCGGTGGGGACGTGGTGCGGATCCGGCTGGCCGGCATCGGGGGCACGGGGGTCGTCACGGTGGCCCAGATGCTCGGGACCGCGGCCATGCTCGACGGCTGGGACGTCAGCGGGCTCGACCAGACCGGGCTGTCCCAGAAGGCTGGCCCCGTCATCAGCGACGTGGTCCTGACCCGGGACGGTGCCGCCTCGACCAACCTGATCGGTGACGGCCAGACAACGACCCTGCTCGCCTTCGACGGACTGGTCGGGGCCAGCGACCCCGTCCTGGCGGCCTGCGACCCGCAGGCCACCCGGGTCGTGCTGTCGACCACGCGCACCCCCACGGGTCGGATGGTGTCCCAGCCGTCGATCGCCTACCCGAGCGACCACGAGGTGACCACGCGGCTGCGGGCGGCCTCGAGCCGGCTCCTGGCCGGCGACGCCAGCCGGATGTCGCGCGTGCTGCTCGGCGACGCGGCCTACGCCAACGTGCTCGTGCTGGGCGCCGCGACCCAGACCGGGTCCGTCCCGGTCGACGTCGCCAGCCTGCGCCGCGCCGTGGAGCTCAACGGGGTCGCGGTCGAGGCCAACCTGGCCGCGTTCGACTGGGGTCGGGCCTGGGCCGCCGACGCCGAGCGGGTCGAGGCCGAGGTGGCCCGCCGCCGGGTCACCGCGGGCGAGATGCTGTCCACCCCGCCGCTGCCGGGTGCGCTGCGTCGCCGCGTCGACGGGCTCGACCTGCACGACGACCTGGCCGAGGTGGTCCGGATGCTGGCCGCGGACCTGGTCGGCTACCAGGACGCCCGCTACTCCGGACGCTTCCTGGACGTGGTCCAGCGGGTCGCGGCCGCCGAGCGGGAGCTGGTCGGCGAGGGGTACGACGAGCTGACCACCACGGTCGCCCGGTCGCTGCACAAGCTGATGGCCTACAAGGACGAGTACGAGGTCGCCCGCCTCATGCTGCTGCCCGAGGCGGACGCCGCGGCGGCCGAGGCCGGCAGCGGACCGCGGTCGTTCCTGCTGCACCCGCCCGTGCTCAAGGCGCTGGGTCGCAGCGGCAAGATCCGCTTCGACGACCGCACCCGGCCGGCGTTCTCGGCGCTGGCCCGGGGCAAGCGGCTGCGGGGCACCCGGCTGGACCCGTTCGGGGCGACCGGGATGCGTCGCACCGAGCGCGAGCTGGTCGGCGAGTACGTCCGGCTCGTCGCGCGCCTGGTGGCCGGCCTGTCCGCGGGCAGCCACGCCCGGGCGGTCGAGATCGCCGGGATGGCCGACACCGTCCGCGGCTACGAGGCCCTCAAGGAGCGCCGGGTCGCGGACTACCGCGTGGCGGTCGAGGAGGCGATGGCCGGGTACGGCCGCTGACAGTTGTCGCGGTACCCCGGGTGCAACCCCCGCCGCGGGACCAGCCCTCGTGGCCGCACACGTCCGACTAGCGTCACGGGCATGCCCCTGCCGCTCGACGCCCTGGACCGGCTCGTCCTCGCCGAGCTCCAGCGCGACGCCCGTCGGTCCAACAAGGCGCTCGCCGACCTGGCCGGGGTCGCGCCGTCGACGATGCTGGCCCGGGTCCGCCGCCTCGAGGAGGCCGGCGTCATCACGGGCTACCACGCCGTCGTGGACCACCGGGCGGTCGGGCGCACGGTCCGCGCGGTGGTGTCGGTGCGGCTGCAGCCCAAGAGCAGCGAGGTCGTGGCCGCGTTCATCGACGCGGTCTGGCAGCTGGACGAGACGGTCGGCATCAGCCTGACCACGGGGACCTACGACGTGCTGGTGCACCTGTCGGCCGCCGACGTCACCAGCCTGGGCGAGCGCCTGCTCAACGACATCGCCTCGTTCGACAACGTCGTCGCCGAGCACACGTCCCTGGTGCTGGAGCACCGCGAGAAGACCGCGCTCCCCGTCCTGGGGGCCCGGGCGGACCCGACCGGCTGAGCGGCTCGGGCGGCTCGGGAGTCGGTCAACCGACGGTCTCGGCCACCTCCGGCGCGGCCCCCGCGGCGCAGGCGATGACCGACGGCTGGGGCACCTGGGCGGCCTCGACGGCCTGGTCGACCGTCGCGATGCCGGTCCAGCCGTCGCCGAGGACAGCGGTGACGACCGTGACCTGCGGGTCCGCGACGACCACGGCGCCCTCCAGGTGCGCGGCCACGGCCAGGGCGGCCGGCTCGGCGCCTTCGGGGAACAGCACCTGGGCCGGCTCGGCCACGGCACCGGAGAAGTTGCCCACGTCGACCACCGTGAAGCCACGCACCTCCAGCTCGTCGGCGACGGTGCCCGCCAGACCGCTGCTCGAGGTCGCGTTCAGCACCTCGACACTGGTCCCCGCGACCCCGGCCGGCGTGACGACGGCCGGTTCGCAGTCCAGTGCCGCGACCGACGGCTCGGCGGTGGCGGACGCCTGGTTGTTCGGGGCGGGAGCCCACGGCAGGTCCCAGCGACCGAGGACGGCGCCGCCGGCGGCGACGCCCACCCCGCCCACGGCGATGATGATCATCAGAAGGACGACCGCGTGCCGCAGGGCTCGCCACCGGCCGCGTCGTCGACGCTGACGGTGGACGATCTCCTCGGGCTCGATCCAGCGCTCGGCCGGCTGCGGCACCCACATCGGGTCGTCCCAGTCCGGCTCCGGCGGCGGTTCGGGGCGTCTGCGGTTGAAGATGTCGGGTCCTCCGGCCTATCCCTCGTGCACCAGCACGCGGGCGTGGACGACTGCTCGCTGCCCGAGGGCGGCGCGGACGGCCCGGTGCAGGCCGTCCTCGAGGTACAGCTCGCCGCGCCACTGCACGACGTGGGGGAACAGGTCGCCGAAGAACGTGGAGTCCTCGTCGAGGAGCTGTTCCAGGTCCAGCGTGCGCTTGGTGGTGACCAGCTCGACCAGGCGGACAGGGCGAGGCGGCACGTCGGCCCAGTCCTTGGCCGAGTACCGGCCGTGGTCCGGGTACGGACGCACATGGCCCACCCGCTTGAAGATCACGGCCCGAGGATACGACGAGCGGGCCTGATCTCCCCGTCACCGCTTCGGGGGACAAGGATCGACACCGGATCGTTGCCGGGGCGCGTCACCGACGAAGAAGGACCCCCCGTGCACCCAGCAGAGCCCACGTACCCTTGCTGCCTTCCGGCCCTGGGGGAGTTCAGCAGGGTGCCGCCACACGGGGGGTCGTCGACGAGGGTAGCAACCGGACGGGACTGCCGTGGCACCCCGTCCGGAGGGGTGCTGGGCCAGGATCAGTTGAATGAGCAGCCCTGCCCCGACCACCACCGCGAGCCCCACCGCCGGCCCGGGCCCGAGCGGGGCCGCGCGGCCCGTCACCGTGGTCACGGGGGCCGGGCGGGGCATCGGGGCCGAGGTCGCGCGGCTCCTGGCGCAGCGCGGGCACGACCTGGTGCTCGGTTGCCTGGGTCGCACCGCTGACGCCGAGGCGGTCGCCGAGCAGGTGCGCGCCAGCGGGGGCGCGGCCGTGGTGGTCGCCGGTGACGTGACGGACCCCGACGTCGTGGACCGGTTGTTCGCCGCAGGCGCGCAGCTGGGACCGGTGACGGGTCTGGTCGGCAACGCCGGGCTGACGGCCCACGTCGGCGACCTGGCCGACACCCCGGTCGACGTGCTCCGGCGGGTGGTCGACGTCAACCTGGTCGGCGCGCTGCTGTGCGCCCGTCGAGCCGTGCAGGTGATGTCGACCGGTTCGGGTGGCCCAGGCGGCGCGATCGTGACCGTCTCATCGGCCGCCGCCACCCTGGGCTCGCCGCACGAGTACGTGCACTACGCCGCGGCCAAGGCCGGCGTCGACGCGTTCACCAAGGGCCTGGCCGTCGAGGTCGCCGGGCTCGGCATCCGCGTGAACGCCGTCGCCCCCGGGACCGTGCGCACGGGCATCCACGCCGACGCGGGCGACCCGGGACGCCCCGACCGGGTGGCGGCGCGGGTGCCGCTCGGGCGCGCCGGGGAGCCCGGGGACGTGGCCCCGGCGGTCGCGTGGCTGCTCGGTCCGGAGTCCGGCTACGTCACCGGAGCCGTCCTGCGCGTGGCCGGGGGGTTGTGAGATGGCCTCGGGGCCGTGCCCGTCGCAGGCCCGAGGGGCGGACGGAGCGCGGTCCGACCTCCAGTACCCTTACCGACGGAGGATTCGCCTAGCGGCCTATGGCGCACGCTTGGAAAGCGTGTTGGGTTAACGCCCTCGGGGGTTCAAATCCCCCATCCTCCGCCGCTGAGAGGCCCGTCACTGCTTCGTGCAGGGCGGGCCTCTCGCACGTGCGGGCTCAGGCCTTGGCCGAGCGGGTCACCGTGAACGTCGAGTTGCGACCCATCTGCTCGGTCCGACCGACCAGACCGGCGAGCGTCGCCTTGTGCTCCAGGTGCGAGTTGTAGACCGTCCACAGCTCGCCGCCGGGGCGCAGCACGCGCGCGGCCTCGGCGAACAGCGGTCGGGCGACCCCGGGGTGCACGGTGGCGCCGGAGTGGAAGGGCGGGTTGAGCAGGACCAGGTCGGCGCTGGTGTCGGGCTGCTGCGACAGGCCCAGGTCGCGGACAACGGTGACGTCCAGCCCGTTGGCGGCCGCGGTGGCGCGGGCCGAGGCCACGGCGGCCGCGGACTCGTCGGTGGCCAGCACCCGCGTCGCGGGCCGGGCGCGCTTGACGACGCACGCGACCAGGCCGGTGCCGCAGCCCAGGTCCACGACGTCCACGGCGTCCGGCTTCATGCGAGGCAGGTGCTCCAGCAGGAACCGGGTGCCCAGGTCCACCTTGGTCCCCGCGAAGGCGGCCCCGTGCGCCGCGACCGTCAGGTCGTACTCGTCGTGCCGCTCGGTCTCGGGGTACGTCGTCGTCGCGTCGGCCGTCGGCTTGGGCCCTTGTGCGGTCAGCACGCGTGACTTCTGCCGGCCGAGCCCGGCCGTGACGTCGTCGAAGTACCGGCCCAGCACCTCGTTCATGGCCCGCGTCATGTGCTTGACCCGGCCACCGGCCAGGAGGGTGACGTCCGGCGCGGCCCACCGGGCGACGGCGGCGGCGACCTCGTCGAGGGCCGACAGGCTGCGCGGCAGCTGGAGCAGCACCAGCCGTGCCCCGTCCAGCAGCCCGGCGTCCAGCCCGTGCACCGAGTAGGCGTCGGTCAGGCTCTTGCGGGCCGCGTTGGTAGCCAGCGCGAGCTCGCTCGTCAACCGGTCGGTGTGCACGCGCACCCCGCCGGCACCGTGCAACCCGGCCAGCCCGAGGGTCAACGCGCCGTACTGGTCGTCGACCACCACGACCTGCCCCGGGCCCAGGGTCGGCAGCGTCTCGGCGGCCGTGTCGAGCAGCAACCGGTCGGTGGCGTCGACCGCCACCAGGTTGGGCGCCTGGACGTCGGGGGCGCGGGTCAGGTCGTCCAGGGAAGTCGTCACGCCACGAGGGTAGGGACCTCACAGCGTCGCCCGGACCGGTCGCGGCCCGGATACTCGCCCGCGTGACCCGTTGCCCCTGCCTCAGCGGACTGCCCCTGCCCGAGTGCTGCGGTCCGGTCCACACCGACCACGCCCGCGCCGTCACCGCCGAGCAGCTGATGCGCTCGCGCTTCAGCGCCTTCGCGGTCGGCGACCCGGCGCACCTGCTGCGGACCTGGCACCGCAGCACGCGGCCGACCGCGCTGGAGCTGGACGCCGACCGGCGCTGGTACCGGCTCGACGTCCTGGCCACCGCCGCCGGTGGGATGTTCGACGAGCACGGGACGGTGGAGTTCGAGGCGTTCTACCGCTCGAGCCAGGGGCGGGGCTCGCAGCACGAGGTCAGCCGGTTCCTGCGGGAGGACGGGCGCTGGCACTACCTCGACGGGGTGCCCGTCACCGCTCGACGGGCGCCTTGACCACGAGCACGGGGACCGGGGAGTCCAGCACCACCCGCTGGACCGTGCTCCCCATGATCAGCTTCCCGATCGCCGAGCGGCGTCGGGAGCCCAGCACCAGCAGCTCCGCCCCGGTCTCCACCAGCAGGTCGACCAGAGCGCCGGCCGGGTCGTGGCCGTCGTTGGCCGTGCGCAGCTGCCAGGGCACGGGCGGGACGTCGGGGGTGTCCAGGACGGCGCGGACCCGCAGCGTGGCGGCCTCGACCTCGTCCACGGGCACGAGGTCCGGCGAGGAGTCGGTGGTGGGCTCGTCGACCAGGTGCAGCACGAGCAGGTCGGTGCCGCGGGCGGCGGCCTCGTCGGCGGCGGCGACCAGCGCGGCCCGGCCCTCGTCGGTGTCGCTGTGGGCCACGGCGATCGTCATCGTGCGCCTCCGGTGGTGTCGGTGGGCAGGAACGCTAGCGTCCTGCCAGACAATTCACCCGAAGGAGGGTCCATGGCTGCCGCGAAGACGCTCGGCCGGGTCGTCGGGGTGCTGTGCGTCGCGGCCCTGGTGACCGCCGCGGGGATCAACGCGAGCCGGACCGGCTCCGGGGTCGACGCCCGCTCGAAGATGACCCTGATCGCACCCGCCGCGGCCGGGGGCGGCTGGGACCTGGTCGCCCGGGAGTCCCAGCAGGCGCTGCGCTCCAACGGTGTGGTCAACAACGTCCAGGTCGTCAACGTGCCCGGCGCCGGCGGCATCATCGGGCTGGGGCAGCTGGGCCTGCTCGAGGGGGAGCCGACGACCATGATGGTGACCGGCACCGTGATGCTGGGCGGCATCACCCGCAACGACTCCGCCACGAACCTGTCGGACATGACGCCGATCGCCCGGCTCGCCGAGGACTTCGAGGTGCTGGCCGTGCCGGCCGACTCGCCCTGGGAGACCCTGGACGACTTCGTCGCCGACTGGGCGGAGGACCCAGGGGCGACGCCGGTGGGCGGAGGGTCCGCGGGCGGCATCGACCACATGGTCGCGGCGTTGCTGGCCCAGGAGGCGGGTATCGACCCGGCGACCATCCAGTACGCCGCGTACGCGGGCGGTGGCGAGCTGACCATCAGCCTGCTGTCGACCGCACCCGGCACCCCGGGCATCGGGATCAGCGGTTACAACGACTTCCGCGACCTGCTCATCGACGGGCGGCTGCGAGCGCTGGCGGTGGTCGCGCCGGAGCGTCTGGAGGGCCTGGACGCCCCGACCATGATCGAGGCGGGCTACCCGGCGGTCGACCTGGTCAACTGGCGGGGCTACGTCGCGCCGCCGGGCATCAGCGAGGCGGAGCGGCAGGAGCTGATCGACATCGTCGACGAGATGCTCGAGACCGAGGACTGGCGCGACGCCGTGGACCGCAACCGCTGGCAGGACTCCTACGCCGAGGGCGACGAGTTCGGCGAGTTCCTGGTCACCGAGCAGGCCCGGATCGACGTCATCCTGGCCGACCTGGGGCTCGCATGAGCGGCCACGGGAGCGGCCGCACGAGCGGCCACGGAGAGGACGGGGACGTCGGCACGGCGCGACCGGCGACCGACCCGCTGTCGGCCACCGGGCTCGCCGCCGGGCCGCCGAGCACTCCGCCGACCACGCCTGCGCACGCCTGGGCGGGCCGCAGCGCGCTGGTGGTGCCGGCCGTCCTCGTCGTGCTGGGCCTGTTCCTCGTGTACGGGATCGTCGACATGGAGGTCACCGAGGACACCGAGATCTTCGGGCCCAAGGCGTTCCCCACCATGGTGGCGGTGGTGTGCTTCGCCGTCGCGGCGCTGCTGGCGGTCAGCATCCTGCGCCACCCCGACGTGCCCGAGCCGATGGTGGACGCCGACGGCCAGGTCGTCGACGGCACCATCAGCAACTGGCGGGCCACGGGGATCACGGTCGGCTCGTTCGTGCTGTTCGGCCTGCTGCTGGTGCCCGTCGGCTGGATCGTGTCCGCGGCGCTGGTGTTCTGGGGCGTCACGGTCGGCCTGGGCAGCACCCGCTACGTGTTCAACCTGCTGGTCGGGCTGGCGCTGGCCTCGGTCATGCAGCTCGTCTTCGCGGGGCTGCTCGGGCTGAGCCTGCCGCCCGGGATCTTCGGGGTGCTCTGACATGGACGCGCTGTCGTCGCTCGGGCAGGGGTTCGCCGACGTCCTCACGCTGCAGAACCTGTTCTACGTCGTCGTCGGTGCCCTGATCGGGACGGCCGTCGGGGTCCTGCCCGGGCTGGGCTCGGCCATGGCCGTGGCCCTGCTGCTGCCGATCACGTTCACCCTGGACCCGCTGGCCGCGCTCGTCATGTTCGCGGGGATCTACTTCGGCGGGCTGTTCGGCGACTCCATCGCCGGCATCCTGATGAACACCCCGGGCAACTCCACAGCCATCGCCGGGTCGTTCGAGGGCCACCGGATGGCCAAGGCGGGCCGGGCTCCGCAGGCGCTCGCGACCGCGGCCATCGGCGCGTTCCTGGGTGGCACCATCGCGACGACCCTGGTGGTGTTCTTCGCGCCCGCGCTGGCCGGCTGGGCGACCAGCTTCGGCCCGGGGGAGTACTTCGCGCTGGCGGTGTTCGCGTTCGTGGCCACGTCCGCGGTGGTCGCGGACTCCGCGCTCAAGGGCATCGCCGCCCTCCTGATCGGGCTGGCGCTGGCCATGGTCGGCACCGACCAGGTCAGCGGTGCGCAGCGGTTCACCTTCGGCAGCACCGCGATGTTCGACGGCGTCAGCATCGTCGTGATCACCGTGGCCATGCTGGCCGTCGGCGAGGTCATCTACGTCGCGTCCCAGTTCGGCCGCCCGGACGACCGCACCCTGGTGCCGTCCTCGGGTCGCCCGTTCCTCACCGGAGCGGAGTTCAAGGAGGCCCTCCCCGCCTGGCTGCGGGGCACGGCGTTCGGCGTCCCGTTCGGCGTCATCCCCGCCGGCGGGGCCGAGGTCCCGACGTTCCTGGCCTACGGCACGGAACGTCGCCTCGACCGTCGGAGGAAGGTGCCCATGTTCGGCCGGGGCGCCATCCGGGGGGTCGCGGGCCCGGAGGCCGCCGGCAACGCGACGTCGGGCACCGCCATGGGGGCCCTGCTGGCGCTGGGCCTGCCCACGTCGGCCACGGCCGCCATGCTGCTGGCCGCGTTCCAGCAGTACGGCGTCCAGCCGGGCCCGCTGCTGTTCAGCCGCAACGGCGAGCTGGTCTGGGCCCTGATCGCCAGCCTGTTCATCGGCCTGGTGGTGCTGCTGATCCTCAACCTGCCGTTCGCGCCGCTGTGGGCGCAGCTGCTGCGGATCCCGAAGGAGTACCTGTACGCCAGCATCGCCCTGTTCGCGTGCTTCGGGGTGTACGCCGCCACCGCCGCGATCGCCGACGTGTTCCTGATGGTCGGGCTCGGGGTGCTCGGGTTCGTCATGCGCCGCTACGACATCCCGCTGGCGCCCGTGCTGATCGCCGTGATCCTGGGCCCGCTGGCCGAGTCGTCGCTGCGGGACGCCATGAACAACTCCGAGAACGACCCGCTCACGCTCATCAGCACGCCGATCACCATCACGTTGTACGTGCTGCTGCTGGCCGCGGTCCTGTTCACGGTCGTCAACCGGCTGCGGGCGCGGCAGAGCCAGGACTTCTGAGGCCCGGGCGCCGGGCGGGGCCGCCTGGGGACCGACGGGGGCGGGGTGTCCGGCGCTCGCCGTAGGGTGACGCCCATGGCTGACGAGGCGCGTCCGATCCTCGCCCTGTACCGCCGGTACCGCCCGGACACGTTCGAGCAGGTCGTGGGCCAGGACCACGCCATCACCCCCATCACGGCCGCCCTGGCCAAGGGCCGGGTCAACCACGCGTACCTGTTCTCGGGCCCGCGCGGCTGCGGCAAGACGACCAGCGCCCGGGTGCTGGCCCGCTCGCTCAACTGCGTCCAGGGCCCCACGCCGACGCCGTGCGGGCAGTGCCCGTCCTGCGTGGACCTGGCCAACGGCAGCACCGGCAGCCTCGACGTGATCGAGATCGACGCCGCCAGCCACCGTGGCATCGACGACGCCCGGGACCTGCGCGAGCGGGTGGCCAACTTCCCGGTCCGCGACCGCTACAAGGTCGTCATCATCGACGAGGCGCACCAGATCACCACCGACGCGTTCAGCGCCCTGCTCAAGGTGGTCGAGGAACCGCCGGAGCACGTCGTGTTCGTGTTCGCGACGACCGAGCCCGAGAAGGTGCTCGGCACGATCCGCTCCCGCACCCACCACTTCCCGTTCCGGCTGGTGCCGCCCGCCCGGCTGCTGCAGCACCTGGAGGACGTCTGCCGCCGCGAGGGCGTGACGGTCGAGCCCGCCGCGCTGTCGTTGGTCATCCGGGCCGGCGGCGGGTCCGTCCGGGACTCGATGTCGGTGCTGGACCAGCTGATCGCCGGGGCGGACGGCGACGTGGACGTGCACCTGGCCACCAACCTGCTCGGCTACGTGCCCGAGTCGCTGCTGGACGACCTGGTCGACGGTCTCGCCGCGGTCGACGGGGCCGCGGCGTTCGCGTCGGTGCACCACGCCGTGGAGTCCGGGCACGACCCGCGGCGCTACACCAACGAGCTGCTGGAGCGGCTGCGGACGCTGGTCATCGTGTCGCGGGTGGGCGAGGGTGCCGCCGCCGTGCTGCCCGAGGTCCCCGAGGACGCGTTCGAGCGGCTGCGGCACCAGGCCTCCAGGTTCGGCCACGCCGAGCTGTCCCGCGCCGCGGACGTGGTCGCCGCGGCCCTGGGCGAGATGGCCGGCGCCACCAGCCCGCGCCTGCTCCTGGAGCTGCTGGTCGCCCGGCTCCTGGTCGTCGGGGCCGACGCCGACGGTGCGGTGCCCACCCGGGTCGAGCGGCTCGAGCGGCAGCTGGCGGCGCTGGGCGAGGGCGGGGCGCTGCCGCGGTCGCAGCCCCAGCCCGTCGCGCCGCAGTCCCCGCCGCCCCAGGAGCACCGGCCCCGGCAGACCGAGCCCCGGCAGCAGCCCACCGAGGCGTCGACCGGGTCCCCGCAGCGGGCGCCCCAGCCGACGGCCCCGCCACCTCAGCAGCCGCCGCCCGCCGCGCAGCAGCCCGCCGCACAGCAGCGCCCGGACCAGCAGCGCCCGGACCAGCAGCGCCCGGACCAGCAGCGCCCGGACCAGCAGCGCCCGGACCAGCA
>JBBSQH010000085.1:0-16244 GCA_038258055.1 Actinomycetales bacterium
ACCGGCACGTCACCACGCTTGCCGAACGAGAACGTCCGCACCTCACCCGTCCCCAACCGCAACGACCACACCCCGTCCCGGAACCACCCCACGTCCACCCGACCATCACCATCCACATCAGCACTCAACGGCACCGCACCCCCGGCCCCGGCCCCGCCGTCCGGCTCCTCCTGGCCGACGGTCCCGATCGTGAACCCGGGGGACGCGACCGCGGGGCCGAGCACCCCCTGCAACCGCTGACGGGAGTCCCAGCCGCTGAAGGACCGGGTCGTGACCGCGCCACCGACGGTCCCGGTCACCCGCACCGCGTCGCGCGCCGCCGAGCCCTGCGGACCCACCGAGACCGCGGTCACCGTCCCGAACCCGAAGGCCCGGGCCAGCTGCTCCCAGGTCGCCCCGACCGTCCAGGTCCGCCGCGGGTTGCCCGAGGCCTCGTCCCAGGCGCTGTCGTCGACCGGGCCCAGGTGGGCCACGGCCGGGGTGCCGTAGACGTAGGCGTTGGACTCGCTCCAGCCACCGTGGGAGGAGGTGTAGAGCAGGTCCCGCGCCACGGCTCCGCCGCTGGTCACGACCACGTCACCGCCGGTGGAGCCGCTCGCCGTGGTGGCGTCGACGGCCCGGGCCAGGACGCCCCCCCTCGAGCGGTCGGTCTCCTCCTGGGCCAGGCCCGTCCAGCTCTGGTGGGTGGGGGTCGGCAGGACGAGGTACCCGGACTCGGCGGTGCTGAAGCGCCCCAGCAGGTAGGTCCGCGCGGCGACCACCTGGGCCTCCTGCGCGGCCTGCGGCCAGGTCACCGGCATCTCGGTCAGGCCCTTGAGGTACTGCTGCACGGCCTGGCCGCGGGAACCGTCCTCCATCACCAGGCGTACGTCCAGTCCCTTGCCGTCACCGGAGACCCGGGTGTGACCACGGTCCGTGCGGCGGTCCAGCCGAAGCGTCCCGTTCGACCCCCAGGTGCGCACCTGCACCGCGACTCCGTCGTGGGCCGCGCGTACCTGACCGCCGGGTCCGAGGGTGACCACGACCGTCGCCGAGGTCCCCGTCCCGGCGCGCAGCACCAGCCCGTGGGCCGATGTGCGCCGCACCGCCCAGGTCTCCCCCCGCGGCTGGACGGCCGTGACGGCTGTCCCCGTCGTGCTGCGCCAGGTCACGGGGCCGCCCGCGGCGGTCAACGCCGTCCAGCCGCCGGACCCGCCGTCGGTCAGCATGTCGATCAGGACCCGGTGGTGCGTCGGGCGCTCCGCGACGCCCAGGCCGCGGTAGTAGGTGGTCAGGATCTGCTCGGCGGTGCAGCCCTGCCGGGCCGCACCGAGCGCGCCGTACTGGCTCATCCCCAGGCCGTGACCGAAGCCGTGCCCGTGCAGCACCACGTCGGCCCCGGCGGGCGGCGGACCGTCGACCGCGGGCCGGCCGCCGGCCGGGAGGCACGCCGCCGCCGAGGCGGGCGCGGTCCCCGGCCCGAGCACGACGAGACCCAGCACGAGCAGGGACGGCAGGAGGAGGCACAGCAGGCCCCTGACGGTCGGTGCGGACGTCCTCACGGCGGAACTCCCTCCGGCGTCCCGGGGTCACGGTCCACCTGATACGTCACGGGCCCGAGCCGGGCCCCGCCTGAACCATCGACCGGGACGGCGGACAACTTAGTCCCGACCCGAGCGCCCCGTCAGGGGTGCGGGCGCCTGACGGCTGCAGCAAGGTGCGGCCGCTACCCTGGCGCCGACCGTCGTCGAGGACACCAGGGAGAGCGATGACCCGCTTGCTCAGCCGCCGCCAGGCGCCCATCGCGGTGGCCCTGCTGCTGGCGTCGCTGGCCCTGGCCGTCCTCGTCGCCCTGGTGGGCGGCTGGTGGTCGGTGGGCCTGGTCCTCGCGGCCCAGGCCGTGGCGCTGGTCCTGCTGCTCGCCGTGCGCAACCAGGTCGGGCGGCTCACCCGGGCCCTGCCCGACGTCGTCCACGACTCCATCGTGCCCCCGGTGCTGGAGCGGCTCGACGAGGACCGCGTACGCGCCGACGGACGGCTCGCCGCCCTGCAGGAGCGCCTGGACTCCCTGGAGCGGGACCAGGCCGCGGTCGCGGGGTCGCTGGCCCGGCTGGACGCCGACGCGACGGCGGCCCGCCAGGACGACGCGGAGTTCCAGCAGCACGTGCGGCAGGCCTTCCTCAACGCCGTCACCGACTCCTGGTCCCTGCACAACCTGCTGCGCCTGGTCGACGTGCGGGGTGAGTTCCCGCCCGCGGGCGGCTGGGCTGCGACCCCGCAGACCCTGCTGGCCATGGTGGCCGAGGTGCAGTCCCGCGACGGTGACGTGCTCGTGGTCGAGTGCGGCAGCGGCACCTCCACGGTCTGGCTGGCCGCGACCATGCGCCAGCGGGGCGCCGGCCGCGTGGTCGCGGTCGAGCACGAGGAGGAGTTCGCGGAGGCCACCCGGCAGCACCTGCGGCGCAACGGCCTGGAGGACTGGGCCGAGGTCCGGTGCGCCCCGTTGGCCGACGTCGAGGTCGAGGACCGGACGTTCCGCTGGTACGACCCCGGCTGCTTCGAGGACCTGAGCGGCATCGACGTCCTGCTGGTGGACGGACCGCCGTGGCGGACCGGGGACCTGGCCCGCTACCCCGCGCTGCCCGTGCTCGCCTCGAGGCTGGACGAGGGGGCGCTGGTGGTCCTCGACGACGTGGACCGGGACCCCGAGCGCGCCACGGCCCGCCGGTGGGTCGAGGAGCAGCACGGGGGCCGGCGGGTGGTGCGGCGCCGACGGCTGGACCGCGCCCAGGTCTTCGAGGTGCTCTGACGTGCGTCGCCCCGCCACCCCCCGCCCCCTCCGTCCGCTGCTGGCCCGGGTGCGTCCGGTCCTGCGCCGGGTCCGTCGGGCCGCCCCCGTCACCGACCGGGTCCTCGGCCCCGGCCCGGCGTCGCGACGGCTCCTCCTGCTGCCCGAGGGCATGGACGCCGCCGCCGCGCTGGGCCTGGCCGAGCAGCCGGGGCCGGCCACCGCGTGGACGGTCCGCTCGCCCGCCGGGCTGCTGACCGACCGCCCGGCCAAGGAGCACGACATCGTGGTGGTCGCCGCGCGGTCCGTCACCGAGCTGCGTCGGCTGCTGCCCCTGCTGGCGCGGTGCGGCCGCGCCTCGACCGTGGTGGTCGTCGTGGCCGCCACCAGCCGCCCCGACCAGGTGTCGGTCCCGTCGACGCTGACGGGCGGCCGGCTGGAGCGGGCCGACGTCCGCGTGCGTGACCGCGGACGCGCCGGCGTGGTCGTCACCCTGGGCCTGAGGGCGCCGAGCGCGGTCCAGGCCGTCGTGCGCTCCGTCGTCCAGGGACCGCGCCAGGGCGGCGGCACCCTGCCCGCGGCCGGGCTCCGGCTCGGGCTGACGGACCTGCCGTCGCTGGACTGGGCCGCCGGCGACCCGTGGGCCCGGCTCGTGGACGCCGCGGCCCTGACCGTGGCCGACGGCGACATCGCCCCGGTGGACGTGGTCGTGGGCCACGAGGTCCGGGCCCACGTCACCGCCACCGACCCACCGCTCGCGGCCACCACCACCGCCCAGCAGCTGACGGGTGACGAGCCGCCCGAGGGCTGGTCGCCCGCGCTGGTGCTGCCACCCGTGGACACCCGGTCGATCAACCCCTGGGGCTTCGACCGGTCCCCCTCCGACGTCGTGGGGACGACCAGCGGGCCGGCGGCCGGCCATCGTGTCCAGGTCGTCGACACGACCGGCCGGGCGGTCGTCACGCTCGACCCGGCGGCCGGGATCGGTGAGGACGACGTCCGTCGGCTGAGGCCCCTGCGTCACCTGGACCTGGCCGTGGCGGACGCCGGTGGGCCGGTCCGCTGGGCCCGGCTGGTGAGCCAGCTGCTGGTCGCCGGGGTCCCGGTGCGCACGGCCTCGGTCCCGGCGCTGTCGCGGTCGCTGCTCGGCGACGACCTGTGCGACCGGGTGGAGACCCTGGACGCGGCCACCACGGCCGACCCCGTCCGGCGTGAGGCGTGGTCGGTGGGCGCCCGACGGGAGGCCCTGCTGCGCTTCGGGTCGACCACCCGGTGGCGGGCCACGGCGGACCGGCTCGGCGCCACCAGCAGCCCGGCGCCGTCGATGAGCGTGCTGCTGGCCACCAAGCGGCCCAGCAACCTGCGCTTCGCGCTGGCCCAGCTGCAGCGGCAGACCTGGCCCGACGTCGAGGTGGTGCTGGCCCTGCACGGGGTGCCGGCCGACGACCCGGACGTGGTCGCGGCGCTGGCCGCATTCACGCGACCGGTCCAGGTGCTCACGGTCGACGCCGGCGTCGTGTTCGGCGAGGTGCTGGGCCGCGCCCTGCAGCGCGCCTCGGGCCGGCTGGTCGCCAAGGTGGACGACGACGACTGGTACGGCCCCGACCACCTGAGCGACCTGGTGCTGGCCCACGCCTACTCCGGGGCGACGCTGGTCGGGCTGGCGGACCACTTCACCTACCTGGAGGCGTCCGACCTCACCATCCGCGACACGGTCCACGCCAGCGAGGCCCCGGCCAGCCGGGTGTCAGGGGGCACCCTGGCGCTGGCCCGGGACGACCTGCTCGCCGTCGGCGGCTGGCGACCGGTCCACCGCGCCGTCGACCGCTGCCTGATCCAGGCCGTCGGAGCGGCCAGCGGGCTCGTCTACGCCACCCACGACCTCGGCTTCTGCCTCTACCGGGGCTCGGACGACCACACCTGGGCCCAGGGCGACGAGGTCTTCCTGGCCCGCGACCCGGACCGCTGGGACGGCCTGGTGCTGCCGCCCGAGGTCGGCACCCCCCTGCCCCGCTGAGGTCCCGACCTCGGCCCCACCGAGGTCCTCACCTCAGCGGGTGGCCGCTGCGCGCCGGGCGGCCAGGAGGGGCGCCGCGGCCTCGACGAGCCGCTGCGCCCGGGCGTCGAAGGTGTGCTCGGCCCGGACCCGGACCGACAGCTCCGCCCGGGCCTGCGCCCGCTCGGGGGTGTCCTCGAGCTGCGTCGCGACGGCCGCGGCCAGGGACGCCGGGCTGTCGTAGGTCAGCACGACGTCGCCGAACACCTCGGACAACCCGTCCACCTCGTCGCTGACGACCCGCGCCCCCACGGCCGCCAGGTCGAACAACCGGTTGGACAGGTAGCCGTGGTGGCGCATGTCGTCCCAGTGGTCGTTGAGCACGACCCCCGCCTCGGCGTACGTGCGGGCGAGCAGCGCGTTCGGGACGTAGGTGCCCTGGAGCCGGCCCGGCGGCAGGAACGGACCCCAGCCGTTGCCGAACACGCGCAGGTCCAGACCGGCCTCGAGCGCGTCGCGCACCACGTGCCGCATCACCCCACGGGAGTTGCCGACGAACAGGACGTCCTGGCCCGGCTCGACGTCCTGGGGGGTGAAGAGGTTCTGGTCGGTGCACTGCAGCAGCGCCTCGACCGGGACCGTCGCGCTGCGCGCGAGGGCCTGGGCGTGCGAGATCGAGGCGACCATGACATGGTCGAAGGTGGCCGCCTCGCGCGGCGTCACCTTGCCGGGGTGGCTGATGGCCCACATCAGGTTGACGTGCTCGGGGTTGGCCACGTACGGCGTCTTGCCCCGGATCACCACGACGACGTCGTCGTCGTGGACCGTGGGCCGGTACCAGGCGCCGAGGCAGTCGACGACGGCGTCCTGGCCCTGCCGGCGCAGGGCGTCCCGCAGCGCGATCGCGAAGTAGTAGTCGCCCCAGCCGCGGCGGTCGACGACGTCCGGGACGGCAGTCTTGATGGCCCAGCGGGTCGGCGTCCCGGCCCGCTCGCGGACCACGACCGGTCGGTACGCCGCCGCCCCGGGGCTGCCCTCGGCCCGGTCGGTGGCCTCCCAGCCGCAGACCCGGTACCCGGCCGACGCCCACACGTCCTCGGCCACGTCGGGGAGCCGGTCCGCCCAGGTCGAGGTGAAGTACCGGCGGTTGTCGAGCTCCGTCGGGGCCGTCGCGCGGTTCTTGGCCTTGGCCTCGCGACGCACCACGACGCTGTCCGGCACCAGCAGGAGCGGTCCCGTCCCCGTGGCCGCCAGCCGCAGGGACAGCTCGGCCCCCTCGACGGCGTCCACGTAGAACGGGTCCTGGCCGCGGACCGCGACCAGCGACTCCGCACGGGCCGCCAGGGCGAGGCTCGTGAGGGCGGGCGGGTCGGTCACCTGGTGGGCCTCGGGTGCGTGCCACGCCGCCCCGGCCAGCAGGTGGTGCGGCTGCGCCGAGCGGCTGACCGCCACCCCCGCGCTCAGCACGGCCCCGCTCGCCCGCAGCACCAGCGGCTGAGTGGCCACCGCCTCGCCCGCCAGCAGCGGCGCGACGAGCGGCTCGAGCCAGTCGTCCTCGACCAGCACGTCGCAGGCCAGCTGGACCACGACCTCGCCGCGCGAGGCGACCACCCCGATGTTGGCCGCCACCTCCGACGTCAGCTCGTCCGGCACCCTGACCACCCGCACCGGCTGCGCCGCGTGGCGCAGCCCGAGCAGCTGCAGCGGCAGCGCGCGCTCCGGGGTCGACCCGGTGTCCACGACCAGCACCTCGAAGCGGCCGCCGGTCCGTTCCACGACCCGGTCGACGCAGCGCTCGGTGAGGGCGGCCCCGCCTCGGGCGTGGACGACGACCGACACGAGCCCCTGCTCACGCTGGGGCAGGGACGCCTCGGCCGCCGGCCAGTCGACCAGCCGCTTGCTCTTGATGACGTACCGGTAGCCGAACGGCTCGCTGGTCGTCAGCCGGTCGTCCCGCTCCTCCCACAGGTCGTAGGTGGTGGCCACGAACGGCGCCAGGGCGAACTCCGTCACCCCGGCCATCCGGATCATCAGGTCCCAGTCGACCATCCGACGCAAGGACTCGTCGAAGCCGCCGACCTCGTCCAGCAGGGACCGCTCGTGCAGGATGACGATGCAGTCGATGAAGTTGCGCTCCCGCAGCGCGCCCGCGTCGAACGGGGTGCAGCGGTAGGCACGCTGGCCCTCGCCCAGCAGCTCGGACACGCCGTAGCCGACCCGCAGCCCACGGCTGGTCACGAAGGCGACCATCACCTCCAGGAAGTCGGGCTTCCACGTGTTGTCGGAGTCCAGGTACGCGACGTACGTGCCCCTCGCCAGCGCCAGACCGGCGTTGCGGGCCACGGACACGCCACCGGCCACCTCACGGCGGACCAGCTCGACGCGGGGGTCGGCGAGGACCGGGGCCAGGGCCTCGACCGTGCCGTCGGTGCTGCCGTCGTCGACGATGACGAGCTGCACGTCGGTGTAGGTCTGACGCAGCACCGACCACGCGGCCTCGACGACACCCGCGGCGCGGTCCTTGGTCGGGATGACCACGGTCACCAGGGGACCCGAGGTCGTGGGCCCGGGGGCAGCGGCCAGCAGGCCCGTCTTCCACCGCTCGGAGGCCGCGACGTCGAAGCTGTCGACCTGCCGGGGCACGTCCCGGAAGCCGCGGGTGCGCAGCAGCTCCTCACCCGCCTGGCGGGTCGCGTGGTCCAGCAGGGAGCGCGTCGCGTCGGGGTGCGCGGCCCGGTAGGCCACCGGGTCCACGTCGGGGTGGAACCCCGAGCCCTGCCCGGCGCCGACGTCGCGGTAGTGCCCGAACGGGCCGAGGGCGTGCGAGCGGGACGCCGGGTGCTGCTCGGCGTACCAGGCGGCGTCGAAGAACGGGTGCGGAGACGCCCCACGCCTCGCCCCGCGCAGCAGGAAGTGGGTGAGCGGGTCCTGCGTCGCGGGCACGGCGCTGCGGTTGACCGAGCGGTACCAGGTCGGGTCGAACAGCGGCGACGGCGACAGCCCGGCGGCCCAGCCGTGCCGCAGGTAGTGCCCGAGCAGGTCGTCACCGGCGGCGGCGGGGTCCCGCAGCTGACGGCGGTACCACTCCGCCTCGAACAGGCCGCTGCCCGCGACCACGTCGCGTGAGCGTCGGGCCCGGACCACCTGCACGGCGCTCCGAGCGGTCGACGACCGGGCGAGGACCTTCTTCACCCGCTGGCGCACTCCTGCCACGTCCACTCCTCCCGGGCGACCCTTGGCCGCCGCTGCTGCTTGCTCCGGCCCGCGACGTCGTCTGGACATCTCGGGCAGTCTCCCCCGACCGTGCCACACCGGGCGGCCTGGAGCGGCACCGGTGCGGGGCGGACCGGCGCTCAGGTGCCCCCGGCGCAGAACGGCCGACCGTGGAAGTGCTCGAACGCCCGCTCCGAGTCGCCCACGATGCTGTCGGTGGTGATCCCGTCGCCCATGGTCTCCTCCACCTCCGCGATCGCGGCGCAGCGCCGGGCGTCGGCGGCGGGGTCCCGGTCGCCCAGCACGACCTCCCAGTGGACGGCCTCGACCGCGGCCAGCTGGGGGATCAGCCGGTTGGACAGCGTCGCCGCCGCGTTGGCCGGCGTGACCACGGCCGCCGTCGCGGCGAGCGCGACGGCCAGCGCGACGAGCCCGACCCTGCGGGCCAGTCGCCCTCCCGGCAGGAGGAAGGCCCCCGCGGTGGCGAGCAGGACGGCCGAGAACGCCAGCCCCGCCCAGGTGATCATGGTGTTGCGGTACGGCAGCCCCGGCTGCGTGATGAGCTCCTCGGCCTGCACCGACAGCCCCATCACGGCCGCCTCGCCCACCGCGACGGCCACGCAGACCAGCGCGGCGGCCAGCAGCACGCGTCCTTCGGCCCGGCGGTCCGCGGCCGGCGCGGCGGCGAGGGAGTCCCGACCGGAGCCCAGGTCCCGGCGCCCGACCCGCAGCGCGAACCACAGCACGACGAGGGCCGCCGCCACCAGCAGGCCCAGCAGCACCGACCAGCCGGTCGGGGTGACGGGGAAGTACTCGTCCAGCCCGACCCGCTCCAGGTCGCTGCGGAGCTCGTAGCCGCGGGCGACCGGGGCGGAACCGACGAGGTTGTACACCATCGTTCGCAGCGCGCCCGTCGTCAGCTGCGGCTCGACGCCCGGGTAGCACTCGCCCTCGGCGCACAGCGTGGACAACCACCACCGGATGGACAGGAACAGCACGGTGAAGGCGCCCAGGAACGACCCGCCGACCACCAACCGGGGCTGCAGCTGCTCCCGGCGCGAGGCCCCCGCGGGCCCGACGGGCTGCAGCAGGAGCACGAGCAGCACCGCGGGGGCCGCGACGTAGACCAGCTCGTAGGACAGGTTGAGGAACAGCGCCACCAGCACGAGGACGACGACGGCCGGCGCGGTGGCCCGGCGCGGGTGCTCCGCGACCAGGCGCAGCAGCCACAGCACGAGGGCGAGCACCCCGAACACGACGACGACCGCCCCCCAGGTGAGGACGGCGTAGGAGGTCCAGCCGTTGCGGAACTGGCTGTGGGCCTGGGACCCGGCGGCGGCGAGCAGGGCGGCGGCGACGCCGACGAACGCGAGCGTCCGGCCGCTGAGCCCGACGAGCCGGCCGTCGGTCCCGCGCGAGCGCAGGGACTTGCAGAACAGCAGCAGCGCCCCGATCCCCAGGGCGAACGTGACGAGCTTGACGACCCCTTGCAGGACGACCACCGGGGTGGACGTCGCCACCGCGAACTGCATCACGGCCAGACCGACCAGCCGCCGGGAGATCGATGCGATCGGTGCGAGCCGGCCGCTCTCGGCGGCGGTCGGCAGCTCGTCCCAGGTCCAGGACAGCACGCCGAGGTAGGAGCCGCCGGACTCGGGGGCGACCCGCAGGTACCAGTACCGGTCGTCGGCGTGGACCGGTGCGGCCATCACCGGCCACAGCATGACGATCACCCCGACCAGGGACACCACGACCGCGGTCGCGACCACGGCGGTGCGCCGGTTCGCGAGCCTGGCCGTGACGGACCTCACGGACCCCGAGGAACCGGGTGGACGTCGGGGCATGGCGGCGACTCTAGTGGGGCCGGAGCGGTGCCCCGCCGCGCCGTCGACGACCGTGTCGCGGCCGGGACCGCGGCCGGTGCCGCTCACAGGACCCCGCGCTGCTGCTGGCGGACCAGGTGTCGCAGCACCCCAGCGACCCCCACCGGCAGCGGGGTCCGGGAACGGCGGGGCATCCCCTCCACCACGGACCGGAAGCGCAGGTCACGGGGCTGCCAGGCCGACGCGGCCGACGCCACGTGGACCACCTGCGGGGCCCGGCCGTGGACCCGCCGGAGCTCGCCGAGCAGCGACCCGATGGTGGTCCCGTGCTCGGTGGCCATGAGGTGGGTGCTGACCTCGGCGTGTCCTTGCGCTGCGCGCGTCCGCGCCCGCTGCAGCGCGTCGTGGACCAGCAGGGCCGCGTCGTCCGCCCAGAGGTAGTCGCGCACCGTGTCGGTCGACACGTAGAGCGACACGGGCTGGCGCAGCAGCTGGGCCCGGCACAGGTGGGACACCAGCCCCTGCGCCTTGCGCAGGTCCTGCCCCACGCCGTACAGGTTGGACAGCCGGCCGACGACCACCGGGTGACCCGTGCCGCGACCCCAGGCCGCGGCCAGCTGCTCGACCCGGAGCTTGCTCTCGCCGTACGGGGCCAGGGGCCGGGTGGGGGTGAGCTCGGTGAAGGGCGGCCCCGACGAGCCGGCGTGGACGCCGCCCGCGGACGAGGCGACGAACAGGGCCCCCTGCGGGCGCGGGCCGGTGGCGGCCGGGAGGGCCTCCAGCATGGTCGCGAAGGCCCTTTCCTCTTCCAGCAGCCGCGCCTCCGGCGTGCTGGGCACCCCGGCCCCTGCGCACCAGACCACCTGCCACGCACCGTCGCCCGCCGCGGCGACGAGCTCCGCCGCCGCGGCGGCGAGCCGGGCCGGCGCCTCGGGCGTGCCCCAGGGCACCGCCGAGCCGGGCACCCAGAGGGGGCCGCGCCGTGCGAGCACCCGGCTGGTGGCGGTGCCGAGCAGCCCGCCGGCCCCGACGACCCAGGTGAGCGGCGGCGACCCGGTCACCGGGGCGATGCGGCCGGGCCCGCCCCGAGCGGACCGTCGGCAGGGTCGCTGACCAGCAGGAACAACGGCTTGCCCATGGCCATGTTGACCGCGACGCCGACGTACTCCGCGACGATGCCCAGCGAGAACAGGACCGCGCCCGTGCCCAGCAGCGTGGCGACGATCACCGACGTCCAGCCCTGGGTGTCGACGTCCCCCTGGAGCCGGGCCACCACCAGGTACACGGCCAGCGCTGCACCCAGCAGGGCTACGACCACGCCCAGCACGCTCACCAGCCGCAGGCCGCGCGTGCCCGACGACAGGGCCAGCCGCCAGAAGTGGGACAGCAGCCGACGCCAGGAGTAGCCGGAGCGACGCCCGGACTCCTGGCGCAGCTCCACCGGGCACGTGGTGGTCCGGTTGGACACCCACCCCATCGCCACGTCCAGGAACACCCCGGCGCCGGCGTAGGCGGCGACGCTGCGCCCCACCTCCCCGACCACGAGGCGGAAGCTCTGGAACTGCACGGGCGCGCCCTCGGACAGGAGCTTGCCGAACACCCACTTCGCGCCCCGGCTGGACGCGTTGCGCAGCGCACCGTGCGGCGCGGGGTTGGTGGGGTCGGCGTAGACCAGCGTCGCCTGCTCCTGCATCGCGGTGTCCAGGAACAGGGCGATGTCGGCCGGGTCGTGCTGCCCGTCCTCGTCGACCGTCGCGATCCAGTCCCCGCCCGAGGACGCCATGCCGGCGAGCGTGGCCGCGTGCTGGCCGAAGTTGCGGCTCAGCCACACCGGGCGGACGAAGTCGTAGGTCTGCGCCATCCGACGGATGGTGGCCGCGGAGCCGTCGGGCCCGTTGTCGTGCACCAGCAGCACCTCGGACACCCGCCACAGGTGCCCGCCGGGGGTGGTGGTCACCTTCGTGCAGTCGGCGATCTCGGCCAGCAGGGCCGGCAGGCTGTGCTCGCCCTGGTACACGGGCACCGCGACCGAGACCTCGTGGACGAAGGTCCCGTCCTGCTCCCTGGCCATGACCGGCGAGCGTACAGGGGCGGCGTCGGTCCCCCGGCTCACCGAACCCTGTGGCTACGATGCCGACGGACGACCAGGACCGCGGCGCGAGCGGTGGCGCCGCCCACCGAGGACCTCGGGGAGACCATGACGGACCAGCCCGACCCGACCGACCGCCCGACCAGCCGGGCGGACGGACGCCCGGCGCCCACCGGCGGGGGCGAGGCCACCCGGGGCGAGGCCTACACCCAGCGGCTGGTCGGTCTTCAGACCGTCTGGTGGAAGCGGCTGCTGCCGGTGCAGGCGCCCTACCGCTGGAACATCCGCCGGCTCGGGCTGGGACACGTGCTGGACGTCGGCTGCGGCCTGGGCCGCAACCTCGAGCACCTGGACGGCAACGGCGTGGGGGTGGACCACAACGCCGACTTCGTCGCGCACTGCCGCGCCAAGGGCCTGTCGGCGTGGACCACCGACGAGTTCGCGGGCTCGCCGGACGCCGTACCGGGCTCCTTCGACACCATGCTGCTCGCGCACCTGGTCGAGCACGTGGACGAGGCGACGGCGGACGACATCGTCCGGACCTACCTGCCGTACCTGCGTCCCGGCGGGGCGGTCCACGTGATCACCCCCCAGGAGCGGGGCCAGGCCAGCGACCCGACCCACCTCAGGTTCTGCGACTTCGACCTGGTGGAGGCCCTGCTGGAGAAGCACGGGATGACCGTGGTGCGGAGCTTCTCGTTCCCGTTCCCCCGCTGGGCCGGGGAGGCCTTCGTCTACAACGAGTTCCACGTCCAGGGGCGCCTGCCCGGCTGAGCCGGCCCCGGGGCGGACCCGACCGCGCCACCACCCGACCTCAGCCGGCGTCGGCCTGCATCCGCCGCCGCCACACCAGGTAGGCCGCCCGGCGCACCCAGGCCATCGCCAGGGCGCGGGTCGACCCGACCCGGACGTCCATGGCCGACACCGCCTCGGGCCAGGTCTCGTGCATCCTGCGGTGCAGGCCGTCCGCCTGGGCGGCCTGGCTCTGCGCCAGGGCGACGCTCCACTGGGTGTCGCTGATGCGGAACGCGGCCAGCGTCTCCGGCAGGGCGACCAGGTCGCCGTGGCGCAGCGCCCGCAGGTACATGTCCTCGTCGATCAGGTACGGGTCCTGCGCGGACCAGCCGCCCACCTTCCGGACCACGTCGGTGCGGAGCATCACGCAGGCCGGCTCGCCGAGCAGGTTCGTGCCGGCCCGGACCACGGCCCGTACGGCGGTCGCCCCGGGCACGGGGCCGCGCAGCGGGCCCAGGCCACGCCCCCGGACCAGGACGTGGTCCCGCGGGTCCACCAGGTCGCGACGGGCGGCGACGACGACGGCCTGCGGGTGCTGCATCATCGCGCTGACCTGGCGGGCGACGCAGTGCGGGGCCAGCAGGTCGTCCCCGCAGACCAGCTTGACCAGGGGTCCGCGCGCCTCGTCCGTCACCCGGTTCCAGTTGCGCTCGGCCCCGCCGCCCGCCTCGGTGCGCAGCAGCCGGACGGCCGGATGGTCGGCGTAGCGCTGCAGCAGCTCCCACGTGCCGTCGTCGGAGGAGTGGTCGGACACGACGACGTCCAGGTGCGGGTAGGTCTGGGCCAGCACCGAGTCCATCGTCCGCTCGATGTAGGCGGCGTTGCGGAACGCCGGCACCACCACGGACACCAGCGGCAGGTCGGGGCTCACGGCTGCTCCTTGCGTCGGAACGAGAAGTGCTTGTGACCGAAGAAGCTGATCATCGCGGTGACGAACACGATGAGCAGCTGGCTGGCGATGACGGGCAGCCCGGCCAGCTCCACCAGCAGCGGCAGGGCGAGAAGGTTCACCGCCAGGGCTCCCAGGTACACGGTCTCGAACCGGGCGAGGTCCCGCAGCACGCTCCCGGTGACCCGGAACACGAGGCGGCGGTGCAGCACGAACGCGATCAGGACGCTGATCACGTGCGCGCACAGCAGCACGACGAGGTAGTGGGCCACCTGCCCGAGGCTCAGCTGCAGCCCGACGAAGACGACGGTCCCCACGACGGTGTTGATGGCGCCGACGCCCACGAACGCCACCCGCTGGTCGCTCAGCAGGGCCTTCACGCCGCGCGCCCGGGGCTGCGGAGGTGTCCCCTCCCGTCCGACCTCCGGCGACTCCACCACCGGCTCAGGCCGGCGGCGCGGCGACGGGGGTGCCCGGCAGGGAGCCGGTCCACGCGACGCAGGCCTCGAGCGTCGGCAGGGCCCCGCTGTCCAGCGCCGCCGCCAACGTCGGCGCGGCCGCGTCCTTGGGGGACAGCAGGGGCTGCACGTCACCGGGCCACGCGATCGCCAGGTCCGGGTCGAGGGGGTCGACCCCGTGCTCTCGGCCCGGCGCGTACACCGTGGAGCAGAGGTAGGTCATCGTCGTCACGTCCGCCAGCGCGAGGAACGCGTGGCCGAAGCCCTCGGGGATGTACACCGCACGCCGGTCGACGTCGTCCAGCAGGACCGAGTCCCACCGGCCGAACGTGTCCGAGCCCACCCGCAGGTCGACGACCACGTCGAGGGCGGCCCCGCCGGAGCACGTCACGTACTTGGCCTGCCCGGTCGGCACGTCGGCGTAGTGGACCCCCCGCAGCACGCCCCGCGACGACACGGAGGTGTTGACCTGGGCGACCTCGAACCGGTGCCCGAGCTGCTCCTCGACCGCCTCGAAGCGGTAGCTCTCCATGAACGTCCCGCGCTCGTCACGCAGCTGTCGCGGCGTGATCTCGAAGGCCCCGGGGACGGTCAGCTGGCGGATCTGCACGGGAGCCGACGCTACTGCATCGCGGCGCCCGGCCCCTGCGGCCGGGCCCGCCCTGCCCCCTCCCGACGGGCGGCGACGGCGACGTCGGCCAGCTCGACCAGCCGTCGGGCGCGCGCGTCGAAGGAGTGCTCCGTCCGCACCCGCGCCGACACCGCGGCGGTCTGCTCGGGGCCCGGGAACGCGCCGTCGACGTCGTCGAGGACGTCGCGCAGCTCGTGCGCCCCTCGGTAGGTGCGCACCAGGCCTGAGAACACCTCCGTGCCGGCGACGTCGTCGGTCACGACCCTCGTCCCGACGGCCGCCGCGTCGAACAACCGGTTGGACATGAACCCCTCGTCCCGCATGTCCTCCCAGTGGTCGTTGAGCAGCACGCCGCAGGAGGCGTACAGCCGGGGCAGCTCGGCGTTCGGGACGTACCGCGCCACCACCCGGTCCGGGTCGACGAAGCGCTCCCAGCCCGACCCGTGCAGGGACAGGTCGACCCCGGCGGCCAGGGCGTCCCGCACCACGGGACGGTGCACGTTGCGCGAGTTGCCGACGAACAGCACCGCCGGCCCGGTGCCGGCCACCTCCGGCACGGGGGCGAACCGGTCCGGGTCGGTGCACTGCAGCAGCGTCCCGACGGCCAGGCCCCACCGCTGCGACGCGGCGTGGGCCCAGGGCCCGCTGGCGGCGACCACCACGTCGAAGCGGGACAGCTCCTCGGCGGTCACGGCCCGGGGGTGGCTGATGACCCAGCACAGCGAGACCGTGGCGGGGTCGGGGCGGACCGGGACCACGCCGCGCAGCGCCAGCACGACGTCGTCGAGGTAGGCCGTCGGACGGTCGTGGGCCAGGCGCCCGTCGACGACGACCTCCTGGCCGAGGCGCTCCAGCGCGGCGGCCAGGGCCCGGGCGAAGTGCAGGTCGCCCCAGGACAGGCCGGCACGACCCGGCGGGGTCCCCGTCCTGATCGCCCAGCGACGGGGTGCCGGACCGCCGTCGACCCCCACCCTGGACACCCTCGCCCGACGGGGACGGTCGTCCCACCGGACGACCTGCAGGCGCAGCGACGACCACGGGTCCCCGGACCACCTCGGCGAGCCGGCCCAGCGCCGGGAGAACCGCTCCCCCGCCGCCCGGTCGCCCCCACCGTCGGGCGGCGGGTCGGGCTCGCCGACGGTCGCGGTCGCGGTCAGGGCGCACCGCAGCGTGCCGTCCTCGCCGGCCAGCCGCAGCGACAGGTCGCTCAGGTCCCAGGCGCCCAGGAGGTCGGGGTCCGGTCCACCGGCGCGCCGGACGTCCGTGGTGCGCGCCACGAGCGCCGCGTCGTCCAGGCAGGGCACGTCCAGCACGGTCCCGCCGCCGCGGTGCCCGTCCTCCTCGGGGTGGTCCTGCAGCAGGGGCACGGGCGTGCCCGGGCCCGGCTCCCGCACCAGTCCCACCGAGCGCAGCGAGCCGCTCTCGGCCAGCAGCAGCGGCTGGACGGCGGCCGCCCCCTCGAGCGCCGGCCGGACCGCCCCCACCCAGCCGGGCTCCAGCCGCACGCCCGCCCGCACCAGGCAGACCAGGTCACCGGTGAGCTGGCCCAGCGCGAGCCCCGTGGCCCGCGCCCGCCCCACCGG
>JBBSQH010000086.1:0-16104 GCA_038258055.1 Actinomycetales bacterium
GATCCACACCCTCGTCGGGGCCGGGGCCGCCGAGGGCGCGATCGACGCCGCCAGCATCCTCAAGCCGATGCTGGCCCGCGGTGAGCTGCAGACCATCGGCGCGACCACGCTCGACGAGTACCGCAAGCACGTCGAGAAGGACGCGGCGCTGGAGCGGCGCTTCCAGCCCATCCAGGTCGCCGAGCCCTCGCTGGTGCACGCCATCGAGATCCTCAAGGGCCTGCGCGACCGGTACGAGGCGCACCACCGCGTCTCCATCACCGACGCGGCGCTGGTCGCGGCGGCCAACCTGGCCGACCGCTACATCAACGACCGGTTCCTGCCGGACAAGGCCATCGACCTGATCGACGAGGCCGGGGCGCGGCTGCGCATCCGCCGGATGACCGCTCCGCCGGACCTGCGCGAGTTCGACGAGAAGATCGCCGACGTCCGTCGCGAGAAGGAGTCGGCCATCGACTCCCAGGACTTCGAGAAGGCCGCCTCGCTGCGTGACGACGAGAAGCGCCTCCTGGGCCAGAAGGCCGAGCGCGAGAAGCAGTGGAAGTCCGGTGACATGGACGTCGTCGCCGAGGTGGACGAGGAGCTGATCGCCGAGGTCCTCGCCATCGCCACGGGCATCCCGGTCTTCAAGCTGACCGAGGAGGAGTCCCAGCGGCTGCTCCACATGGAGGACGAGCTGCACAAGCGCGTCATCGGCCAGGAGGAGGCCATCAAGGGCCTCAGCCAGGCGATCCGGCGCACCCGTGCCGGCCTCAAGGACCCCAAGCGTCCCGGTGGCTCGTTCATCTTCGCCGGCCCCACGGGTGTCGGTAAGACCGAGCTGGCCAAGTCGCTGGCGGAGTTCCTTTTCGGCGACGAGGACTCGCTCATCCAGCTCGACATGTCCGAGTTCAGCGAGAAGCACACCGTCTCGCGGCTGTTCGGCTCGCCTCCCGGCTACGTCGGGTACGAGGAGGGTGGCCAGCTGACCGAGAAGGTGCGGCGCAAGCCGTTCTCGGTGGTGCTGTTCGACGAGGTCGAGAAGGCCCACCCGGACATCTTCAACTCGCTGCTGCAGATCCTGGAGGACGGTCGTCTGACCGACAGCCAGGGCCGGGTCGTCGACTTCAAGAACACCGTCATCATCATGACGACGAACCTGGGCACCCGGGACATCGCCAAGGGCATCAACATGGGCTTCAGCGCGGGCAACGACTCGCGCACCGGCTACGACCGGATGAAGGCCAAGGTCCAGGACGAGCTCAAGCAGCACTTCCGTCCCGAGTTCCTGAACCGCGTCGACGACATCATCGTGTTCCCCCAGCTCACGCAGGAGGAGATCGTCACGATCGTCGACCTGATGATCGCCAAGCTCGACAAGCGCCTGCACGACAAGGACATGGGCATCGAGCTGACCCCGGCGGCCAAGGGCCTGCTGGCCACCCGCGGCTACGACCCCGTCCTGGGGGCGCGCCCGCTGCGTCGCACGATCCAGCGCGACATCGAGGACCAGCTGAGCGAGAAGATCCTGTTCTCGGAGCTCACCTCGGGCCAGCTGATCCTGGTCGACGTCGAGGGTGAGGGCGACCTCGCGCACTTCACGTTCAAGGGGACCGAGAAGGACGTCCCCGAGGCGCCGGAGCCGGTCGTCGCCGCGGCGTCGGAGGGCTCCGGCCCCGGCGACGCGCTCGGCGAGACCGGGACCGGCAGCTGAGCCAGGCCCCGCAGCACGAACGAGCCCGGCCGTCCCTGAAGGGGACGGTCGGGCTCCGTGCTGCTCGGCCGGCGGACGTCCCACGCATCGCCGAGCTGGTCTCGGCGTACGTCCTGGACCGCCGGCTGCTGGCCAAAGACCTGGTCACCCTCTACGAGGACGTCCAGGAGTTCGTGGTGGCCGAGCACCGGCTGCCCGCCTCGCCCGAGCACCCCGACGGCCACGTCGAGGTCGTCGGCTGCGGCGCCCTGCACGTGATGTGGGCCGACCTGGCCGAGGTCCGCACGGTGGCGGTCAGCAGCCGGCTCCGCGGCGCCGGGGTCGGCCGGTCGCTGGTGGCCGAGCTGGTGGAGCGGGCTCGCTCGCTCGGCATCGCCCGGGTGTTCTGCCTGACGTTCGAGCGGGAGTTCTTCCGCTCGTTCGGCTTCGTCGAGATCGAGGCCGCACCGGTCGCCCCGGAGGTCTACGAGCAGCTGCTGCGCAGCCACGACGAGGGGGTCGCGGAGTTCCTGGACCTGGCCCGGGTCAAGCCCAACACCTTGGGCAACCACCGGATGCTGCTGACGCTCTGAGCGCTGGTCCTGCAACGCCTCCGGGCGTCGTCGGCCCGGTCGGGTCAGGTGGGCAGCCGGTACCCGCCGCGCGCGGCCTCGGCCAGGCCGTCGGCGAGAAGGCCCGCCAGGCAGCGGGCCGTCTGGGCCTCGTCGGGCCAGACGGCCTCGAGGCGCTCGGGCGCCACGACGTCGGTCTCCTCGCGCAGCACCGCCAGCAGGAGCCCGCGGACGTAGCGGTCGGTGCCCACCCAGGCCTGCGGGCGGGTGGTCCGGGTCGGTCGCGCGACGGTGCGACCCGCCCTGGCCCCGGTCGGTGTCCCGTCCGCCGTCCCGGTCGCGGTGGTGACCCGGACGGACTCCGCCCCGGCCGTCGTGGTCGGTGCCGCGGCCCAGGCGCAGCGACCTCGGACCGGGCAGGCGCCGCAGCGCGGGGCACGGGCCGAGCAGACGACCGCCCCCAGCTCCATCACCGCGGCGTTCCAGGCCACTGACCGCTCGGGCTCGTCCGGCAGCAGCCGCTCGGCGCGCGCCACCTCCGCCCGGGTCGGGGCGCTCGGCAGGGCGTCGACGCCGTCGTGCACCCGGGCCAGCACCCGACGGATGTTGACGTCGAGCACCACCGCCCGGCGACCGTGGGCGAAGGCCGCCGTGGCCCCCGCGGTGTACGGACCCACACCCGGAAGGCGCAGCAGCTCCTCGTAGGAGCCGGGCACGACGCCACCGTGCTCGTCGCGGACGGCCACCGCGGCGGCGTGCAGCCGCAGCGCCCGGCGGGGGTAGCCGAGCCGGCCCCACATCCGGACCGCCTCGCCGGGGGAGTCGTCGGCCAGCGCCGTGGCGGTGGGCCAGCGCTCCAGCCAGGCCCGCCAGGCGGGCACGACCCGGGCGACGGGGGTCTGGTGCGACATCACCTCGCAGACCAGGACCGCCCAGGCGTCGGTCCCGGGACGTCGCCACGGCAGGTCCCGAGCGGCGGAGGCGTACCAGGACACGACCTCCGCGACGAGCCGGTCGTCGACCGTCCCCGCCTCGACTGCGTCGGGACCTGCGGACCGCGCCGAGCCGGCCCTGTCGGCGGGCGACGGGGACGGAGCGCTCAGACGTACCGCTCGAGGATGCTGGTCTCGGCCAGGCGGCTGAGGCCCTCGCGGACGGCCCGCGCGCGCGACAGGGTCAGCCCGTCGACCTGCTGCAGGTCCTCCACCCCGGCCGCCAGCAGCTTCTGCAGGCTGCCGAAGCGGCCCACCAGCCGCTGGACGACGACGTCGGGCAGGCGGGGCAGGCGGTGCAGCATCCGGTAGCCGCGCGGGCTGACGGTGGCGTCCAGGCCGGGGTCGCCGGTCTGCAGGGCCACCTGGGCGGCCACCTGGTCCAGGCTGAGCAGCTGCGAGGAGTCCAACGAGGCCAGACCGGCCAGGGCGTGCTCGGTCTCGGCGACCGAGCCGTCCGGGCCGACGTAGTCCCGGACCACGCTGGCCAGCTCCAGGCCGAAGCCGGTGATCAGCTCGTCCATCTGCAGCTCGACCAGGCGGCCGTCGGTGCCCAGCTCCACGACGTAGCCGCGCACCTCCTCGCTGATCCGCCGGACCATCTCGGCCCGCTGCAGCACGGTGGCGACGTCGCGGACGGTGACCAGGTCCTCGATCTCCAGCGCGGACAGGTTGCCCGTGACCTCGTCCAGGCGGGAGGCGTACCGCTCCAGCGTGGCCAGGGCCTGGTTGGCGCGGGCCAGGATCGCCCCGGAGTCCTCGAGCACGTGCCGCTTGCCGTCCAGGTACAGCGCGATGAGCGTCATCGACTGCGACACCGAGATGACCGGGAAGCCGCACTGCCGCGACGCCTTGTCCGCCGTGCGGTGCCGGGTGCCGGACTCCGGGGTCTCGATCCGCGGGTCGGGCACGAGCTGCACGCCCGCGCGGACGATGTTCCCGCTGCCGTCGTGGTCGACCACGATCGCGCCGTCCATCTTGGCCAGCTCACGCAGCCGGGTGGCCGAGAAGTGCACGTCCAGGACGAACCCGCCGGTGCACATGTCCGCGACCACCTCGTCGAAGCCGAGGACGATCAGCGCGCCGGTCCGGCCCCGGAGGATGCGCTCGAGGCCGTCCCTCAGCTGCGTCCCGGGCGCGACCAGGGCGAGGACCTCGCGGAGTCGCTCGTCCGTACCGTCCACAGTCGCGGCCCCCGCGTGCTCGAGCGCCGGTCGTGTCGTTCACACGCGGCGCAGTCGGTCGTGGAGTCGGCCCTTGCTCCGATCCGTTGGCAGTGTAGAGCCGCACCCACCCGTCAGGCGGGTCGCAGCCGGACCGTGACCAGGTGGTGACCAGGCAGTGACCTGAGGGTGACCCGCAGGACGACCTGGCGGGGTCAGCCCGTGCGGGCCGCCAGGTCCCGCAGGGCCCGCAGGGCGCGCTCGACGTGCGCGACCTCGACGGCGCGGACCCCGTCGGGCAGCGTGCCCAGCCGCTCGAGCGAGCCCGGCGGGACCAGGATGCGGCGGTAGCCCAGGCGGGCCGCCTCGGCCACCCTCTGCGGGGTCATCGACACGCGCCGCACGTCCCCGCTCAGCGCGACCTCGCCGATGGCCAGCACGTCCGCCGGCACCGGCACGTCCCAGGCCGCGGACGCGACCGCCAGCGTGACGGCCAGGTCGACACCGGGCTCGCCCAGCCGGGCCCCGCCGACGGTCGCGACGAACACGTCCTTGTCGGCCAGCTTGAGCCCGCTCGCCCGCTCCGTGACCGCGAGCAGCATCGCCGTCCGGGCGCTGTCCAGGCCGCTGACCCCGCGCCGGGGGTTGGGCGTCGACGCCGTGGCCACCAGGGACTGGATCTCGGCCAGGAGCGGCCGACGGCCCTCGACTGCCACGGCCAGGCAGGTGCCGGGCACCGGCTCGTCGCGCTGGCCGCGGAACAGCTCGGACGGGTCGACCACCTCGCGCAGGCCGTCGTCCGCCTGCTCGAAGCAGGCGATCTCGTCGGCCGGGCCGTACCGGTTCTTGGTCGCGCGCAGCAGGCGCAGGCTGGTGTGCCGGTCGCCGTCGAAGGTGAGGACGGTGTCGACCAGGTGCTCCAGCGACCGCGGCCCGGCCACCGAGGAGTCCTTGGTGGACTGCCCGACCAGCAGCAGCGGGGTCGGGCGTGACTTGGCGACCCGGGTCAGGACCTGGGTGACCTCCTGCACCTGGGCCATGCCGCCCGCCCGGCCGTCGACGTCGCCGCTGGTGAGGGTCTGCACGCTGTCGACCACGACCAGGTCGGGGTCGTGCTGCTCCACGTGGTGCAGCACGGCGCCCAGGTCCTGCTCGTCGGCCACCAGCAGACCGGGTGCGTCCGCACCGGTGCGGCGGGCCCGCACGGCGATCTGCTCCGCGGACTCCTCGCCCGACACGTACAGCACCGTGCGGGCGCGGTGGGGCTCGGCGGCCAGCGACCGGCGAGGACCGGTGCCGGCGGAGTCGTGGCCGGCGCCGGCGACGGGCAGCCCCAGGGCGAAGCGGTGGGCGACGTCCAGCAGCAGCGTGGACTTGCCGACCCCCGGCTCCCCGGCCAGCAGGACGACCTGGCCCGCGACGAGCCCGCCGCCGATCACCCGGTCGAACTCGCCGAGACCGGTGGGCGTGCGCTCCGTCCGCGCCTCGTCGACCTCGCCCAGGCGTCGCGCGGGCCGGGGGGCGCCGGCGGTGGCACGGGCGCGGGGGCCGCTGCCCTCGGCCAGCCCGGCGGGCACCTCCTCGACCGTGCCCCAGCCCTGGCACTGGCTGCACCGGCCGGCCCAGCGGGGGTGCTCCGCCCCGCACGCGGTGCACGCGAAGACGGCACGACGGGTACGGGAGCTGGCCACCCGCCCAACCTACGCAGGGCCGCGACACAACCCCGGGCCCGACCCCCGGCGGGGCGGGACGGAGCGGCCGGCTCAGATGGCCAGCAGGGTGGCGGTGAGGATGACCCCGCCGCTGACGATCGACACGGCCGGCACCAGCGCGAACACCAGCACCGCCTGGCTCTTGAGGTGCTTGGACAGCAGCAGGCCGGCGCCGACGAAAATCGCCACGCCGACCATGGTCACGGCGAACGCGATGCCCACCTGGCCCGACTCCGGCGACGACGAGGTCGGCGGGACGATGAGGAACGGCAGCACGGTGGAGACGGCGATGCCGAGCGTCCAGATCGCGAACAGCCCGATGGAGCGGACGTCGGGGTGCGGCCAGTTGGTCGTCCGGTGGCCGTGCGCGGTGTACTCCGCCTCCTGGCGGGACGTCCCGTCGCTGTACCTGGTGTCGGTCATCCCTACAGGGTGCTCTGCCGCCGCCGCCCTGGCTAGTCGACGGGCCGGGCCGCCGCGGTGGCCGGGTGCACGGTCAGCGGCAGGAGCCGGCGGCGACCACGTCGTGGCCGCAGCTGCTCGCAGTGCTCGGCCAGGCGGGAGTACACCTCGGCTCCCACCAGCTCCACGAGCTCGTCGCGCAACGAGACCCAGACCGGCTCGGCGCCGACGTGGGCCGACGGGCTGGTCGAGCAGTACCAGTCGAAGTCCGCGCCCCCACCGCCCCAGCCGGCGCGGGTGTACTCGGTCACGGTCACCTGCAGGTGCTCCGAGCCGTCGGGGTGCTCGACGGTGTCGTAGGTCCGGCGCAGCGGCAGCTGCCAGCAGACGTCGGGCTTGGTCGTCAGCGGTGGGACCCCCTCGGCCAGGGCCAGCGCGTGCAGCGCGCAGCCGTAGCCGCCGGAGAAGCCGCGGGGGTTGTGGAACACGCAGGCGCCGCCGACTCGGGCGGTCCGGCGGTCGCCGTCGGGGTCGGCCTCGGCCCAGGAGGCGTCCGCACCGTGCTCGGGGTGGCCGTGGTTGGCCCAGGTGGTCGCGTCCAGCCGGGCCACGGCCTCGGCGACCCGGTCCTCGTCGTCGGGCTCGGAGAAGTAGGCCCCGTGCACGCAGCAGCCGGCGTCCGGCTCGGTGGCGTCGATCCCGGGGCACCCCGCCCCGAAGATGCAGGTCCAGGACGAGGTGAGCCAGGTCAGGTCGAACCGGTAGACCGTGTCGGGCTCGGCGGGTGCGTCGCCCCGGCCCTCGTCCGCGGTCTCCCCGGGCTCCGCGGTCTCCCCGGGCTCCGCGGTGACGGCCGACAGCTCCAGCCACAGCCGGTCGGTCGGGGCCGGGACCTCGTCGGTCGGGACGTCGGCGCGGGTCACCACGCCGACGGTAGTCCGCGCCACGGTCCCGGCGAGGGCCGGGGCGACGTAGGCTCATCCACCGTGACCGGGACACCCGCCTCCGACGGCGGAGCGACTGCCGGCCCCCTGGTGGGGCTGGCGACGACGTCGGTGTACCCCGAGCCCGCCGAGGAGGCGTTCCGGCTGGCGGCCGAGCTCGGCTACGACGGCGTCGAGGTCATGGTGTGGTCGGACCCCGTGAGCCGGGACGCCGACGCGCTGCTCAAGCTGTCGGCCACCTACGACGTGAAGATCATGAGCATCCACGCGCCGACGCTCCTGCTCACCCAGGGGGTCTGGGGCCGGGACAACTGGGCGCGGCTGGTCCGCACCGCCGAGCACGCCGAGGCCCTGGGGGCCGACACGGTCGTCGTCCACCCCCCGTTCCGGTGGCAGCGCACCTACGGTGCGGGCTTCGAGGAGGGCATCGCCGCCCTGGGCGAGGAGCACCACTGCACGTTCGCGGTGGAGAACATGTTCCCCTGGCGCGTCGGCGGCAAGGACATCCGGGCCTACGCCCCGGGCTGGGACCTGCTCGACCACGACTACGAGCACTGCACGCTGGACTTCTCCCACGCCGCGACCGCCCGCCAGGACGCCATGCACCTGCTGGAGGTGCTGGGCGAGCGCATCACCCACGTCCACCTCACCGACGGCAGCGGTTCGCTGATGGACGAGCACCTGGTGCCCGGCGACGGCACCCAACCGGTGGCGGAGGTGCTGGAGAAGATGGTGGCCGGTGGTTGGTCCGGGCACGTCGTGGCCGAGATCAACACCCGCAAGGACAAGGCGCGCCGCGAGCTGGCGCTGCAGCGCAGCCTGGCGTTCGCGCGACGCCACCTGCAGGGCCATCTGTCCGGCGGCTAGCCTGCCCAGGTGATCGCCGAGGCCCAACGGGCAGTGCTGCTGGCCGCGTCGCGCAACTCGCGGCTGCGGGACGTCGTGGAGAACGCGCCCTTCACCAGGGACCTGGTCCGCCGGTTCGTCGCGGGCACGGGCGACGACCACGCGCTGGAGGTGTCCGCGGACCTGCGGTCGCAGGGTCTGCTGGTGACGCTGGACCGGTTGGGCGAGGACGTCACCGACGAGGCGGACGCCGAGGCCGTCCGGGACGCCTACGTGGGCCTGCTGGGCCGGTTGGCGGCCGTCGGCCTGGCCGACGACGGGGACGTCGAGGTGTCGGTCAAGCTGTCGGCGCTGGGTCAGGCGCTCGGCGCCACGGGGGAGTCGGTGGCGCTCGACAACGCCCGGGTGATCTGCGAGGCGGCCGCGGTCGCGGGGACGACGGTCACCTTGGACATGGAGGACCACACCACGGTCGACTCCACGCTGCGGGTGCTGGAGCAGCTGCGCGCCGACCACCCCTGGGTGGGTGCCGTGCTCCAGTCCCAGCTGCGCCGCACCGAGGCCGACTGCCGCGATCTGGCCACGGCCGGCTCCCGGGTGCGGCTGTGCAAGGGCGCCTACGCCCCCG
This sequence comes from Actinomycetales bacterium, assembly GCA_038258055.1. Taxonomy (GTDB): domain Bacteria; phylum Actinomycetota; class Actinomycetes; order Actinomycetales; family JBBAYJ01; genus Aquipuribacter. The sequence continues at coordinate 8,932 of JBBSQH010000086.1, forward strand.
CGGACCCCCACGCCTTCGACGCCGCCCACGAGGTCGACCGCTCCTACGTCCGCTGCCTCAAGGTGCTGATGAGCGGCGACGGCTACCCCATGGTGGCCAGCCACGACCCCACGCTGGTCGAGATCGCCCAGGCCCTGGCCCGCGACGTCGGTCGCGACGAGTCCAGCTGGGAGCTGCAGATGCTGCTGGGGGTCCGTCCCGACGAGCAGACCCGGTTGGCCGGGCTCGGCCGGCGGATGCGGGTCTACGTGCCCTTCGGGGAGGACTGGTACGCCTACCTGGTGCGCCGGCTCGCGGAGCGGCCCGCCAACCTGGCCCTGCTGCTGCGCTCGCTGGGGAGCCGGCGGTGAGCCCGGTCGACGGCGTGGACGGGGCCGCCACCGGCACGCCCCGCGAGGACGTCGTCGCGGTGCTGGGCGCCGGGGTGATGGGCGAGACGTTGCTGTCCGGGCTGCTGCGGGCCGGTCGTCCCGTGTCCGCGCTGCGGATCAGCGAGCGTCGGCCCGAGCGGGCCGAGGAGCTCCTGGACCGCTACGGCGTGCGCGTGCTGGACAACGCCGCGGCGGTCGCGGAGTCCGGCACGGCCGTGGTGGTCGTCAAGCCGCAGGACGTGGCCGCGCTGCTCGCGGAGATCGGCCCCCACCTGGCCCCGGGGTCCCTGGTGGTGTCCCTCGCCGCGGGGGTCACGACGGCGTCGGTCGAGGCCGCCCTTGACGCCGCCGGGGCGCCGGCGGACGTGGCCGTGGTCCGCGTCATGCCCAACACGCCGGCCCTGGTGGACGCCGGGATGAGCGCGGTGTCGCCCGGCAGCCGCTGCGACGCCCGTCACCTGGACGCCGCCGAGGCTCTGCTGGCCAGCGTCGGCAAGGTGGTCCGGGTCCCGGAGCACCAGATGGACGCCGTGACCGCGGTGTCCGGGTCCGGTCCGGCCTACGTGTTCTACGTCGTCGAGGCCATGATCGAGGCCGGTGTCCTGCTGGGCCTGCCCCGCGACGTGGCCACGACGCTGGCGGTGCAGACGGTCCGGGGCGCGGGCACGATGGTGTCGGAGACGGGTCAGCACCCGAGCGTCCTGCGGGAGCAGGTCTGCTCCCCGGCCGGCACCACGATCGCCGCCATCCGGGTGCTGGACGACCACCGGGTGCGGGCCGCCTTCGTCACCGCGATGGAGGCCGCCCGGGACCGTTCCGCGGAACTAGGACGGCTCGCAGGTAGTTGACGACGAGCAGGTGTCGACGACGGTCGGCGACGAGGCCCGGGTCCGCCCGGTCGACGGAGGTGTGACGTGGGTTGGCTCTCGAAGGTGTTCGGCGCGCGCGGAAGGCCCGGCGGGTCCGGGCCGTCCGGGCCGAGCCGGCTCGAGGAGGACCTGGCGCACCTGCGCGACTTCGCGACCACCCGTCGCGGGGTCGAGTTCTACCTGGAGCCGCAGACCGACGGCTTCGACACCACCCTGGTCGCGGTGGCCCACGACGGGGAGTGGACCCGCCGTCGCGTCGGCTCGCCGTCGACGGCCGGCAAGCTCGCCCGCAGCCTGAGCGCCCCCGTGTACGAGGCCGGGGTGACCGGCTACCCCAAGCGGATGAAGGAGTGGAGCCGCAACCACCCCGAGCGTCGCCTCGGTCCTCGCTGACTGCGCGAGCAGGGCCGACGGGGCCGAGCTGACGGGGCTCCCGGGCGCGCGTCAGCCGATGAGCGGGCGCGTCTCTGGCAGCCGGAACAGCCGCGGCCGCTCGCGCAGGGCCAGCGCCCCGGCCACGGTCACCGGTCCCAGCCGGCCCAGGAACATGCAGACGATCAGCACCCAGTCCCCACCCGGTGGGAGGTCGGGCGTGATCCCGGTCGACAGCCCGACGGTGGCCGTCGCGGAGATGACCTCGAACAGGACGTCGGCCATCCGCTCGCCCGACAGGTGCAGCAGCAGGATCGTCGCCGTGCCGACCACGGCCAGGTACAGACCGATGACCGCCAGCGCCTGCCGGATCGTGTCCGAGCCGATCCGACGGCCGAAGACGTCGGCGTCGGCGTCCCCGCGCGCCTCGGCCAGCACGGCGGCGACCAGTACGGCGACGGTACCGACCTTGATCCCGCCCGCGGTCCCGGCCGACCCGCCGCCGATGAACATCAGGATGTTGGTGAGGAACAGCGAGGCATCGGTGACGTCGCCGTAGTCGACGGTGTTGAACCCGGCCGTGCGGGCGGTCACCGACAGGAACACCGCGGTCCAGAGCTTGTCCGAGCCCTCGAACGCACCCAGCGTCTCGGGGTTGTCCCACTCCAGGAGCAGGAACAGCACCGTGCCCCCGACCAGCAGGACGGCCGTGCCCATCAGCACGAGCCGGGTGTTGACGCTCCACGGCAGCCGGGTGCGGCGCAGCACCTCCAGGACGACCGGGAACCCGATGCCACCCAGCACGATCGCCACCATGATCGGCCCGGTGACCCACTCGTCGGTGGCGTAGTCGTAGAGCGCGTTCTCGGCGAAGAGCGAGAAACCCGCGTTGTTGAACGCCGACACCGCGTGGAACACGCCCAGCCACAACGCCCGTCCCGGCGGCTCCCCGTGGTGCAGCGCGAAGCGCAGCGTCAGCGCCACGGCGACGGCGCCCTCGATCACCACGGTCGTGCGCAGGATCCCCACCAGCACCGACCGGGCATCGGCGATGCCCCCCACCCGGGTGGCCATCCCGGCCGTGATCCGGCTCTGCAGCCCCAGCCGGCGCGTCACCGCCAGGGCCAGCAGGGCCGAGAGGGTGGCGATGCCCAGCCCCCCGACGTGGATCATCGTGAGGATGAGCGCCTCGCCCGTGGTCGACCAGTAGGTCCCCGTCTCGACCAGCGTCAGCCCGGTCACGCAGACGGCCGAGGTCGCGACGAACACCGCGGTGACGAGCGGGACGCCGTCGGGGGCCTGTCCGGAGGCCACCGCCCACGGGGTCAGCAGGGCCAGCGTCCCCAGGCTGATGGCGGCCAGGAACCCCAGCGGGATGACCCGGGCGGGGCTGAGCAGCGCCCGGACCCGGCGACGGCGCCACAGCGGGCCGTGGGGTGGGGGCCGTCGCGGCAGGTGCCGACCGGTCCGGCTCCGCGACGGTCCTCGGGGCAGCAGCGGTTCCTCGGTCATCCGCCTCAGCCGATCAGGGGTCGGGCCTCGGGCAGGCGGTACAACCGCCGGCGCTGCTTGGTGGCCACGGCCGCGGCGACCGCGACGGGTCCCACCCGGCCGACGAACATGCACCCGGTGACGAACCACATCGCGGACTCCGGCAGCTGGGGGGTGACCCCGGTCGACAGGCCGACGACCGACGTCGCGGAGACCGCCTCGAAGATCGCGTCGCTGAGCTCGAAGTCGGTCAGCTGCAGCATCACCACGATCGCCACTCCGGCCAGGGCGATCGAGAAGCCGAGGACCGCCAGGGCCTGCCGGACCGTGGCGGTCGCGATCCGGCGGCCGAAGGCGTGGACGTCGGTGTCACCGCGGGCCTCGGCGTAGACGGCCAGGGCCAGCACGGCCAGCGTGCCCACCTTGATGCCGCCCGAGGTCCCCGCCGAGCCCGCGCCGACGAACATGAGGGCGTCGGTGACGAACCGGCCCGCCTCACCCATGCCCGCGTAGTCGATGGTGGAGAACCCGCTCGAGCGCGGGGTCACGGCCATGAACGCGACCGCGAGCAGCTTGGTCGGCATCGCCAGCTCGCCGATGGTGGCCTCGTTGCCCCACTCCAGCGCGCCCAGCGTCAACGCGGCGCCGACCAGCAGGACCGCCGACGTCGCGATGACCAGCTGGGTGTGCAGCGACCAGGCGCCCGGCCGCTTGAACCGGGCCAGCTCGACCAGCACCGGGAACCCCAGACCGCCCAGGACGACCGCGGTCATCACCGGGACCACGATCCAGGGGTCGCCCACGAACCCGATCAGGCTGTCGCTGAACAGCGCGAAGCCGGCGTTGTTGAACGCCGAGACGCCGTGGAACACGCCCAGCCACAGCGCGCGGCCGAGCGGCTCCTCGTAGTGCAGCAGGAAGCGCAGGGCCAGGGCGAGGGACACCACCGCCTCGATGACGGCCGTGGTCAGCAGCAGCCGGGGGAGGATCGTCCGGATCTCGCCCAGGTCGAAGCCCTTGGTCTCCTGGCTGGCCGCCAGCATGCTGCTCAGGCCGAACCGCCGGAGCACCGCCAGGCCGACCAACGAGCCGAGGGTGGCGATGCCCAGGCCGCCGACCTGGAACAGCATGAGCATGACCACGTGGCCGAAGTGCGACCAGTAGGTCGGCGTGTCGACGACGACCAGGCCGGTGACTGCGGTCGCGCTGGTCGCGGTGAACACGGCGACGACCGTCGGGGGGATGCCCTCGGGGCCGGTCCCGCCCTCGCTGACCGACTGCACCGCCAGCGGGGTGTGCAGCAGGCCGGCGCCGACGACTATGACGGCGAACAGCCCGAGCGGGATGATCCGCACCGGGGACAGGAAGGCCTCGAACCCGGCGCGGCGGGCGATCGCGGACGGGGTCCGGTCCCCGCCCGGCAGGACCCGGCGGATGCTGAACCGGTCCCGCTTGCGACGGTGGAAGCGCCTGACGGCCGGGCCGGGCTCGGGCTCGTCGCCCGGCTCGGCGGGGCCGGGACGACCGCCGGTGGGGCTGGGCACGGTCGCGCCGCGAAGGCCTCGATCTGGTCCACGTGGCCCGACACGATCAACGTGTCGTCCGGGTGCACCTTGGTCGTCGGGATGGCGTAGGTGAAGTCGTTGCCCGGCCGCTTCACGCCCACCACCGTGATGCCGTACTTGGTCCGCACCCCGGCCTGGTCGAGGGTGAAGTTGTGGGTCTCCTTGGGCGGCGCCATCTTGACGATGGCGAACCCGTCGTCGAACTCGATGTAGTCCAGGAGCTTGCCCGTGACCAGGTGGGCGGTGCGCTCACCCATCGTCGCCTCCGGGTACACCACCGTGACCCGGCTGCCGGTACGCCGGACCAGGTTGTCCTTGCGCTGACGCGTCTCACGGCTGCGGCGGGCGACGGTGGCCAGGTCCTCGTCACCGGTGATGTGCTCGGCCTCGGCCTCGGTGGCGAGCCGCTCGAGGATCTTGCCGTGGGCGTGGGAGATCGCCTTGGCCCAGATCTGCCCGACCTTGAGGTCGACCAGATTCAGGGTGGACAGCACGCTGGCCTCGATCGAGGTGCCGATGCCGACCACGGCGATCGGGAACTGCGCGGCCCCGATCTGCTTCATGGCGTGCAGGTTGGTCGAGTCGGCCTCGACCACGTGGGTCAGCCGGCCGGACCACTCCTGGACCAGCTCGGGGTTGCGCTCCACGGCGAGCACCTCGTGCCCCAGCCGGTGCAGCGCCTCGGCCGCAGCGGCCCCGAACCGACCGAGACCGACCACGAGGACGGCGTCGGAGTGCAGCTTCCCGTTTCCCACGAGGGGTCACGCTACGCCCGCGGCGCCGCTGCTGCGGGTCCTACAGGCCGACCGGCCCGCCGCGGGCGTCCAGCAGGTCCTGCAGCACCGTGATCTCGAAGGTCTGGGCGGTCACCATCGACTGCGCCAGCCGTGTGACCTGCGGCGTGGCGGCCTGGTCCAGGGCCACCTCGGCCATCTGCACCCCGCCCACGTGGTGCGGGATCATCAGCTGCAGGTAGATCCGCTCGGCCTCGACACCGTCGGCGTCCCGCAGGGCCGTCATCTGCTCGTCCGTCGCCAGGCCCATGGCCTCCATGGGGTTGCCAGTGGCCTCGTCCGTCCCGTCCTCGTCCGTCCCCGTCATGCCCTCCATCCCCGACATCCCGTCGGAGAACGGCCCGGACATCCAGCCCATGATCGGCTGCGTCGACGTCTGAGGCAGCCCCCACAGCTGGAGCCAGCCGGCCATCTGGCCCTGCTGGTTCTGCTGGGTGAGCAGGATGTCCAGCGCGACCTGACGCAGCTCCGGGTCCTCGCTGCGGTCGCGCACCATGACCGACATCTCCACCGCCTGGCCGTGGTGCACCTGCATGTCCCGGGCGAACCCGGCGTCCACGGAGTCCTCGGCCGGCACGGCCGCACTCGCCGGACCGGCCAGCGCTGAGCCCAGCAGCAGACCGGCGACCACCAGCAGGGCGCCACCGACGACGGCGAGGGCGGTCAGGAACGGTCGGGCGAGCAGGGCGGAGGTGGTGCGTGACGTCATCGCGCCCCGACCGCTCAGGCCGTCGTGTCGATGCTGCCGGAGCAGGCGGCGCCGGGCTCCTGCGTCTGGTCGCCCTGCAGGTACTTGACCAGGAACACCGGGAGCCGCTCGTCGTCCACGGAGTCCAGCTCCACCTGCAGGCCCCAGGCGCTGGCCACGACCGGCGACGGCAGGTCGGGCATGGGCGAGACCAGCAGGTAGCTGTTCTCGCCGGCGAGCGCCTCGAGCTCCGCGACGTCCTCCGCCGGCAGCTCCGGGTCGTAGGTCACCCAGACGGCGCCGTGCTCGAGGGAGTGCACGCCGGCCTCGGTGGTGATCGGGGCGTCGTAGAAGCCGCAGTTCTGCCACTGGGGCAGGTGGTCGCCGCCGACCGGGGGCATCACCTCGTACTCGACGGGGGTGGTGACGTGGTTGGCGGTCTGCTCGCCGAAGTCCTCGACGCCGTCGATGTCGCCGTCGGCGGCGCGCTCGACCTCGCTGCGCTGGCCCTCGCTCTGCACGATGACGGCGACGACGACGCCGATCAGGACGAGGGCCATCGTCGCGGCGACCCCGACGATGAGGAACGAGCGACGTCGCTCCTCGCCCTTCTGGGCGGCCTGCATCTTGGCCAGGCGGGCCTGTCGGTCGTCAGGGGTCTTGGTGGCCACGGTCGGGGCTCCTCGGTCAGGTCAGGCGGCGGCTTGGGAGTGCTGCTCGCGGTGGTGCGAGCGGTGCTGCTCTTGGTGCTGCTCGGGGTGCTGCGGGCGGGGTCCGACCCCGTCGTCACAACACATGGTGCCCTGTCCGGGTTCCCGTCGCGGCATCCGGTCGTGAGCCGTGCCCGGCGCACCGGGCTGATATGGAAGGTGGTCCTGTCACGGGGGCAGGGGGAGGCGCCCGCCCTGCTGGGTGCGGGGCGGGCGCCTCTGGTCTCGTCGGGGGTCGCCTGGTTGGTGAGCGTGTCGTTGGTCGACGCGCGGTCAGACTGATATGCGCGGGTTGGTTACCGCAGGACGGTGC
>JBBSQH010000087.1:0-15610 GCA_038258055.1 Actinomycetales bacterium
ACATCCCCCCCAAGCGCGCGGTCGGCTCACCCAGGTCACCCGCACGCCAGCACCACGGGACCCACCCGCGACCACGAGAGCCCGTGCCGACCGGCACGGGCTCTCGTGGTCGTTCAGGCCTCCGGCGGGTGCAGGCTCATCGGGCCGTAGACCAGCTCGCCGTCACGCAGCAGGGACACGGCGTCGACGCCACCGTCCAGCAGCTCGCGCCAGGCCTCGCCCACCCAGGACTCGGCGTCGGCCTGGGACGGGAATGTCCCCCGGGGCAGCGTCTCGCCGGGCACCACCGCACAGGTCGAGTCCTCGTAGCGCCACGTCCACGTCTCGCTCCAGCTCTGGCTCACGGCGCCCACGGTAGGCCCCGGACGCAGCGAGGGCCGGTCAGGGGCGCCCCTGACCGGCCCTCGCGAGGGACTGCTTCGATCAGCCGTCGGTCGGCTCCATGGTGGCCATGTCGTCCATGGGCTCCATGGTGTCCTCGACCGCGGGGTCGACGGTGTCGGTGTCGGCGCTGTCGTCGGCGCAGCCGGCGAGCAGGGTGGCGCTGGCGAGCACGGCGATCGCCGCACCGGAGATGGTCCTGCGCATGGTTCCTCCCGAATGTCTGTGGTGCCCCCGGCGGACCGGGAAGCCGTCGTCCGACGGCCTTCCGGACGCTAACGGTGACGAATTGGGCTCGCACGCCTACACGGTGTGACAAATGTGACGTTTGAGCCGTCACGGTCGCGGTCCCGCGTCATCGGCGCTGGTCGTGGCGTCGCGACTCCCCGGGGCGGGGGCTGCGACGACAGCGGTCGCCGGGACGGGCAGACTCCTGGGGTGACCACACCGGCCGACCTGCAGGAGATCGCCCGAGACGTGCGCCCCACCGGCCGGGCGGCCGAGCAGCGGGCCCGTCAGGCGGTCGAGGACCTCATGCTGCCGGCCGGCTCGACCGGCTCGCTGCAGCGGCTGGCGGTCTGGTGGGCCGGGGTGCGCCGCGACCACGAGGCTCCGCCCCCGGAGCGGGTGACCGCCGTCGTGCTCGCCGGGGACCACGGCATCGCCGTCCGAGGGGTGTCGGCCCTGCCGCTCGGGCACACCGCGATCACGCTGCGGGCGATGGCGGACGGCCGTTCGGCCACCCACGCCGTCGCGGCCGGGCTCGGGGTCGCCGTACGCGCCGAGGAGGTCGACGTGGCCGGGCCCCTGGGGCCGCGCGGGCTCGCCTTCGACCACGAGGACGCGATGGGCGCAGACCTGCTGGAGGAGTCCCTGGCCCAGGGGGTGGCCCTGGCGGACGAGCTGTCCGAGGCGGGGCGCGACCTGGTGGTGCTCGGCGAGCTGAACGTAGGTGGGTCCAGCACGGCCGCGGCCGTCATCGGCGCCGCCCAGCGCCGTCGGGTCCTGGAGGTGGTCGGTCGCGGCAGCGGGGTCGACGACACCGCCTGGATGCGCAAGGCCGCAGCGGTCCGCGAGGGCCTGCGCCGGGCGCGCACCCGGCCCCGTGACGTGCCCAGCATCCTGACCACCGTGGGCTCCGGCGACGTGGCCGCGTGCACCGCGCTGCTGCTGCGCTGCGCCGCCCTCGGCCTGCCGGTGGTGCTGGACGGCCCGGTGACCACGGCCGCAGCCGTCCTGGCCCATCGCGTGTCGCCGACGTCGCGGCAGTGGTGGCTGTTCGCCGAGCGCGGCGACGAGCCGTGCGTGCACCTGGCTCAGGACGCCCTCGGCATGCTCCCGGTGCAGGACCTGGGGACCCGCACCGGGCTGGCCGTGCCGGGCCTGGTCGCCCTGGGGACGCTGCGGGCCGCGGTGGCCCTGGCCACGTCGTCGGCCGCCCGGGCGGAGTACTGGCCCGAGGACCCGGTGCCAGAGGACGGCACCTCACCGGAAGCCACCGAGCCGGACGCCACCGAGCCGGACACCACCGAGCCGGACGCCAGCGAGCCGGACGCCAGCGAGCCGGACCCCGACCCGACGGAGGTCGTGGCGCCGGTGGTGGTTGAGGACGCGCCGGACGCACCCGAGGACGAGGCCGCCCCCGACGACGCCCCGCGGGTCGCGGCGCCGGCGCCGGAGGACCGGGTCAGTCCCTGACGTGCGAGGGCACGAACGGCGGACGGGTCACCCGGCACCGCAGCGGACGGCCCCGGACGTCCACGGCGACCTCGTCGTCGGCGGTCAGCCCCGCGGCGGCGTCCAGCAGGGCCAGCGCCACCCCCGCCCGCAGCGTGGGTGAGAACGTGCCGGACGTCGTCGTCCCCACCCGCTCGCCCAGCGCCTCGCCGTCGAGGCGGTGCACCGCCATGCCGGGACGGGGGACGCCCCGGCCCAGGGACAGCAGGCCGTGGGCGCGCCGCACCGGGCCGGCCTCCTTCTCGGCCGTCACGGCGTCGCGCCCGACGAAGGCCGGCTTCTTCCAGCCCACCGCGAAGCCCAGCCCCGCCTGGACCGGCGACACGTCGGGGCCGATGTCGTTGCCGTGCAGCGGGTAGCCCATCTCGGTCCGCAGGGTGTCGCGCGCGCCCAGCCCGGCCGGACGGCCACCCTCGGCGACGACGGCCCGGTGCAGGGCGGCCCACAGCGCCGGCGCATGGTCGGCGGGCACCAGCACCTCGTAGCCGCGCTCGCCGGTGTACCCGGTCCGGCAGACGACTGTCCGCTCCCGGGGGCCGCCTCCGGTGGCGACGAACGACATGTAGTCGTGGCCGTGGGGCAGGTCGACCGCGGCCATGACGGCGTCCGCCCGCGGCCCCTGGACGGCCAGCACCGCGACGTCGGCGTGCACGTCGTCCACCGAGACGGCCTCGGCGGCCCCCTCGCGCAGGGCCCGGACCACCGCGGCGGCGTTGGCGGCGTTGGGCACCAGGACCAGGTCGTCGTCGGCCACCCGGTAGACGATGAGGTCGTCGACGATGCCGCCGTCCGGGCGCAGGCACAGGGTGTACTGGGCCTGACCGGCGCCGATGCGGTCGAGGGAGTTGCTCAGGACGTGGTCCACGTGGGCGAGGGCGCCGTCGCCGCCGACCAGGGCGGTCCCCAGGTGGGACACGTCGAACAGGCCCACCTGCTCTCGGACCGCCGCGTGCTCGGCCAGCGTTCCGCCGCCGTCGTACTCCACGGGCATCGCCCAGCCGCCGAAGGGGGCCATCCGAGCCCCCGCCGCCAGGTGGGCGTCGTGCAGCGGGGAGCGGCGCAGCGGCTCGGCCGTCGACGCCGCGTCGGCGGACGGCGGCGCGGGAGCGGCGGGGGCGGCGGGCGGGCGAGAAGAGGTGTCGGCCACCCGAGCACCGTAGTCTCGACGGGCGTCCGCGTGCCCCCGGCACCGGCGCCGACCCAGACGCCCCCGCCCACGAGGCGGGCCGACCGAGGAGCCCTGTGAGCACTGCCGACCACACCCCCGTCCCCAGCGCCACGCTGAGCAGCAAGAAGCTGTCGTCCGTGCGAGCCGACGCCGCAGTCGTCGGGATGGTGAGCGGCCCCGACGGTGCGGCCGTCGCGGTCGACGACCTGCCCGCGGACAGCGTCCACGCGCTCGAGGCGGCCGCGGAGGCGCTGGACTTCACCGGCAAGGCCTCGCACACGTTGCGCCTGCCCGGGGTCGAGGGCCTCGAGGTCGAGCAGGTCGTGCTGGTCGGGCTCGGCGAGGCGGCCGAGGACGGCACAGTGGACCCCGACGTGGTCCGCCGCGCCGCCGGCGCCGCGCTGCGCGCAGTGAGCAAGGCCACCACGGTCCTGCTCGTGCTTCCCGCCGACGACGACGAGCAGGTGCGCGCCGCGACCGAGGGCGCCCTGCTGGGTGGCTACCGGTTCCGCACCTACAAGACCGGTGACACGCCCACGCTGGTCGGCGAGGTCCTGGTCCACGCCGCCGGGCGTCGCGACAAGGCCACCAAGGCCGCCGTGGACACCGGGGCGATCGTGGCCGAGGCCGTCGGGCTGTGCCGGGACCTGGTCAACCTGTCCCCGCTGGACCTGACCCCGGCCGCCGTCGCGGACCGTGCCCAGGAGCTGGCCAAGCAGCTGCCGTTCAAGGTGTCCGTCCTGGACGAGAAGCAGCTGGCCCGCAAGGGCTACGGCGGCATCCTCGCCGTCGGGATGGGCTCGACCCGCCCGCCGCGCCTGGTCACCCTGACCTACTCCCCCAGCCGGGCCAAGGGCCACGTCGCCCTGGTCGGCAAGGGCATCACCTTCGACTCCGGCGGGCTGTCCCTCAAGCCCCCGGCCGGCATGCCCGGCATGAAGGCCGACATGGCCGGCGCCGCCGCGGTGCTCGCCACCGTGGTCGCCGCCGCCCGGCTGGGCCTGCCGGTGGCCGTCACCGGCTACCTGGCCCTGGCCGAGAACATGCCGTCCGGCTCGGCCCAGCGCCCCAGCGACGTCATCACCATGTACGGCGGGACGACGGTCGAGGTGCTCAACACCGACGCCGAGGGCCGGCTCGTCCTGGGCGACGCCCTGGTCACCGCGGCGGAGGTGTCCCCCGACGCCGTCATCGACGTCGCCACGCTGACCGGGGCGCAGGTCGTCGCTCTCGGCGGTCGCGTGTCCGGCGTCATGGGCAACGACGAGGCCCTGCGCAGCGAGGTCCTGTCCGGCGCCGGCGAGGCCGGCGAGCAGATGTGGCCCATGCCCCTGCCCGCGCACCTGCGTCGGGGCCTGGACTCCACCGTGGCCGACATCGCCAACGTCTCGAGCTCGCGCGACGGCGGCATGCTCACGGCCGGGCTGTTCCTGCAGGAGTTCGTCGGCACGCGCGACGGGGCCCCGCTGCCCTGGGCGCACATCGACATCGCCGGGCCCGGTTTCAACGACTCCGGCGCCTACGACCACGTCCACAAGGGTGGTACCGGCGCCTCGGTCGCCACGCTGGTGCGACTGCTGGAAGCACGCAGCCGCTGAGGTGGTTGGATGAGCGGAGGAACCGCCCGGGTGCGCCCGGTGACCCGCAGCAACGACGCAGAGGTACGAGGAGCAGCACGTGGCTGAGCAGGAAGAGTTCGACGTCGTCATCCTCGGCGGGGGCAGCGGCGGCTACGCGGCCGCCCTCCGCGGGGCCGAGCTGGGGCTGTCCGTCGCCCTGGTCGAGAAGGACAAGCTGGGCGGCACCTGCCTGCACCGCGGCTGCATCCCGACCAAGGCGCTGCTGCACGCGGCCGAGGTCGCCGACTCCGCCCGCGACAGCGAGACGTACGGCGTCAAGGCCACCCTCGAGGGCATCGACGTCCCCGCGGTGACCAAGTACCGCGAGGGCGTCGTCGGCCGGCTCTACAAGGGCCTGCAGGGCCTGGTGAAGAGCCGCAAGGTCACCTACGTCGAGGGCACGGGCCGGCTGGTCGAGCCCAAGGTCGTCGAGGTCGAGGGCCGTCGGCTCAGCGGCAAGAACGTCGTCCTGGCCACCGGCTCCTACCCCCGCACCCTGCCGGGCCTGGAGATCGGTGGCCGGATCCTCAACAGCGACGGCGCCCTGGCCCTGGACCACGTACCGGGCAGCGTCATCGTCCTGGGTGGCGGCGTCATCGGGGTCGAGTTCGCCAGCGTCTGGCGGTCCTTCGGGGCCGACGTGACCATCGTCGAGGCGCTGCCGCGACTGGTGGCGGCCGAGGACGAGGCCATCTCCAAGGCCTTCGAGCGGGCCTACCGCAAGCGCGGGATCGCCTTCAAGACCGGTGTCCGGTTCAAGGCCGCGGCGCAGGACGACGCCGGCGTCACCGTGACCCTGGAGTCCGGCGAGGAGCTCCGCGCCGACTACCTGATGGTGGCCGTGGGCCGGGGCCCCGTGACCCACAACCTGGGGTACGAGGAGGCGGGGGTGAAGGTCGACCGCGGCTTCGTCCCCACCGACGAGCGCCTGCGCACGGCCGTCGACGGCGTGTTCGCCGTGGGCGACATCGTCCCTGGTCTGCAGCTGGCCCACCGCGGGTTCGCGCACGGCATCTTCGTGGCCGAGGAGATCGCGGGCCTCAAGCCCCAGCCGGTCATCGACTCCATGGTCCCCCGGGTCACCTACTCCGAGCCCGAGATCGCCTCGGTCGGCCTCACCGAGGCCCAGGCCAAGGAGAAGCTGGGCGAGGACAAGGTCGCCACGTACGAGTACAACCTGGGCGGCAACGGCAAGAGCCAGATCCTCGGCACCGCGGGCTTCATCAAGCTGGTGCGCGAGGTCGACGGCCCGGTCATCGGCGTCCACGCCGTGGGCGCCCGCATGGGTGAGCAGATCGGGGAGGGCCAGCTCATCGTCAACTGGGAGGCCTACCCCGAGGACGTGGCCGCCCTGATCCACGCGCACCCGACCCAGAACGAGGCGATGGGCGAGGCCCACCTGGCCCTGGCCGGCAAGCCCCTGCACGCGCACTCCTGACCCACCCGGGCCCCGGCCCGACCCACGGCTCCGCAGGAGCCAGCCCAGTCCCGCACCGCACGAACGACGGAGGACGACCAGACATGGCGAACCCGGTCAACATGCCGCCCCTCGGTGAGAGCGTCACCGAAGGCACGGTCACCCGATGGCTCAAGCAGGTCGGTGACCGGGTGGAGCAGGACGAGCCCCTGGTCGAGATCGCGACCGACAAGGTCGACACCGAGATCCCCTCGCCGTTCGCGGGGACGCTCCTGGAGATCAGCGTCGACGAGGACGAGACGGCCGAGGTCGGCTCGCAGCTGGCCGTGATCGGCGAGGAGTCCGAGGCGGGCGGGTCCGGCGACTCCGGGTCCGACGACTCCAGCAGCTCCGACGACTCCGGCAGCTCCGACGAGGCCGAGTCCTCCGGCGAGGCCTCCGGGTCCGACCTGCCGGCCCAGCAGGACTCCGGATCCGACGGGTCTGACGGGTCTGACGGGTCCGACGCCGGCCAGGACGAGGTCAAGGCCGAGAACGCCGACGAGCCGTCCGAGACGCCCAGCACCACCGCCGACGCCCCGGCCGAGAAGCCGTCCGCCGATACCCAGAAGGGCGACGGCGGCACCGAGATCGTCATGCCCGCGCTGGGCGAGTCGGTCACCGAGGGCACCATCACCCGCTGGCTCAAGGCCGAGGGCGACACCGTCGAGGTCGACGAACCCATCGTCGAGGTCGCGACCGACAAGGTCGACACCGAGATCCCGTCCCCCGTCGCGGGCACCGTCCTGCGCATCATCGTCGGCGAGGACGAGACCGCCGAGGTCGGCGCCCCGCTGGTCGTCGTCGGGGACCCGTCCTCCGCCGGCGGCTCCGACTCCGGCACGGACTCCGCCCCCGCCGAGGTGGAGGAGGAGAAGGCCGACGAGCCGAAGGCCGGCGAGCCGGCCGAGGAGCCGAAGGCCGAGGAGGCGCCTGCCGCCGACGCCGAGGACGCTCCGGCCGACGAGCCGACCGCCGAGGACAGCTCGGCCGAGCAGTACAGCTCGGCCGAGTCGCAGGTGCCCCAGCCCACGGCCCTGGACACCTCCCCCACCACCACGTCCAACGAGCAGGGCAAGGGCGACGAGGGCCAGTCGTCCGGGGACAAGGCCGCCTCGGGCAGCATGTCCGCGGTGTCCGGTGGCGACGCCAGCGGCTACATCACCCCGATCGTCCGCAAGCTGGCGGCCGACAAGGGCGTGGACCTGTCCTCGCTCACCGGTACCGGTGTCGGTGGTCGGATCCGTCGCCAGGACGTCCTGGCCGCGGCCGAGGCAGCCGAGAAGGCCGCCCAGCAGCCGGCACCCGCCGCGTCCGAGGCCCCGGCCCCCGCCGCAGCACCCACGGCCCCCGCCAAGGCCGCCCCGGCGCCCGAGGTGTCCGCGAAGCGCGGCACCCGCGAGAAGATGTCGCGCCTGCGCAAGGTCATCGCCCAGCGCATGGTCGAGTCCCTTCAGGTGTCGGCGCAGCTCACCACGGTCGTCGAGGTGGACGTCACCCGGGTCGCCGCGCTCCGCAACCGCGCCAAGGGCCCGTTCCAGGAGCGGGAGGGCGTCAAGCTGTCGTTCCTGCCGTTCTTCGCCCTGTCCGCCGTCGAGGCGCTCAAGGCGTTCCCGGTCGTGAACTCCAGCATCGACGGCGACGAGGTCGTCTACCACGGCGCCGAGCACCTGGGCATGGCCGTGGACACCGAGCGGGGCCTGCTGGTCCCGGTCATCAAGGACGCCGGCGACCTCAACATCGCCGGGCTGGCCCGCAAGATCGCCGACCTGGCCGAGCGGACCCGGACCAACTCGATCAGCCCCGACGACCTCAGCGGTGGCACCTTCACACTGACCAACACCGGCAGCCGCGGCGCGCTGTTCGACACGCCGATCCTCAACCAGCCCCAGGTCGCCATCCTGGGCACGGGGGCCGTCGTCAAGCGGCCGACGGTCGTCACCGACAGCGAGGGCAACGAGTCCATCGCCGTCCGCTCCATGGTCTACCTGGCGCTGTCGTACGACCACCGCATCGTCGACGGGGCGGACGCCGCGCGCTTCCTGTCCGCGATCAAGGTGCGGCTCGAGGACGGCGCGTTCGAGTCCGACCTGGGTCTCTGACCAGATGAAGGTCGCCGTCACCGGTGCGTCCGGGCTGATCGGTTCCGCCCTCGTCCCCGCGCTGCGCGCGTCGAGGCACGAGGTGGTCCGACTGGTCCGGCGCCCGGCGTCGGCCGACGACGAGGTCAGCTGGGACCCGAAGGCCGGCACGGTCGACCTGGCGGGCCTCGCAGGCACCGACGCGGTCGTCCACCTGGCCGGGGCCGGGGTGGGCGACAAGCGCTGGACCGACGCCTACAAGCAGACCATCCTGCGCTCCCGGGTGGACAGCACCCGGACGATCGTCAACGCCATGCTGGAGCTCGACCCCCGCCCGTCGGTGCTGCTGTCGGGGTCGGCCGTCGGGTACTACGGCGACCGGGGCGAGGAGGTCCTGCTCGAGACCAGCGCCCGCGGCGAGGGCTTCCTCAGCGACGTGGTCGTGGCGTGGGAGGCCGAGGCCCAACCGGCAGCCGACGCCGGGATCAGGACCGCGCTGCTGCGCACGGGCCTGGTGATGGCTCCCGGCGGCGGTGCCTTCGGGCGGCTGCTGCCGATCATCAAGGCCGGCGTGGGCGGGCCGATCGGCGACGGCCGGATGTGGTGGCCGTGGATCACCCTGGTCGACGAGGTCCGGGCCATCGAGTTCCTGCTCGAGGCCGACGTCGCCGGGCCCGTCAACCTGGGCACGCCGCACCCCGCCCGCAACGTGGACGTGACGAAGACCGTGGCCCGTGCCCTGGGCCGTCCCGCCCTGGTCCCCGTGCCGGGCTTCGCCCTGCGCATCGTGCTGGGCGAGTTCTCCGAGGACGTGACGGCCAGCCAGCGCATGGTCCCGCAGGCGCTGTCGGACGCCGGGTTCGACTTCGTCCACGGCGACCTCGACCACGCCGCCAGCTGGCTCGCCGAGCAGTAGGTCGCGTCCTGCTCAGTCGGTGACCCGGCTGACCAGCCAACGCCCGTCGTGCCGGTCCAGCCGGAGAACGACGTCCTCGGCGACCGCCGGTGCGCCGTCGGTGGCCGTCGACAGGCTCACCGCCGCCTCGACGACCTGGTCGCGGTCCTGGCCCGGGCCGGGCCCGGGTCCCACGGCCTCGACGCCCAGCACCCGGTAGCTGACGTCGACCGGCCCCGACCGCAGCAGGTCCCGGTCGCCGCCCAGGGTCGTGCCGTCGGGGTGGTGCACCTCGGCCAGCATGTCGGGGTCGCCGCTGCGCAACGCGGCCTGCCGCGCGGCGACCAGCGCCCGGACCTCCTGCTCGAGGTCGGCGGCGACCAGGGGACGGGGCTGGTCGTCACCGAGACCGGACAGCGTGCCCACCGCTGCGACCACGGCCAGGACGACCACCGCGACCACCGCCGGCACCACGCCCCGGGCCCGAGGCCGCCACCGTCGGCGCGACGGAGCCGCCGACGGGCGCTGCCGGGCTGCGGACGCGCGCACCCGGTAGGTCACGGCCTCGTCGGGGCGCACGCCCAGCGCGGCGGACGGCACCAGACCGACCGGCTCGGCCGGCGTGGCCGCGCGGGCGGCGGCCGCGAGCTCCGAGGGCGACGGCCGCGTGTGCGGGTCCGGGTCGAGGCCCGCGGTCACCGCGTCCACGAGCTCGTCGGGGCACTCCGGCACGAGCAGGCGCAGCGGCAGGCGGTCCTCGGCCGCCGGGGGCGCGGCCCCGGTCAGCGCCAACCAGGCGACCGCGGCCAGGCCGTGCACGTCGGTCGCGGGCGAGGGCCCGGCCCCGGACACCACCTCCGGCGCCGCGAAACCGGGGGTCGCCACCGGCGTCCCCGCCCCGGCCAGGCTCGCCGAACCCAGGTCTCCCAGCACGGGTCGGCCCCGTTCGACGAAGAGCACGTTGGTAGCGCTGACGTCACCGTGCACCACACCGCGGGCGTGCAGCCAGGCCAGGGCGTCCGCGAGCGGCGCCAGG
Organism: Actinomycetales bacterium; assembly: GCA_038258055.1. Lineage (GTDB taxonomy): Bacteria > Actinomycetota > Actinomycetes > Actinomycetales > JBBAYJ01 > Aquipuribacter. The sequence goes on from JBBSQH010000087.1 coordinate 10,374, forward strand.
ACCGTGACGACCTCGCCGGGCCGCAGGCAGCCCCGGGCCCGCACCTGGGCCGCGAGCGACCCGCCGCCGGCCAGCACCGTGACGACCGCCGGCGGGTCGTGGCTGACCCGGCGCACCTCCAGGACGTGCGGGTGCCGGGTCCCCTGCGCCAGGGCACCGTCGACGTCCGCCGGCGTGCCCTCGAGCAGCTTCACCGCCACCCGGGAGCCGTCGAGCAGGTCCGTCCCCGCCCACACCTCCCCCGTCGCCCCCCGGCCGATGCGCTGGCCGAGGCGGACCCCCGCCACCGTCGCGCCGGCCGCCGGCTCCGCCCCCGGTTGCTCGCCCGCCCCACCCGTCGTCCGACCCGTCATCGCTCCATGCCACCACGGTCGGGGCACCTCCCGCGGGCGCCGTCCACAGGCGGGCGGCTACGGTGCTGCCGTGCCCTCGCGTCCCGTGACCGTCCCTGGTCGAAGCCCCGTCGACGCCTCCGGACCGCCCCACGCGGCCGACGTCGTGGTCGTCGGGGCCGGCCTGGCCGGGCTGGCGTGCGCCCGGGAGCTGATGGGCAGCGGACTGGACGTCGTGGTCCTGGAGGCCGACGACGGCGTGGGCGGACGGGTCCGTACCGACGACGTCGACGGGGTCCTCGTGGACCGCGGCTTCCAGCTGCTCAACCCGACGTACCCCGTCCTGCCCTGGTTCGTGGACGTCGACGCGCTCAGGCTGCAGGGCCTGGGCGCCGGCGTCGTCGTCGCGCGGGGCGACGACCCGACCACGCGCACCCTGCTGGCCGACCCCGTCCGTCGCCCGGACGCCCTGCCCGGCATCCTGCGCTCGGGCCTCGTGAGCGTCGGGGACCTGGTCGGGCTCGCCCGGCTGGCCGGGCGGGCGCTGGCCCTGCCGGTCCGCAGCCTCGAGCGGGCCCCGGACACCGGCTGGCACGCCGCGTTCGACGCCGCGGGCCTGGACGGCCCGCTGCGCCGGCACGTGGTCGAGCCGTTCCTGACCGGTACGCTCGCCGACGCCGACGGCAGCACGTCCCGGCGCTACGTGGACCTGCTGCTGCGCTCCTTCGCCAAGTCGGGCCTCGGTGCCGCGCCGGGTCTGCCGACCGGGGGGATGCAGGCGTTCTCCGACGCCGTGGCCGCCCCGCTGCCGGTCGGCACCGTCCGCACCCGCGCCCGGGTCGAGTCGGTGACGGCGACCGGTGACCGCTGGACCGTCCACGGCCGCCACGCCGACGGCGACTTCGCGGTCGTGGCGGGCACGGTCGTGCTGGCCGGCGAGGCCCACGCCACCGCGGCGCTCCTGGACCGTCCCGCGGCCCCCGACAAGGCCCTGACCACCGTGTGGCACCTGACCGCCGAGCCCCTGGACGTCGCCCGCCGCGGCCACTACCTGCACGTCGACGGCGACCGCTCCCACCTGCGCCGGTTCGGCCTGGTCAACACCGTCGTGGTCAACCGCAGCGCGCCGGACTACCTGCCCGCGGCCATGCACGGGTCCCACGACCTGGTCGCGACCACGGTGCTCGGCACGCTCGGCGAGGACCGGGCCGAGGCCCTGCGCAGCATCCGCAGCCAGGCGGCGCGGGTGCTCGGCGCGACCGAGCCGCAGCTGGGCCACGAGGTGGCCGTGCACGAGATCCCGCGCGCCCTGCCGCGGACCCCGCCGCCGCTGGACGTGCGCCGCCCGGTCGACCTGACCGACGGCCGCTTCGTGGTCGGCGACCACCGCGACACCCCCTCCATCCAGGGGGCGCTGGTGTCGGGCCGTCGCGGGGCCCGTGCCGTGCTCCACCACCTGGGGCTGCGGCCTGACGGCGTCAGGACCGCGCCTGCGACCCGAGAGGACAGCAGTGCCCGCTGACACCCCCACGATCGTCGCCACGTCCGGGGGGTGGGTGCCGGGGCACCGCACCCGGATCGCCTTCGGTCCCCTGATCCAGCACTGCCTGGACCTGTCCGGCGTGCACGGCCGGACGCCCCGGCTGACCCACCTGGGCACGGCCGGCGGCGACCAGGGCCACTGGAACGCCTGGGTGCTGGAGGCGGGCCAGGCGGCCGGCGTCCAGACGACGAACCTGTCGCTGTTCCCGATGCCGAGCGTCGACGACGTGGCCGGGCACCTGCTCGACGCCGACGTCGTCTGGGTGAACGGCGGCTCGGTGGTCAACCTGCTGGCCGTGTGGCGCGCCCACGGTCTCGACACGATCATGCGGCAGGCCTGGGAGGCCGGGGTCGTGCTCGGCGGGGTCAGCGCGGGCTCGATCTGCTGGCACACCGGCGGGACCACCGACTCCTTCGGCCCGGGCCTGGACCCGGTGACGAACGGGCTCGGGCTGATCCCCTACGACAACGGCGTGCACTACGACTCCGAGGCCCGCCGCCGACCGCTGGTGCACTCCCTGGTCGCCGACGGCACCCTCGGGCGGACGTACTGCACCGACGACGGCGCCGGCCTGGTCTACCGCGGCACCGAGCTGTCCGAGGCGGTCGTGGAGCGGGACGGGGCCGGGGCCTACGTGGTCGAGCGCGACGCGTGCGGCAAGGCCGTCGAGGAGCGCCTCGACGTCCGGGACGTGCGCCGGTGAGCGCAGGGACCCTCCCCTCCCCTCCCGCCCCGGACCGCGTCGCCGCCGCCGCGGCGGCCGACCGCCTGGCCTCGCTGGCCACCCCGCCCGGCGCCCTGGGCCAGGTCGGCGACCTGGCCGTGTGGTGGGCGGGAGTGCGCGGGCTGGCCCTGCCAGCACCCCCGGAGCACGTCCACCTGCACGTGGTCGCGGGCGACCACGGCGTCACCGCCCGTGGGGTGTCGGCCTTCCCGTCGTCGGTCACCCCGCTGATGGTCGGGGCGTTCCTGGACGGAGGAGCCGCAGCGACCGTCCTGGCCCGGCGCCACGGCGTCCGCGTCCGCACCCACGACCTGGCGGTCGACGTGGACTGGCCCGCCGACGTGGACCCGGCCCTGGTGGCGCACAAGGTCCGCCGGTCGTCCGGGTCGATCGACACCGAGGACGCGCTGGACCCCGCCGAGCTGGCCGCCGCGCTGGCGGCGGGCCGGGCCATCGCCGACGAGTCCGTCGACGCGGGCGCCGACCTGCTGGTGGTCGGGGACATGGGCATCGGCAACACCACACCCGCCGCCGCGCTGGTGGCCGCGCTGCTGGACCTGCCGGCGGCCGACGTGACGGGTCGGGGCACGGGTGTCGACGACGAGGCGCTGGAGCGCAAGACCCTGGTCGTCGCCACGGCCGTGGCCCGGGCCGTCGACCAGCACGGTCGGGACGCCCGCGCGCTGCTCGGGTCCCTCGGCGGTGCGGACCTGGCCTGCATGGCCGGTGTCCAGCTGCAGGCCGCGGCCCGGCGCACCCCGGTGCTGCTGGACGGCGTCGTCGTCACCGCCGCCGCCCTGGTCGCCGAACGGATGGCGCCCGGCTCGGCCGCGTGGTTCGCGGCGGGTCACCGCTCCAGCGAGCCCGCCCACGCCCCCGCTCTGGCCGCGATGGGTCTGGTCCCGCTGCTGGACCTGGGCATGCGCCTCGGCGAGGGCAGCGGCGCACTCGTGGCGCTGCCCCTGCTCGGGTCGGCGGCGTCCCTGCTGGCGGAGACGGCGCTGCTGGCAGACCTCTTGGACGGCTGATGCGGTCGGGGGCGCTGGTCGACGGCCTGCGGCTCGGCTTCGGCACCCTGACGCTGCTGCCGGTCCAGGCCCCGGCGTCCGTGGACCGGTCGGCCGCCGCGGTCGCGATGACCCTGGCGGTCCTGCCCGGGGCCGTGCTGGGTCTGATCGCCGGGGCCGTGGCCGCGGTCCTGCTGGCCCTGGGGGTGGCGCCCGGCGTCGTCGGGTTCGTCGCCGTCGGGGTGGCGGTGCTGCTCACCCGGTTCCTGCACGTCGACGGGCTGGCCGACACCGCCGACGGGCTCGTCGCCGGTCACACCCCCGAACGCGCGCTGGAGGTCATGCACCGCGGCGACGTCGGGCCCGCCGGCGCGACGACGCTGGTGCTGGTGCTGGGCGGTCAGGCCGCCGCGGCGGGTGCGCTCGTCGACGGCCGAGCATGGTGGGCCGTGATGGGGCTGCTCACCCTGGCCTGGGCCGCCTCCCGCGCCGTCCTGGCCCTGCTGACCGCGGTCGGGACCCGCCCGGCCCAGAGCGGTGGCCTGGGGGCGGGCGTCCTGGGCTCGGTCCCGCGGGCGTTGTGCTGGTTGCCGGCCACCGCACTGGCCCTGCTGGGGCTGGTCCTGGCCGGTTGGGTCGCCGCCGTGGCCGTCGTCGCCGCCGTGGCGGCGGCCGGCCTGCTCGCCGCCCACGCCCACCGACGCCTGGGCGGGCTGACCGGTGACGTGCTCGGCGCCGGGGTCGAGGTGGCCCTGCTGGCCTCGCTCGCCGTCCTCACGACGCTCTGAGGGGGTCGGGTCGGTCCGCCGGCTGCGCGACGCCTGTACCGACCAGCGACAGAACACGCGGGCTCGACGGTCAACGGCCCCCTGGGCGGGGTCCTGTGTCGCTGGGCGGTACAGCCGGGGGGGTACGGCCCGACCCGCGGCGAGGGCCGCGGCGACAGCGGGACGCCCTGCACCTCAGGTCGCCAGGGGCGAACCGTCGTCGACTCCCGGCTCCGTCAGGCGACGCGCCAGGTGCTCCACCATGCGGGTCACCTGCTCGTCGTGGGCCTGGTCGGCCGGCAGGTCAACGGGTGGGTCCCCCACGTAGCCGTCTGCCAGCAGACCGGCGTCGGACAGCCGACGGACGAGCTCAGCCCTGGCCTGCGGCCGCGAGGAAGAGTCACCCAGCCGGAACGCGATCACAACGAGGTCGTCACCGGCCCAGCCCGGGTACCGGCTGCGCACCCGTGCGACGTGCGGGTCGTCGTCGTTAGCCAGGTCCTCACGGCCGGCGGCAGACCTGTCCCGCCGACGTACACGACCCGCCGGTCGGTCTGGCGGAACCAGGCGTACAGCCAGGACCCGGCGTCGAACAACTCCCCGGCCCGCACCCTGAGCTCGACGGTCTCCATCGGCACCTCCCGCCCGAAGGCTAGGCGACCCCGGACGCCGGACGCCGGACGCGCGTACCGGCCAGCGACACAACACGCAGCCGCAACGGTCAACGCCCGCCCGGGCGAGGTCCTGTGTCGCTGGATGCTCCTATGGCGCGTCAAGCGGCAAGGGGGTGGGTGGGGTGTTCTAGCTGTCGGTAGATCTGTCTGGCGATGTAGCGCTTGAGGCAGCGCTTGATCTCTCGGGTGG
>JBBSQH010000088.1:0-15550 GCA_038258055.1 Actinomycetales bacterium
TACCTGCCATGATAGCGACATGGGATGGACAACGGAAGACGGTTTGCACGAGGGCTACCTGGTGCCGCAGTTCGTCGATGGCCAGCGCGCTGCCGGGGTGACCGGTGGCGGGATTCCCGACGACCAGGTGGCCTCCGGCCCCGAGGCGCAGGCCGCGGACGGCACATGGTCCTACCCGACCCGGCCAGCCGGCGAGGTCACCGGCTGGGTGATCTGCTGCGACTGCCGGGTCCAGGATTCGTTCCGGTACACCACCTGGGTCGGCCCCGTCTTCACCCGGGTCCCGTCCAAGGCGCTGGAGGACCCGGGGGCCCTGCGGGTCTACGCCACCGACGAGGACGTCGTGTTCGTCTCCGACCGCGAGGACGTCCACGAGGTCGCCCACGACCTGTGGCGCTCCGAGCACGCGTTCGGTGCCGACGCCCTGGGTGAGGTCGAGGCCGCCGCCCAGGCCGCGGCAGCAGCCAAGGAGCGGCTCGATGTCGCGGTCGCGATCGCCAGAGCGTCGGGCGAGACGTGGGAGGCGATCGGCCGCGCCGCGGGCATGGCCCGACAGTCGGCCCAGGGACGCTGGGGCCCGTCCACCGATGCCGGATCGGCAGGAGACCGATGAGCACCACCGGCTGGACCCAAGGCCGCGTCGACGCACTCCTCGCGGCGCTCGACACCTACGGGATGGTCATGTCACGCGCGGCCGCCGAGGACCTGATCACCGAGCGCGTCGACGCGGTGGCACAGCTGATGCGGACCACGAAGGCCACCGCGCGCCACTACCTCACCGACGAGGCGATCGCCGGCATGGCCGAGTCGATCGCGTTTTCGCTGGCCGAGGAGTCCCCCGGCGCCGAGTTGTACGACGCACCCCGGACCGCGGCCGTGCCGGTCAATGTCGTGGGGCGGATGGTCGCCGGGCTCGCCGAGGCCTGCCAGGTCCGCTTCGCCGAACGCGACGACCCCGAGCACTCCGAGACCCGTGTCACCGAGCTGGTGAAGTGCCTGTCAGTGCTCGGCACCATCGCCAGCACCGAGCCCACGCGCGCTGCCGCCGGCGCCGATGGGATCGCCGGGGAATCTGCTGATGTCACGATGGCGTTCCCACCGGCGCTGCTGCGCCGGGTCGCCCGCTACCTCGACGCGGCTGCCACCGCAGCCGAGGACGGCGCCACTCCCCCGGGCTTCGACGGTCGTCCGGGCCAGCTCGCTCAGGTCTTCCGCGACGACGCCACGGTGCTGCGCATCCTCGCTGAGGCTGGCGGTCCCTCCGGCCGACCCAACCTGCGGGGGCTGTGATGCGCGGCATCGCCGGTATCCACAGCCGAGGGCTGCACCGCTCCAGTGTCGGCGATGTGATGCAGACTCCACTCATGGCCAACGCCGCGCACTCCCCCGCCGCCGCGGCTGTGCAGACCAGTGACGAGGCTGGCCATGGCCGGTGAGCAGCCGTACGAGCACGTCGTCGACGCGTGGACCGTCGGCCAGCTGAGGGCTGCGCTCGTGGGATTGCCCGACGACCTACCGGTCATCGTCGACGTCGCAGAGGAACCCGGCGGCGACACCGCCGACGAGCAGGTGGTCATCAGTGCGGGCTTCGGACACGGCATCGCTGGCGACGGCACCGAGTTCGTTGGCCGCGAGTTTCGGATCGGCTGCGAGTTCCCGAGCGGGCAGTACTACCGAGGAGGCCGCACATGACCAGCGAGGCCAACTACGTCGCGGCCGCCGCCCAGCAGTGGGCAGCCACCGACCCGCTCGAGCAGTGGGTCAACGCCGCTCCCCAGGGTGGCAAGTCTCCGCTCGAGGAGACCATCCAGGAGTATCTCGGCGAGCACAATCCCTTCCCCGACGACTCCCGTGTCGACGTCCTCCGCAGGGACGGAACCGGCTGGGACCACGCCAAAATCGTCGAACGGACCGCCGTCGACGAGTGGACGGTCGAGTACGACGACGGTGAACAAGCCTGGCGGGATCATCACGAGCTCCGGCCATCGACAGCTCAGGCATAAGGGATGTCCCGCGTGCTCTCGATGTACGCCACCGTCGAGGAGGCCCCGCCCGATCACCGTGGCGGCTATACCCTCGGCCGAGACGAGCTCGTCGTCGAGGAGAGCGACTACGACCGGGCCCTGGCGGCCGTTCAGCGGCTGGTGCCGGAGGGTTGGTGGATCATCGCCCTCCGGGTCGAGCGCGACTAGGCCTCCGGCGTCCAATCCGCGATGACCGGAATGCCGTACCGTCCTGACCGACCAGGCCGAGTAGGGCGGGCAATCATGGCGCCCACACCCACGAGGACAGCGAGGCCTTCCTGATGACTCGGCATCCGGAGCAGTTTGACCGCGGAAGCAACGGCCAGCCCTACGACCCTGACGAGCCGCTGGTGGTGCGCTGGGCCGACGTCGTGGCGGCCCGCAATGCCGCCCATGCCCTGCTGGTCGTCCTGAACGACGATGAGGTGGACCTGGAGTCGACGACCCGGGCGGTGGGCTGGCAGGTGCGCGACTGGCTCCCGACCGCGGTCGGTCAGGGTCCGCACGAGGAACTCGGATCACGCGAGGAAGCCGTCGCGTGGCTGGAGGATCTGGTCCAGCGTCTGTGGACATGTCTGCCGTAAGAGCCGCTCCCCGCCGAACACAGCGCCGCCCCGTGGCCAGGCCTCCCGCGCCCGGGGGTTGGCCGGCCTCGTCGCGGAGCCCTGGGCTTTCAGCGAGAGGCAGACATGTGTCGGTGGGGTGTGCGAGGCTCCCCGCCTGAGAGCCCGCTGGCGACCCGAGACGCCGCGGGCTCTCAGCCCATCCAAGTACCGGCCGAGGGAGACAGTGCGACGGCCCGGGCGCTCGCACTCCCCCAACGACGTGCTTCCAGCGTGGGACGGGTCAGCTGCCTCGGCGGGCCGCCTTGCGGATCTGGGCAGTGACGTCGGCGACGACCTCGCCCAGCGCGAGCGGTGCCGAGTGATCTGCCAGCTGGTCGAGCAGTTCCTCGGCGGGCTCTTCGAGTTGCGGTGCGGCGTAGGCATCCCACTCGTCAGTGGCAGCGGCGAAGTGGCGGTACGTCTCGGTGTCGGCCTCCGCGTGCAGCCAGGCGGAAGCCGATATAGCCACCCGTCGCGCGAGCCGGGCCGCCTCGTCGTCCATGGCCCGTAATGCTCGGCGCGCTGCCCTGCGGAGTTGGGCGGCCACGTCGGCCTTGTCGACACCGTCGGGCTCGTCGAGTCTCGGGGCGACGTATTCGTCCCACTCGGTGGTGGCGACGACCAGGCGGCGGTAGGCCTCGGTGTCGGCCTTCGCGTGGCGCCAGGCGGATGCCGCCATGGCCACGTGCCGCTCGAGTAGTGCCGCCTCGTCGTCCATGGCCAGTAAGTGTCGACCACCCGTCGCCGCTGCGGAAGACCCCTCGCTCCCCCACCGGCCCGCTTGCCGCCGTGGGCGATGTTGTTCCGCTGTGGTTGTCCGATCCAGGGCGCGACCGGTTGCTTCTCCGCGGCAGAGCACACATCTCACGAGGAGAACGACCGATGAACCAGTTCCCGAACAACTCGTCCGGCGCCGCCGGTAACCCACAGGCTCATCCGGTGGTCGCATTGCGCGACCAGCTGACGCAGACCATGACGGCGGCGAACCAGCCCAAGTCCATCTTCGCCACGGTCGATGACCCCGGGCGCAGGTTCGGTGAGATCCGATGAAGGAGCGCGAAGTGCTCGCGGCCGCCGACGCCGTCTTCGACGCGGAGCGGGCGCTGCGGGGCGCGGCTGAGACCGTCGATGAGCTCAGCGACGTCGCAGCTTCGTCGCTAAGGGTCCTGGACGACGCCGCGTTCGACGCCTTCTACGCCCACCAGGAGGAGCGGAGGGACTTCTATCTGGAGTCCGCCGGCGAACACCTGGGGCGGCTTCGCAACAGGTCCGGCGTGATGAACGAGCTCGGCGACGACCTCACCCGCCATCTCACCGCGGCCAGCGGCGCGATCGAGCGCGCTGGCTACGAGCTCGGCCGCGGCACCGACGTAGACGACCGTGACGTCGAGATCCGGGCCTTGCGGACTCAGATCGAAGTCCTCGCCGAGGTCGTGGCGCTCGCGCGCCCGGTGGCGGATCAGATCACCCGCCACGCGCGGCATGCGGCCGAGTCGGCGGCGGCGACCGATGCGCTGATGCTCTTGGATTCGCGTGTCCACCACGCCGGCCAGGAGGTGACCCGGGCCGACGAGGGTGTGTCGATGATGCGCTCGGTGATCGAGAGCGCGCAGTCGAGGGCGCGGACCTCAGCCGCACTGGCCGGGTCGCTGAGCTACGCGGCCACCCTCGCGCCTGCCGTCACGTCGGGGGGCCGGGACACGACCAGTCAGCCGTGGTCCAGCAGCGGTCCCCCGCAGCAGACCCACCAGCCAGACAAGCCGGGCCACTCCGGCATCGCCATCTGAACCCCGGAGAGAGGTCCACGTGTCATGGGTGATCGCACACCGATTGAAGTCATCGTCTACTCCTGCCCGTCGGAGCGGGTAAATGCCGTCCTCGAGATCTTCGAGGAGTTCGGACTGGGACACGAGTTCGTGCTCCCTGGCGACCCAGCGCCGGGGCCCGCCAACGCCAGCCGCCAGCGCGGGCTCGAGTTGGGCCGCGGGTACATTCACAGCGAGATCTCGGTCGGCTCCAGCGCGGAGATCGCCGCGGCACTGCCCTCCGACGCAGCATGGAAGGTCTGGGAGGACCCGAAGTACGAGCACCTCGGCGAGGTGCACCTCAATCACCCCGACCTGGGCGTGTTCGTCGCGGACTGCGACGCGCAGGGTCGCCCCGTGTTCACCAGTGACGCGATCGACCGCCTCGTCGTACGCACCGACGCCGACCGCGTACAGCTGGGGCACCTGACAGGCCGCACCTGGGGGATGGCGCTCGAGCAGCTCGGCGCAGCGAACAAGGGGATCGTGATCCCAAGCGATGCCCCTCCGGGATCGGCGCCGCTTCAAGCTGTCGCGCTCAACCAGCTCGCGTCCGGACCCTCGCGGTGGATGCCCGCCGACGCCCCCGGACGGGCCCGTTCGACAACGGCCCCAGATCGGTAGCGGGCCGCTGTCCGATCCGACGCGTGACCGGTTGCTTCTCCGTAAGAACGTGCCCTCCAACCCGAGCAGGTGATCGTCGATGACCAACGTTCTCAAGATCAGCTCGCACGACGAGCTGATCTCGTCCATCTCCCACACGCTGGGATTCACTCCACGGGGCATGGTCTGCCTCGCCTTCGGCGACGGTCCCACCGCCCGCCTCGACATTCCCGAGTCCCCCGAGGAGATGGGTGAGTTCCTCCAGGCGCTCACCGATGTCTACCTCCACCGGCACCACCCTGTCCGCGTCGCCCTCGTGGCGTACGGCGAGGACGGCCGCGCCTGCGTCCAGGCGCTGGCTGCCTTGGGTGAGGCTCTGGTCAACAGCGAGGCCCGCGGCCCCGACGTAGGGCCGATGCTGTGGGTCAATGGCGAGGAGTGGACCGACCTTCTCGAAGGCACCCGCGGAACCGTCGACCCCGGCGCCCGCGCCCGGATCGACGCGGAGTTCGCACTGATGGGCCGGGTCATGCCCGTCGGCCGGCGCGAGGACCTCGCCGCCGGGATGCAGGGCGACCCCACCGCGGTTGCCGAGCACCTGCCTGCCGCCGAGGCCCGCGCACTCGACATGGATGTGGCTGCCCGCCGGTCCGAAGTCGAGTGGCTGGGCGCACAGCTCGACCAGTTCCGCCGCGATCGGGAGTACCTCTCCGACGGCGACGCGGCCCGGGTCCTGGCCGTGCTCCACGACAGCGGCGCCCGAGACGCGGCAGTGTTCAGCATGAGCCGCGAGGAGGCGCCCGTCTTCTCGGAGTTCTGGCAGGACCTCGTGCGGCGGGCACCGAGTGAGGTGCGTGGCAGCCCGGCGACGATGCTGGCGCTGAGCTCGTTCCTGGAGGGCAAGGGAGCCCAGGCGTGGACCGCCCTCGACCAGCTCTCGGAGAGCGACCCGTTGGCGGACCTGGTGGCCGCTGCCCTCGAGCAGGCCGTGGACCCGCGCGAGTGGGACCGTGCGGTGCCTGCGGCCGCCGGTGCTCTGATGCAGCAGGCGGCATTGCGCGACACGACCGCGCAGGAGCGCCGTGCCCACGACCAGGACGCCCACAACGCCCCCGGCGTCAACGGTGCCGGCCCGGAGTCGTCGGCCCCGGGCCGCTGAGAAGGACGGAGACAGACCCGTGCAGAACACTCGCTCGCGACTGGAGAAGCGCCTCGCGAAGCTTCTCGCCGCCACTCCCCCGCTCGCTGCTCGGCACACGGCGGGACACACGAAGGTCGACTTGGTCTACCTCGACGAGGAGACCCAGGACCGCCTGAACAGCAGCCTGCGTGAGTAGGCCGCCGCCGCAGTTGTCAAGGTTCCGGCCCGCGGCCTGTGGATAGAGATTCGCTATCCACAGGCCGTCGGCGGTGCGGTTGCGCTGTCGGTGGTTCGGTGCACACTCAGAGTGGAAGTGTCGGCACGATCGGGTCGTGCCGGCTGGGCGGGGATTCATGAGGGTCCCGCCCACGAGGGGACGTGAGGAACATGCGGACGTCGACCAAGCTGATCCGCCTCTGCGCCGTCGTGCCGGCCGGTCTCGCCGGCAGCTTCGTCGCGGTCATCGGCCTGGGCTTCCTGCCCGGCGCGGGCCTGGTGTTCGCGTTCCTGGGCACGCTGATGATGTCGATCGTCTTGGCGTGCGGGTGGTTGGAGGCTCCGGCTGCCCGGATCTTCGGGTTCGCCCGCGGCCTTCGCCCCGGGCAGCGCGCCGTGCTCGAGCCGACGCTGGCCCTGGTCGAGAAGCTGGACCTCGCCCCGGGGCGGGTGCTGGTGCGGCTGACCGACACCGACGGCCTTCCTGCTACTCCGATCGGCCGGGACAAGGTGATCGTGGAGCCGTGGCTGGTGCAGGGCCTGTACGAGCGCCGGCTGACGGCCGCGGATGCTGCGACGGCGATCGGGCACGCGGTAGCGAGCCAGCGGGTCGGGCCGTCCCGGTTCGACCTGGCGGCGCGGCTGTGGGCGTTCCCCTGGACGCTGGTGTTCGTCGTCATCCGTCAGATCGCGCGCATCTTCTCGTGGGTGCCGGCTGGCGAGTTCGCGTGGCACCTGCGGATCGTGATCGGTGTCGTCGCGGTCTACCAGGGCTTCCAGCCGGGCGGAAACCCCACGCTCGGTGTCGCGACCGGCGTGCTGGTCGCGATCAGCTACATCGCACCCGCGGCCGACCGGGCCTGGCGCGCCGTGGTGGAGCGCGACGCCGACCGCATCGTGGCCCACCGTGGCCTCGCTGATCCCCTGATCCACTTCGTGCAGTGGCGCCAGGGTGCCGACTCGATGGAGCGGGTACACCGCATCCGAGCCGCTGCGGCCGACCGCCCCGCGTCGACGCCGACCGCCGAGGCACCGGCGCCCGAAGTGGCCGGCGCGCGGGTGCTGACGCACCCCACGGCCCTCAGGTGAGCCGGGAGGCCCCGTCGTGGATGACCTGCACCTCGAAGCCGACCGGATCTTCGGCCCCTGCAACGACCCGACGTGCCCAGGCTCCAGGTCTACGGTCGAGCACGACGCTCGCCTCGACTTGGACTGGACCGGACGAGTTCACCTTCGACTCGTCACTGACGCCGAGGATCGCACCTCGGGAGCCGGCGACGCGTAGCAGAGGCCTGCTGGCCTACGGCTGTTCCCGGACCTCCTGCGGCGGCATGGCGTCGATGGTGCTGGGCCCGGTGCGCCGATGGTCGGCTGCGGGCGGGAGGGACGGCGTGTCCTGCCCGATCACCCACGTCCAGACCCCGGTGCCGGTGTCGGTGGCGATCTCTTCGACCGCCTCGCGGTCCTCGTCGCTGGCGAGCAGGAACGCCGCGGTCGGGGTCTCGGTGTCGGTGAACACGAGAGAGGCCATGGGCCTGTCGGGGGCGAGGTTGTAGCGCAGCGACTTGGTGAACCGCCTGCGTGCCTCGAGCGCGGTGTCGAGGAGCAGCTTGTCGGCCAGTGACTCGTATGGCAGCCAGTTGCGGTCGGTCATGACCAGGGAGATCTCCTCGGCGGTGGCGAGGCCGGCGCGGCCGACGGAGAAGGTCGCGATGACCATCAGGTGGCCCTCGTCGTCGCTCTGCCACAGTTCGATCTCGTCCCCGAATCGCTTGTTGAGGCGGGCCAGGAGCGTGTCGTCGACCATGAGCGGCGCGTCGGGCAGGTGCTTGATGACCAGCTTGTGCCCGAACCGGGCCGGGTCGATGGCCTTGAGTTCGCCGATGAGCATCGTGAACTGCTGGGCGGAGCCGTGCTGCTGCATCGGCGCCCACGCGGAGAGCCGTCGTGCGGCGATCTCGGTCTTCTTCTCGACGTTGAACGGCTCGGGGACGTACAGACGCGTGGTGAGGGGCTTGCCCTTGGTGACCTTCCCGCGGGCTGCCTGGCGCAGATACCAGGACACGATCCGCCAGTTCCGCTTGCCGGACATGCCCGGTGACCAGGTCGCGAGGTCGGCTTCTTGCCACAGATAGTGCAGCACCGCGCGGAGGGTCAGCCGGTTCGGGTCCGCGGCCACGGAGTCGGCCACTCCCCCGCCACCGGCACCGGCCGGTGCGGCCCGCTCGGCCTTGGACATGCGGAAGCCGAGCTTGATCGCCGTCAGGCCGCTGTCGGCTTCCTCGGTGATCGCGCTGCCGAGCACCTGGCCGAGGCCGGAGAGTTCTTCTGGCGGCAGGTAGGAGGCGCAGCGGTGGGCGTGCTCGAGGCCGGAGTCGGGCATCCGCTTGATGACGTACTTCTCGTGTCCGACCTTGGCGACGTACATGGCGACGCCGTCGGTGCGGCACATGCACAGGGGCCGGACCCGGTCGGTGTGCGCGGCCGAGAGGAGCTGCTGCACATCGGGGTTGTTGGTGTGGGTGATCCGGTGTCCGTAGAGCTCGAAGGTCTGCCGGTCACCGGAGTGCTCGCTGGTCGGGTCTGCCCGGCCTGGGGCCGGGTTCTGTGTAGTGGTCATGCCCGGAAAGGCAACGAGCCACCGCGCGGATCGGACGCCTCGGGCACGCCCGGTGAATGTTTTCAACAAAGTTCTGACCGAGGTGTCCGATCTGCGCTCCGGGTGGGTGCCTTTCGTGGTGAGGGCAGTGGTGTGCCGTGGCGTGGGTGCTGCGGCCGGCGTCCTCACCAACGGGTTGGAGGTGCCGGGCGTGGCGCGACGGCGTACGAGTGGTGACGACTCAGATCAGCTGGCGCTGTGGGATCTTGGTGAGGAGCCAGGTGAGCAGGCTGGTGAGGAGACGGCCAGCGTTGGTGAGGTCGCCACCGCAGGTGAGGACCGGGCGGGCAGTTCACGTCGGTCCGTGACGGAGGAAGGGACGCGGGATGAACTCGTACGGGGCGCGGATGCGGGATCACTACGCGAAGCATCGGGCTACCGAGCTGGCGGCGATCTCGAATCCGGAGGACTTCTTCGAGCAGCTGGGGCTGCAGATCTCGGAGGAGGTCAGGACGCTGGCGGACCAGATCGCGGGGCCCTCGAGCCCGTCGGAGGGTTACGTGGAGCGGCTGGGTCGGTTGACGGAAGCGAAGGCGACAGCGGAGTCGGAGGTCCTGCGGGAGTACATGAAGCCGGGACTGTCCCAGGGCTGACTACCCTCCCTCAGGCGGCCGCCGCCGCTGCGGGCGCAGCTGACGGGCTGATTCCGGCCGGCGAGCTGCTGCGGTTCCAGCCCGGCTCGCAGCAGGACCTGGCTCCGACGACGACGCGGGAGCGGTTGAAGGCGAATGTGTCCGTCCTTGAGCTGCTGGCCGAGCTGGACGCGGAGAACCGGCTCCCGTCTGCTGAGGAGCAGGGGGTGTTGGCGCGCTGGTCGGGCTGGGGGTCGCTTCCGGAGGTCTTCGACGACACCGTTGATCACGCAGAGCCGGCTCTGCGGGCCCGCGAACTGCTGGCGGGTCGTGTCCGCGCGGCCGCGGCTCGCACCACGCTGAATGCGCACTACACCGACGCCGCGCTGGTGAAGGCCGTGTGGGCGGCCCTCGGGGAGGCCGGGTTCGACGAGGCCGCCGGTGGACGGGTCCTGGAGCCGGGCTGTGGCTCGGGGACCTTCATCGGGTTTGCGCCCGACCATGTGCGTGACGTGGTCGGTGTCGAGCTAGACCCGACCACCGCGCGGGTGGCGTCTCTGCTCTATCCCGCCGCGGACATTCGCGCGGAGTCGTTCGCAGAGACCCGGCTGCCTGAGGGGAAGCGGGACCTGGTGATCGGCAACGTGCCCTTCGCCGACGTAGTCCCGCACGACAAGACGTACAACTCGGAGCGGCTGAGCCTGCACAACTACTTCATCTACAAGAGCCTGCACCTAGCCCGGCCCGGAGGGGTGGTGGCGGTGCTGACGTCGCGGTGGACGATGGATGCGGCGAACCCTGCGGCCCGTGAGGCGTTCGCCTCCATGGCGGATCTGGTCTCGGCGCTGCGGCTGCCCAACCAGGCCCACCACCGTGCCGCAGGCACCGACGTGATCACCGACCTGCTGGTGTTCCGGCGCCGGGCCGAGGGCGAGGAGCCGCTGGAGTTGATGCCTAGTTGGCGAGGTCTGGAGCCGCTGCCATCGTTCCGTGCCGGCCCGGGGGTCGAGGACAAGGAGGTCAACCTCAATGCGCTGGTCGTCCAGCAACCGGCCCGGGTGCTGGGCCGGCTCACGTCGCGGATGGGCCGGTTCGGGCCCGAGGTCGCGGTCAGCCCACCGCTGACGACCGAGGGGCAAAGCCTCGCCGAGCGGGTCGCAACCGACCTGCAGCGCCAGCTCACCTTCGACCTCACCAACTACGCCGGCGTCCGGCCGCTGTTCACCCCTCGCCCGGTCGCGACACGGCCGACTGCCAACCCACCGGCGCGTACGCCGGTGGCACGGCCTGGCCGGTCGCCGCAGCGACGGATCGAGGAGGAGCCCCTGGTGTTGCCCGATCGGGTGGTGCGCGCCGAGGGGAACATCAGCATGGACGAGGACGGGGGCTGGCAGCACGTGCGCGACGGCGTCCCCGAGCCGTTGAAGGTGCCCAAGTCGCAGGCGAACGAGCTGCGGATGCTGCTGGGACTGCGCGACACCGTCGTCACGCTCCTAGAGGCCGAGGCCACCACTCCCCTGCCCGGGGACCTGCCGACCGCCACCGCCGTGCCCACCGGGCCGGGGATGGCCGGTGAGGAGCAGATGGCGGCGCTGCGGGAGCGGCTGAACCGGCAGTACGACGCCTACGTCAAGCGGTACGGGCCGATCAACCGGGTCACCAGCCGCAACACAGGCCGGTTCGACCCGAAGACCGGGGAGCCGGTGCTCGCGCAGGTGCGGCCGCGGCAGGGCGGCTTCGGGGACGACCCTCACTCCCCGCCCGTGTTCGCGTTGGAGCACTACGACTCCGCGACCGGCACGGCCCGCAAGGCCGACATCTTCACCGCGCGGGTGGTCGCTCCACGGGTGATCCGCACGCATGCGGACTCCCCTGCCGACGCGGTGTCGCTGTGCCTGGACACCTACGGCGAGCTGCGCACCAGCGAGATCGCCCGACTGCTCGGCGTCGACCAGAGGCAGGCCGCGGACGAGCTGGAGGGGTTCGCGTTCGTCGACCCGGACACGGTCAAGCGCACCGAGGACGGCTGGACAGCCGACTGGGTGCCCCGAGCAGAGTTCCTGTCCGGGAACGTCCGAGCCCGGCTGAGTCGGGTCGGGGAGGTCCTCGAGCAGCTGGTCGATGGCGCGGTCGCGTTCGGCGACGAGTCGGCACAGCCGATGGTGCGCCGCCTACAGGCGGCCGAGGCCGCACTCGTGGAGGTGCTGCCCGAGGATCTGGGGCCGACCGAGATCGTCGCCCAGCTCGGCGTGCCGTGGGTGCCGGCGGAGACGGTGGAGCAGTTCCTGCACGAAGTCCTCGAGGACCGCACCGCGCAGGTAGAACATCCAGGCGGGTCAGTGTGGTCGGTGCGTGGCAACCGGCACTCGGTGGCAGCCACCAACACCTGGGGCACCGCTCGCGCGTGTGCGATCGACATCGTGCAGGCCTGCCTGGAGCAGCGGCAGATCCGCGTCACCGACGAGACCCCGGACGGGCGGCGGATCCCGAACGAGACCGAGACCTTCGCCACGCAGGAGAAGGCCGAGGCGCTGCAGGAGCGGTTCTCGGGCTGGTTGTGGGAGGACCCCGAGCGGTGTCAGCAGCTGGTGCGCCGCTACAACGACGTGCTCAACGCCATCGTGCTGCGCTCCTACGACGTCGACGAGGACAAGCACTACCCCGGCATGGGCCGGAGCCTGCGGCTGCGGCCACACCAGCACGCCGCGGTGGCGAGGATGGTGGCCCAGCCCTCGGTGCTGCTCGCCCACGACGTCGGCGCGGGCAAGACCTTCTCCGCGATCGCTGGCTGCATGGAGTTGCGGCGGCTCGGGTTGGTACGTAAGCCGGCGGTGGTGGTGCCGAACCACATGCTGGAGCAGTTCAGCAGGGAGTGGCTGCAGGCCTACCCCCAGGCCCGCATCCTGACGTGCGGCACCGAGGACCTGGTCAAGGACAAGCGGCAGTTGTTCGTCGCTCGCGCCGCAACCGGTGAGTGGGACGCGGTCATCATGTCCCGCTCGGCGTTCGAGAAAATCCCGGTCTCCAGGGACACCGAGGAGACCTACCTCGACGAGCAGTTGACGCAGCTGCGGATGTGGTTGGCCGCCTCGAAGTCGGAGCGCGGGCTGTCGGTGAAACGTCTGGAGGGCACCCTGGCACGGGCCGAGGAGCGGTTGAAGAAGCTACGCGACGTCGAGCGCGACCCGGCGATCACCTTCGAGGCCACCGGGATCGACTACCTGTGCGTGGATGAGGCGCACGGCTACAAGAACCTCCGGCTGGCCTCCAACATCCCTGGTGTGGCCGTGGACGGGTCGAACCGGGCCACCGACCTGGACTTGAAGATGTCCTACCTGCGTGGTCGGCACGGCCGGCGGGTGGCGACGTTCATGACCGCCACCCCGATCGCCAATTCCGTGGCCGAGGCCTACACGATGCTGCGCTATCTCGCCCCGAACGACCTGGAGGCGGCGGGGATCAGCGACTTCGACACCTGGGCGGCCACCTTCGGGCAGGTCGTCACCGACCTCGAGCTCTCCCCGTCCGGGACGGGGTTCCGGATGAAGGCCCGGTTCGCGAAGTTCAACAACGTCCCCGAACTGCTGCGGCTGTGGCACCAGGTCGCGGACGTGAAGACCGCAGATGACCTCAACCTGCCCACCCCGGACCTTGAGGGAGGAACGCCAGAGACGGTCGTGGTGCCGCCGACACAGGAACTGATCGACTTCATGGCGCTGCTCGCCGCGCGGGCCGACGCCGTCGCCTCACGAGCTGTTGATCCAAGCGAGGACAACATGCTCAAGATCAGCGGCCACGGCCGCGCGGCCGCGCTCGACCTGCGGCTCGTCGACCACCAGCTCGACGGCCTTGGAGCCTTCTTGGACCGGGAACCCTCCAAGGTCGACGCGGTCGCCGAACGCGTCGCCGGCATCTACCACGACCACGCCGACATCGTCTTCGGCAAGGACCCGGAGCCGGGCGCCCTGCAGCTGGTGTTCTGCGACCTGGGTACGCCGACCGGGTCAGGCTGGAACGCCTATGAGGAGCTCAAGGCCCAGCTCGTCTCCCGCGGCGTCCCGGCCGGGAAGGTCCGCTTCATGCACGAGGCCAACAACGACCGCGCGAAGGCGCGGCTGTTCGAGCAGGCCCGCACCGGCCACGTGTCGGTGCTGATCGGGTCGACGGAGAAGATGGGCGTGGGCACGAACGTGCAGCGCCGTGCGGTCGCCCTGCACCACGTGGACTGCCCATGGCGGCCGGCCGACCTGGCGCAGCGCGACGGCCGCATCATGCGGCAGGGCAATCTGAACGCGTCCGTTCAGGTGTACCGGTACGTCACCGAGTCGAGCTTCGACACCTACCTGTGGCAGACCGTGGAGCGGAAGGCGAAGTTCATCAACCAGCTGATGCGCGGCCGTCTGGATGTGCGCGAGATCGAGGACATCGGCGACTCGGCCCTGTCCTACGCCGAGGTTAAGGCCCTCGCATCGGGCGACCCACGGATCATGGAGCTGGCCAAGGCCGAGACCGAGGCGACAAAGCTGGAGCGACTGGAGCGCGCCTGGTCCGCCGCCCAGCGCAGCCTTGCAGCGACGATCCGGGAGGCCGGGCCGCGACTGGAGCGGCTCGCGACCGACCGGGAGCAGCTGCTGGCGGCGATCCCGGGGCGGCGCGACACCGACGGCGACGCGTTCTCGATCCGGATCAACGGCGCGGCCTACACCAAGCGCGCCGATGCCGCCCCGGCACTGCAGCGCGCCCTGCTGTCGGTGCAGCCCTACCAGCGCGACCCTCAGCCGCTCGGTGAGGTGGGCGGCCTGCACCTGCAGGTGTCCGCGGACTCGTGGATGGGCCAGCCCCGGTACGTCGTCTCGCTCGTGGAGGTGCCGCGGGTGCACCTGCTCGTCGAGGCCGGCGACGTGCGGCAACCGAATATCGGCCTGGCGACCCGGGTCGAGAACCTCCCTCGGCGCCTGGAGCGGGTCCTGGACGACGTCGAGATGGACACGACGAAGATCAACCGTGAGGTCGAGAAGGCCCGGGACGGCCTGGGCGACGTCTTCCCGCGTGCCGGCGAGCTCGCCGAGGTCCGCGCGAAGCGGGATCGGCTCTCGGCCGAGCTGGCCGCCGACAGCGCCGAGAAGGCCTCCGGTGACCCCGCGACCGAGCACGACGCCGCCGCTGCGGCTAACGGATCCCAGCTCGACACCTCCACCAACCAGTCCGGTCAACCCGGCCAGGCGAGGCGGCCGGCGATCACGCCGCCTCCTCCCCCGCCGCCGCGACCGGGCGAGGGTCCCCGGCCGCCGGGCACACCAGGGTGGTCGCGATGATCCCGGTGCGAGGCCTAGTTCCTGTCCACAGGCGGGCTGCCGCTGCTGTTCTCCACCAGGACGGGCGCGCCAGATGCGCCGGGCTGGCCTGTTCTGTTCCACTGGGTAGCGGGGTCGAACCTGCTGCCGACCTCTCTCGAAAGGACCAACACTGATGCCTGTTCCGACCATCGATCGCGACGGTGACGTGCACGACGGGATCCCGGACTTCGTCTACGCGGTCTCGCTGCTCGCCGCGCTGGAGGGCGCGACCGGACAGGACGGGCACGCCGTGGTGTTGCCGTTCCTGGGCATGGCCCGCGCCGAGCTCACCGACTTCGGGCAGCGGCGCCCCGCCCACTTCGTCCCCGTCCAGATCGGTGACCTGCGGTCCGGGCTGGCCGACCTCGAGCAGCGCCTCACCGCGCTCCTGGCGGACTCGCACGTGCTCCAGCACAGCCTCCGTCTCGACTCGGCACGGCGGCTCCTGCGCCGCGGCGTGGCCGCGGTCGCATAGGAACCCCGCACCCCGGTGTCCGATCGGTGCGCTCAGCGGTTGCCTTTCCGCACATGACTCCGTATGTGCCGGTTCCCGGGTTGGGTGCGCGCGTCCGAGTCACGACGACCACCA